>JAGBCA010000030.1 GCA_017938205.1 Clostridia bacterium
CGAGCCACCGAAAAGCAATCTTCGCTTGCATACTTGTAAGTAAACTTACAGATATGCTTCGCTTGATTATCATCCGACGATTTCTCCTCTAAATCCGTTCGCCCCCGGTGTGTTCTCATTAAGAATCCGCCAAGATTATAGATCTTACTGCATTTTTCTCTTTTTTTGCCTTGATTTTATTGGATTCTTAATGAGACAGCCCCCTCGCTTTTTTATTTTATGATCTGATTTCAATGTCCGTTATTTTCTCGGTGATCTCTCTTTCCGCGGAAAGCACGGAGAGGGTTGCCTGCACGCCTGCGGGCTTTTCGATCCTCGCCTTGAAAATACCGTTTTTGTATTCCCAATCGATCGAGATCCTGCCAAAGCGCGTTTTCACCGCGTAACGAGAAGCGCAGTCCTCATTATATAAATAAGGAGCAAAGCGCACTGTGTCAAAGCCAACGCCGACGTTTTCAATGCCGCCGATATAGGGAAGAACGAAGTCCATCGGGGAGGCGTACATGTGGTGAAGTCTGGATTGCTTGCCCTCGAAATCTTCCCAAAGCGTGGTCGCACCTTGTGCGTACCAATGTCCGAAGGAGGGGTATTCCTCGGTCGTCAGCATATTGTAAAGCACGTCTGCATGGCCGTATTTACCAAGCGCGCCGAAGAGTGCCTTCATGCCGAGAATGCCGCAGGGGGCGGTGAAGCGCGTGGCACGCACCTTTTCTGCAAGCCTTGCCGCCATTCGCTCTGCCGCCTCTCCATCCACAATGCCGAAGAAGAGTGCCATTGCAAGAGAGCCTGCAGAGTCGTTGTCCGCGCTATCGCCGTGGATGTATTTTTTTCTGATCGCTTTCTTGGAAAACTCTGATTTTTGTAAATAATGATTTGCATTTTTGTCATTTAAACGCTTCAAAGCCTCTCCAAAGCAGCGGAGCATCTCTGCATAAAAGCAGGAGTCGGAGAACTCATTTGTTGCAAGCGTGAGCGGAATGTTTCTCGGCGGCGTCCAATCCGAAAGACCAACGCAGATCAGACCGTCACGCTCATAGCGCTCCATATAGGCAAAGTATTTCTTCGCATAGGGCTTGATCAGCCGATAGGCCGAGTCATCGGCATAGGTCTTGTAGATCGCCTCGGGGAGAAAGAAGAGAGCAGAGTCCCACGAAGGGCCCGCCGCCCAGTTATAGCCCCAGCCCGCCGTCGGGCAAACGCAACAGATCTGGCCGCTTTCGCGCTGGGTGTCTATAATGTCAAGAAGATATTTTTTGTAGGCCGCACGCATATCAAAGCGCAGGCAGGCGTGTGCCGCGGAGAGGGAGGCATCTCCCGTCCAGCCGTTTTTCTCGCGGTGCGGGCAGTCCTCCGATATACCGTGGAAGTTGGCAAGCAGAGAGGTCTTTGCCGCCTCGGCAAACCATGCAACGTGAACGTCGCTCGTGTGAAATTCGTCTAAAGACCTAAGATCCGTGCGGATAAAAAGCGCCTCGATCTCATCGTCCGCAGGCTCTGCCCCCGTCACCTCCACGAATTGAAATCCGTGGTAAACGAAGGATGCGTGCCATGTCTCTTTTTCGCCACCCCTAAAAATATAAGTGTCCTCGGAAAAACGGTCGATCTTCTGATAGCAAGCAATATGCGTGTTGTCAAGCTCATCCCCCTGCAGGACCTCGCCGTAGCGCATTGTCAGCTCCGTGCCGCGTTTTTCGCGCATCGAGATCTCGCAAACGCCCGAGATCCCCTTGCCGAAGTCGTAAACGCGTCCCTTCGAGGAGCGCCAGCTGCGCACGGGCTTCAGCCGCTCGCATACGCGCATCGGGGGCAGGGCTTGCTTTTTGAGCTTGCCGCCGGGATGGGAAACGAGCCTTGCGGGCATCCAGGCGCTGTCGTCAAAATCCATATCCAGCCAGCCGTCCTCGCGCCGCGCATCGTACCGCTCGCCAACGCGGAGCACGCTATAATAGCAAGGGCCGCAGAATTGCAGCCTTCCGTCCTCGCCCTTCACGCGGCTTGCGCGAAAGCCCTCGTCGCTGACGAGAGCGGTCTCTCCATCGCAAACGAGGCAGAGAAGCAGCTTCTGAAAATCTCTCCAGGGCGCGGCGTAAAAGCTCCAGGTGTCCTCTTCGCTCTGGTTGAAGTGTCCGCTTCCAAGCTCCACGCAAACGAGGTTTTCGCCCTTGTGCAGATATTTTTCAACGGCGTATTCGCAGTAAAGCACGGTTTTCGTATAATCCGTAAAGGCGGGAGAGAGCATCTCATCGCCCACGCGCCGCCCATTGATGTAAAGCACGAAGCAGCCAAGGCCCGAAATGCGCATCGTTGCCTTTTTCGGTGCTTTTTCCAAAGAGAATTTCCGTCTCAGCCTCAGCGTTGGATTTTCCGTGCCTACCCTGCGCCCGATCACGTGAACATCACAACCGATAAAGCAGGCGTTTGCAAAAAGGGAAGTCATATCCGTTCCTCCGAAATACATTTTCTCTATTGTAGCACACCAATCTTAAAAAGTAAAGAAATCAAGGAAAAATTCTTATTTCTCTTGAAAAAAATATACGGATGTGCTAATATTATAGAAAAGAGATCCCTTGGGAGGTACGATATGCAAAAACGCAAACACGGCGAATGGATCTGGCTTCCCCGTGCCGAGGATGACAGCTACGCAGACTTTTCTCTGCCGATCTGCGGCGGAAAAGGAAGAAAAATAACGCTTGCAGTCTCCTCCGAGGGGCATTACGCCGCGTATATTGATGAAAAAATGGTGCTCTTTTCGCAGTGCGGTGCGTATCCCGATGCGCCGCTCTATGACGAATGCGCCGTTTCGCGCTATCTTGCAGACGGAAAGGAGCATACCCTCCGTATTCTCGCCTGGCATCCCGGCGTGGACAGTAGCTGTTATATAAATGCATCGCCCTGCCTTTGGTTTGAGCTGCGCGAGGGCGGCCGCCCGATCTTTTCGAGCGGTGCGGAGGTGCTTTGCCGCAAGAATACCGCATATAAAAACGGCTATAAAAAGAGCATCACCGGGCAGCTTGGTCTTTCCTATTGTTACGATAGCACCGTAACGGCAGTGGATGCGTGGGGGGCTGCCGTTTTGATCAAGGATCGTCCGCAGCCGAAGCGCCGCGCCGTATCCCCTCTGCGCCTTTTGCCTCTGCGCACCGCTGTTTGTTGCGAGGTCACCGATCGGGGAACGCTTCTTTTTGATCTCGGTGAGGAGCGCGTGGGTTTTCTTTCGTTGGATCTTGTTTCCTCGGAGGATCAGCTTCTCACGGTCTCGTACGGCGAGCATCTTGTGGACGGACACGTGCCGCGCCTGATCGGCGGCCGCGATTTTTCCGTGGAATACGTGGCAAAGAAGGGAAGAAACGTCTTTATGCATCCCCTTCGCCGCTTGGCGGGACGCTATCTTGAGGTGGAGCATTCGGCGGAGCTTTCCGTTTCGCACATGGCTCTGCATGAGGTAAGCCGCCGCTTTGTGGAGAAAAAGCATCGCTTTTCCGACCCTCTACTTCAAAAAATATACGATACCTCGGTCAATACGCTGCGCCTCTCGGTGCACGAGCATTACGAGGATTGCCCCTGGCGCGAGCAGTCTATGTATCTGCTGGATAGCCGCAATCAGATGCTCTGCGGGTATTACGCCTTTAAGGGCGCGAGAGTACAGCGCCATAATCTCCTCTTCTTTGCCGAGGGGCAGTCGGAAAACGGATTTTTCCCGCTTTGCTTCCCAACCGCGAAGGTACACGCCATTCCGTCCTTCTCGCTTTGCTATCCGCGCATGGTGCGGGATTACGTGGAGCACACGGGAGACAGAAGTGTTTTGCCGCTCGTGCGCCCCGCAATTGAGAAAATGCTTGCTGCGTTTTCTTCCCGCATTGATGAAAGCGGTCTCATTCCGCGCCTGCCCTATCCCTTCTGGAACTTTTACGAGTGGAGTGAGGGAAATGATAACGATGAGGATCTTCGCCGTGCGCCCGAGGATTATACACGCGTCTATGATCTTGCGTTGAACGGCATGTATGTGCTTGCCTGCCGTGAATATGCGGCACTCTTTGGCGGCGAAAGCATGGCCGAGGGAATGCTCCCAAAGATCAAGGCAACCTTCTATATGGAGGATAAGGGACTGTACCGAATGACCGCCGGCAGCGATAAAGGGAGCGTTCTTGCCAACAGTCTTGCCGTTCTGATCGGCCTTGGTGATAAGCAAACGGTCGAGAAAATGCTCTCGGATGAGAGCCTCGTCCCCATTACGCTTTCGATGCATACCTACTTCTATGATGCACTTTTGCAAACAAATGTTGACTATTCAGCCTTTATCATTGAGGATATTAAGAAAAAATACGGCCGTATGCTTGCCGAAGGCGCCACCACGTTCTGGGAGACGGAAAAGGGATGGCGAGACTTTGACAATGCGGGCAGCCTCTGCCACGGCTGGTCTGCCATTCCTGCATATTATTTGCCGCGCTTAGCGGAATAATAAATTGACTTTTTTATAAGGAGGCTATCATTATGCAAATGAAAAAGCTTGACAAGGGAGCTCTGAAGCTCTGGTACATCCGTAGCGGGATCGTTTCTTTTATCCTGCTTGCCGTCTTTCTCCCCGCGGTGATCTTTATTCCCGAAGGTGTTGCGCGCATTGCCGTTCTGCTTTCGGGCGGTATTCCGCTCCTGATCGCCTTGGCATTTATTCTCGTGCTTCCGTATTTTAGATACAAGCTGTACGCATACGGATTTGACGAGAAGCGCATCGTGGTGGAGCACGGCGTAATCTTCCGCCATCGCATCACCATTCCCGTTTGCCAGATCCAGGATCTGCACCGCTTTGAGGGGCCGATCATGATGCTGATGAAGCTCAGTGGCGTAACGATCTCCACCGCAGGCTCAAACTTTGATCTCGCCTGCCTTTCCAAGGCGGATGCCGATGCTATGATCGAGGCGCTGGAGGGGCATCTTGAGAAGAGAGTGGAGGAAAAGGCCGATGAAGAAATTCTGTAAGAATTATCTTTATTATCATTTTGTTGCGGATATTCTGGCGGTCGTTGTTTTCATTCTCGCATTTTCGGATGCACTTATCATTGAAAACGAAATGGAAGAATTTGTTGGGATCCGCACGGCAGCGATCCCTTGGTTTGTTCTTGCCGCTCTTGCGGTATACGGCGTGCTGATCCTCTACCGTGTGCTCTATCTGCGCACGGCGGGCTATATGCTGACGGAGGGTGAGATCCGCGTTACGCGCGGCGTGCTCTTCCGCAAAAATTCCATCCTCGAATACCGTAGGATGCACGCGATCAATAAAAAGCAGAACATCATTCAGAAGCTTTTCGGTCTCGCGGTGCTGACGGTGGATAGCGGCTCGGCCAATACCTCGGGCACGGCAGAGATCCTGATCTACGAAACCGAAAAAGAGGTGGATGCCCTTCTTGCCGTTCTGAAGGCAAGAAAGAACGGCGAAGTGCCCGCGCAAGAAGAGAGCGAAGCGCCTGTCGATGAGGTTTTGACCGCCAAGGGCGGAGATCTCGTGTTCTCCTCCGGCAAGAAGATGATCTATTCGCTTCTGAATATCGTTTCGGCCGCCTTTTCCATGCTGGTCGTTTGCTTCTTTGCTCTCGTTGTGTACGTCTGCCTCATTCCGCTGCTCTACGATCTTCTTGCAGGCGGTGCGTTTTTCGTGCTCGTGCCCGCTTTGGTGATCGCGCTCATCGTGCTGGTCGGAATTTCGGTCTTCACGTTTATCGTCAGCATTCTGCAGTCCTTTATCGGATACTATAATTTCCGTATTGCGAAGCACGGAACGGATCTTGAGATCTCGTACGGACTTCTCACTCGCCATACCAACACCTTTGGTTATAACCGCATCCAGGGCGTTGTTGTTCAGCAGGGGCTGATCCAGCGGATCTTTGGGTATGCAACGCTGCGTCTTGAGGTCATCGGCTATCATGAGGGCGGCGATGAGCAAAACAATTCCGGCAGTATGATCGGAATGCTTTTGCCGCTCTGCCATATCCGCGAGGTGGAGAGCATCCTTGAAGGGATCCTTCCGGCATACGTGCCCGAGAAAAAACAAACCGCGGCAAAGCGCTATTTCCCCTTCGTATCCTGGAGTTCGCTCCTGATCGGCGCGATCACGGCGCTTGTTGCTTTGCTCACTCTCTCCATGATGCATCTCTTTTCCGCGCCCGCAAGAGCGCTTGCGATCGTTCGCCTGTTGATCCTGCTCGCCTTTGCCATTACGATGGCGGTGCATCTCTTCGGCGCATATCTTTCCTATAAGAATGCGGGAATTGCGATCTCCGAGGACCGCATCACCGTATACGGCGGCGGCTATCAGAAGCGCATCACAACGATCCTTCGCCGCTCCCTGATCGCGATCGAGGATGTGACCACGCCGATGCGTGCCAAAGCAGGGGTCTACACGCTGATCCTCCACATCCGTACGAACGCAGAAACAAACGAGATCAAGGTCGGAATGCTGGATATTGCATCCGCGCAAAAGCTGAAGGATCTTCTTCCCGTATAAAAAAAGAACACCTGCCATTCAAAGGCAGGTGTTCTTTTTCTCTTAAATTATACCACAAGAAAATCCTTGTCAACGATCACTTTGTCGCTATATCTGCGAAGCGCAACGATGACCGCGCGGCAAACCGAAACGCGCACCAAGATCTTGCCCTCGCCTGCATCGTAAAGAATGAGGTAGGCCTCCTTTTCGTCGGGAGCGGTGCGGAAATCCATCACCTTCGCGCCCTCGGAAAGCTTTTTGAAGTTTTCCTCGGTGTCGGGCAGGCCGCTCTGGATGGATTTTGCTTCGAAGGAAAGCTTTTCCTTTTCTCTCTTGTTCCAGAGATGGATGATGCTCACCTTGCCAACGTTTACGCGGATCAGCCACTCAAAGTTACAGTAGCGCCAGGTGGCAAGGAAGAGAATGTAGATAAAGAGGGGAAGAATTGCGATCAGCGCGGGTATCTTGACAGGAACCAAAAACAGATACAGATAAAGCACGGCAAACAATACGTAAAGCGCAATAAAAAGCATGCGCTTCTTTTTGTATTGTCCTTTGTTTTCCACGGGCTTTGCAAATTCCGCGCCATTGAAGGAAAGATCATCACTCATCAAAGTACACCTCGTTTTTCGTTTTTATCATTATAGCATACTTTTTCGCTTTTTTCAAGTCATCCGAACGTTTTTATATCAGATGTGCAAGTTTTTTGTATTTTTTGTATTGTTTTTGCAAGGTTTATTTCGCCGCGCCTGCCTTTTCCTCTTCGTATTTTTTCACAAGTGCATCGTAGCGCGCCCGTCCCTCTTCGGTCAGCGTGTGGTAATCGGGAATCACGGAGGGAGAAATGCTTTGCAGAGAGCCGTCTGAGCCGTAGAAAGGAGATAGCGTATCGTTTTCGTAAAGAAGGCGATCCTCCTCTTTGCGGAAATCGGGAATATCGTAGGGCTTGCCGCCCTCAAGAAGGCTGCGGTGCGAAAGAATGGCAACCGAGGCCATATTGGTTGCAAAATAAACGTCGAACGCAGGTCTTCGCCCCTCACGGATACAGTCGAGAAATTCTCTCGCCACGAAGAAGTCGCCGCCGCCGTGACCCGCCTTGCCGATCAATTCCTTGTCCTTATCGGCCAGTTCGGGATGATAGAGCTTCGGCTTTTCACAGCCCTCGGGAGCGTCCCAGGTGTTGTAGGAAAGAAGCACGTTGCCGGAGTGATCGCGCAGATTTTCCATCTGTCCCTTTTTGCAGCAGATGCGATAGGAGTTTTCGTGATGGCCAAAGGCCGCGCATCCCGTCACGCGGAAGACGGAGCCGTCGTCGTTTTGCGTAAGAACGATGGCCGCGCGCTCGGGTACGCCGCGTTGCAGACGATCCTTCTCCTCGGGCACGGGGTCCATCGCGGCAAAGGCGGTCACGCGCTTCGGGGTTGCCCCTGTGATGTATTTCAGCGGCGCCAGCGAATGCGTGATATAATAGGAGCGCGGCAGAGCGTATCTCCAGTGCGTGGAGCTTGGGCAGAGCGAAATATAGTAGTCAAGATCATCGCTTGGCGATATCGGGTGATTGTATTCGCCCTCGGCGAAGATCAGCTTGCCAAGCGTGCCGCCCTCAAATACGCGGCGCATCTCCTGGTTGAAGAGCATATAGGGGTAGTTTTCCGCCAGCATATAGATCGCCTTGCTTTTTTCGGCGGCACGCACGAGTGCAACGCCCTCGGCCATCGTTCCGTTGGAGGTGCATTCGCTCAAAACGTGGATGCCCCTTTCCAAGGCGCGGATCGCGTAGGGAGCGTGCTCGTGGAAATAGTTGGAGAGCAGGATAGCCTCCAAGCCTTCGTGTTCAATAAAATGGTCAAAGTCTGTATAAACGGCAACGTCCCCGCCGAGCATATCCTTTGCTTTTTGTGCGTATTTTTCGTTCTTGTCGCAAACGGCAACGATCTCGCCGTTGTTCGCCATCAGATTTTTGTAGTAACTTGAGCCGCGATAGCCGCCGAATATACCGATCTTAACGGTTCTTTTTTTCATTCTCTTTTCCTCCTTTTTAAGGGCACGCACCCTTTTATTCCTATTATACCTATATAGACGGGTGGTGTAAATGGGATTTTACCATAAAACTATGGAAAAAAGTTGTTTTTTTCTTGCCTTGGGGATTGTATTTTTTGTCATTGCCTGCTAAAATAAAAAAGGAATGCGGCAAACGCTGTAAGGGGAGAGAACAATGAAAAACGAAAATATCTGTAAATTCAGTCCCGCACGATCAAGCGACCTGATCTGCTTGCATTTTGTCAAAGAGGCAAATCAGACGCAGGCAAAAAATATGCGCGCAAGCCATCACGCTCTGCATCTCGTTGCTGAGGGAAAGGGAGAGCTTTTTCTTGGAAACGCAGCCTATGCGCTTTCGCGCGGATCGCTCTTTTTCGTGGCGGACGGGGCAGAGTTTTCCATTCGCGGTGAGGGGCTCGTTTATTACTATATCTCCTTTTTCGGTCGCCGTGCGCAGGAGCTGATGGTGCGCTTCGGTGTGCTTGCGGGCAACGGCGTTTTCAGCGGCTACGAGGGGCTGATCCCCTTTTGGGAGGATTGCCAGCGCGAGGCCGAGGAGGGCAATATCGATATCCTTTGCGAAAGCGTGCTGCTATATTCCTTGGCCAAGCTTCGCCCCGCAAAAAACGAGCGTATCAGCGCCGTGTCGCAGATCGTTGCCGCCGTGCAGGAGCGCTTTGCGGAAAGCATGCTATCTCTGCCCGTGATCGCAAGGCAGATCGGCTACGATCCGAAGTATCTTTCCTCCCTTTTTAAAAAGAAAAAAGGTGTCTCCTTCACGCAGTATCTGCGTGATGTCCGCCTGCGGCACGCGGTGTTTTTGATGGAGCAGGGCGTGGATAGCATAAAAAACATCGCCCTTCTCTCGGGCTTTGGCGACCCGCTCTATTTTTCCAAGGTTTTTTCCGAAACGATGGGAGTCGCTCCGAAGACCTATATCAATAATCTACCCCTTGGCACGGAATAAAGGGACGAATGCTTGATCTGTGTATATGAGAAAAGAGGTACTGTGTTTTTCACAATACCTCTTGTTTTTTTGTTTGCTTATGAAATAAGCACTGTGCTATTTCTTTTCCCAGGAGAGAATGGTAAACACGTTCTCTACCTCGCCGCGAGCAAAGGAAATGCTGATGGAGTCCCCCTTGCGAATAAGGATCAAGGCCTCGTCTGCCTCAAGGTAGCCCTTGTAGACCTCGCCGCTCTCTGCGGTGATATAGACGGTTGCAACCCCTGAAACGGGAACGATGCGCACGTCCTCGACCGTGATCGTGGCACTCTCCGCCCCGGCGTTTCCGGTCTCAATGTTGTTTTCCTTCAGCTTTTTCATATAGGCGCTCATCGCATCCGTCTGCGTAGCACCCGTTGCAACGATGCTGTAGTTTTCCACGTTCACAAGCGCGTAGAGCTTTACAAGACCCGCATCGTCCTTCAGAACGCAGATGTAGGTTGCCTGCCCGGAAATGTTCACGAGAGAGGGGAAGGAGGCAATATAGCCCTTTTCCTGCACCTCACCCTGGGCGGCCTCCATGGCGGAATGCTCCTCTGCACCTACCACGGGGTAGAATTTATATTCGCCGGTGCGTGCGTTGGAAAGAATAAAGCCGATGTTGGAGCGGTCGTCTGCCACGGCGCTCGTCACGCCCGTGAAGTACCAAACATCGTCGTCGCGCACAAGATACCCGAAGTCATCGGTTGCCACCGTGCAGCCAACGTTTCCGATAATACTGTTGAAGAAGCCGCCGGAATATGCGCCCTTCCAGTTGTACTTTTCGGTTGCAAGATCGCCCGTATATACCACGTCGATCCAGGCGGGAGCCTCGGAAACGGGCATAAGCTCGCTTTCGCCGTTTGCGGGATCGAAGAGGATCACCTCGGCAATGTCCATCGCGCCGAAGAGGAATACCCTCGGGCGTGCGCAGGAAACAACGTAGAAGGGATTGCCCTCCTCATCGATCTCGAAGGTGATCGAGTCGAAGATCTTCGTGGGGTAGCTCATGCGCAGCTTTCTTGTGAGATCGTCACCGAAATAGGCGCTCTCCACGTAGCGGATCGGAGTCTCAAACTCCACGTACTTGGATTCGCTCTTTACGGGGTCAACCATAACGAAGCCGGGAATACCGCTTTCGCGGTTGCCGAGCCACTTGAAGAAGCCGTCGTATTCAAGGTTGGAAACCTTTTGTGGGGTGTTTTTGTAGTTGATCTGCGTGTAATACTCGCTGATGGTATACTGTGAAACCACGTGGGAAAGTGAGCCGAGCGTGCGCGTACCGAGCTTCATTGCACTGTCGGTATCCATCAAGGCAATGTTGGTGATCGCAGCCATATCGGTTTTCGGCATATCCTCGGAAAACTCCGCTTCATTCACCGTGATCACCGAGGCATACCGCCTTGCAAAGAAAAGCTCGGAGGAGAAAATGCCGCCAACGATCAGCACCGCAATAGGCACAAGCAGAGGAAGTGCCGCCCATTTGTTCACGGAAAGCTTTGCATTCTGCTTTTTTGCCTTTTTGTTTTTCTCCTTCGGTCCGATGATCACAACGGGGGAGAGGGAGGGCTTCAAAAAAGGAAGAAGATAAAAGAAGAGAACCACGAAAAGATAGATCCAGAAGCCGGGGGCGCAGGGATTCAGCGGCGGCAGGAAAATATAAAACAGTAGAAATCCTATTACTGTTCCCAAGATCAGAGAGCAGAGGATTCTTCCTTTTGTTTTCATATTTCTTAAAAAATCAAAAAATGCGTTCATAAGCATCTCCTTTCTTTAAAATGCAAACAATAGTTAGAAATTTGATACGATAACCGCCGTTCCATAGATGGGAAGCGACGTAGGAATGCACACTTCGCATCCCGAAACTGCAAGCTCTTTTTTTCTTCCGCTTGCGAGGATCATATAGGCCGAGCGCGGCGCCCTTTCAAAGCGAACGCGCACGCCCTTTGCCGCATCGGGGGAGAGATTGGCAAGAAAGACTGCCGTGCGGCTTTCGTCGCGCCGAATGGCGGTAAGGCCGTAGGAGGGAAGATACGCGGTCGGAAGCGAGGGCGCAAGGCGCGAGGTGATCTCCTTCAGCACCGCAACGCGGTGAATGGAGGCAAAGCCGTCTCCAAAATCGCCCTCGGCGGCATAGATGCAAATGCGGCCGCCAAGCTCGTTTTCAAAATAGGTAAAGCCCGGATGCTTATCTCCTGCGGGTGTGTAAAGGTAAGAGAGCGCTTTTGCACCCGTGAGCGAAAGATCACGGTATGCGCCGGGGCCGATGCGAGAGGGAATGATCACGGCAGAGCCATCGGCATGGGTGCGCTCCGTAAAACGCTCGGAGGCGGCCACCTGCATCACGCGCGCGCCGCTTTTCACGCCGAGATATTTGCCAAAACCGCGCTTTTCGATCTCCTCTGCCGCGCCGCCGTCAAGGAAGAGTCCCTTGCCGAGGCAGGAAAGAAGCTCCTCGTCCGTCAGCTGGCAAACGCCGCCGCGCTCAAGAAGGATCGCCTCCTGTGCATCGATCTGTTGCGGTGTGAAATAAGAAACGGGGATGCCAAGCCTTGCGATCAGGGTCTCCATCGGTCGTTTTTGTACCGTTGCGCTGATGCGGCCGCTCTCGTTTTTCTTTTCAGTCAGCGGATAGCGATCGGGTGTGGTCAAAAGGCCAACGCCGCATGTTTTCATTTTGTCAAGCTCACGCGTCACACGGTCGCAGAAGGGACGGTGCGAGGCAAGCATTATCTCCCATTCGGGCTCCTCGGAGAGCACGCATCCCTCCAGATCAAAGATGCTCAGCGTTACACCGTGGTGGTTCATAAAGGCCGAGAGATCCAGCTGATAGGTGGTTGCACCCACGCTCTTTGCATAGCGCGTAAAGCGCGTGTTTTCGATCTCGGGGCAGTATTCGATCCTGCCGCGTGTGTACTGCGCCTCTGCATTGACGCGCAGCTGATCGGCAAGCAGGTAAGAGCCGATAAAATCGCGCGGATCGCTTTCCATATAAGGGCCGAAGTGCGAGCGGATCAGCGGATCGTGCTCACCCGAAAGGCTTTCGAGAAACTCACCCCAATTGCGCCCTTCTACCGCGTGCACGTCGGGCACGGAGGTCATCAGAGCCACGCGCGTATCGGGAGAGTGCGCGTGAACAGTTTGCTCGATCTTTCGGTTCATATCCCTGCAAACCTCGCGCTGAAATTCTCTGTATCGGATCGCAAGCTCTTTGGGTGCGCCCTTGGCAAGAATCGCCGCGCGCACCTCCTCGCGGGTGACCTTGCGGCCGATTTTTTTGGAAAATGCCGCCATATGCAGGGGGCAGAAGCAGCCAAAGTCCAGCTCCTCCTTGTCCTTTCTCCCCTCGAGAACGGCGCGCAGCTCGGTACGGTGGTTGTGGATGCGGATATCGTCGTCGATCCAGATCGCATCGGGCTTGGTTTTTGCAAAGCGCGCAAGCTTTCGGAGCGCGACCCTTTGGAAACGCTCGCTGAGCATACAGCCAACGCCGAGTGAGACCTCACCGAATTCATCGGTATAGCAGTCCCAGTCGCAAAGAGTCTTGTGATCGTAATTTCCGTCCACCGAGCCGAAAAGGTTCTGATAATTGAGCTGATAGGAAAGCCCTGCCGCACGCAGGCGGGGTGCAAGGATCTCCATTTGCTCGGCTACGTAGTCGGCGTGCTCTTCGCTGTCCGGCATATAGTACCAATAAGGGTTGAGATCCACGTAGAGCATCACCGTATCCACGCGTGCACGCTTGCAAAACGCGATCAGCTCCTCGGCGCGGCGCTCGGTCACTTCCTTTTCGTACTGCGGCAGGCAGGGAAGATAATAGCGGAGAATGTAGGAAAATTTTTCCTTTTTCAGTGCCCAAGACATAATAAATCTCCTTGTGTCAGATCATAACGCGGCATTCCGTAATGCCGTAATATTGCAAAATCCCGATGACCTCTTCGTCGATGACCTCTCCGCAAACAACGGGGGGGACCGCAGGCGGACAACCGACAGAGAGGGAAGAAAGCGTGCGCCCAAGGCATTTTTCGAGCGGTAAGCATTCGCTCGGCGCAAGCATTGCCTCCCGTACGGAGGCGGCACGGCGCGGAATATGCGGTCTTGGCGGCCTTGTATCGATCGGCGCAAGACGGGGAAGTGCGCAAAGCGCATCGGCGGTTTTTTCGAGTGCCGATGCATCAATATAGGGCGAAAGCATCAGCACAAGGCTGTCCTCGTCCGAAAACTCGCATTCAATTCCGTTTTCGCGCAGATGCGCGGCAAGGTCATTGCCCGTGTAGCCGAAGGCTTTCGGAAGCACCGTCAGCTTCAGCGGCTCGTCTCCCATCAGAGCAAAGCCGTGCGCCGCAATGCGCATCTTAAAGGCCTCTGCCACATCCAAAAAAGCGGAAAGGCTTTCGGAAAAATCCTTTTTCAAGATCTCGGTCAGAAGATCAAGGGATTGTAATATAAGATAAGATGGGCTTGTGGAGCCGAAAAGCGCCATCGTTTCCTTTGCCGCATCCAAAAGGAAATCGGGAAGGCGGGCTCCAAGATGAAGATAGGCCGCCCCTGTCAGCGCGGGCAGCGTCTTGTGCGCCGAGTCGCAGCAAAGATCTGCTCCGAGATCCATCGGATGACGCGAAGGGGTGAGAAATTTCAGATACGCGCCGTGCGCGTTGTCCACCGCAAGCAAAACGCCGTATTTATGACAAAGCGAGGAAAGTGCCTCGATCGGCGCTATGTTTCCGAGATAATCGGGGGAGGTGATATAAAGCGCGATCGGCGGCTTGGAGCGTAGGATCTCCTCTAAAGCCATAAGATCGATTGGCGCATAAAGCAGGCTCGCGTTCTCTGTAGGGGATAGAAAACGAACGTCAAGATCCAAAAGGCCTGCGGCGGTAACGAAGGTCTTGTGTGCATTTCTCGCTGCAAGAATGTAACCTTTTGTTTTCTTTTTTTGGGAATAAAAGTGAAGGAGCGCGAGCATAGCACGAATGCATTGGGAAGAGCCCTCGGTGGAATACAGCGTCATTTTCGTTCCGAAAAGCGCGGCCGTGCGCCTCTCGCTTTCAGCAATGATGCCATCTGCCTCGTAAAGAGAATCCGCACCCGCGATCTCCGTAATATCCAAGGCCTCCGGGCCGAGAAGGGGAACGCCCTTGTGGCCGGGCATATGCATACGGACGGCGTTGCTTTCTTTGTAGCGAAGGATGAAATCGCAGATCGGCGTTCCCATCACGCGTCCTCTTCCATCATGTCCTGTGCCGCCACCATGATGGCGCATTCCATTCTCTTTTTAAAGAGCTCACAGCCGTATTTGTATACGCCCGTCACCGAGCCGGTGGCGTGGTACGCGTTGGCCGCACAGCCGCCGGAGCAGTAGAGCTTTGCCCAGCAGTCCTCGCAGTCCTTGCGCGCGTATACGTTGCAGGCCATAAATTCTGCCTGCTTTTCAAAATTCTTTACGCCGTCAAATACATTGCCGAGGCAAAATTCCTCCTCGCCAACGAACTGATGGCAGGGATAAAGATCGCCCGAGGGGGTAACGGCCATGTATTCCGTTCCCGAGCCGCAGCCCGAAATACGCTTGTAGATGCAAGGGCCGCCCGAGAGGTCGATCATATAGTGGTAGAAGGTGAAGGGGCGCCCCTCCGCCTTTCTCTTCAGCATCAGCTCGGCAAGCTTCTCGTATTGCTCAAGAACGATCGGCAGATCCTCTGCCGTGAGCGCAGAGGGGGATGCGGGATCGCAAACCACGGGCTCCATCGAGAGCTCCGTGAAGCCGAGGTCGAGCATCTGCTCAATATCCTTAAGAAAGTCGGGATTGTAGTGCGTAAAGGTGCCGCGCATATAGTAATTTTTGCCGCCGCGCGCCTCTACGAGCTTCTGGAACTTCGGAACGATGCGGTCGTAGCTTCCCTTGCCGCTGTAGTCAACGCGGAAGCGGTCGTGCACCTCTCTGCGCCCGTCAAGACTCAGAACCACGTTGCTCATCTCGCGGTTGGCAAAGTCGATCACCTCGTCGTCGATCAGCATACCGTTGGTCGTTAAGGTGAAGCGGAAATTCTTGTTCTTTTCCTTTTCGATCTCTCTTGCATAGGCAACCAATCTCTTGACAACGTCCCAGTTCATCAGCGGCTCGCCGCCGAAGAAGTCCACCTCGAGGTTGTGGCGGCTGCCCGAATTTTCCACGAGGAAATCCAATGCGCGCTTTCCAACCTCAAAGCTCATCAGCGCTCTTTCGCCGTGGTATTTTCCCTGGCTTGCAAAGCAGTAGGAGCAGTTGAGATTGCAGCTGTGCGCCACGTGCAGGCAAAGCGCCTTGATGACACCTGCAGTCTTTTTCTTCAGTTCACCCGCCATTGGGCGAAAGGTGTCCTCCGTGAAGAGCTGGCCGCTCTCGCGAAGCTCTGAGACCTGCGCGTAGCAATCCTTGATGTCGGCGGCGGTAATACCGTCCTTGCCCTCGTATTTTTCGTTCATCAGCGTGAGGATTTCAGCCTCGCTTTTCTCTGTGAAAAGGGCAATGATATCGTACGCCACGTCATCTACCACGTGCACCGCACCGGAGGTAACGTCCAAAACGATATTCATTCCCGCAAGCTTGTATTGATGTATCATATGTTTTCTCCAAAAAAGTATTCAAACGAAGGAAAGGGAGAGAACCCGATCGCAGGCTCTCTCCCCATCGTTTGCGGTTATGTCTTAAGGCGATAGCCCCGAATTACTTGCTTTCCTTTTTCTCACACTGCTGATTTGCAATACCGCAGCTGGTCTTGCAAGCAGACTGGCAAGAGGTCTGGCACTCGCCGCAACCGCCGTTCTTTGCGCTGGCGCAAAGGTTACGCGTCTTAAGAGTCTTGATGTGCTTCATAGGATTTATCCTCCGTTTTTTGTGTTTTTCTTTTTGTAGTATAGCACAAAAGCGTATCAAAGTCAATAACATCATGAAAAAAAACACGCAAGAAGTAAAATTTTTTAATAATACATAAAAGATACGCGCAATACGGTTGATTTTTTGAAAAAAAGCGTGTATAATGGAAAAAAGAAAGCATCAAAGCAGGGTGCGTCTGTATCCGAGAGGGGCGGACGCGTGCTCGTTTTTTCAGCATCGGACTCTTTTTTAAATGAAGAGCGAGAGGAAAGGATGGATATTAAAAAATGGAAGAAAAGGATCTTGTGACGGCGGACGTGCAAGAGGAAAAGGCTGAAAAGCCGAAAAATGACGTGAGAAAAAAGATATTGATCCTTGTGATTTTGCTTCTGTGTGTCGGTGTACTGGTCGCGCTGGTGATCTTCCGCTCCGGCATTCCGCTCGTGGATTTCTGGACGGTGGCCGGCAGCGTTGATCCCGTGGAGACCGAGATCGCAGAGGTAAAAAAGATCGAGGGTGTTCTCGGTACGCGTGTGGCACGTAGGGGCACGCTTGCCTTGTACGAGGGGCTGAACGCCGAGGGGAAACGTACGCAATCCGTGGTGCATCTTGCAAGCGGTACGGTCATGGTCACCCTTGCGGATACGGATGCGAAGGAGCATGAGGTGACCCTTCGGGAAGCAAGCGGCGCGGCGTGGTATTCCGTTGAAACGGTCACGAAGGGGGAGAGTCCGCTGTATTCGATCGCCTTGTATGACGATGGCGGCAAATCCTTTGCGGCCAAGGAAAACCTGGCGCAGTCCGCTTATGACGACCTTGACTTTGAGAGCGTTCTGGACCTTGTTCGCTTTGAGAATAAGGTGTACCGCCTGCAGGAGGGAGAGCGAGCTCGCCAGGCCTTTACGATCGGAACGTTTTCGCGGCTCCCCGATTTCGACCGCAAGGTCGGAAGCTATTATTTCGTGGAGCAGAAAAAGGATGTGGAAAATGGAATTGCAGAGGCGAGATTCGTCTATAACGAAAAGGGCGTTCTCACTGCAACCTGCCACGTTCCTACTGCCGCTGTGAAGGAAAGCTTTTTCTATCTTTCGGACGGAACGCTTCTTTTGCAGTACGTTACCTTGGCAAGCGAGCATTCCGAGGAGTATACGTATGTTGAAAAAAATCAAAAATATACGCTGCATCATCTTCTGATCTCTGCGCGAGACGGTGCGCGCACCGAGCTTGATGCCCCCGAGTTTTATATTACGAACATCCTTTCGGATAAGAAAATGCTTGCGGAGGGCGGCTTGAATACGAGCATTGCGAATCTCGCATGGGGCTATCATGTGAACAGCGAGCTTCTGGATACGAGCGATCACTGCCTGTCCTCCGTTCTTCTTTCCAATCGCGGCAGGATCACAAGTGAGGTCGGCGATATCATTCCCGCTATGTACGGCGGCGTGATCTACGGTGTTGCAAAGAATCGCTGGGTGGCGATCAACCTTGCGGACGAATGCTTTTTACTGAACGAATGGGGCGCCGTGGTCGGCGCGTTCCCCGGCCTTGATGCAGCAGGCCTTGAGGTCGCACAGAAGCTTTTCGTTTACGGGCAGAGCATCTACGACTGGGATCTTGAGCTTCTTTACGATATGAAGGAAAACGGCATCGTAAGCCATAGGCTCGTCGGCTCCTCCGTTCTCATGTATAAGGAGAACGGGGAGGTGCTTCTCTTCGATCCCGAGGAGAAGGAGGCGACCGTGATCCTCGCGGCTGATTCCGATGCAAGCATTTCCGTGCAGGGCGGGGCGCTGATCGCCGCTTTGAAAACGGTGAACGGCAAGAAGCAATACGCGTTTTATAACGAGCACAATACGCACCTCGTGACTTTGACGGCAGATGCGGTGACTGCCACCTCGTATGAGATCGACGGTAGCTTGATCGTGGAGCTTCTCGTGACTGTCGGAGATTCCACAGAGCTGTACCTTGCAACGGTTGAGGATTAAAATGATAACAACGAATTTTCACACGCACACAACCTTTTGCGACGGAAAGGATACGCCTGAGGAAATGGTGCTTGCCGCGATCAATAAGGGCTTTTCCGCTCTGGGCTTTTCGGGACACGCGTTCTTCGTTTTGGATGCGGAGATCTCAATGGATGCGCAGCGTCAGCGCCTTTATCGAGCCGAGATCCTTCGCCTACGCGAAAAATATAAAAACGAGATTGAGATCTATCTCGGCATCGAGCAGGATACCTGGTCTCCGCCTCTCGAATATAAGTACGATTACGTGATCGCCTCTGCACATAATCTTCTGAAAAACGGCGTGTATTGCCCGGTGGATAACAGTGCTGAGATGATGCAGGACAATCTTTTGCGTCAGTGGGGCGGCGATCAGGATGCATACGCCGAGGATTATTTTGCCGAGTGCTGGCATCTGTTCGATAAGATACCGCAGGGGGACGTGATCGGTCATATCGATTTGATCACAAAATACGACGAGCTGTTTTCCATTCGCCGCTCGGAAAAATATTTTTCCATGGCAAAAAGCACGGTCGAGCATCTTGCAAAATACGGCAAGCCCTTTGAGATCAATACGGGCGCGATCGGGCGCGGCTACCGAACCTCGCCTTATCCCTGCGCCGAGCTTCTTTTCGCGATCAAAAAGGCGGGTGGCCGCATTGTGATCAACTCGGATTGCCATAATAAGGATTTTCTTGATTGCGGCTTTGATGATGCGGTCGCGCTTGCAAGGGATTGCGGATTTCAGTCCCACACGATCCTGACAAAGGATGGATGGCGCGAGGTCGCGCTTCCTTAAAACGCAAATTTTGTAAACAATTATGAGAAAAAACAGAGGCCCCGACGGATAATATGCCGCCGGGGTCTCTGTTTTTATATCGGATCAGCAGAGCGAAAGTGAGGTGCTTTCCGTTTCTTTTCCGGTTTTGTCCGTGAAGCGCACCTGCATTTTCCCGTTTTCGAGCAAGAGGGCCGTGCCTCCGACGAGCGCGTCGCCGTTTTCCGTTTTTCCGCGAAGAAAGGCGCCGACGACGATAGGAAAGTCATGCGGCAGAAGGCTCTGCCCGTCACCCGGGAGCATCGTGTAGGCCCTATGGATATGGCCGCAGAGCATCGCCTGCACCCCAAGGCGCGAAAGCTGCTCGGAAAAGGCGGTGTAGACCTCTCGCTCGATATCAAATTCGCAGCCTGCCCTGCGCGCGGTCTGCATCGGGCAGATATGGGAAACGGCGATGCGGTAGGGGCGCGTGAGAGGGGCTTGCTCTTTTAGCCAGGCAAGCTCGCGTCGGCGGAAGGGAGCGAAGCGGTTGATGCCCGCATACGCGCTCTTGTAGCCGTATTCCGCGCCGTAAACGTAATCGTCGGGCTTATCCTCGCCGCAGTCCAGCGCGATGCCCGCAATCGGGCCGACGGAGAAGGTGAAATATGTGTCCTTGCCGTTGGCAGGGAAGAAATCCGTATAAAAATGCGAAAGCTTGCCGCGTGTGTCATGGTTGCCTCGCACGAAAACGATGGGAACGGCGCCCTTCGCGACCTGCCCGAGGAAGATCGAGACCTCAAGAAAATCCTTTTCCTTTTCCACCTCGGCAACGTCACCGTTCATTATATAAAGATCGGTTTCATCCGCAAATCTCGCCGCCGCTTGCTCGGCAAGAGAAAAGTGGCTATGCACGTCCGAAAGATAGAAGATGCGAACGCCGTCCGTCTTTTTGATCGGGCGGAAGGGAAAGCTTTCTCTTTCCGGCTCGCCCATCTCGGAAAAATAAGCCTGATGGCAGATCGTTTTACTGTATACCACGGTATATGCCTCTGCCTTGTCCAGTACCGTCTGCGGCACGCGTATCTTCGCATAGGCACGCTCGGTTGCCAGCACGCCTGCGTTTTCTTCAAAGAACGCCTCGCCACCGATCTCCAGATACAAAATACCGTTTTCTTTCGCGTTGACGAGGATCTCATACTCCTCCCCGATCACGAAAACCGAGGGCGCACACTCTAAAAAAGACATAACCGTTCTCCTATTTATTTTTCTTTATAGTTTGCGATATATTCCTCGGCAAAATGCGCGGCGGCCGCACCGTCTGCTGCGGCGGTCACGATCTGGCGAAAGGCCTTGGTTCGTACGTCACCGACGGCATAAACACCATCCGCATTCGTTTTCGTGTCCTCGCCTGCTACGATATATCCGTTTTCAAGCGTGAGCTGCCCTTCAAAAAGCGCGGTCTCGGGGGAGCGGCCAACGCTGATGAATAGTCCGTCAATGGGTAGCTCCTCCTGTCCCGTCTGCAGGCTTTCTATCGTAATCGAGGTGAGCCTTTCTTCTCCGTTCAGTGCTTTTACCACCGAGTTCCATTTGAACTCCACCGTTTCTGCACGCATCAGGGGCTCATGGTAGACTTTTTCTGCCCGCAGGGTATCTCTTCTGTGAATGAGGTAGACCTTCTTGCAAATGCGGGAAAGCAGAAGCGCATCTGCCGCGGCAGAATTGCCACCGCCAACAACGGCCACCGTCTTGCCTCGGTAAAGCATACCGTCGCAGGCCGCGCAGTAGCCAACGCCACGCCCGATCATGGCTTCTTCGCCGTCAAGGCCGAGATGCTTGTGGGTGGCTCCCGTGGCGATGATCACCGCCTTGGCAAGATATTCCTCTCGCGCCGTACGGATGCGCTTGGGGGTTTGCAAAAGCGCCACTCCCGTCACCTCCGCATTCACGGTCTCAGCACCAAATTTTTCTGCGCCCGCCTGCATTTTGAAACCGAGTGTGAAGCCGTCGATGCCCTCGTTAAAGCCGGGGAAATTTTCAATAGACTCTGTTTCCGTCATCTGTCCGCCGGCAGAAAATTTTTCGATCACGAGCGTGGAAAGCCCTGCTCGCGCCGCATAAAGTGCTGCCGTGTAGCCTGCAGGGCCGCCGCCAATAATGATCACATCGTAAATGTTTGTTTGCATATAACCTCCATCACACCGTCGTTTCTCTGAAATCTGTGGGAGAAAGCCCGGTGTTTTTCTTAAAGAAATTGCTAAAATAATATTCGTTTTCGAATCCGCAGCTGTATGCGATCTCCTTGATCGGCATCGCCGTCTGCATCAGCAGCTCCTTTGCACGCTCCAGCCTTAGCTGCTTGATGCGTTCCGAGGGCGTGCATCCAAAGGCTGCACGAAATCTTCGGATCAGCTGCACGTGCGAGAGCGAGCTTTCCCTTGCAAGGGAGGCAACGGATATGCCCTTCGTCACGCTTTCGCGGATCCGTTTTTCCGCGGCAAGCATTTCCGCATCCCTTTCGCGTTCGACTATGCGGCATTGCTGCTCAAGCGAATACTGTGCCGAAAGGTCAAGCAAAAGATGAGAGCGCAGCCTTGCGGCATCCGTCAGCATCGCGCATTTTTCTGCCATGAAAAGCGTAGAGCGAAAACGCTGCGTATCCGAAAAAACGAGATGCTCAGAGGAGAAAAGCGGCTCTTCGCTCACGTAGCGAAACAGCATCAGCTTCATCGGTCGCAAGGCGTGCCTTTCGTGGCGGACACCCTTGCGGAAGAGAAAGGCCTGGTTTTCCTCCACCTGCCGCTCCTTTCCCTCGTATTTCACCGTGAACGCGCCCTCTAAAAGACAAAGGAGAAGGTCGTTTTCACAAAGAAAGTGCTTCTCTCTGAATTTTTCTCTGTAAATGCTCGTGTAAACCAGTAGCTCCATCGTTTTCCTCGATGATAAATTTTTATATTTTGATTATAAAATGTTTTATTGCGTTTGTCAATATGCTTTATTATAATATTAGTATAAAAATAAAACGCGCAGATGCGCGGATAGGAGTAAATATGGCAAAAATCGTACAGGTCGGCGGCCGTCCCGCCTTCAGTGTGAACGGAGAGATCCTGCCGCCTTCCTTCGTCACGGTGCGAACGAGGGATAACGGAGGGCAGGATATCCACTTTGATCCTGCGTATTTTGAAAGCCTTGGGCGTGCAGGCATACGCGTGTTCTTTTTGCACTGCAACACGCTCTGGCTGCAGCCGAACGCCATCGAGCTCTTTGATTATGAGGCGCGTGCCTTGCTTGCCGCCGTTCCGAATGCGTATATCGTTCCGCGCATCGGCCTGCATCCTCCCATCGAATGGATCGAAGAGCATCCCGAAGAGTGCATCACTTACAGCGATGGAACAAGACCTCCTTTTCACCTTTTTACGGAATCCTATGAGGCAGATCTGCCGATGATGTATTCGCTTGCCTCCTCCGTCTGGCGAGAGGATGCGGGGCGTGCGCTTACCGAGCTTTGGCGCGCCTTGATGGCGCTTCCGTACAGTGAGCGCATCATCGGGTGCTTTCCCGCCGCAGGTGCCACCTCCGAATGGTATAGCGGTCTGCCGTATATCGATATAAAAAATCGGCGTGTGCAGGGCTACAGCGCGGCGGTGCGCCGCGAGTTCTCGCTCTATCTGCGCGAAACCTACGGCACGGACGATGCGCTTCGCCGCGCTTGGGGAAGAGAGGATGTTTCGATCGATGCTCCTCCTATTCCAACCTACGAGGAGCATTATTTCGGTATGGAGGCAGACTATGACGCCGCGATCCCGAAGCAGAAAATGCTCTCCAACGCCGAAACGCCGCCCGCTCTTTGCAACGGCACGCACATCGGCGCCTTCACCGATATGAATAAATGTCCCCACGTTTACGATTTTTACCGCGCGCATCATAAGGCAACGGCGCGTGCACAGCTACATTTTGCCAAGGTGATCAAGGCTATCACGCCGGATCGCCTCGTTGGTATGTGCTACGGATCGCTGGGGTGCGATAATACGCTCACCTCCGGGCGCAATGGCTTCGTATCGATGCTGCTTTCCGCGCCCGAATACGATTTTATGCTCAACCCCTCCGTGTATCAGAACCGTCAGCCCGGCGGCGCACCCGCACAGCGTGTGGCGGAGGATTCCTTCGCCCTGCACGGCAAGATCTATATCAGCCAGGAGGACACACGCACCCACGCCGAAAACCGCTACTTTCGCAATAAATACAACGTCTTTGATGAGACCGATGCGATCAATGCGATGAAGCGCGAGTACGGAAAAAATATCTGCTGTGATAATTATTGCTGGTGGTTTGATCAGCTTCTCGGCGGCCGCCGCTACCGCTTTCCCGAGATCTATGCGCTTATCGAAAAGCAACAGGCGCTCGGCCGTGAGGCCTATACGCTTGATCGCAGAAAGGAAACCGAGGTCGCCTACGTTTTCTGTGAGCGCTCGCCCTTGACCTGCTCGATCCAGACGACGGGAGAGACCGCGGAGCTTCTCAGAAACTACGAGCTGCCCTATGTTGGTGTGCGCTACGCGCAGTATAGCCTTGAGGATATCACGGACGAGAGAATACCGCCGCACAAGCTCTACGTTTTCGTTAACTGCTTTGTTGTGACGGGGGAGGAAAGAGAAAAAATACACGCACGCCTGCGCCGCGAGGGCGCGGTTGCCCTCTGGATCTACGCATCGGGCTTTGCCGATCCTTCGGCGGACGTGAAGATGTCCGCGAGAAATATCAGTGCGCTGACGGGTATTGAGATCGGAATGGAAAACGATCGCTTCGATCCCGTTCTTCGATTCTCGGGTGAGGTGCATACCGCCACCGAGGGGCTGGATCGCAGAAGGCTCTTCGGCCGCTTCGATCGCCACAATTATTTTGGGCTCGGGCCGTATCATTATTCGCATTTTGAAAGCTATCTGTATCCTCTGTTCCATTCGGTTGATAAGAACGCCGCGGATCTTGCATATTTTGCAAACACCGGCTTTCCCGCCGTTTCCTTGAAGAAATGCGACGGCTTCACCTCGATCTTTTACGGTGCAAAGCTGATCGACCGATCGGTGCTCCGCGCCATCGCGCGCTTCGCGGGAGCACACGTATATAGTGAGGATGAGGACGTTCTTTTCGTGGGTAAAAACTATATAACCTTCCACGCGGCAAGCGGCGGAAAAAAAACGCTCACCTTGCCGAAGCGGGCAAAGGTCACGGAAGTTTACGAGAACAAGGTATACGCAGAAAATGCAAAGGAAATTCGCTTTGAATGCTATTTTGGAGAAACCAAAACCTTTCGTATTGAAGCACTTGAAGATTGAATGAAAAATGCAAAAAATGCAAACAATTATTTTCTTTTTGAAAGGAAAATGACGAAAAATGGAGATAAGAAGGCTTAAAAAGGAAGACTACGACGCGTTGCTTTGTCTTTTAAATACGAGCTTTGCCGCCGTGCGGAAACGCCCCGTGGATTTTCTTCGCGGGCAGCCGAAAATGTGGGTGCGTGACGACGTTTACATGGGGCGGCATCTCGGCCTTTTCGAGGACGGTCGGCTGGTTGCCGCCGTCGGGATCTATCCCCTGGAGCTTGCGGTTGGAAACGAAACGCTTCGCTTTGCCACCACGGGCAACGTGGCAACGCATCCGTCCTATGCGGGGCGCGGTTATTTTACAGAGCTTTTTTCACTTGCGATGAAGGAAGCGGAGCGGGAGGGCTACGATGCGCTTCGTCTCGGCGGAGAAAAGCAACGCTACGCTCGCTTTGGCTTTGAGGACTGCGGAACGCTTTTTCGTGCTGAGCTTTCGGAAAAGAACCGCGCCGCGTTTGATGAAAGCCGATATGCGAGTATAACCTTTATGCCGCTTTCGGAGGATTCCCTTGCCGAGCTTCGGTACGTCAGGGATCTGACAGCCAAGGCGCCATGCTATGTAAAACGCTATCCAACCGAGGGGGAGCGCGACGTTTTGCGCGTGCTCCGTTCCAAGTATAGCGAGGCGTATATTGCAAAACGCGAGGGCCGCCCGATCGGCTATCTTAGTGCCGCAGATATGGGGAAAACCGTCACGGAGCTTCGTGCGGAAAGTGCAGAGGACTATCTTTCCGTTGCCTGTGCTTGGCAAAGGGAGGTGGGCGAAACGATCTCGCTGACACTCGCCCCTTGGATGAAGGAGGAGCTTGTCTGCCTTTCCTCCGTGGCGCAGACGATCACGGTGCTTGCTCCCTCCAAATTCAAATTTTTGCATCCCGAGCGCGTGGCGGATGCATTCGTAAAGCTGAAGCATTCGCTTTCGCCCCTGCCGAGCGGCACGCTATATCTTGAGATCAAAGGCTATGGCGTTTTGTGCCTTTGCGTGGATGAAACGGGAGCGTCCTGCACCCTTGCCGATGGGGCGAGAACGGATGCTTCCTTGGATAGCGCCACCGCCGCGAAGCTCTTGTACGGACACCTTCCGCCCTCTTTGTTTGCAGAGCTGCCGCCCTCTGCCGCGGCTTGGCTGCCGCTTCCGCTCACATGGAATTTCCAGGATCTGGTTTGATGCGGTATTCTCTCTGTTTTGCTTGACAAAAATGCGCAAGAGGTGTAAAATAGGTGTATGAAGATTTTGGAGGCAGACGATGCAGAAAATTAAGGAATACGTAAATGCGCACATCGGGGAGCTGTATGTGCTTCTTAAGGATCTTTGCCTGATCCCCGCCCCCTCACATCACGAGGAAAAACGCGCAGAGTTTTGTAAAAAATGGTTTGATGAAAACTGCGGTGCGGGCGCGTATATTGACGAGGCGCTGAACGTGATCTTCCCCTACGGCGTAACAAGTGAGAAAAAGGCTCTCTCCGTTCTCGCCGCCCATACGGATACGGTTTTTCCCGACCTTGAGCCGATGCCTTATGAGGAAAAAGAAGGAAAGATCTATTGTCCCGGCGTTGGAGACGATACGGCAAGCCTCGCGATCATGATGCTTTGTGCGAAGTATATCTGCGAAAACAAGCTTCCAACGGAAAATGGCATTCTCTTTGTTGCAAATTCCTGCGAGGAGGGGCTTGGAAACCTTAAGGGAACGCGCAGGCTCTTCTCGGATTTTGATGGCCGCATCGCGCGCTTCGTTTCCTTTGACGGATCGAGCTTTGATTGCCTTGTAGACCGCTCGGTCGGCTCGCATCGCTACCTCGTCACCGCACGCACCGAGGGCGGTCATTCCTTCGGCCGCTTCGGCAACCGTAATGCCATTGCCGTGCTTGCCGAGATGATCACGGAGATCTATGAAATTGAGGTGCCGAAAAAGGAAGGCACGAAAACCACCTACAATGTCGGAACAGTCGAGGGCGGTACCTCGGTGAACACCATTGCGCAAGAGGCAAAGATGCTCTGTGAATACCGCTCGGACGATATGGGATCCATGACGTATATGAAGAAGTGCTATGAGCAGATCTTTAAAAAGGAGCGCAAGGATGCCACCGTGGAGGTGGAAATGGTGGGCGACCGCCCCTGCATGGGGGATGTGGATCCCGATGCGCTCTCGGCGCTTCGCGCTCTTTGTATCAATGCCACGGTGAAAACGCTCGGCGGTGAGGCTCCGGTCTCAAGATCCGGCTCAACGGATGCAAATATCCCGCATTCCCTCGGCATTCCCGCGATCACGATGGCCGTTTGGCTTGGCGGCGGCGCACATACGCGTGAGGAATGGATCTCCAAGGATTCTCTGACACCCGGCTTTGAGATCGGACTGCGTACTGCGATCGATCTTCTGTAATTGAAAAAACAAAACGCGCCCTTCGGAAAAGCAGTATCCGAGAGGCGCGTTTTCTTATACAATTTGTTGCTTTGTTCCGTCACGGTATTTGTTTTCTACCAAAAACGACATTTCAGAACATTTCCTCGCAGGGCTCGTATACGTGCGAGTGATCCTTCTTTTCGTAGGTGAGAAGTCTTTCTACGAGATCGGTGGAGAAGTAGGCGTTATAAATACCGTCGTTGTGGCCCTGGCCTTTCATATTGGTAAGCGAAACCTGTGCGCCGCCGTCCTTTTTCAAGCTATTCACCAGGATCTCGGACTGCGAATAGGGAACCACGGTGTCCATATCGCCGTGATAAGCAAGCACGGGCGTGGAGCGCAGCTTCGATACCCGCCAACAAACGCCGCCGCCCGCCACGGGTGCGATCGCGGCGAAGGTCTCGGGATAGCACATTCCCATCTCCCAGGTGCCAAAGCCTCCCATACTCGAGCCCGTCAGCAGGATCTTATCGGGGTTCACCTTGTATTCGGCGGCAACCTTATCGATCAGCGCCTTCAATTCCTTCACCATGTTGTTCCAGATAAAAAAGGCGGGACACTGCGGGCAAAGCACCACAGCAGGGATCTCGTGCCCCTCCTTCACCATGCGTGCTACGCCGTGGCGATAGAGATGGTCGATCTGTTTTCCTCTCTCGCCTGCGCCATGCAGATAAACGAGCAGCGGCAGCCCCTCGTATTGCTCAGGGTGCGCAACGATATAGTTCATTTCATTTTCATTCTTTGCGATGTAGGACTCAATTTGCATCATAAAGAGGTCTCCTTGTATCTTTCTTTCAATATATTATATTATAGCATTTTCTTCCTTCAAAGTCAAGGAAAAACGAAGGGAAAGCGCATGCGCTTTCCCTTCGTTTTTTTAAAAGAATATCAGTCCTTGTTTGCAGTCTTGCGCTCGGCGCGGCGGCGTTCGATCTCCTCCTTCGCAGTTGCCTCGGCGGCATCGAGCCTTGCCGAAAATTCGGCCGTGAGCGTCTTGATGGTGGCTTCTGCCTGCTGCTTCAGCGTTTCTGCCTTTGCAAGCTCCTCTTCGGAAAGATCTGCCTTGATCTTTACAAGCATTGCCTCGGCCTTTTCCTCGGCCGACTTCTGCAGAGCATCAAGCTCTTCTTCGGTAAGCCCATTCTCCATCATAACTGCGATTTCTTCGGCCGTTCCTTGCAGATCGGCAAGGCAGGTCTCCAGCTCTGCCTTACCCTCTGCGGAGAGGAAGGTGAGAAGCGGACTTGCGGTGGATTGGATCGTAGAAACGATGGTCTCGATCTGCTGCTTGAGTGCTGCAAGATCGTTTGCATATGCATCGGATGCCATGGCTGCCATTTCAGCTGCATCCTCGGCCGTGTCGAGAATTTCCTCGATCCTGTCCTCTACGGCATCGGAAAGCTCGTGTGTATCAAGGAAGTTCTCAACGAAGCGCACCGTGCTCTTGACCGTTACCTTTCCGTCCTTATCCTGTAGCACGGAGGTGTCTTCGATGCCAAGCTCAGTAGCAATTGCGTTGACCGTTGCCTCGTCAAGCTCGTAGTTTACCATTTCCTCGCCGAATTGCAGGATCTTTTCAAGCGCATCGTAGGTTCTCGCGGTGGTCATATACGCCTGATATACCGCACCATAGTAGAAGGTGTTTCTGTATTCGGGGTGTGTCATAATGGCGGGAAGTCTTTGCAGATATACCGCGTTGTATACACCGTCCAGCGCAATGCCCATCGCAAGCTCGTAGGTCATTTCTGCGCGCGCCTTGGCCTGCTTATAAAGATCGGTAGCATAGCCCTCGATCGTCTTGTGCGCCTTGCCTATTTTTTCGATCAGCTGCTCGTTGCTCAGCTCGGCGGCGGCGGTAACGGTGATATCTCCGTTTTCGGAAGCGGAAACCACCAGCTTATATTTTTCGGGTGTCAGATTTTGAATTGCGGTGTTGCTCGGATATTTTTCTTTGAGTGCGTTCAGCTCGCGTAAAAGCGAATACGCAGCCTCGTCCGAAAGAGTAACGGAAATACCCAGGCCCTCTGCTGTAGCGGAGATCTTGCTTTGAAGCTTATTTTGGATGGCTTCGGCGGCTTTTGCATCGTCGGAGGTAACGGAGGCGCGGATCTCGTGTCCTTGCTCAATATATCCGAGCTCTGCGGCAAGATTGGTTATGTATGCGGCGGCCGCCTCGTAATTCTTGCCAACGATATTGGACTCCTCGCCATAGAGGAGGATCGCTCCGTCCTCATTTGCTCCGTATGCGGTTGCAACGAGGCCGTTTTTGTCAAGCGTCAGCTCGATCGAGGGATTGATCTCGATCGAAACGAAGGTGGTCGGATCGCCGATCTGCGGGCCGCCTGAGCCGCTCGGCTTTGTGCCGCATGCGGCAAGCGAAAGACAGAGCGCCGTGACGATCAGAAGAGATGTAAGCTTTGTGATGATGTTTTTCATAGATGTCTCCTTTCAATTGTAATCCGATGAAGATATACTGTGTAACTACTGTTATTGTATCGGATTTCTCTTGAAAAATCAAGGAGTTTTACTTTAAAAAATGTAAAGAAAATGTGAAAATCGGCAGAGATAACCAAAAATCTCTGCCGATTTTTTGTATAAAACCGCCAAAATTAAAGGCACGCCTCGATCCTTCGGTTGATGGCCTCACGCATGGAGAGAAGCGCATCGCCATTTTTTGGAACGGCAGTCACGGTGATCTTCATTCCGAGCGCTTCCTCTGCGAGCGAAATCACCTCTTCTCTGGAGGTAAGGCTTTCAAGCAGGCACATCGCTCTGTGATCGTTCACCGCCGCGAGCATCTGCTTTTCGCGCAGAGAGGGGAGAGGAGAACCGTCCGTATCCGGATAAACGAGATAAGTCACGCCCGGAATATTTTTGTAGAAGCAGGGGTCCTGCGTGGGATGAAAAATGCCGTTTGAAAGGCGTCCGTAATAGTTGTTGTAAGCCCAGTGCAAAAAGCCTTTCGCGTTGTAATTATAGAGAACATATCCCAGTGCGCGCGTTCTCTGCGGTGCGCTTGAAAGTATGCGGTTTACAAGGCCGGGCGTTTGCTCGCCGCCCGTGTAATAGAGCATCATGTTATCACATCTGCCCTCATAATTCTTTACGCTCTGCACATCTACAATGGGCATTTCCACAAGGCCTTCCTTGTAGAATGCGTAATCGTCCAAGGCGTCGCCGAATTTTCCGTTCGGGAAAATGGAGCGCATCAGCGCCTTTGCGCGACGATAGCCTTCGATATTTTTAGGCACGGGCTCGTCCGAAATATGATAGAATATATCGTTTTCAATGCCGAGACGCTTGGTGAAATCGGCGAATGCGGAAAGGTAGGCCTTAAGAAAAGCGCTGTATTCGGGAGAGTCGGCAGGCGTGGTATGGTTGAAAAGGCAAATTTCTTTTTCGTCCTTCTCGCCGTAGATCGTGATGGCGTGTGCCGCTCCCCATTGAGAGAAGAGATGCGTGTGCTCAAACGTGCGAACGCCGACTTTTTTTGCGACGGAAACAAAGCGCTCTGCCAGCGAAAAATCAAAGGCGTAACCGTTCTCCAAAACGCGAACCTTCACAAGCTGAACATTCATGCGTTTGCCGCCGATCGGTGTGTCTAAAGGTGGTGTAAATGTCGGAAAAAGTAAAGTATTCATTCCATTTTGGACGTATTCACGCAAATATTTCTCCAAAATCTCAAAATATGCATCGCTGTAAAGCGGTCTGTGCGTGATGTCACAAAGACAGTCCTGATGGAACCAGTTGGTTAAAATGAGATCGGTTTCGGGTAGCTCGGCATCTACAAGATGCACGGTCACAACGTGGGTAGAAAGCACCTTTCCGCTCATCAGCCCGATCACCTCTACGGTTACGGTGTGATCGCCGGCCGGCAGGGCTTTTCCATCCTCGTTGATCTGGATAAAAACGCTCCCCGTTGCAAAGCAGGAGGCGTTCAGCGTATTGCGTTGATCCTTCTCATAATAGGGAAGATTTGCATCCAGCGGCATATGCAGGATCTCGGGCGCTGCAATGCGCGGCAGAAGCATATCCGGGCATCCGCCAACGGCACCCTTGCCGCCATCCTCGCATTCGGAGGCCGCATAAGGAACTTTGCACACCTTGTATACGGAAACGGGAAGCGTCGAGGTAACTCGCACGGCAATCGGCGTATCGGGCGCGCGGCCGTTGTCTCCCTTCGGTGCGGTGGAGCGATACGCAAGCGAAAATGCCAGCGGCTCGTTTCTCATGCCGGAAATATAGGAAAAGTCCTCTGCCGGCATGAAGCTGTCAAAAATGCGCTTCATGGGCGAAACGGTGTGCGAAATTACATAGGATTCGGGATTCATGAAAAAAGCCTCCGATCGTCTTTTTGTTTATTTTACTATGCTTTGCGCCGTTCGTATATATATAAATCGGTTTAATATCTGGACTTTTCTGCTTTTTTTAAATCATCGAATCTTGACATATGCATGGAAATATTATAAAATAGTGTTATAAAAGTGATATAAGGAGCAGAAAATGATTAGCACGGAACGAATATCGGATAAGACCTCGCTTTTGCTCAATTCCTGCGGGATCGACCGCACGGAAGCGACCCGCCGCGGCAGCGTTCGCCCACAGGGGCGTGTAGACTATCATTTTCTTTATATTGCGCGCGGCGAATGCCACGTTGTGCTATCGGACGGTGAGCATACGGTGGGGGAGGGAGGATTGATCTTCTTTTTCCCGGGTGAGAGGCAGGAGTATTTTTTTGAGCCGCATTCGGGCTCGGTGTCCTATTACATCCATTTCACAGGCAGAGATGCGGATCAGATCCTTCGGTCTCTCGGCTTTTTTGGAAAGAATATTTTCAAGGCACCGAAAAACCGCGAGTTGGAACGGATCTTTGAGCAAATGCTCCGCGAGTATTCCTTGGCTCAGGCCTGCCATGAGAGTGTCACGGCGGGGCTTTTGCTTTCCGTTCTCGGCCTGGCTTCACGCGGTGTGGCTTTTGCCAATGCCCCAATCGACGTGGAAAAGCGTGCACGCGTGCAGAGTGCGATCGAACGGATGTACGCGGACATGGATAAAAAGCTGTCCATCGCGGCACTTGCGCGGGAGTGCAATTTCAGCCTTGGCTATTTTGCGCATCTCTTCCGCGCCACGGTTGGAATGTCACCGCACGCTTACCTTTCTCACCTGCGCGTGGAGCGAGCGAAAAATATGCTCCTTCACACCGAGAGCAGCGTGATGGAGGTTGCGCTTGCAGTCGGATTTGCGGATCAGAATTATTTTTCCCGCTTCTTCAAGGAGCAAACGGGGGTTGCCCCCTCGGAGTATCGCGCCTGTGCGCCGTGACGGCGGGGGAGACAAAACAAAAAAGCGGTTTCTTCTGCCAATCGGCAAAAGAAACCGCTTTTTTGTGCTCGAATGCAACCGCAAAAATTACTTCGCAGCGGGTGCGTTCTTAGCAATAACCTCAACACCCTTGTAGTAGCCACAAGCCTTGCATACACGGTATGCGCGGTTGAACTCACCGCACTGAGGGCACTTAACGATGTTGGTGGGGTTCTCCAGCTTCCAAACGCTGGAACGTCTCTTCATCTTTCTGGAATGAGACACTTTTCTCTTCGGTACTGCCATGTTGTTTACCTCCTGATACGAGTCTGCGACAACGCATTCTCTTTATGTGAATTTATTTTTGATCGTTTTTTTCTTCTTCCTGCATTTTCAGGAGAAGCTTGCGCAAGGGCTCCATTCTCGGGTCGATCTCCTTATCACTGCAGGAGCAGGGGCCCTCGTTCAGATTCTTGCCGCATCTTTGGCACAAGCCCTTGCAATCGTCCTTGCAAAGAAAGCGCAAGGGAAACTCCATTTCCAGCTGTTCGAGCAACTGCTCGTCCATATCCAGAAATCCGTCCTCAATAATTGCATAGTCATCCAGCTTGTCTTCCGTAATATCGCCGAGCAGATTTTTTGGCGCAACGGTTTTCTCAAGGCTCAGGGAAAACTGACCTTCAACAGGGGAAAGGCATCTGGCACACTGCGCAATATAATCCGCAGAGAGCGAGAGCGACATTCTCATGTAGCCGGCCGTGTTGGTAATATTTCCCGTAACCTTCATGGGAGAAGGAAAACGCGTACCCCACAAAAAGCTCGTGGTATCCTCGGTATGGCTGTCAAGAGGCAATTCGTAGTCGATCTCCAGCAGGCGGTCACCTGCCAAAAGCGGTCTAAGATCCAGCTTCACAAACCATCCCTCCCGTCATAGATGTGTGACGTTTGCACGGCAAAAGGGCATAGTTTAGGCTTCTGCCCAAAGTCGTACACTCTATTATATAACTTTTGTTTTCGGTTGTCAAGGGGTATTTTTTATTTTTTTGAAATTTTCTCTTCTTACGGCATACGGCTGTGTGAGCAGGTCAGATACACGATTTGGTATTCATTGCCGAGCGTCTCCAGAGTGGAAAGTGCCCTTTCAAGGCGTGTGTCGTCGTAGGAAAGAAACGGATCGTCTAAGAGAAGCGGCGGCTTTTTATCTTCGGGGATGGCACAAAGCAGAGCAAGACTGCGAGAGAGCGAAACGCGATCTCTTTCACCTCGGCTGAGTGCCTCGGCATCGTGATACTGCGCGCCGCAAAGAAAAGAGGGGGAGAAGTGATCGCCCAGCCGATACTGTTCTCCGCGCTCCTCGCCAAGCGCGATCAGCTTTTCCGAGAAAAACGCGCGGGTGCGTTCCGTGCGGCTCTCGCGATAACGTTGCCCTGCAAGTGTCAGAAGAGCCTCGGTCTTTTTTATATCCGAGAGAGCAGAGGAAAGCCGCTCCCTTTTTTTCTCAAGTCTTTCCAGCTGCACGGCGAGATACGCGGCCTCCTCTGCAGCCTGCGCGGCCTCCTCGTACGCACGCTCGCATTTTGCGCACGCGCGATAGCGTTCCTCAAATAAAGGAGAAGGGGCTTCGCTTTTTGCACCATCCTCTTTCATATGGTCGGCTTTCTTATGGAAAAATGAAAGGAAAAGCAGAAAAAGCGCAGGGATCTCCGCGAAAAAGAGCAAGGGCGTCAGCGAAAAACCAAGGATCAGAGCGGCAAGCATCAAGAGAAGCGAGAGCATGAGCGGCAAAGGAGAAGGCCGCTTTTCTTTCTCACGGCGGTTTTGCTTTGACGGAGCGGCAGGGGCTTTTGCTGCTTGCTCCGAGAGTGCCGCTAAGGCCGCTTTTGCGGCGAGAAGCTCTTTTTCTCTTTGCACCAGCGTTTCGCTGACCTGCAAAAGCGATACGCGCCGCTGTGTGAGTCCGGAGATCTCCGCCTCCGTGCTTGCGAGCAGACCGTGACCGCCCTTCTTTTCGTAAAGCTTGCGCTCCGCCTCCAAGCGCGTAAGCGCCGTGGCAAGCGAGCCCGTCCGCTCGTTTGTTTCGCTCCCGATCAGGGAGAGAATGCTTTCGCTTGTGAGGGTGGGGGAAAAGGCGCGCTCCGAAAAGATCGCACAGCTTGCAAAGCCCCTCGCATCCATGAAAAACAAAGTCTCTCCCGGACAGTCGCCGAGCGCCCGTGATGGCTCTCCCGTCTGCTCGTCAAAGACCTCCAAACGGTCCTCGCTCGGCTTCGTGCCGAAGCGGCGCGTCACACGGTAGAGCTTTCCCTCGTGGCGCAGGATCAGCGAGCCGCCGAAGGTGCCGCCCTGCCAGGGCGCGTAGTGCTTGCGCTCGTTTTCGCCGAGGTCGCGGCTTCTACTCTCCGAGAGACCGTAAAGCATACATTTTAAAAATGCGCAAAGCGTGGATTTTCCTTGCCCGTTTTCAAGGCAAAGGGCGTTCAGCCCCTTGGAAAAATCAAAACACTTGTCGGAAAGCACGCCGAAATTATCCACTTGGCAGCGGATCAGCTCCATATCGCACCTCCGTTTTCTTCCGCGCCGAGCGCGGAGAGTCCAAGGCTTAAAATGCGCATTTTCTCCTCGTCCTCGAGCGATGACTCTGCAAGCACCGTGCGCACAAATTCGCCGCACAGCGTGCGCTCTCTTGCAAGCGCAGTCACGTCGGGTGCGGCGGTGGAGGCATCCTCCACCTCAAGATAATAGAAACGATCACCAAGATGGCGCCGGATGGCCTCGGTGTCCGGTGCGGGAAGGCTTTTTCTCTGTCCGGTGAGAACCAGGCGAACGAGATCCTCCGCATGGGCGGCGGAAACTGCCGTCTCGCAGATCGAAAAGAGATGAAGAAGATCTCTTGCATAGGAAATATCCGCCTCGATGCGGTGGAGCACGCGCCCCGAAAGCGGGATAAAGCGGTGTGTCAGCCGATCGCGGCCCGTTTCGATCAGAACTGCGCCCTTTTCGCCAAGCTCGTCAAAGCCGCGGCCTGCGGGGCATCCCGCGTATACGGCAATACCGCGCGCATCGATCCTCTTTTCCGCATACGTGTGGTAGTGGCCAAGAGCACAGTAATCGATCTGCCTGTTGCAAAGATCGGAGATCTTGGTCTCGGTGTCCATGGCACCATGCAGGATCATAATGTTTATCCGCTCTTTTTGTAAATAAATATTATCATAATCAATCTTTTTTTCGTTGGATTGGCCGAAAAAGGTAACGTTTTCTTTTTGAAAATAAGATGGTGTGCTTCCGAAAATATGAAGGTTTTTCGGCGGAGCACTCGGGATCCATCCGTCACCCTCGTGGTTGCCGCTGGCGTAATAGAAATCGATCTCGCCGTATTCCTCGATCGCGTTCGTCACGGTGGAGGAAAGCAGGGAGGCGGCAGCCTCGTTGTCGAAAAGATCCCCCGCAATGATAACGGCGGCGCACCCCTCCGCTCTTGCCAGCTGTAAAAGACGGCTGAATACGGACATCAGCTCATCTCTGCGCAGCTTGGCCTCACGCGGCGGTAGGTGCGTGCGCATAGGCGCGCCAAGGTGCAGATCAGCCGTGTGCAGAATTTTCACTGCTCAACCTCCTTCTGTAGTCACCGGGCGCACAGCCCATCCTTGCGGCAAAAACCTTGCAGAAATAGGATTGATCCGAGAAGCCGCAGAGCGCGGCGATCTGTGAGAGCGAGTGCTCGTTTCGGCAGAGAAGCTTCTCGGCCTCCTTGAGGCGCACCTCGGTCAGATACGCCGTCACGGTGGTGCCGAAGCTTTTGCGGAAGGTGTTCACGAGGGTGGATTTTGAGCAAGCCAGGTGCTTGCATATATCCGCCAAGGTGATCTTGCGCTGATAATTTTGCCCGATATAGGTTTTTGCCATCGCACCGAGATCCTGGTGCGAGATGGAGAGGGCGTTGGAGAGCGTGAGATATTCGGCGCAGATCGTCAGAATACGAACGTAGGAGGAGAGCATATGCGGTGCAACGGTGGGAACGGAGGAAAGCAGCTTTTCGCGGAATTGCTCCTCGGGGAGGATCCTTCGCACGGGCTCGCCGCAAGGCCTCGGCCCAACGATCACCTGTCCCATCATCAAAAAGCCCGTGAGTATGCCAAAGCTGTAGAGCGGGCTTGCCACCTCCGTAAGGCCGAAACGGCAATGGTAGGAATGGGAATGGCCGCTCTCCAGCGCCGCCCTTGAGCCGTTGCGGTCGCATTCAAGGCATTTTTGAAATTCTCCCGGAAGCGAGTGCACGTAGGCACAGAAATTGGTCGGCAACGCAGGGTAGGCGGCGATCTCTTCAAAATCCGCGTTGTGCAGTGACATACGGAAGCCCGTGATCTTATGAAGGTCGCAAAGAACGGACACGATCTCGCTTTGCGTCATGATTTCACCTCTTTTTTTGTAAAAATGATTGATAAATAAATCGATTTTACAAATAATTATACTATTTTTACTTGAAAATGTCAAGGCAATCTGTTATAATTGAAATGTAAATTTAATAAATATTCATATTTTGAAAGGAATGCATTATGAATCAGCTTCCCCATATTACCAAAAATTTCACCTTCGAGGGTGAGGTGACAAGCACGGGACTTTACGGAAACGGCCATATCAATGAAACGCATCTCGTGATCACCGTGGACGATGCCGGCAAGGAGCGTCAGTATATTCTTCAGAAGATCAATAAGCGCGTGTTCAAGGATCCCGCGGGCTTGATGGGCAACTATGCGCTTGTGACCGAGCATCTGCGCAAAAATATTCTTGCACGCGGCGGCGATGCTTTGCGCGAAACGCTTACGCTCGTAAAGACCGTGGACGGCAAAAACTTCTTTGTGGATGATGACGGTGAGTTCTGGCGCGCCACGCTTTTCATTGTGGACAGCGCAAGCTTCGATAAGGTTGAACGCCCCGAGCAGTTCTATCAGAGCGGTGTTGCGTTCGGTAATTTCCAGGCCTTGCTTCGCGATTTCCCCGCGCATCTTCTCGCGGAAACCATCGTGAACTTCCATAACACGCCGGATCGCTTCCGTCAGTTCTCCGAGGCCGTAGCCGCAGATGTGAAGGGCCGCGCATCCTCCGTCTCTGACGAGATCGCCTTCGTTCGTGAAAGAGAAGGCTTTATGCGCCTTTTTGAGGATGCATATGCCGCAGGAAAGCTGCCGCTTCGCGTAACGCATAACGATACCAAGCTCAACAACATTCTCTTTGATAAAAATACCGGCGATCCGGTCTGCATCATCGATCTGGATACGATCATGCCCGGCTACGCGATCAACGATTTCGGCGATTCCATCCGCTTCGGTGCAACCACCGCGCTGGAGGATGAGACGGATCTTTCCAAGGTCAATTTCGATATCGGTCTTTTCGAGATCTATACCAAGGGCTTCCTTGAGGGGGCAAACGGCGGTCTGACCGAAGCAGAGATCGCATATTTGCCCGAATCCGCGATCATGATGACGTTGGAGTGCGGCGCCCGTTTCCTGACGGACCATCTGCAGGGCGACACCTATTTCCGCATCAGCCGCGAGAATCACAATCTTGACCGCGCGAGAAATCAGTTCAAGCTTGTGAGCGACATGGAAAAAGCACTTCCCGAGATGCACAAGATCGTAGAGAAGTACGCAAAATAAACATAAATAGCAAACTAATGTTTACAAAAACGCCGTTTTTTCTCATTGTTTGGGAAGGTGCGGCGTTTTTTATTTTCACGAACTCGTATTCTTTGTCTGCCTGTTTTTCTTTTTTTCTTTCTCGTTTCATAGAATGTACCGTCTTCTTCATATAATAGAAGGAAATATAATATGCAGAGAAAGGAAAAGGCGCATTCGAGCGCCGCGGCCGGACAATGAGCAGAAAAAAACAGTTTTTCAAGAATGGGATACTCCTCACACTCGTGGCGCTCTCCATGCGAGGTGTGGGCTTGTTTTCCTCCTCGTATATCACGGGAGCCGTGGGCGCAGAGGGCATGGGGCTATACACGCTGATCATGACGCTCTACGGCTTCGCGCTCACCTTTGCAACCTCGGGCATTTCGCTGACGATGACGAACCTTGTGGCCGCCGCGCAGGGGAAGGGAGATCGCGCGGTCAGCTCGGTCGTGCGCGCGGGGGTTTTGTATGCGCTCTGCTTTGGCGGTGCGGCAACGGCGGCACTCTTTTTGCTTGCACCCTTTTTCGGTGCAGGTGTGCTCGGCGACGTGCGCACGGTTTTTCCCATTCGCATTCTCGCGTTTTCTCTTCTGCCCGAGGCGATCCTGTCGGTGCTCACGGGCTATTTCGTGGGTGTGCGCCGTGTGACAAATAACGCTGTCTTGCAGGTCACGGCACAGGTCTTCAAGCTTTCTCTCACCGTTTTGCTCGTCGGCCGTGCGGGAGAGCAGGGGATCGCCGCCGCGTGTGTGGCCTTGGCCGTTTCCGTCACGCTGACGGATGCTGTTACGCTGCTCGTTGCCTTGCTTCAATTTCTTTATGCGCGGCGCGGCTGTGCACGCGGCGAGGCGGGAGATTCGCTGATGCCCGTTTGTCACATGGCCTTTCCGCTCGCGATCTCCGCGTACCTGCGCTCGGCATTGTTGACGATCGAGCATATCCTGATCCCGAAACGACTGCGCCTCTACGGGCAGAGCGCCTCCGCATCTCTTGCCTCGTATGGCATTTTGCACGGTATGGCTTTGCCGCTCGTCTTATATCCGATGGCACCGCTCACCTCCTTTGCAAGCCTTCTTGTGCCGGAATTTGCGGAGGCAAACGCGGCAGACGATCGGGCGCGGTGCGAAAGAATGTGCGAAAAAACGCTGCGCGCCGCGCTCTGGTACGGCATCGGGATCGCGGCGTTTCTATCGCTTTTTTCCGAGGAGCTCGGGCATCTCTTTTATCATAACGCCGAGGCCGGACGTTACATTGCCATGCTTGCACCCGTGGTGCCGATCATGTATCTTGACCACGCAACGGATCAGATGCTCAAGGGCATCGGCGAGCAGGTGGCCTCTATGTGGATCAATATCACGGATTCGTTGCTTTCCGTGGTGCTCGTATATCTGCTGCTCCCCGTGCTTGGCGTGTGGGGATATGCCGTAATGATCGTGGGAATGGAGCTATATAATTTTCTTCTTTCCTTTCGCCGTCTGCGCCGCCGCATCCGCTTTCGCCTTGCGCCCTTTTCTTCGGTGGCGCGGCCTCTTTTCGCGGCGCTTGTCTCCGTATACGCCTGCGACCGCCTCTTTTTGATGAACGGCACGGTCACAAGACTGCCGTGGATGCTTGCAAAGCTTTTGTTTTGCGTATGTATCTATGTAGGTCTTTCTGCGCTGCTTTCGCTCCCCTTTCGGAAAGCAGGCGCAAAAAAAGAAGAGGGGCGTTTATGCGAGGTGCTTCTTCCTCTTTCCGTTAAAACGGGGAAGAAAAACGGCAAAAAAGTGTGAAAATCACCAAAAAAGCCGAAAAGTCTTGACTTTTTAAAGGATATATTATATAATATATAATCGGTGCGCCCTGCACCGCAATTCAAAATAAAGGAGTGTGGTTCTCTCTCCATGGACCCGAGTAGTTGGCTACTTATCGCCGTGTACGTTTTGCTTTTAATAGCAAGCGCCTATTTTTCAGCTACCGAGATGGCATTTTCCTCGGCAAGCAAGATCAAGCTTCTGAGCTACAAGGAGGAGGAAGAAAAAAAAGCCGGCCTCGCCTTGCGGATACGGGAGAAATACGACCTGTATCTGACGACGCTTTTGGTGGGCAATAACCTTGTAAACTGCGGCGTTGCCGCCGTTGCCACCATTTTTGCGGGACACGTGTATAAGACTTTGATCGACAGCGGTATTTCCGTCGCGGAAAGCGTTGTCACCACGATCGCCACCGCGGTCACGACCGTTGTTGTCTTTATTTTCGCGGAAACCGTGCCGAAAAACTATGCAAAGGATATGCCCGAGAAATGGGCAATGAAGGCCGCAGGCTCGCTGCGCATCGTTTCTTACATACTCTATCCGATCACGATCATCTTTATGGGGATCTCCGCGCTTCTCAATAAGATCGTTGCCGTGAAGGAGGAGCCGACCGTGACGGAGGAGGAGCTCTCCACCATCATCGAAAACTCGGAGGAGGACGGTGTTCTGGACGAGGAGCAGAGCGAAATGCTGCAGTCCGCCTTGGAGTTTTCAAAAACCCGCGTGGCAGACGTTCTGACCCTTCGGGCAGACGTGCAGTGGCTGGACATCTCTCTTTCCCGTGAGGCTCTTTTCGAAGAGGTGAAGAAAACGAAGTTTTCCCGCCTGCCGGTTTGTCGCGGCAGTTTGGATCGTCCGCTTGGAATTTTGATCGTAAATGACTACTTGAAGGCCTATATCGCCGATAAGAACGTTCGCGTTTCTCGGCTGATTCGTAAACCATACTTTACAACATTAGATGCTTCCATCGATGATTTGAAGGAAGAAATGAGCGGCAAGCGTCAATCCATGGCTCTCGTGCGTGATCGCGCGGGAGATTCCATTATCGGTATCGTCACAATCGAGGACTTTATCGAGGAGATCGTCGGAGAGATCTTCGACGAGCAGGATGTGGTGGATGACAACTTTATGAAGCTTGGCGGAAATTATTTCCGCGTGTCCGGCCGTCTCTCCCTGCACGAGATGTATACCCGCATCGGGCTCGCATTGCCGGCAGGCGCTGCGCCGCATAAGCCCGTCAGCACCTGGATCCTTGAAAGGCTTGGCCGTCTGCCCGAGGAGGGGGATAGCTTCGTTTTCGGAGACCTGACGGTAGAGATCGATGAAACCGAGCAGAACCGCGTTCTGCTTGCCACCGTGAAGCTGGCCGATCCTGAGATCGACCTGCCCGAGGAGGATGTCGAAAACGACCTCTCCGAGTCCGAAGAGGAGGTGGGGAAATGATAACAACGTATTTGATCGCCTGTGTGATCCTGATCCTTTTCTCGGCGTTTTTCTCCTCTGTGGAGATCGCCCTGCTTTCTCTGAACCGCCTGCGCCTGCAAAAGCTTGCGGAGAGTGGTAAAAAGGGTGCGCAGATGGCGGAAAGAATCGAGGGTCGCTCCACCGAAGCGCTGACGACGATCCTGATCGGAAACAACGTCGTAAACATCGTTCTTTCCTCGCTTTCCACGATCATCACTCTGGAATTGCTCGGAAAAGAAAACGAGGCGCTGGTCGGCGTGGTCTCCACCCTGGTTTCCACGGTCGTTCTTTTGATCTTCGGCGAGATCATTCCGAAGCTTCTCGGTAAAAATCTCGCTTTGCCTTACGCCTGTGTCACCGCATATCCGCTTCGCGCTCTGATGGTGATCTTCTATCCGCTCACCGCGCTTGTGATGGCGTTTGTGCGTGGGATCTCCCGCCTTTGGAAAAAGGACGAGGATGAGGAAAAGCCGACCGTGACGGAGGAGGAGCTTGCCACCATTATCGAAACGGTCGAGGAAGAGGGCGTGATCGACGAGGATAGCGGAGAGCTTCTGCAATCCGCGCTGGAATTTTCGGATGTCACCGTAGAGCAGATCCTCACGCCCCGCGTGGACGTGCAGGGAATTGACTGCGAGGATGCCCCTGCAGATATTCTTTCCGAGGTTATGGATGCCACCTATTCCCGTTTCCCGTTCTATCGGGATTCGCTGGACCATATCGAGGGCGTGTTCTATATCGCTCCCTTCTTAAAAGCGGTTGCCGAGGTCGGTATTGAGCAGGTCGATCCGCAGGATTACGTGAGGGAGACCTGCTACGTGCATAAAACTACGAAGCTGCCGGATGCGATGGAAAAGATGCGCGAAATGAAGGTGCATATGATCGTCGTATTGGATGAATACGGCGGCACGCTCGGTATTGTCACGATGGAGGATATCCTTGAGGAGATCGTGGGTGACATCTGGGACGAGACCGATACCATAGAGCTTGAGATCGAGAAGACCGCTGAGAATACCTATGCGGTGCTTGGTCAAACGAATATCGAAGAATTTTTTGATGAGATCGACTTCCGTGACCGTGAATTTGAGAGCGAATACACCACCATGGGCGGCTGGGCCGTTGAAATGCTGGAGGAGGACGTTCACGAGGGCGATAGCTTTACCTACAAAAATCTTTACGTCATCGTTTCCGAAATGGGCGAAAACGTCGTTGAGCGGCTGACCGTGATCGTCACGCCGCCCGAGGAGGAAAAGGCGGAGAAGGAAGAGAAGAGTAAGGACAAGAAGGAGGATCGCAAGGCAGAGGCCGATGCGACCGAGGATTGATCTTTACCCGATTTGGGGCTGTCCGAATTTTTGTTTGCGGCAGCCCCGCTTTCTTTCAATATATAGAAGAGAGGAGAGAAATAATGGAGGGCTGTGCCTTTAGCGGTCACCGTGTGATCGCCGCCGGAAAAATTGCATCCTTAACGGAGCTTTTGCAGCGTGCCGTTGCCTATGCCTACGAGCAGGGCTGCCGCTCGTTTTATTGCGGCGGCGCCGTTGGATTTGATACCTTGGCCGCCAAGGCCGTGATCCTTTTTCGCGTGAAGCACCCGGACGTGCGGCTGATTTTGCTTTTGCCCTGCGCCGATCAGAGCGAGGGATGGAGCGAAATGCAGCGCGCCGCCTACGATTACATTCTCTCCGAGGCCGACGAGGCGGTCATTCTCTCGGATTCTTATGCAAGAGGCTGTATGCAGAAAAGAAACCGCGCCCTCGTGGAGCGCGCGGATATGCTGATCTGCTACGTGGGGCGAGAGGGAAGCGGCTCTGCACAAACCATGCACCTTGCCGAGAAGAAGGGAATCGCTGTGTACAATCTCTATGCGCACGTTAAGCATAAAAATAATAACGAGGACAGCTCAAATTAAAATGAGCTGTCCTCGTTACTTTCGTTGATGCCTGAATGCACAGGTCCTTGTTAAATGTCATATTTTGCTAAGATTTCGCTCGGCGTTTTTCTCAAAAGCGCGATCACGGGGAGCGTTCCGAAAAACAGGCTGAGCAGCAATAGAAGTAAAAGAACTGCGCAAGCAAGCCATAACGGATAATAGAAGATCTCGGATACGAGAGATGACATCCCGAGACAAGCGATCAGAAATCCGCTCGTCAGAAGATATCCAACCAGCACCGTCAGCGCGCTTAAAACCGCGGCTTCAACGAAGAATTTAAAGATCAGGTTTTTCTTAGAAACACCGATCGCACGATAAATGCCGACCTCCTTGATGCGATTAAGCAGAGAGGAGCGCATAATGAAGTACATACAAATGCTCATTAGCACGATCAGCACCGCCATCGTGATCAGACTCGTGATGATCTCTCTTGCCTTTTCGCGGATAATGCTTGCAAATACGAGATCCGGCGTGATCAGAGCATTGCTTGTGTCGGAAGCCGTAGAGGCATCGGCAAATTCGGCACGCAGCCAAGCCTCTGTTTTTGCGGGATCGCTTGAATGCACGAGAAAGTATACGGGCGTTTCGTTGTACAGAGTGATCGGATCCTTGGTGGCAGAGGAATGCGTTTCGCCGACCTGCTTGGTGAATGCGATATAGTCGCTTTCGTGTACCATGTATGCGTTGTCTTCTCCGTAGCTCGGAAGATGATCCAGCTTTCCAAGAAGCTCCGGCTCGTGCATTTCCCGATATTCGTTCAAGGCCGCTTGCACGCTTTCAAATGCATCGGGATCTGCGTTTAGCTGCTCCTTCGTCGGATAGCTGCCATTTTTTTGCTTGTAGCAGATCGCCTTGTAGTAATCCTCGGGCATATACGCGTATTTTGCAATATCGATTCCTTTTTCCACGTAAAGCCAGAGATCAAGCGCAGAAGGGTGGAAGAAGTAGACGTTTTTTAAATACGCATCGATATGTGAATAATAGTAGTCAAAATACTCGTAATAACGAGAATTGGATGTTGTGTTCAGCAGATCGACAAACGCATCCGAGCCCTCTTCGACTGTAGGATATTCTTTTCGCACGATAGAGGAGAAGAAATCCTCCGCCTTCATCGGCGAAAGGCCGTTGGCCTCCATCCACGGTGCGTAGTCCGCGTATGCTATACGCACAGCGGTGATCCTAACATCTCTGCCTTGGATCTTGACCGTATCGCCGGCCGCCGGGTATTCCGTTTCTTCGTTCGGATAGCGAAGCACGAGGATCGCTTCGCCCGCTCTTGTCTTTATGCCGTATTCCGAGGCGAGCTTAGTGTGTGAGATTACAGCACCGGCGCTGTAAACATATTTTGCCATGCCGATCTCGGAAAGATAGATTGCCGGCTCGTCTGTTTCAACAATGCCTGCAATGCGAGGATATTGACCGTCGATCTGAAATGTACCGCAAACGAGGCCGAGAAGGTCCTTGCGTTCAGTGATGTATCCAAGTGCGGATTTTTCAAGCAACGCATCGGCTACCTTGGTGGAGATCAGAATGTCTGTATCCGTAAGGCCGTCTTTCTTTCCCTCCGCGAGCGTTAAGTTCTTGGATAGGGATCGGTCAAGATACGAAGCGTTTGTTTTGAAGCTGCTTTCATAATCGTAAGTGTGGAAGGTTTCAAAGCTGCCGGTAAAAAAGCGGATCTCCTCGTCCTCCTTCGGATAAGCGGTCATCAGACGAACGAAATCAATGCCCGTATCGGCTGCTCCCACGGCTTCTGTAAGCCTTGCGGACAGAGCACCCGCAGATGCGTTCACGTAAAAAACGTTGTGATTATATGCGTTTCTTGCTGTGGTGAGATCTCCGAAGGCGGAGCCGAAGATCGCGCTCATTAGGACGATCACGGCAGAGAAGAGGCCAAGGCAGGTGCGCAAGCCACGCCCTCTGCGCTTGCTATGTCTGAAGCTGCACGCATACCCGCTTTTAATGGCGGATTTCAGTGTGAAGAGACGGCCGAAGCGTGTGCCGTGAACAGGCGGAAGACTTGATGTATCAAATCCCACGTCCGCCTTGTTTTTTTGCTCTTTTCCACGAAAAACGCCCTCGTGCAGACGTATTTCGCTGCTCTCGTCCAAAACTTGTACCTTTTTCGTTCCGATCTGAACGTAGATCTTGCCGCTGTGATTGACGATCTTTAATTTTATGGGGTTCTCGGGCGGCGCGCCGTAATATTCGATTTTTGCATTTTCATCGCAGAGCTCGTGCTTTTGCAGCTCTCCGAGAAAAATGTCGTTTTTATCTCGCGCGGTGTAGCCGTCCGCCGAGGCGTTGCGGCGGGTGCCGATCACCCTGCCGTCCTGCAGCTCGATCACGGTATCGCAGTAGTGATCCACGAGATTTGCCTCGTGGGTAACGAGCAGCACGAGATGATCCTTGGCGATCGCCTTCAGAAGATCCATGATCATCACGGTGTTGGCCTCGTCCAGGTTTCCCGTCGGCTCGTCTGCGAGAACGATGTGGGGATTTTTTACGATTGCGCGCGCGATCGCGATGCGCTGCTGCTGTCCGCCCGAGAGCGTATCCGGCGTGCGCTTCGCATATTTCTCCATTTCCACGCCTGCGAGAGCCGCCATTACGCGAGTCTCGATTTCTTTCTCGTCGGTGATGCCGCAGAGGCGAAGTGCATCGGCCACGTTGTCGAAGCAGCTTTCTGTCTTCTGGAGGTTGTAGTTCTGGAAGATATAGCCGATATATTGGTTGCGGATGCCGTCGGTGTCTTCACAGATGCTTTGATTTTCGATGGTGAGCGTGCCTGAGGCGAAGGTGTCCAGTCCGCCGATCACATTGAGAAGCGTAGTCTTGCCGCATCCGCTTTTTCCGAAGATGGCAACCATGCCCTTTTCGGGGAGGTCAAGGCTTATATCGTTGATCACGTGGATCTCGTTTTGCTTACCTTGGTTAAAGTATTTATGCAGACCCTGAATGCGTATCATTCCGCGCGGCCTCCCTTCAAGGATTTTTTCACGCTTTCATCAAACAAGTGTCGGATGTGATTGTGGGTTGCTCGCAGTGTGATCGCGATCATTCCAATGAAAATGAGGGCGTATTGCCATGGGTAAAGATAAACGAAAAATGCGCTGAATTTCGGCGTTGTGAAGATCAGAATTGCCGTAAGGATAACGAGAATAAAGGCCGGGATTAGCGCGATCAGCATCCGTACATATGTGCCGATACGGATCACCCCGGAGGGAATGCCCATGGAGCGCATGATCGCCATGTCGCCCTTGAAGGCCTCCAACGTGCGGGAGGAGCAAAGACGGATAAAAAATGAAAGAAACAGGATGGAAAGAATCCATCCGAGACCCATCACAACGCAGGAGATCACCGAGAGGATCACCTCGGCCGCATTCGGCTCGTAGGTCGTGTCAGAGGGAACTGCGATGAAGCCGGCATCCCTGAGCCTCTTGGCGGCGATATGCGCAGCCTCGTCATCCCCGAAGAAAAGGGAGGCCTGCTTGTAGGTCTTTTCGAGCACGCTCTCTGCCGTTTGGCAAAGAAGCTCTGCGCCGATTACGAGTGCCTGCGCATTGCCGGTTTCGTACGCATCGTAGCTCGGTCTTGTATCGGTGATGCTCTCGCCCGTAAAGGAATTTGTAAATACGGTGCCTGCAGCAATGCCTGTATCAAAATAACTGTCATAGGAAAAATAGTGCGTTTTGAGTGTTACCTCGGTGACGTAATCGGTCCCCTTCGTCAGATCGTGATACTCGTCAAGATCAATATAAAGCTTATCCGACGGCAGCTCGAAGGATGTGACCATATCGTAAAGCGAAAAACGCTTCACAAGCGTTCCGTCCTTCGCATATACCGCGATCTCGCCGTTGGAAGTAGAATTGTTCGTCAGGAGATAGCTTGCTGTTGCGGTACGGAAGCCGTCCTCCGTGAAAAGGCACTCCGGCATGCGATTATTGTCGTAATAATATTTGACGCCCACGAGCTTGTACTGCACTCTGCCGATCAGTACCTCGGACAGCAGTATGGAATTTCTGCCAACGTCAGTCTGATAGGAAATGGGGAGATACAAAAGCACCTCGCCGCGCTCCTGCGGGTAGCGGCCGAGTATATCGTCACCGTAACTTTTTTCGTACACGTAATCCGCGGAAACGTATTCGTGATCCCATTCGTCCTCTCCCGTGGGGAGCGTGATCGTATTGTAGGCTCCCTCGTCGAGAAGCGCATCGTAATGTAAATAACTGTTTGCACCATGCTCTGATTTCAGAGACGAAAGCTCCTCTTCTGTGAAAACCGATCCGTTTTGTTTGGTTAGAACGAGACGACCGTCGATATGACGAAACATATAATTCGGAGCAAACAACATCTGCATATCGCCGAAAAGCGAGGTCACGAGAAAAATCCCCAACGTGCCGACGATCATAAGAAAGCAAAGAAATGCGGAGAGGCGTGGCTTGGAGGTGAAGATCGTGTGTCCAAGCGTAAATCCGTTCCCAATCATCTGCTTGGTTTTTTGCTTTTTGTCCGCAGGCGCGGCCTTCTCCGCGGGAGCAGCCTCCGGCATAGATGCCGTGTCTCGAAGCACGTGATCGGATTCCACGGCACCGTCAAAAATGCGGACGTGTCTCGTAGCGTGCTCCGCTACCTGCTCATAATTATGCGTAACCACGATCAGCAGCTTATCTCTCGCCACCTCTCCGAGGAGCGCGATGATCTGCTGTGAGGTTGCGAAGTCCAGATTTCCGGTCGGCTCATCCGCAAGGATGATGGGGCTGTCCTTGGCAAGAGCGCGAGCGATCACCGTTCTTTGCTTCTGGCCGCCGGAAAGCTTGCTTCCTTTGTGCCTTGCATGGGATTCGAGACCAACGCGGCGGATCAGCTCCATAGCACGAGCGCGGCGCGCCTTCTTATCTTCTATATGCATCAGCGCAAGCTCTACGTTCTGCAGAACGGTGAAGCTCTCGATGATGTTGTAATCCTGAAAGATAAAGGAAATGTATTTTTCTCTGTATTCCTCCCATTCGGGCTGCAGATAGTGTGAGGTGGGCTGCCCCTCGACCAGAAGCTCGCCCTCTTCATAGGAGTCCATGCCGCTGATGACGTTGAGCAGAGTGGATTTTCCCGAGCCGGATTTTCCTGTAACTGCAACGAATTCACCGCGCTCAAACGAAAGATTCACACCGCGTATGCCAACAGCTACGCCTCCATCGGAGACGTATATCTTTCCGATATCTCTCAGTTCCAGTAGAGCCATGTTGTTTCCTTTCCGCGCTTCGGAATGAAGCGGCGTTTTTTCTTCATTATAACGTATAAAAATTATGCCATACATTTATGAATAAATCAAGTGCGCTCGGTCAAAGTACGTGCTTACGAAAAATATTATAATATATGAAGAATTTTAAAAAAGGTATTGACAAATCCGACAAAATGAGGTATAATAATATCGCTTTAACAAATTAAAGTGGTAAAACACTAAAGGAGAAAAGAAAATGAAAAAAATTATCACTCTTTTGCTTTGCATCGCAATGCTTTGCTCTGCATGCGTAGGCCTCACCTCTTGCTTTGGCGCCAAGGACGTTCTGACGGTTGGCGTAACGCCGATCCCCGGCATGAATGAGAAGGATGCAAACGGCGAATATACCGTTGGCTTTGAGTCTGAATTCGCTATGGCCGTTGCCGATATTCTCGGCATGGAGGTTGAGTTCCAGGAGATCTCCTGGGAGCAGAAGTATAACGAGTTGAATTCCGGCGCGATCGATTGCGTTTGGAACAACTTCACCGCAAACTGCTACGATTCCGATGCAGGTAAGGACAGAAAGGACCTCGTTGATTTCTCGTACGGCTACATGCTGAACCAGCAGTGCATCGTTGTTAAGACCGCAAATCTTGCACAGTACACCTCCGAGGCATCCCTTGCAGGCAAGACCGCTTGCGTTGAGGCAGGAAGCGCAGGTGCCGCTTATGCCGAGACCGTGACCGATGCGAATAAGATCACGCCCGCAACCGTGCAGCTGGATGCATTCACCGAGGTAAAGGCCGGCGCCGTTGATTTCATCGTTGTTGACATCGTTCTTGCACAGAACGTATGCGGCAAGGGTAACTACACCGATCTTTCCATCGTTGAGGCAATTGAGCTGGATTCCGAGATCTACGCCGTAGGCTTCAAGAAGGGCAGCGAGCTCACTGCGAAGGTAAATGATGCCATCAAGCAGCTGTATGAAAACGGCAAGCTGATGGAGATCGCCGAGAAGTGGGGCTGCGAGAACCGCATTAAGCTCTCCGAGACCATCGACTGATCAAAAGGCTAAAGGAAATAGAATATGGAGTTTATTGAAGTCACGCTGAGCCTGCTCCGCGGACTGGAACAAACCTTCCTGATCTTTGCGCTAACACTCGTGTTAGCGCTTCCTTTAGGTTTGGTGATCGCTTTCGGTTCAATGTCCAAATTTAAACCCCTTGCATACATAACGAAGACCTTCGTTTGGATCATTCGCGGTGTGCCGCTGATGCTTCAGGTCATTATCGTCTTTTACGTGCCGGGCTTCGTGCTTGGCTCTCCGCTTTTTTCGCGTCTCGGCTCCGTCGTTGCGGCGTTTGTGATCAACTACGCGTGCTATTTTTCCGAGATCTACCGAGGCGGTATCGAATCTATCTCCAAGGGGCAGTATGAGGCAGGACAGGTGCTCGGTATGAGCAAAACGCAGATCTTTTTCAAGGTGGTTCTTCTGCAGGTCGTGAAGCGCATTCTCGCGCCCATGTCCAATGAGATCATAACCCTTGTGAAGGATACCGCGCTTGCGCGCGTTATCATGGTCGTCGAGATCATTCAATCGGCGCAGAACTACGCGGCGTACGGTCTGATGTGGCCTCTCTTCTATACGGCGGTATTCTATCTTATCTTCGTTGGTATTCTTACCATCGCGTTCGGTAAGGCGGAGAAGAAGCTGGATTATTTCAAGGCGTAAGGAGAGCAAGATGGCGTATTTTGAAATTAAAGGATTAAAAAAGAGCTTTGGCAGCATTGAGGTTCTGAAGGGAATTGACCTTTCGCTGGAGAAGGGCGAGGTGCTTTCCATCATCGGCTCCTCGGGCGGCGGAAAAACCACGCTGCTCCGCTGTATGAACTTTCTCGAAACACCCGATGCGGGCGAGATCCTCATCGATGGGGAGCGCGTGTTCGGCATCGGCGCCGAGGGCTTGCCCGAAACCGATCGCGAGGCACAGCGGAAGATGGGGCTCGTGTTCCAGCAGTTCAATCTTTTTCCTCAATACAACGTAATGGAAAATCTGACGCTTGCACCGAGGCTTCACGCCAAGGAGCGCGCCGACTATAAGGAAAATAAAAAGAAGATCTTTGCCGAGATCGATGCGCACGCAGAGGAGATCCTCCGCGTTACGGGGCTTTATGAGAAAAAGGATGCGTATCCGTATCAGCTTTCCGGCGGCCAGCAGCAGCGTGTTGCGATCGCAAGAGCCTTGATGCTCTCTCCGAAGATCCTCTGCTTTGATGAGCCGACCTCCGCTCTGGATCCGGAGCTTACGGGCGAGGTGCTGAAGGTGATCCGTGAACTCAAAAACTCGGATCGCACGATGATCATCGTAACCCATGAGATCGGCTTTGCAAAAGGTGTGTCTGACAAGGTGATCTTTATGGCGGACGGCGTGATCGAGGAGTGTGGAACACCCGAGGAGGTCTTGGAAAATCCCAAGTCGCCGAAAACGGTTGCCTTTCTCAAAAACACAAAAGATTGATTTTTGTAAATGTTTGTTTGCAAAAACAGGTTATACCGTTGATTTTTGTAACTTTGGCACATTTGGATTCTTGGAAAAATGTGCTTAAAGAAAACAAAAAAGAAGAAAAAGTCATGAAAAAATTATGGGTGTGTGCCAAGGCTCCGAACTTTGGCACACACCCCATTTTTTGTCCGTCAATTTGAAAAAACGGGTAGCATTTGCAAAATATGAAAAAATGTTCAAAATTTCAAAAAAATATATATAAAAACTATTGACAATACCGAAGATATGTGGTAGAATATAGTCAAACACATTCGGGCGCTGAGATGCGCACCGGGAAAGAGGAGAAAGATGGATTTCTTTAATAAAGTTCTCGCGGCAGAATATGACTTTGATGCCATTGGTCAGTTCTTCAAAAATCTCTTTAATGGCAGTTTCACCGGCAAGGTGGAGGAACTTTGGGATAAGCTGTGGGGTATGGTTTCTGTGATCCATCCCTTCGTTGGTTACCTTTTCCTGGCTCTTGCACTCGTTCAGCTGCTCTTCGGTAAGCGCTTGCTCGGCTTCCAGAAGTTTGTCGGCGCATTCGCGGTAGGCTATGCTGCATCCGTTGTATATCTGGTTCCCGTTCTTGCGGACCTGATTCCCGCTCTTGCTGATTTCGGTTGGATCGTTGGTATCGTTGTTGGTATCATTGCAATCCTCCTTCGCAAGATCCTTTACATGGCAGTTTACATTATCGCATTTGCTTACATCCCCTATTATCTCGTTTATTCCGGCTCTCTTGTTGAAGCCATCGGAGGCAATATGATCATCGCAGCCGCTGCTGCCGCTGTTCTCGTTGTTCTTGCTATCGTGCTTCGCAAGTGGGTTGAAATGCTGGGTCTCTCCGCTCTTGGTGCATACTGCATCACCAAGACTCTGGACGTTAAGTTCGGCGTGATCGATATGATCCCGATGGATGGCATGCTTGTTGGCTTGATCATCGTTGGCGTTCTCACTCTCATCGGCTTTATCATTCAGGTTAAGACTCGCAAGAGATATTAATCCTTAGTCAATAGAAAGAGGCGCAAGTATTGTGCCTCTTTTCTTTTGCAAGTGCTTCACTAAATTTTAAAAATTATAATTATATAATAGAAACAAAGGAGAAAAACATGGAAGAACTTCGTAAGCTTGAACTGAAGCGGACGGCAAATTCCGTTCGCCATGGTATCATTGATGGCGTGTATCACGCTACCTGTGGCCATCCCGGTGGATCGCTTTCCATTGCGGATATTTTGACGTATCTGTATTTTGAACATATGAACGTGGATCCCAAGGATCCGAAAAAGGCGGATCGCGACCGCTTCGTTCTTTCTAAGGGACATACGGCACCTGCACTTTATTCCGTGCTTGCACATCGCGGATTTTTCCCCGTTGAGGAGCTGAAAACTCTGCGTCACACCGAGTCCCGCTTGCAGGGCCATCCGGATATGAAGGGCACGCCCGGCGTGGATATGACCACGGGTTCTCTCGGTCTTGGTATTTCCGCCGCTTGCGGCATGGCACTTTCCGCAAAGATCTCTTCCGATCCTTATCGCGTATATGCGATCGTCGGAGACGGCGAAAGCGAGGAGGGCCAGGTATGGGAGGCATCCATGTTCGCGGCACACTATAAGCTGGATAATCTTTGCGTGGTGCTGGACTGGAACGGCCTGCAGATCGACGGTCCGATCACCGAGGTTATGAACCCCACGCCCTACGCCGAGAAATTCACTGCCTTCGGTTGGCACGTGATCTCCATCGATGCGCATGATTTTGATGCCATTGAGGCCGCTTTTGCAGAGGCAAAGGCAACCAAGGGTAAGCCCACGATGATCATTGCAAAATCCATCAAGGGTAAGGGCGTTTCCTATATGGAAAACAAGTGCGAGTGGCACGGCCAGGCTCCCAAGGAAGAGCAGTATCTTGTGGCTGTGGCAGATCTTAATAAGATCGATGAAGAGTTGAAATAAGAGAGGGGAAGAGACATGGCAGATAAGAAAGCAACTAGAGAAGCCTACGGTGCCGCTTTGGCTACCCTCGGCGAGAAATATGATTTTGTAGTTTTGGATGCCGACCTGGCCGCCGCCACCAAAACGGGCGTATTCAAGAAGAAGTTTCCTGAAAGATTTTTTGATTGCGGTATTGCAGAGGGCAATATGATCAGTGTTGCCGCAGGTATCGCTACCACGGGTAAGATCCCCTTCGTTTCCAGCTTTGCCATCTTCGCATCCGGCCGTGCTTGGGAGCAGGTGCGCAACAGCATCGGATATCCCCACCTGAACGTGAAGATCGGTGCAACGCACGCAGGTATCACCGTTGGTGAGGACGGTGCAACGCACCAGGGAAATGAGGATATGGCTCTTATGAGAACTATCCCCGGCATGACCGTGATCTGCCCCGCAGATGCAACGGAGGCTTATGCCGCTACCGAGGCAGCTCTGCTTCATAACGGCCCCGTATACCTTCGCTTCGGCCGCTTTGCCGTTCCGGATCTTTCCTCCGAGCTTGCAAACTATAAGTTTGAGATCGGCAAGGGTGTTGTCTATAAGGAAGGCAAGGACGTAACGCTCGTAGCCACCGGCTTTATGGTGCACCAGGCAATGGAAGCCGCCGCGCTTCTTGCAGAGGAGGGCATCGATGCCGAGGTTATCAATATCCACACGATCAAGCCCCTGGATGCAGATCTCATTGCGGCATCCGCAAAAAAGACCGGTGCGGTTGTAACCGCAGAGGAGCATAGCGTGATCGGCGGCCTTGGCGGTGCCGTTTGTGAGGCTCTTTCCGAGCTTTGTCCTTGCCCTGTGCTTCGCGTAGGCGTTCAGGATTCGTACGGCCGCAGCGGCCGCGTTCCCGAGCTTCTTGAGATCTACGGTCTCACGGCGAAGAACATTGCAGAGCAAGCCAAAAAGGCGATCGCAAAGAAGTGATTTTTCGCACGGCTTTCCGTGCTGAAGCGTTTTTGAAAAGAACGAGGAGATAACAGTTCTCCTCGTTCTTTTTTTATCGAATATTTTGCTCTTTTAGCTCTTGGATGCTCGCGAGATTTACCACCTTTTTGTTTTTTCTTTTAAATACGATTCTCTGTTCACGCAATAAATTCGGCTGATATTGAGCTTCGGATTTTTCTCTTTAATTTTCGTAACGATTTTATAACAAAGATGATCGAAATTTCCATATCCTCCAAAATAAAAAGTACGACATCCAAAATCTACCGCCTTCAGAATTTCGGTAGTGGCTGCCGTATACAATTGATCCGTTTCTTGAATGTCGCGATGCCCAAAAAAAGAACAAATTCTGTTTGTTTCCATAATAAAAATAAGGTGCCACCTCTTGCGAGATGACACCGTAGAACACCTCTCGCATAGTTGTCACACTAACAGATCATCCTTGTTAAAGGGGGACCGGCGATACGGTATCTACCAAAAGATATAGTATCCCCCTGAAAAAAGGCATAATACGCCCTATGGATGATCTTTTATATTCTGTTAATGTGACAACTCTATTGTAACATATTTTTTTTGATTTTTCAATAGAAAATGAAAAAAATTAAAAGCCTCACGCAGCAGCATTTAAACTGCCGTCAGAGGCTTGTTTTTACCGATCCTGCAAGAATGATGCGGTAAGATTCCGGATCAGATAGAAGGCTTCTCTGTACTGCGCGTACAGCGTACCGTGCGATCGCTTCGGGTGGAGATCTGCCGACGCGGGAAGATACTTCATGATCGTGAACCTTCCCCGATCGTAGGTCATTTCCATGCGCAGAGCACACCACCAATCAGTTGCTCGGTGGAGTGAATAGTAATATTAAATTATTGGCTACCAAGCGAAAGTCAAGTTATATGATTGCCTTTTTTTATCACCCGGAAAATAAAACGAGGCTACCGAAAGGTAGCCTCGCAAATTTTTTGAAATCAAAGGGGAGCCCAGGGGAACCAGTTCTCGCCGGGGAGCGTTTCCTGCTCACAATCGTCACACTTGCTGTCGGAGTTGCTGTCGGTGTGTGCAGTGCCTCTGCTTTGACCGCAGACATCGCATTTCGTGCAGTCAGTTTCGTCCGGCGTGTGATCAACACCGCTTGCCTTGCCACATTCTGCACAAACCGTGCAGTTAGTTTTGTCCGGATTATGCGTTGCGCCCTCGATGGCTGCGCCACACTTGTCGCACTTGGTGCAATCCTTGGTCTTGTCTGCTTTGTGTTCAGCATCTTTGATCTTCTCGTTGCAGTACTGGCAAACCGTGCAGTCGCCGTTCGTGATGTCGGGCCAGTGCTCTGCCGCATCCTCTCTGGTCGAACCGCAAACCGAGCATTTTACATCACAAATGTAAATGTAGGAGTGCGTAGAGTTGGGGATGGACTGTCCGCAGTATTCGCAAACCAGACAGTTGGTCTCCAGCGCCTTGTGTCCGTTGCAGGGACGAACGTGGCCGCATCCGTTTTCACAGGTGACGTCGTGCTCGTCTGCATAGCGGTGGGGAGGTGTGCGCTCAAATCCGCACTCGCGATCACAAACCGCATCACATTCGTTGGTATACGTGTGATCAAGAGGAGCATCGCCTACGCGGGTCTCAGGATTGTGTGCGCCGCAGACACCGCAGATCTGTTCTTCGATCTCTGCCTCGGTGCAGGTAGCGGGCTTCAGCGTGGTCCATTCATCAAAATCATGCGTGATCTGTCTGGTGTGTCCGCAGCGGTTACATTCGGAATCGCATGCGTTGTCAAAATCGTGACCCAGCGCCTTGTCGCCCTCGCGGGTCTCCGTGCCGCCGCAGGTGCCGCAGGTGCGGGATTCGATCTCGGGATTCAAGCAATCAGCAGGAGTAGCGGTTGCCCAATCACTGAAATCGTGATCCTCTTCGCCGATCACACGGACGAAGTCGCAACCCTCACGGTTACAATTTGCATCGCAGTCGTCATCGTAAATATGACCCATAGCGGCTTTGCCGACCATTACCTCTTCTGCACCGCAGATGTCGCAGAATCTGTGCAACAGCTCTGCACCGGTGCAGCTTGCCGCGATCTTGGTTGTAAATTCGGTCGTATATTTGTGCTCGATCGATCTCGTGTAATCGCACTTTGCGCGGTTGCAGGCAATGTCGCAATCGTTATCGTAGACGTGGCCGAGTGCTTCGCCTGCATCTCTCGTCTGCTCTGCACCGCAAAGTGCGCAGGATCTTGCTTCAACGGCGGGAGTATCACAGTCAGCAGCGGTCTTGACGGACCATTCGCCGAAGCTATGAACGTTTTCGCGCTTTGTGCCACAGTTGTCGCAGATCTCATCACAGGCATCGTCGTACACGTGATCAGATACAACTCTTACGGCACCGCAGACGTTACAGTCAGCGTCACAGGAGTGATCGTAGGTGTGAGGCTCCGAAATTCTGGGCTCACCGCAAACGTTACAATCCGCATCGCAAGCGGTTGCGTATACGTGGTTTGAGGCCATTCTGAGTGCACCGCAGATATCGCAGGTGGTATCGCAAGCGTTGGAATACTTATGAGCATCGGGGATTCTGAGCGCGCCACAAATCTTGCAGGCCTTTGCGCAAGCGTTTACGTAAACGTGGTTGGTGGTTCTGATGGCGCCGCAGAAGTTGCAGTCGGTATCGCAATCGTTGCTGTAAATATGATCGGCAGCCACGCGCGTTTCGCCGCAGGCGTTACAATCCGCATCGCAGAGGCCGGTATAGGTGTGTGCAGCAGCACTCGTGCGCTTCTCACCGCAAGCATCACAGACAAGGTCACAATCGCTCGTGTAGGTGTGTTCGATCGGCTCACGCTTTTCGCCGCAAGCGTCGCATTCCGTATCGGAGCAGCTTTGGAAGGTGTGCTCGGCTTCGGGCTCACGCGTTACGCGATTGCATTCGTTGCAGGAAGGGTCGCAGGGCGCGGAGTAATCGTGATTCTCTCCGAAGCAGCTTGCAAGCGCAAGGAGCATCAACACCAGCGTCAATGTGCAAAATAAAAATCTTTTCATAGTGTTTTGGATGTAAATCCATCCTTTCTGTTATTTTGTGCGGCACGTAACCGCTTGGAAAACAAAAACAAACGGTAAAAAAACAAAATTACAATACAAGAAAATATAGATAGGAAGGAACCGTTTGAAAAATATGTCGTGACCACGAAATGTGGTCACGACATAAGCGCGCAAGCGAATTACTCGTCGTCCTTCTTCGCGGGAATGTTATGTTCGGGAAGAACGCCCTCACCGGTCGTGGGAAGTGCGCCGCCACAAGTGTCGCAGATCTTGTCATTGTCAAGGTCTACGTGAGGATCTGCCGCATCGGTACGAACAAATTCGCCGCACAGAGCGCAGGTGTTGGAGCAAGCGTAATCAAAGGTATGACGAATGTTGTCAAGTGCCGCACCGCAGTACTTGCACTCAGCGGAGCAGGGATAAAGACCAACGTGACCGCCATCGGGGTTAACTGCGTTACAGATGCTGCAGTTCATATCGCACGTCTTGGTATAGGTGTGTTCAAGACCGGATTTCTCGCCGCAAACCGCGCAGACATCGCAGCCCTTTTCTGCGGAAGCCGTATGTAACGCGGAGGTGGAACGAACCTCACCGCACGCATTGCACTTGGCATCGCATTCACCGTCATAGCTGTGCGCTACGGGCTCGCCTTCAATAACAAGCGCCTCGCCGCAGTACTGACAAACGGTGCCGCAAACTGCCTTAGGTGCGTGATCTACCGCATCCCCCTCGCCGACAACTCTGTCACCGGTGGTGCATCCCTCGGCGTTGCAGGTCAGGTCGCATGCTGCGGAATAGCTGTGAATGCTGACAGCCTTGCCACATCCCTCAACCGCACAGATACGGTCGCAGTCGGCAGAAGCATCGTTGTAGCAAACGTGGTCGCAAATAGCACCGCAGTCGTCACAAATTGCATTTCCGTCATCATCGATATGCGCAGCGGACTTGGTAGCGCCGCAGAGCAAACATACCTGCGCGTTGCAAAGGCCGTCCCAATCGTGCTGCTCCTCTCTCTCATATCCGCAACCGTAATCGCAGATCTGATCGCAAGCGGTAGAGTAGAGGTGCTCATTGTCGGTTCTCACGTATCCGCAGGTGCGGCAGGTGGAGCTGCAACCAAACTCATAGTCGTGCTGCTCAGCGGGAACCACTCTCTTGCCGCCGCAATGGGTGCAGCTTACAGAGCACTCAAACTCATACGCGTGCTCGGCAGAGCGGGTCGCATCGCAGTATGTACAAACGGTGGAGCAAGGGTAGAGCCATGCGTGGACGAGCTCGCTCTCGGCTCTCTTCTCGCCGCAAATGTTACAGTCAATGTCACAGCCGTTGGTGTAAGTGTGGGTAACGCCGGTTCTGGGCTCTCCGCAAACGCTGCAGGCGGAGGAGCAATCGGCAGCATAGGTGTGCTTCAGCGTGGTGCGTGCCGCCTCACAAACGTCGCAGATGGGATCGCAATCGTTCGAGTAGGTGTGCTCCAGAGGCTCAAGCTCGGTAGCGCAAGTGGTACAAATGGTGCTGTCGCAGGATTCGCGCGTGTGCTCCACAGTGGTCTCTCTCTCAACCGGCACGGGGCAGCAGTCGCAGAAAGGATCGCAATCGGCAGAATAATCGTGATACACGGTGCCAAAGCATCCCGTGAGCGCGAAGAGCGCCAGCGTCACACTCAAAAGTAAGAAGAAAATTCTTTTCATTTTTCCCTCCAAAAATTGTTTTCTGATTCATTTTATCATAATATAGGAAGCATTTCAAGGGCTTTCAAAAGTTTTTTTGAAAAAAAACAACATTTTTGATAATACTACACAAATATTCCCACTTAATTTTGTTTATTTTGGCTTTGTTAAAAAATATGGTTGCAAAATGGAAGGAAAGGTGTTATAATAAGACGAGCAATGTATCATAAGATGGTATCTGCGGTCTGCCTATGCACGGCCTCTTTCGCGATGTCGTTGAATCGTGCTTGTCGGCCATTATGTCGGCATTTTAAAAACCGCTCTCGAACGCTGTCATGCAGATGCCGATTTGCACGATCGCCGCATTGTTTTTTTGTTGATTTTTTTTGCGATCCGCTTCATCAAATGTATCTGCGTGAATTGAATGCTTGATATAAAACGAATGAAATGACTATTTTTGTTTACATAATCTCGTATAAGGAGATAAAAAATGCTTAAAAAGGAGCTTAAAAATCTTTACGCCCGCGTTGGCGATGGCGAACAACGAGAGGTCGCGCTTCCATTCGTGCTTTCCGCTTGCACAGGACGGGATGAGATCGTGCCGAGCCCCGAGGAGGAAAAGCGCGCAATGATGCGCTCACTTTCACTCTCGGTCACCGTGACGCTCCCCGAGCAGATGCGCGGCTTTCGCGGCCGGGCGCTTTGCCTGCATGGCTTGCTTGGGCATTGCATCGTTTCGCTGGACGGCGTGCGGGTGGAAGAATGGCGTTCGCCGCCCAAAACGGTATTCCTTCCCTTGCAGGATGCAGAGAGGCCCGTTTTATTGGAGCTCTCCTTCCCCGAGCGAACGGTGCCGATGGATGTTGGAATCCTTGGCGGTATAGAGCTTGTCGCCTTTTCTCACGATCTGATCACGGACGTATATACCGAGCAGTTACATAAAAATGAAAAATGCGAGCTCTACGTTCGCGTGCGAACGCTTTGCGGCATCGGTGATGCAGAGGCGATCGCTACGCTGTATTCTCCCTCCGGCGAGATCCATTATCTCGGCCTCGTGCGGGGTGAGGGACGCATCGTCTTTTCTTCCGTACAGCGATACCGTCCGGCAGGCAAGGGAATTGCGGGGCTTTATCGCCTCGTGGTGACTCTGTATCATGACGGACAGCCGTCGGATAGCTTTGAGACGCATATCGGCTTTCGCAAGCTGACCTTCTCCAAGGACGGTGCGTCCGTTCCCTTTGAGGTCATGCTGGACGATGCGCCTTGCTTTATCAAGGCCGCACGCATCTGTGCCCATCCTGCCTTGAGTGCAGAGAAAAATGCATACTGCTTTGAGCGCGCCTTGCCTGCCTTTATGAAAATGGGCGGTAATGCGCTGTTTGCCACCTGCGAGAGCGGCTTGCTTTCCGATCGCGTGTACGCCTTATGCGATCGCTTGGGACTGCTCGTGTTCCAGCAGCTGCCTTCCTTACAGCCCGATATGGAGCTGAACGATTATTTTGCGGAGCTGAAGGCGAGTCTTTCGCCGCTTCTCAATCATCCCTCCCTCGCGCTTCTTATTTTGCCGGAGGGCGTTTCGTCTGCCTCGGAGCTTGGGCGTGCCATCAAGGGCTTTTTCGCATTCTCCTTCCCCTGCGTGAGCGTGTGCGGTGCCCCTGCGCTCGGTTTCCCCGATATTGCGCGTATTGCCTCCATGCCGAGTCCTTTGGCGGTGCGCCGCTATTTGCCGATGGAGGCAAGGCGTATCTTTTCCTATGCAATGGAGAGTGCCCAGGATTCTCCCACGCAGCTGATTTCGATGCTGAATGCGGCGGCGGAGGAGCTTCCGTACGGTGCAAGCCTTGAAGACGTTTCGTACGTTACGGCGATCTGCTCCGCAGAAGCGGCACAGAACGAGCTTGCCCTGGCGCTGGAGCGCGGTGTTCCGGGCGGTTTGCTTGGCGGAACGCTTTTTGAGGGCGGTATTTCAATGAAGCCCTCGCTGATGGACGGTATTCTTGAGAGAAAGGCTCTCTATTTTGATCTTCAAAGAACCTTCGCACCTCTCTTCTTGCACGTGCGTGCACAAGGCTGCGAGGCTACGGTGACGTTGGCCTCCTCGAAAAACGAGGCGATCGGCGTTCGGGTGATCACCTGCCTGATGGATAACTCTAACAACCGTATCGCTCGCATGAGTGACGATTGCGTGGTTCCTGCAGGCGCTCCTCTGATACTCAAAAAGCATTTTGCCGATGCTGCCCGTCACGAGCGAGAATACTACGTGCTGGTTTCCGTATACGCAAATGATGCGCTTCTGTGCGAAAAAACGGCGCTCTTCGTTCCCGCAAAGCATTTTCGCTTCGTTTATCCCGGCGTGCAATGCGAGATCAAGGGAAGCGGAAGGAGCTATGAGATCGCACTTTCTGCCTCCGCGTATGTGCGCCGCCTGCGGCTCTCCTTTGCGAAAACGGCCGCGCGCTTTGAAAAGAATTTCTTCGATATCGTCTCGGATACAAAGATCCTCTTATCCGTGGAGACCGAGGAGGTCACCACAAGCCGACACCTGGAGGCGCAGCTTCGTATGCGCTCACTTTACGACGTTGGGCGCATCACGGAAAGGGAGCTTGCGGATGAGATGGATTTTGATGCCTGATGCATCGTTTTTCTAAAGTCTCCAAGCAAAAGACAATAAACAAACCGAAAGAAAGGAAAACGTTATGAAAAAGCTTTTTGCGGAGTTCAAAAAATTTATCACGCGTGGAAACGTGATCGATATGGCCATAGGTGTTGCGGTTGCAACCGCCTTTACCGCCATCGTCAATTCCTTCACCAAGGGAATCATTTCTCCCCTGATCGCGCTTCTGACGGGCGAGTCTACACTCGCAGAGGTGAAGTGGGTGCTGCGCGAAGCAACCTTTGAGGCGGATGGTGTAACGGAGAAAACCGCCGAGGTCGCTATGATGCCCGGCCTCGTGCTGCAGGCCGCGATCGATTTTCTGATCATTGCCACCTTCCTTTTCCTCGTGATGCATATTGCGCATAAGATCTCTGATCGCGCAAAGAGGATCGCTGAGGAGATCCGCCTGAAGACGGACGAGGAATACGAGCAGAAGCTCGCTGAAGAGAAGGCCGCCGCCGAGGCTGCAGCTCAGGCAGAAAAGGAGGCCAAGGAAAAGGCCGCCGCCGAGGCTGCCGCGAAGGAGCAGGAGATTGCGCGCCTGCGTTACCGTGAGATCGAGCTTCTGGAGCAGATCTGCACGCTTCTCGGAGAAAAGGAAAAAAGCGAGTAAACCGTAAGAAAGCGAAATATAATGAGTTTTTTTGAGCTTTTTATTCTGGCGATCGGGCTTGCGATGGATGCCTTCGCCGTATCGATCTGCAAGGGGCTGACGCTGAAGAAGGCAGACCTCTCTTCCATGTCCAAGTGCGGACTTTGGTTCGGTGGCTTTCAGGCAATGATGCCTCTGATCGGATTTTTTCTCGGCAGTCTGTTTGCCGCGGCGATCGAATCTGTGGACCACTGGGTCGCATTTGTTCTTCTTCTGCTGATCGGCGCGAATATGCTGAAGGAAGCGTTCACGTGCGAGGAATGCTGCTCTGAAAAAAATGCAGATTTTTCGGTGAAAACGATGTTCACCATGGCGGTTGCTACCTCGATCGATGCGATGGCGGTCGGAATTTCGCTTGCCATGGCGGGCGGCGTCAATATTTTTCTTGCGATCCTTTTGATCGGGGTCGTCACCTGCGTGCTTTCTGCCCTTGGCGTGAAGCTCGGTAGTGTGTTTGGCGGCCGTTTCGAGAAAAAGGCGCAGATCGCAGGGGGTGTGATCCTCATTCTTATAGGAACGAAGATCCTGCTCGAGCATCTCGGAGTACTGAAGTTTTAATTTCTCGGAATGAACAAAAAAAGAGGCACAGCTGTGCCTCTTTTTTTGTTTGTTTAAATAAAAAATCGATAAAAATGTAAAGAACGATTTACTTTCTATCTACAATTTTATCTTGCGATTTGAAAATCATTCGCTCCTTCACTACGCCGCGAACGCGAGATAATGGATATATAATACTCTCGCTTCCAATGATCGCACCCGGGCAAAGAACGCTACCGCATCCGACCTCCGCAAGGTCTCCCACCATAGCGCCCAGCTTGCGCCGCCCCGTGGAGATTTGTGTTCCTTCATGTCGCAAAACCACCTCGCCGTGATCGGCACGGAAATTGGAAGCGATCGCGCCGGCGCCCATGTGCGCACGGTAGCCGAGAATGCTGTCACCCACGTAGTTGTAGTGCGGAACCTGCACGCGGTCGAAAAGAATGGCGTTCTTGATCTCGGTGCTGTTTCCGATCACGCAGTCATCGCCAATCAGGGCAGATCCGCGTATATACGCGCCCGGGCGTACCTCGGTGCGGTGACCAATGATCGTTGGGGCTTCTATCGTTGCAAGAGGGGAGATGGTGGCATCCTTGGCAACGAAGATCTGGGGGCGGATCTGCTCGTAGTCATCACCGAGCGTGCTTTGGATCTCTCGTATGATCTCAGGAATTTTTTCAAGGACCTCGTGCCCGTATTCTGCCTTTTCTAACCACGGGCGTGCTGAAGTGTGCGAAAGGTCAAAAAGGGCCGTTATTTTCGGTATTGACATATTCTTCTCCTCTATTAAAACATTGTTTTTTTGCGGACTCCTTTGCCCGCTATGCGTGTAGCACGTATTTATTCTATCAAAGGAAAAACGCCTTTGCCACTGTGGAAGCCTCCAAAGTTTTAGGCGGTGCTTTTTGAATAACTGTCGGATGTATACAAAAAAATCGGAAAACAATCAAAATCATTTAATTATTTATCAAAAGTGTAATCGATATTACAAAACATATGTTCGATAATACAAAAATACATATCGATCAGGTAATAAAAAGGGAAGGATACGCTTTATCGCATCTTTCCCTTATTTTGTCTGTTCTTTTCTAATTTATGCGCTTTGCGTGCAAAGCGTGCCGCCTGCGCGGCTCTTCAGAAAATCGCAAAGTGTCCTTTCTATCAGATCATGGCCGGCCTCTGTGGGGTGTATCCCATCGCGTGAAATGAGTGCCTTGTAATCGTGCGAGAGAAGAAATTCGCTTCGCAGATCGATCAGCGGACAGCCCGTTTCAAGCGAGAGACGCTCCACGATGCGGTTGTAATGCTCCTGAAAGCGGTAAAGCATGGAAGGATCGCCGAGCCAGGAGAGAATGTTTTCGTACGAATTACCTTGGCTGATGGTCTGCATATAGCGGTCAGCGTCTATGGGGATCATGTTTGCCATGATCACCTCTGCACCGGCGGCTCTGACCTTTGCAATGGCTTTTTTGTAGCATTCGGTAAAGGTCTGCTCGGAAATGTGAGAGGCGTGCCGCTCGCTCGGGTGCTCGGAAACCGCGTGCCAATCGTGATCGCAATCGTTGCCGCCAAACTCAAAAAGCACCACGGAGTTTTTGTCACATTCATCGAGCGTTTTATCAAGAATATCCATGCCGCGCAGGATCGTTGCTCCCATACGGCAGCGATTCTTGATCTCGTAGCCAAGTGCGCCAACACTCTCAAGACGGTATCCCGCACAAAGCTTATGCCGTCCCAGCTGCTCGGAATACGTGATGCCGCGCAGGATGGAATCACCGTATATGATCAGTTTTTTCATTTGCTTATCTTCCTTTTTTTGCTTTGTTTTCTGCGCCGACGCTGTTTTTTTGCGATACTTTCCGATCCTCGCCATGGTGCGGTGCTTGTATGCGTTTATTATACTCCTGCCCAAAGAAAAAGTCACCCTACGGATGCTGTTTTATGCTCTACACCTCGTGCCGCTTAGCTCTACGCGGCGTAAAACTGCAATTCTATTTTTGTTCGACTCGATTCTACTCACAGTAGAGAAACAAAAAAGGCTTGATTTTCTCGGGGATCTGTGTTATAATGGACTAAAAGTCACAATAATACTTAGTTTTAAAAAAATCCGAGGAAGAATGCCGTATGGCACCAGAGCATTGAGCTGCTTTGTGTTTCTCTCTTTTATTGGATTTAGAAAGGAAACAAAAGTTTACATGAACGATTTGTATGAGATCTTTGCAAAAAACGTTGCCGAGCTTCGTGCAGAGCGAAAGATGACACAGGCACAATTGGCCGCGCTTCTTAACTATTCCGACAAGGCCGTTTCCAAATGGGAACGGGGCGAGGCTCTGCCGGATGTGATCGTGGTCAAGCAGATCGCGGATACCTTCGGCGTCACGGTGGATTATCTTTTAAAGGACGATCATTCGCCCGAGGAGCGGCGGCCGATCGCCGATGAGCGGCAGACAAAGCGCAACCGTATGCTGATCACCGCGATGGCAACCATGCTCGTCTGGCTGCTCGCGACCTTCCTTTTTCTCGTATTCAACGCTCTGCCGCAGGCGTCCCTCTCGTTTCCCACTTGGCTCTTCTTTGTGTACGCGGTAACGCCGAGCTGCATCGTTCTTCTCGTGTTTAATTCCATCTGGGGCAAGCGCCGCCTCAACTTCGGTATTATATCTGCATTGGTCTGGTCGTTGCTTGCTACCGTTTTTCTGACGATTCTGATGGTGGCCTCCATCAATCTTTGGCAGGTCTTCATCTTCGGTATTCCCGGACAGTGTATTATTATGCTCTGGTCGGGGTTAAAAAAATCCAGAAACGTAAAGGAGCTTCAAAATGCCGCCTCTTATGCCGCCCCGTCGTCCTCAGTGGAGTGACGGAATTGAAAAGCCAAAGCGCCTGCGCGAGGTGCCGCGCTTCATATATCTGCGTATCAAGGGCTTTTTCTCACGCCTCGGAACCATCGTAGGCCTTGTCTTTCATTCTGCACCGATCTGCCTTTTCCTGATGCTTTTCTTCTGCCTTGCGGAGGGCGTTCTGCCCGTCATCGGCGCATATATCAGCCGCGATCTTCTGAATGCCATTGCCTCGCTTCTCGGAATTTCCGCTGCGTCAGAGCCTCTGGCGGTTTTGCGCCCGATCCTGGTTCTCCTTGTTTTTCAGATCTGCCATTCCTTCTGCTCCAAGGTGGTCACCCGCGTGAATTCGGTCGTGACGGCGCTTGCGGGAGAAAAGGTTTCCAACCACATCCGTATCATGATCATCGGCAAGGCCAAGGAGGTGGATATCTCCTCCTTTGACCGTCCGGAGTTTTATGAAAAGCTTGAGAATGCAAACCGCGAGGCGGGGATGCGCCCCGTCGGCATCATTCAGGCCGTGCTGCGCGTGGCAAGCACGCTGATCAGTGCGATCTCCTTCATTGCGGTCCTTTTCACGCTCAGCCCCTTTGCGCCCCTGATTGTGATCGCCGCCGCGATCCCAAGCGCGATCATTTCTTATCATTATAGACAAAGAAACTTCCATTATATTCGCCGCCACTCCAAGGAGCGGCGCGAGATGTCCTATTATTCCGGCCTGATGGTGAACAAGGATCAAGTCAAGGAGATCAAGCTTCTCGGCCTGGGCGACACCATCATCTCAAAGTATCAAACGGCGTTTGGCAAGTATTTCGGCGGTCTTCGCCGCCTGATCGTGCGCGAGGGCGTCTCGCAGATCCTCGTGTCCCTGATCTCCACGGTGGCGCACGGTGCGCTTTTCGCCTACGTTGCATACCACGTGATCTATTCCTCTGCAGCCATCGGTGATTATTCGCTTTATAGCGGCGCGCTGACCTCGATTGCAGGCTACGTGACCACGCTCGTCACCTCCACGGCCGCGATCTACGAGGGAACGCTCTTCATTGATAATATGATCGCCTTCATGAAGGAGGAGCCGCACGTGGTGTGTGCACTGCCCGAGCCTCGCACGGCCGAGCGCGGTGCGCATCATACGATCACCTTTGACAAGGTATCCTTTGCCTATCCCGGCAGTGACCGCATGGTTCTGAAGGATATGTCCTTCACCCTCTCGTCGGGAGAGCGAACGGTGCTCGTTGGTCTTAACGGCGCGGGAAAAACCACCCTCGTCAAGATCCTGACAAGACTTTACGATCCCACGGAAGGGCGTGTGCTTCTGGACGGCAAGGACGTCAGGGAATACGACCCCGAGGAGTATCACCGTATGTTCGGTGCGATCTTCCAGGATTACGGAAAATATGCCGAGACCGTAGCGGAGAACATTCGATACGGTGACGTGCATACGCCTTACAGCGATGCACGCATAGGCAAGGCGATCGAGGACGGAGATGCCACCTTTGTTTCCGACCTGCCCCTTGGCACACAGACGCCTCTGACACGCCTTTTTTACGAGGACGGCCTTGAGCTTTCGGGCGGTATGTGGCAAAAGCTCTCGCTTGCCCGTGCCTTTTACCGCGAGGCGGATTTTCTGATCCTCGATGAGCCGACCGCCGCGCTGGATCCCTTAGCGGAGGAGGAGGTATTCCGCCGCTTCTATCAGCTTTCGGAGGGAAAGCTTGCGCTCTTCGTTTCGCATCGCCTTTCGGGCGCAACACTTGCGGATCGCATTCTCGTTGTCGGAGAGGGAAGGGTGCTTGAAAACGGAACGCACGCCGAGCTGATGGCGCTCGAAGGACATTATCACCGTCTGTTCTCCACGCAGGCCATTCGTTATGCCGAGGGCATGGACGGTGCGCGTGGTCTTTCCGAGGGGGCAGAGGCCGAAAAGGCTTTGCTTTCCTAAATTTAAATGTGTCCGGGGCTTTGTGATTTCTCAAAAAATCGGGATCGCCGAGCATCGGACACATTTGTTTTTGAGCTATGTTAAAAAAATAACAATGCATTGACAATTTTCTTGGTTTATAGTATAATTCATGGCATATTGCAAATTCCCGGAGGTAATGCTTTGGATCTGACACATGGAAAATATCTTTCGGTAGACTATGGTGACGTTCGCACCGGTCTTGCCACCTGCGACCCCTCGGGGCTGATCGCAGAGGGGCTGGAAACCGTGCGTAAGGGCGGTATGAGAAATACCGCGATCTACGTAGCAGAGCAGGCGAAAAAGCTTGGCTGCAAAAAGATCATCGTCGGCTTGCCGAAAAATATGGACGGCTCGCAGGGTGAGCGCGCGCAAACGGTTGGTGCGTTTATCGAATTGCTCCGCGCCGAAACCGATCTTCCGATCGATACGATGGACGAGAGAATGACCACGATGATCGCCTATCGCTATCTCGGTGCATCCGAGGTTTACGGAAAGCGGCGCAAGGGCGCAGTGGACACGCTCTCTGCCGAGATCATCCTGCAGGATTACCTGGATCGGGAAAGAAAGGGAAATCTATAAAAAAGGAAAAGAAAAATGAAAATTCGCGCATTTCTTGAAAAAAAGGGAGTTAGTCTTTCCCCGAAAAAGTATTTTATCGATGCCATGAGCTCCTTGGCTCTCGGCCTCTTTGCCTCGCTTCTGATCGGAACGATCTTCGGAACGCTTGCAAAATACGTTCCATGGAAGTCCTTTGTGCTGATGGCAGATTTTGCAAAAAAGGCAACGGGTGCGGTGCTTGGTATTGCTGTTGCACATTCCTTGCAGGCGCCGCCTCTCGTTCTGTTTTCTGCCGGTGCGGTCGGTCTCTGCGGTAACGATCTTGCGACGGTATTTATGATCAACGGTGCGGAAAAGTCCCTTTCCGCAGGTCCTGCAGGTGCATTCCTTTGCGCACTGATCGCAGTTGAGCTCGGTAAGCTCGTTTCCAAGGAAACCAAGGTGGATATTCTCGTTACTCCCGTTGTTACCATTGCATCGGGTGTTCTGATCGCACAGCTGATCTGTCCTGCCGTTTCTTGGCTTATGTATATTCTCGGTAGCTTCATAAACTATTCTACCACCATTATGCCCTTCTTTATGGGTATCATTCTCTCGGTGGTTGTCGGTATCGTTCTTACGCTGCCGATCAGCTCTGCGGCACTTTGTGCCATGCTCGGCCTCACCGGCCTTGCCGGCGGTGCTGCCACCGCAGGCTGCTGTGCGCAGATGGTGGGCTTTGCTGTGATCTCTTACCGCGAGAACCGCATGGGCGGTCTGATCGCACAGGGGCTTGGCACCTCGATGCTCCAGATGGGTAACATCGTTAAGAAGCCGCAGATCTGGATCCCTCCGACGCTTGCCGCCGCTGTAACAGGCCCCATCGCTACTTGCCTTTTCAAGTTGGAATGCACGGGCGTGAGCGCGGGTATGGGAACCTGCGGTCTCGTTGGCCCGATCGGTATTATCGCGGATATGGGCTTTAGCTGGACCTCAGTGATGGGCATCCTCGTCGTTTGCATCGTTCTGCCTGCCATTCTCTCCTTCGTATTCAATGAGATCATGAGAAAAATGGGCTGGATCAAGACCGGCGATATGCAGCTGGATCTTTGATCTTCAAAATAAGAAAGGATTTTTTACAGTATGGAAAAGCGCAACCTTACGCTTCTTTGCGATTTTTATGAGCTTACCATGGCAAACGGCTATTTTGAGCTTGGTAAGGGGGATGAGATCGCGTATTTCGACGTATTCTTCCGCACCCTGCCGGACGGCGGCGGCTTTGCGATCGCCGCAGGCCTTGCGCAGGTCATCGAATATATCAAGGATCTGAAATTCACCGAGGAGGACATCGAATTTCTTCGCTCGAAGGGCATCTTCTCCGAAAAATTTCTTGCCTATCTTGCCGATTTCCGCTTCACGGGTGATATCTACGCCGTTCCCGAGGGAACGCCGATCTTCCCGGGCGAGCCGTTTATGACGGTGCGCGCACCCTCGATCGAGGCGCAGTTTATCGAAACCTATGTGCTTCTTGCCCTCAACCATCAGTCCCTGATCGCCACGAAGGCAAACCGCGTGGTCAGAGCTGCGCAGGGAAGAGCCGTGGCGGAGTTTGGCTCTCGCCGCGCCCAGGGCGCAGACGGCGCGATCCTCGGCGCACGCGCCGCGTATATCGGTGGCGTGAATGCAACTGCCTGCACCATCACGGATAAGGAGTTCGGTGTACCTGCCACGGGCACGATGGCGCATTCATGGGTGCAGATGTTCGATAATGAGTACGATGCCTTCGTTTCCTACTGTAAGATCTATCCGAATAACGCCACCCTTCTCGTAGATACCTACGACGTGCTTCGCTCGGGCGTGCCCAACGCCATCCGCGCCTTCAAGGAGGTGCTTTTGCCGCAGGGCATCACGAAGTGCGGTATTCGCCTTGACTCGGGCGATATTACCTATCTCACGAAAAAGGCAAGAAAAATGCTCGATGAGGCAGGCTTAACGGAGTGCAAGATCGTTGTTTCCAACTCCTTGGACGAAAACATCATCCGCGGCATCATTCAACAGGGCGCAAAGGTGGATTCCTTCGGTGTTGGCGAGAGGCTGATCACCGCAAAATCCAACCCCGTGTTCGGCGGTGTGTATAAGCTCGTGGCTAAAGAGAAGGACGGCGAGATCATTCCCAAGATCAAGATCTCCGAAAACCCCGAGAAGATCACCAATCCCCACTTCAAGAAGGTCTACCGTATCTACGATAACGAGAGCGGCATCGCGATCGCGGATCTTATGTGCGTGCACGATGAGGTGATCGATCCCAACGAGCCCTTGGAGCTTTTCGACCCCGTGGAAACCTGGAAGCGCAAGGTCGTAACGAACTACACCGTGAGGGAGCTTCTCGTTCCGATCTTCAAAAACGGCGAATGCGTGTACGAATCCCCCGCGCTCTCCGAGATCCGTGACTACTGCAAGGAGCAGGTGATGAAGCTTTGGGAAGAGGTGCAAAGATTTGAAAATCCGCACCGTTATTACGTTGACCTTTCCGAAAAGCTTTGGAAGATCAAGAACGAGCTCCTCAGCATGAAAAATACGAAAAAATAAATTAAAAATGCCCGCTATGCGGAAATTTTTCAAAGTTCTTTTTTTGCTCTTTCCCTTGACAAATCGCGCGTAAGTATTTATAATAAATACAATGACGCAAACTGCGGTTTGGGAAAAAGAGGGAAAGAGAAATGCTTTCTTCGCTTTTTAGATCTGTTATGCCTCCCAAGGGTGAGGAGTAAGAGCGTATCCTTTTTTTGGGAATGCTCGCTCGTCACCTTTGGGCGCTTTTTATTTTTGCGTCACGAAAAGGAGAAAAAATATGAATGCTATGCTGAATCCCTTGAAGGCTTGCCTTTTGGCTTATTCGAAGCCCGAGACGGACGTGATGACGAGCCATAAGGATGAGCTTTGGTTTTATCTTGATTACGAAAAAGCACTGCTTTGCGGGGAAAAGATCATCGTCGGCAAGTCCCCCATTCGCATCGCGGAAGGTCGAGTTCTCGTGGCCGCCTCTGTCGTGGAGCATTATCTTTGCAAAAGCTTTTCCGCCGAGGTAGTGGACTGCCGCCGTTATATCTCTGTTGAGACTGCGGCCGAGGCGGGGCTGCACGTATTCTATAACTACGACATTGGTGTGCTGGTATTCGGTAAAGCACCGATGGCGTATAAAAACGAGGATAAGGACTCCCTGCGCACCCAGATCATTCGCCTCGGCGACCTGATCTTCAACGATCCCTCGGCGGATAAGATCATGAAGGACATCGAGAAAACGCACGGGAAGATCTCCCACCCACTGCTTGTAGCCCAAAAGGGCGGCTACGATATGGCCCGTGCTCTTTATGAAAACGAAGATCCCACCACCGAAAAGGATATCACCTGCCGCGAATGGGTGATGAAAACCGTGAACGAGGGCGTTTCGCATTTTGACCGCTTCTTTGTCGTTGACGAAAACGGCGCGGTGCAGTGGAACGAGGAGACGCGCTTAAAGGAGCTTCGCCATCCCTATTACCTCTATGACGAGAACGGCGAGCGCCTTGTTTTCGTAAGAGAGCGCACGTATAAGAACGAAGCGGGTGAGATCGTTTCCGAGAAGGTAGACGGCTCCGGCTGGGGTGACGGATACGATTACGGCGGCCGCAAGAGCTGCGAATCCGCTTGGCACATGCCCTTCATTGCAAGGGCCTATGCAATCACCAAGGAGAAAAAGTATCTCGATGCCACCTACATGATGGGTCTTGATGCAGGCGAGTGGGAGCATTGGGGCGACGGCCATTTCCTTAACTGCGCAGGCAGCGCTTCCGGCTTTGCCACGGCGTTTGACCTTGTGTATAACGATCTTTCTGCAGAGCAGAGAGAGAAGTTCGCCGATATTCTTTACCACCATGGTCTGCGTTGCGGCATTTCCTCGGTGCTTGGAAATCCGAGAAACGATAGCAACGTTTCTTACAAGGTGCGCGGCGCATGGAACTTCACGGGCAGACATAACAACTGGGTAACCGTTTGCGCCGGCGGTATGTTCCGTGCATGCTGTATGCTTCTCGAATATCCGCGCTACAAGGAAAAAGCGCTTTGGATGATGGAAAAAATGATCGCCTGCCTGCGTAACTGCCTTGCGGGCTACGCACCGGACGGCGCGTATATTGAGAGCCCGTCCTATTGGTCCTACGGCACAGCCCCCTTCGTTGGCATGATCAGCGATATGCAGACGGTCTGCGGAACGGACTACGGGTATCTTGACACCGTTGGCTTCAAGGATAGCTTTTATTTTGCCTCTCGCATCTGCAATCCGCGCCGCGAATATTGGTGCTTCCACGATAGCGGCCGCGGCAAGATGGATACGGGCATGTTCTGCTTTGCCGCAAAGAATTATAACGATCTTGCCTTGGCTGCCATTCGCAAAAAGGCGGTGGACGAGGCAGGCGGATCTCTTGTCGATTTCTGGAACTACGATTTGATGCAAAAGGCGAGCGCGGCAATGGATTCCACCCTCGACTACGTTTCCTACGGTATCGAAACGGCAACCTTCCGTTCCACCTGGGCGCAGGAGGGCTTCCACTTCGCAGGCCTCCACGGCGGCGCAAGCGAGGCAACGCACGGCTGCTCGGATGCCGGAAACTTCGTCCTTGAAATGGACGGTGAGCTTTGGTTCAGCGATCCGGGCGCCGAAAACTACAATGTTGGCGCGTATTGGTCTTGGCAACCAAGCGGCGATCCGCGCTATCTTTACTACAGAAAGAGCATCGAGGCGCATAACCTCGTCCTTCTTTTGAACGACAAGGATGTGCCGCGCGGCCAGGTGTTCAATACCCACGCATCGCCCTATGCGAGAATCATTGACTATAAGAGCGAAGCGGATCACGCACATATGGCACTTGATATGACGCCGCAGTTCGGCGCGCCCTGCAAGAGTGCAAAGCGGGCCTTGGCGCTGACCGAAAACCGCACTACCGTTGTCCTGCGTGATGAAATGACCTTCAAGCGCCCCGCAAACCCGATCTGGGTGGCAACGCCCGAGGCAAAGGAGATCACCTTCTCCGAGGACGGACGCGTCGCGTATATGACGAAAGCCTTTGAGGACGGCACGAAAAAGATCCTTCGCGCCTCCATCCTCTCGAAGGACGAAAGCCTCCGCTTTGAGATCATTCCCGAAAAGGCAACTCTGATCGAAAATATCATCACCAAGGAAAAGAGCGGCAACGAGCTGGCATCCGATAGCCCCGCAAGGCTTGCTATCCGCGCCGAGGGCGTGAAAAAGTTTGATCTTTCGGTCGTATTCGAGATCGTTTCTTCGGCCGAAGGTGCAACTGTCTTGAAAGAAAAAACCATTGCAAAATGGTAATAATGCAAATAAACATTTGCAAATAATAAAGTTTTTAACAAGAAAGAGAAAAAATGAAGATTCAAGAAGTCATTCTTTGTAAATACGGTGAGATCATTTTGAAGGGCGCGAACCGCCAGAACTTTGAAAGCGCGCTCGTCAAGGAGCTGCGCCGCCGCGCCTCTGTGCACGGTACCTTCAAGATCTATTCGCGCCAGAGCACCATCTACGTAGAGCCGCAGGACGAGTTCTGCGATATGGACGGAATGTACGAGGCGGCAAAATGCGTGTTCGGCATCGTCGGTGTCAACCGTGCTGCCGTGTGCGAAAAGAACATGGATAGCATCCGCGCCATTGCCAAGGAATATCTGCCCTCGAAGCTCTATGGCAAGCGCACCTTCAAGGTGGAGGGTAAGCGCTCAGATAAGACCTTTCCTCTCACCTCTCCCGAGATCTCGGCCGAGATCGGCGGCGTGATCCTTGAAAGCGTGCGCGGCATTCGCGTCAACGTTCGCGATCCTGAGGTCACCGTAACGGTGGAGGTCAGGGAAGAGAATGCCTTTATCCGTGCAGGACAGGAGCCGGGCGCGGGCGGTCTGCCGCTCCGTAGCGCAGGGCGCGGTCTGCTCCTTCTTTCGGGCGGCATCGATTCGCCCGTGGCGGGCTGTCTGATGGCGAAGCGCGGCCTTGAGATCGAGGCTCTGCACTTTGAGTCCTATCCTTATACCTCCGAGAGAGCTAAGGAAAAGGTAATGACGCTGGCCGAAAAAATGTGCAAATTCTGTTCGCGCATCCACGTGCACACGATTTCCTTGACACATATTCAAGAAGAGATCCGCGACAATTGCCAAGAGGACTTTTTCACGCTGATCCTGCGCGTATTTATGATGCGCCTTGCCGAGCGCTGCGCAAGGGAATATAAGTGCGACTGCCTTGTTACGGGTGAGAGCCTCGGCCAGGTTGCATCCCAAACGCTGAAGGCCATCGCCGTTACGGATAGCGTGGTCGATATGCCCGTATTCCGTCCGTGCATCGGCATGGATAAAAATGAGATCGTCATCGAAGCGCGCCGCTACGATACCTTTGATACCTCCATCCTGCCATATGAGGATTGCTGCACTGTGTTCACGCCGCGCCATCCGAAGACCCAGCCGAAGCGCGAGGAGGTCATGGCAGAGCTTGCAAAGCTCGATTTTGATGCGCTGATGGAAGAGGCCTACGCCACAATGCAGACCGAAACCAAGCTTGTTTTTGAAAGCTATAAATAGGCTTTGTGGGTGCCCGTTCGAGAAAAATGGGCACCCCCTAAATTTTGTTAAGATTTTAATGTGTTTTGCGGATTGACGAAGCAACAAAAATCCCCTATAATGGGGATAATAAAAAACAAAGGAGACCTTGTGATGGAGAAAAAGCTGCACGAGCAGGTTTGGAAAAGATTTGTTCGTATGCCGTACGGTCATATCGTGGACAGCGCCGACCTTGAGGGAAATGCCGTGATCCCCACGGCGGAGGAATGCAGGGCGTATATCCCCTCGATCCTCGCGTGGTCAACGCCAATCGCCAACGGTGCGATGTTTGGCGGGCTTTATCTTTACGCGCTCTGCGAAAAATATGCCGACGCACCCACGGAAACGCTGAAAAATGAGATGGATATTCTTATCCACGGTCTTTTCCTGCTCTGTGATATTTCCGAGGTGGACGGCTTTATAGCGCGCGGTGTCGCGGATGACGGCGTAACCCATTATCCTTGTTCCTCCAATGACCAAACGGGGCCTTGGATTCTCGGCCTTTGGAGGGCGATGCATTCCTCGGCCACCGATGAAGCAATGAAAGGCGAGATCCGAAAGCGCCTGGAACGAACGCTCCGCGGATTCTATCAGAATGATTGGTCCTTCCGAAACGAATGGGAGGGCACGGCGCTCGGAACCTATAAAAGCGGTGATTTTCGAAACTGCGCGAAATTTCTGTTTGCCGCCGCCGTGGCAAGAGAGCTTGGCATCGTTTCAAACGATGAATTTCACGCGTATGCCAATGAAATCCCCGCAAAAGGACTTTGCTCCCGCCGCGAGATCCTATCCAAGGGCTTCGTGCACGAAATGCTCTCCAACGCGGTGCTGAAGCAATTTTGGATCACCGTTTGTGCCCATCTTTCTCTGTGTGAGCTTTGTGCTTTGGATCCTACGGGCGCAGAGCAGTATGCGGCGGGAATTGCCTTGAACGCCTATACCTCTAAGTTCTTCGTTCGTGAATTCGACCGCTACGTGCCGGATCGCTTTCCGCCGTACGATCACGATTGGCGCAAGATTGTTCCCGAGCTGAAGATTGGTGAAACCTATGATGAAATACTGAGTGAGGGAAGACGTGCCAACGATCTTTACGGTACGAACGTATGCCCTCTGCGTTATCACGAAAGAGAAACGCTCGGTCAGGCGCTCTTTGCCGCGTGGATTGCTATTGCGGGAAATGACCGCAAGATGGCAGACTATGCGTATTCCGTCGCTTGTGAGTGCATAGAAACGGTGGATTGGGATCGCGTCGGCCAATGCTATGCATTCGTTGCGGAGGCGGTGCTGATTGCTTACCGAACACGC
>JAGBCA010000031.1 GCA_017938205.1 Clostridia bacterium
ATTCGCAAAGCTCATGACAGCTCCCTCCCGGAGGGAGCCTTTCTCACAACATCATTTCGTCCTATTCCTACCGCATTCTTTCTCATCGGCATAGCCTACATAGAACCCCGCCACAATGGCGGGGTTTTCATGATACAAAAAAAGCTTGCCTTAGGTGTTTTCCCTTGGCAAGCCTTTTTTGTTTTATATGAGGTTATTTTTGCTTGGTGGAGCTTCTCTGATCCACGAATACGGCTTTCATTATCTTCATAAACTTCGGGGGCGTGCCGTAGAGCAGAACGCCAACGCGGTAGATCCTTGCAGACAGAACGCCGATACCGATGACCGAGCCGATCAGAATTGCGATCGAGATCGCGATCTCGTACCATGCGACCGTGCTCATAGCAATGCGCGTGAACATAGCCATTGGCGAGGTGAACGGCACGTAGGAACAGATCTTCATGGCGAGATTATCGATCGAGCCGCCCGCCATCGAGAACATAACGACCATAAAGCCGATGATAAAGAGGAAGGTGATCGGCATCACGGAGGTATTGATGTCCTCCAGCTTTGAGGCCGTGGAGCCGATGGCGCCGAAAAGAAAGGCGTAGATCAAAAAGCCCAGGACGAAGAACACGATCATGAAAATAAACAACTCGATCGGAATATCAAAGATCGAAGATATGATCGGATTTTGCAGATGCTCGCGGTTGATATTATAGAAGAGGATCGCAGAGCCGAAGATGAGCACGAGCTGGGCAAAGCCTGCAAGGCAGGAAGCAAGCACCTTGCCGAACATCATGCCCGTTGGCTTCGCGCTGGTGACGAGCACCTCCATGGCACGGGAGCTCTTCTCCGTTGCAACGTTTGTGGCAACCATCTGCCCATAAAGCAGGATCACCATATAGAGCGCAAAGATCATAATGTAGGTATAGAAGAAGTTATCCATCTGATTTTTTCCGAGGGCTTCCGTCTTACTTTCTACGGTTGCAGAAAGGATGGCAGCGGCCTCTTCTGCAGAGAGGCCAAGCTTCTGCATCAGATCGATTTGGAGCGCCGTTTGCAAAGCTTTGTTTGCAATTTCGGCATTCATATCATACATAGAGAGATTATCTACATAGTAGGTATAGGAAGAAAGACTGTCGAAAACAAAGGCACATTCTGCCTCCCTGCTTTCCACCTTGGCCTTAACACCTTCGACGCTTTCGGCCGAGATCTTCACATCATAATCCTCAAATGTGGCAGAGAAATACGGTGCGATCGCATCCGCAAGCCCCTCCGTTTCCGAGGCGATCAGCATGATCGGCTTTTCCTCCGTTACACCTTCGTCCGGCACATCAGAGGAGAAGGCGGAGATGATATTCGGAATAAACATGGCAACGGAGATCGCAATCACGAAAAACGCCGTGATACCAACGAAGATCTTATTGCGGAGGTAGCCAAGAAATTCGAATTTGAAAATTTTCAGAAACTGCTTCATTTTTCTTCTCCCTCCTCGCTTGCGTATTCCACGAATATATCATTTAAGGAAGGCTCAAACACCTTCACACTATCCACCTCATATTCCTCCACAAGGCGGCGCATCACGGCCTGCTTCGCTTCCGGGCTTTCAAGACGGATCAGCAAAGAGCCGTCACGCAGTGCGGTGGCAGCAGAGCCAAAGTCCATGCGAATACGATCGGTCGCAGGACTTGAAACAACGAGCTTATCCCTTGCGTAGCTATGCTTAATATCCGCAAGATCGCCGTGTAGCACCACGCGGCCTTGGTGGATGATGGCGATGCTATCGCAAAATTCCTCTATGTAGCTCATCTGATGGCTGGAAAAGAGGACGATCTTCCCTGCCGCGATCTGCTCACGCACCACGTCCTTTAAAAGCATGGCGTTCACGGGGTCGAGGCCGGAAAACGGCTCGTCCAGGATCACGATCTTTGGGTCATGCGCAAGGGCAGTCACGAGCTGGATCTTCTGCTGATTGCCCTTGGAGAGCGTATCGAGGCGTTTGTTACGATATTCCGTCATACCAAGGCGGGCAAGCCAATGGTCCACGGCGGCGATCGCCGCTTTATGCTCCATTCCCTTCAGCTCCGCAAAATAGACGAGCTGATCGATCACGCGCTTTTTCGGATAGAGGCCGCGCTCCTCGGGAAGATAACCGATGCCGACCTTTTCGTAATCCACGGGTACACCGTCAAGAAGGACCTCGCCGCTATCCGCGCCGAACACGTTCATAATGATGCGGATGGAGGTGGTTTTTCCCGCTCCGTTACGCCCGAGAAGGCCAAAGGCCTTGCCGCCCTCGGCGGTGAAGCAAACGTCCGTCAAAACACGCTTTTCACCAAAGGATTTTTCAATGTTTTTCAGTTCAAGCTTCATAATTTTCCTTTCCTTATTTCTTGAAGATGATCATAATCATTATAGCAATAGTATAATACGAGCATAAAGATTTTGCAAGAGTTTTTTTGAATTTTGCTCACGACCATTATTATAACCTATTTCAGGTTAAATGTCAATACCCTGAAACAGATTAAATTATAATAAAAGCAGAATTTTTTTTCGAAGGAGATCAAAATGCGATCAAGACTGAGAGATCTTAGACAGGATCACGATATGACGCAAACGGCGGTGGCGAAAAAGCTCGGTATGTCACAGACGGGATATTCCAAATACGAAACGGGGGAAAACGATATTCCGACCGAGATTCTGATCAAGCTGGCAAGGCTTTATAACACGAGCATTGATTACCTGCTCGGAGAGACGGACGAACCGAAAAGGTATCCGTGAAAAACAGGAAAACAGCCGATACGAAACGAGCGTATCGGCTGTTTTTTAAACTCGAGAAACGCGGATCTATCTTAAATCACCCGCCGAAGAGGGGCATAGTTTGTTCAGAAATTCGGGATCTTCGCGGCGATAGGCGTAGTACCCTACGTCGAGCCGGGAAATCGCGGATTTATGTCAAAATATGCCCCTCTTCCCCTTTAGGTCATTTTTTCTTGCTTCACCTTCTTGTCAATTACGTGGCGGGAGGCAAGCTCCTTATGGATATCTTCAAGAGAAATGCCCATCTGGATCATAAGAACGAGGGTGTGGTAGGCGAGATCGGCGATCTCGTAGATCGTTTCCTTTTTATCGTCTGCCTTGGCGGCAATGATCACCTCAGTGCATTCCTCACCAACCTTTTTGAGGATCTTATCGATTCCCTTTTCGAAGAGGTAGGTGGTATAGGAGCCCTCGGTCTTCTCGCGTTTTCTGCCCTCTATCAAGGATACGAGGCCTTCCAAGGAAAATTCCTTCAGCGCTTCATTTTCGTATACGGTATCGTTAAAGCAGGAATCCGCGCCCGTATGGCAGGCGGGGCCGTCCTTTTCCACCATAACGACGAGGGCATCTCCATCGCAATCCGCGGTGATGGAAACCACGTGCTGATAGTTGCCGCTGGTTTCGCCCTTCAGCCAAAGCTCGTTTCTCGAGCGGCTATAAAAGCAGGTGAGATTTTTCTCCATCGTGATCTTAAGGCTCTCGCGGTTCATGTATGCAAGCGTTAAAACCTTCTTCGATACTGCATCCACAACAATGGCGGGGATCAGGCCTTTTTCGTCAAATTTCAGTGCATCAATATTCAACATTTGTAAATCCTTCTTTACATTTTAATGATTTATATGCGCATTGGGATGCCTTCGGCGGCAAGACGCGCTTTGAGCTTTGGTATCTTGACTTCCCCAAAATGGAAGATCGAGGCGGCAAGCCCCGCATCCACGTTCGGGAGTGTTTTAAAGAGGGTGATAAAGTCCTCCACGCAGCCCGCGCCACCCGAGGCAATGACGGGAACGGTGGAAAACTCGCACACGGCGGCCAACATTTCAAGGTCGAAGCCGCGTTTCACGCCGTCCGTATCGATGGAGTTGAGAACGATCTCACCCGCACCGAGAGAGATGCCGCGCTTGATCCATTCCAGGGCGTCCATGCCCGTATTTTCTCTGCCGCCCTTGGCGAACACGCGGTACACGCCGTCCACGCGCTTGGCATCCACGGAAAGCACCACGCACTGATCGCCGTAGAGCTTGGCGGCCTCGTAGATCAGATTGGGGTTGCGGATCGCGCCGGAATTGACGCTGACCTTATCTGCGCCGCATTTGAGAACGCGGTCAAAGTCTGCAACGGTGTTGATGCCGCCGCCCACCGTCAAGGGAATAAAGATCGTGCTTGCGACCTCGCGCAGAATATCCGTGAAGAGGGCTCTTCCCTCTGCGGATGCGGTAATATCGTAGAACACAAGCTCGTCTGCACCGCAGGCACTGTAATACTGTCCGAGCGCAACGGGACTGTTCACGTCCGCAAGGCCTTCAAAATTCACACCCTTGACCACACGGCCGTTTTTCACGTCCAGGCAAGGAATAATTCGTTTCGTTATCATTTTGCCACCTCGATTGCTTCCTTCAGCGAGATCGCCTTCGTATAATATGCTTTTCCGATGATCGCGCCGTAGAGCTCCATGGCCGCAAGGCGCTTTACGTCCTCGATCGAGGAAACACCGCCCGAGGCGATGATCTGCATACCAAGCTCCTTACGCATGGCATCGTACAATGCGTGGTTTGCGCCCTGCATTGCGCCATCCTTGGAAATATCCGTGCTGATCACGGTTTTCACGCCGAGGGCCTCCAGCCTGCGGCAGAACTCAAAGGCTTCAAGAGAGGAGGTTTCCTTCCAGCCCTTGATCGCCACGTTTCCGTCCTTGATGTCAACGCCTACGGCAATGGCATCGCCGTATTTTTCCACGGCGGCAGAGAGAAACGCGGGATCTGTGACGGCGGCAGTGCCGAGGATCACGCGGCGCACACCGGCTGCGATGTATTTTTCGATCACGGCAAGGCTGCGGATACCGCCGCCAACCTCGGCCGTGAGGCCGCTTTCCTTCACGATGCGGCGCACGGTTTCAAGATTCGGGGTATCTCCGTCTCTTGCGCCCTCGAGATCCACGAGGTGGATCCACTCCGCGCCCTGTGCTTTAAAGTCCAGGGCAACCGCCACGGGATCATCACTATAGACGGTCATCTGCTCGTAGTCGCCCTTATAGAGGCGCACGGCCTTGCCGCCATACAGATCGATTGCGGGAAATATTTTCATTTTTCGCCCTCGCTTTCACAAAAGGCGCGCAGGATCGAAAGGCCTACCTCGCCGCTCTTCTCGGGATGGAACTGACAGCCGTACACGTTGCCCTTGGCAACCGCGGCGGTCAGGGGGGCGCCGTATTCCGTGGTGGCGATCACGCTGTCCTCGCAATTTGCGCCGTAGAAGGAATGGACGAAATATACGTGATCCCCTTCCTTCAGGTATTTAAAAATTTCCGAGCGCGGCTCGGTGAAATGCAGAGCGTTCCATCCGATGTGCGGGATCTTCAGATCCTTGCGGATCACGTCCGAGATCGGGCGAATATCACCTTTAATCAAGCCGAGCCCCTTATGCTCACCGTATTCAAAGCTGCGCTCAAAGAGCAGCTGCATACCGAGGCAGATGCCGAGGATGGGCTTGCCGCGCTTCGCCTCTGCGATCACGAGGTCACCAAGCCCCGAATCGAAGAGCTTTTTGGCGGCATCCTCAAATGCGCCGACACCGGGGAGAAGGATCTTCTCGGCCGCGCGGATCTTCTCGGGATCGGAGGTGATGCACGCCTCAAAGCCGATGGCGCGGAAGGAAGAGCTCAGAGAAAAGAGGTTTCCCACGCCGTAGTCAACGATCGCTATCATCCGAGAACCCCCTTCGTTGAAGGAACGGCATCCGCAAAGCGCGCATCGATCGAAACGGCAGCACGCAGGCTTCTGGCAACGGATTTGAACACACCCTCAAGGATGTGGTGCGTATTCTTCCCCGCCAGCTGACGGACGTGCAGGGTGATCATGGCATTCTGCGCAAAGGCCTGGAAAAACTCGTCCACAAGCTCCACGTCAAAATCACCGACCTTCTTCGCTCTCATCGAAAGCTCGCTTACATAGTAAGCGCGGCCGCTGATGTCCACGGCGGAGAGAATGAGCGTTTCGTCCATCGGGAGGATCATACTGCCGTAGCGGCAGATGCCCTTCTTATCGCCAAGCGCCTCGGCAAAGGCCTTTCCGAGCGTGATGCCGATGTCCTCCACGGTGTGGTGATAATCCACCTCCACGTCACCCTTACAGGTGAGTGAAAGATCAAAACCGCCGTGCTTTGCAAACAGCGTCAGCATATGATCGAGAAAGCCGCATCCGCTTTGGATCTCGGATGCACCGCTTCCATCGAGGGATAAGGAGAGCGCAATATCGGTCTCCTTCGTGGTTCGTTTCAGTTCTGAGGTTCTCACAGCTTTTCCTCCAATATTTCTTTGATCAGCTTGACGAGCGTTTGCATCTCTGCCATCGAGCCGACCGTAATACGGTTATAGTCCTTGATGCGCTCTGCGCCAAAGTGGCGCACGAGCACGCCTTTTTCGCGGAGTGCGGCGTACAATTCCGCGCCACCGATCTTTTCATGACGGGCAAAAAGGAAATTCGCCTTCGAATCGGTCATGGTAAACCCGAGGGAGGCAAGCGCCTCCACGGCATAGGCGCGTGCTTCGATGATCTTTTTGCAGTTTTCCTCGAAATACTCGGGATCGGAAAGTGCGCCAATACCCGCCGCCGCGGTCATGCGGTTGACATTGTAGGGATTTGTGGAATAACGGATGCGGTGCAGATCCGCGATCAGCGCAGGCGAGCCAACGCCAAAGCCGAGACGCGCACCCGCCATGGAACGGGATTTTGAAAACGTGCCCGTTACGAGAAGGTTATCGTATTTTGAGATCAGCGAAACAGCGCTTTCACCGCCGAAATCGATATACGCCTCATCCACGACAACGATACGGGAGGGATCGCTTGCAACGAGCCTTTCGATCTCGGAAAGCGGAAGCAGAAGTCCCGTGGGGGCATTGGGGTTTGCGATAAAGAGCGTGCCCTTTTCTAAAAGTAGCGCATCCGTTGGCATGGAGAAATCCGAAAGAAGGGGGATCTCCTTATACGGCAGGGCGTTCACGGCGGCAAACACCTTATAAAAGCCGTAGGTAATGTCGGGAAATACGGCGGGGGTGTTTTCATCGCAATACGCCATAAATGCGAAGTTCAGCACCTCATCCGATCCGTTGGTCAGGATCACGTTTTCGGTCTTTACACCAAGCGTTTCTGCCATTTTTGCAGACAATTCTTTACATTCCGGGTCAGAATAGAGCATCAAGCGCTTTGCTTCTTCGGCCGCGAGGGCGATCGCCTTTTCGGACGGAGGAAAGGGAGATTCGTTGGTATTGAGCTTCAGATATTTGCGCTCTCTCGGCTGCTCTCCCGGCGTATACGGCTCGAGGGCTTTATATTTATTTACAAGAAACTTACTCATTTTTCCTCTTCAAAGCGGCAAACGGCACTCTTGGCATGCGCCGTTAAGCCTTCCTTCTTTGCAAAATAGGCCACGTCCTCGGCCACCTTGCCAAGCGCTTCTCTATCGTAATAGATGTACTGGGTGGTCTTGACGAAATCCTCCACCGAGAGGGGGCTTGAAAATCTCGCCGTTCCGCTCGTGGGAAGGGTGTGGTTTGTGCCTGCGAAATAATCACCGATCGCCTCGGGGCAATTCCTGCCGAGGAATACAGAGCCTGCGTGCTTGACCTTTTCAAGATACTTAAACGGCTCGTCAAGGCACAGCTCCAGATGCTCGGGGGCAATGCCGTTTGCGATCTCGATCGCGGCATCCAGATCCTTCGTGATAATAATTTTTCCGTTCGTATCGATCGAGGTGCGGGCGATCTCCGCTCTTTCAAGCAAGGGGATCTGCCGCTCAAGCTCCTGTGAAACGGCCTCTGCAAAGGCTTCGCTATCCGTTACGAGAACGGCGCTTGCCATCTTATCGTGCTCGGCCTGCGAGAGAAGGTCTGCGGCGATGTCCTTCGGCGCGTTCTTTGCATCCGCAACCACCAAGATCTCGCTGGGACCTGCGATCATATCGATCGAAACGGCACCGAACACCTGGCGCTTTGCCTCTGCCACAAAGGCATTGCCGGGGCCGACGATCTTATCGGTCTTCGGCACGGTTTCGGTTCCATAGGCAAGGGCGGCAACCGCCTGCGCACCGCCAACCTTGTAGATCTCCTTCACGCCTGCGACCTTGGCGGCGGCGAGGATGGCGGGATTTACCTTGCCGTCCTTCGAGGGGGGCGTTACCATTACAACGCGCGCGCAGCCTGCAACCACGGCAGGGATCGCATCCATCAGAACCGTGGAGGGGTAGGCCGCCGTGCCGCCCGGCACGTAGATACCCGCAACGTCCACGGGTGTGACTCTCTGGCCGACGATTACGCCGTTTTCGCGCTTCAGCTCAAAGCCCTCGCGCTTTTGGAGCGAATGGAAGGCACGGATATTTTCTGCCGCCGCCTCCAGAATGCGGATAAACTCCGGCTCCACGCTTGCAACGGCCTCCTCGATCTCCGCCTCGCTGACGCGAAGGTCGGAAAGGATGGCTTTATCAAATTTTTCGCTGTAATATTTCAGCGCCGCATCTCCCTCGGCCCTGACCTTTGCGATGATCTCGGCAACCGTGGCGCTGACATCCACCCGCGCCTCCTTCACAGAGAAGATCTCTTCTCTTTTGCTGAGATTGTCCTTGATGATCTGTATCATATTTCCTCCACGAGCTTCGCAAGGCTCTTGCGCAGCTGCTCGATCCTTTCGGTCTTAAACTTAAACCCGGATTTATTGGCGATGAGGCGCGCGCTGATCGGAACGAAGCGCTCCACGACCTCAAGATCGTTTTCCTTCAAGGTGGTTCCGGTTTCCACAATATCCACGATCACGTCCGAGAGGCCGAGGATCGGCGCGATCTCGATCGATCCGTTCAGGTGGATAATGTCAATATCTCTGCCCTCGGCGGCGTAATGCGCCTTGGCAATGTTCGTAAACTTGGTCGCAACGGTAAGCGTGCGGTTGCGATCGTCCGAAAAGCCCTTCTTCGCAGCCACACACATACTGCATTTACCGAGCTTCAGATCCAAAAGCTCATAGACGTCCGGGGTATATTCCAGGAGAATATCCTTGCCCGCAACGCCGATGTCGGCCGCGCCGCGCTCTACGTAGATCGCAACGTCCGAGGGCTTGACCCAGAAATAGCGGACACCCGCTTCTGCGTTTTCAAAGATCAGCTTGCGGCTCTCCTCGAGGATCGAGGGGCAGCCGAAGCCCGCCTTCTCAAACATGGCGTACACCTTCTCACCGAGGCGTCCCTTCGGCAGAGCAATATTCAACATAGGCTTCATTTTTCTGCTCCTTTCACCTCTTCAAGACGGGACAGCTCGTCAAGATATACGGCAAAGCCGATGCCTTTTTCGTTTTTCTGCATTTTCTTCAGAAGGCCGTCGTATTCGCCGCCCGAGAGCACGCCCACGGGTATGCCGCGCACAAAGCCCTTAAAGGCAATGCCGTTGTAATAATTCATATCGTTGACCACAGAGAAATCGATGATCAGGCGATCCGAGAGTCCCTCCTCGGAAAGGCCGCGGACGATCTCTTCAAGCACGGCGATGGCAGCTGAAAGCTCTTCCGTGATCGCAAAGGCGGAAAGCGCAGGCAAAACCTCCTTCGGTGCACCGTATACCGTCACGAGGCGGCAAATAAGCGAAGCGTTCTGCTCCGAGAGCCCCTCGCGCTGTGCCACCGCGCGCACGCCGCTTTCATTCTTCTCGCCGAGATGCATCAGGATCTCACGCTTCCCCTCCTCGCTGACCGAAAGTGCGGAAAGCACACCCGAAACGATGTCGAGATGCGAGATCTCCAGCACGTTTTCCTCCGAGATGGCATCAAGGCTTCTTGCCGCAAGAGAAAGCACCTCGATCACCGTATCCGTAGTAACGTCACCGAGGCATTCAAGACCCGCCTGCATCAGCTCCTTAAAGCTCTTCGTGCCCTTGGAAACGCGGTAAACGTTTTCCTTATAATATACCTTCATCACACCGTCCTGCGGACGGGAGTTTTTGATGATAGAAAGGGTTACGTCCGGCTTTAAGGCAAGAAGCTTTCCATCCGTATCCGTAAAGGTGATCACGTTTTCGGAAACGAGGAAGTCCTTGTTCTGCACGTAGAGCGCGTACTCCTCAAATTTGCTCATACGGTATTTTTTATATCCCGCATCCTCATAAAGCGCGCAAAGCGAAAATGCCGCACGCTCCTCAGGGGACAGGATCGAAAGAATATCCTTCATCTGTTCACTTCTCCTCTTCTCCGAAAATCAGCGCGTATCCGCCTGCGCCGTAGTTGAGGCATTTATTCACGCGGCTGATGGTTGCGGTGCTTGCGCCCGTCTCCTTCGAGACCTCCTGATAGCTCTTCCCCTCACGCAAAAGGCGCGCAACATCCAAGCGTCCGCTCATATCCTCGATCTCCTTGATCGTGCAGACGTCCTCAAAGAATTTCCGACAGTCCTCCACGCTCGAAAGCTTGCAGATGGCCTCGAAAAATCCATCAAATTTTTCCATGTAATAGGCTGCCATAATGCCCTCCTTGGTTTTGTTCTTTAGTAGTTTATCACACTAAAGCGTGAAAGTCAATAGGATATTCAAATATTTTTTTATTTATTTTTTCGTATGCATATATATTTATGAAGGTTCGTGTTTTTTAACGCTTTTCACATCCATTTTTTAATGTAACACAAAGTTTGCATTTTACATCTTTTCCCGCTTAAAAACGCCGGAGATGCTTGTTCTCCGGCGTTTTTTTTGCTTTTATATGGCATTTTTTGCCTTAAAATTTAATGTAAATAAAAGTTTATTTCATTTCTACCGTGTGTTTTACCCATTCGATCCGATCTGCAAGGTTTTTTTCGGAAATCTCGGCACTTTTTCCTTTGGCGGCAAGATAAAACTTGATCTTCGGCTCGGTGCCCGAGGGGCGCACGGCGATCCATCCGTCCGAAAAAACAAATTTCAGAACATCCGATTTCGGAAGTGTGCCGATGCCCTTGCTGTAATCGATGCGCTCCCTTTCGCCTAAAAGCGGCGGCAGTGCGCGAAGATGTGCCATCAAGGTCTCAATACGCGTCTTTCCTTCAATACCTTTGAGGGTGAAGGTCAGAAGCTGCTCCTTATAATAGCCGTATTTTTCATGGATCGTTTGCAAACGGTCCGCGAGCGTGATGCCCTCCGCCTTGCATTCAGCGGCGAGCTCCACGGCAAGCATTGCGGCCACAACGGCATCCTTATCCCTGGCATACGTCCCCTTCAAATAACCGTAGCTCTCTTCGAGTCCGAAAAGGAAGGAAGCCCCCGCCTGCTCATATTCCTTGATCTTATCACCGATATACTTAAAGCCCGTCAAAACGTCCTCGGTCTTTACACCGTAGGCCGTCGCGATCTCTCGCACAAGCTCGGTGGTGACAATGGTTTTGACGATGCGCGGATCATTCGGCATACCGCGCTCCGCCGTTTTGCGGAGGACAAATTCCGCAAGCAAAGATCCCGTTTCATTTCCGTTCAGAACGGTAAAGGCACCGTCTTTTTCCCTTACGACAAGCCCAAGACGGTCACTATCGGGATCCGTGCCGAGGATCAGATCCACAGGATGCTCCTTTGCATAAGCGATCGCAAGATCAAAGGCCTCGCGATTTTCGGGGTTGGGGCTTTTCACGGTCGGAAAATCGCCGTTCGGCTTTTCCTGCGCCTCGACCACGGTAACGCGCACGCCAAGCGCAGAGAGCACGCGGCGCACGGGGAGATTGCCCGCGCCATGCAAGGGTGTATACAGAACGTGCAGATCGGCAGGGATCTCGATCCCCGTTGATTCTTCAAGCACGCGATCCACATACGCGGTATGCACATCGTCACCAACCGTCCGTATCAAGGAAGGATCCGCTGCGCCATGGCTACACTCGGGGAGCGGCACAGCGCGGATAAAGGAAAGAATGCGTGCGGCACGCGCGGGGGAGATCTGCGTTCCCTCGCTATCGTAGACCTTGTAGCCGTTGTATTCTTTCGGGTTATGACTCGCCGTGATCACGATGCCCGCGGCGCAACCGAGGTGGCGCACCGCAAAGGAGACCTCAGGCGTTGGGCACAGATGATCAAACAGATACGCAACGATGCCAAATGCGGAAAGCACCTCGGCGGAGGCGCGGGCAAAGCTTGCCGAGCGGTTACGGCTATCATAGCCGATCACAACACCACGATCGGCACTTTGACTGTCTAAAAGCTCACGCGCAAGCCCCTCGGTCGCCTGCCTGACGGTATGCACGTTCATGCGGTTGCTTCCCACGGCCATCACGCCGCGAAGTCCACCCGTGCCAAAGGCGAGATCTTCATAAAAGCGATCTTCAATTTCCTTCTCAGAGAGCGATGTAAGCTCCGTTTTTTCCTCATCGCTGAGAACCGAGGACGAGAGCCATTTTTTGTATTTTTCTTCGTAAATCATAACTTTACTTTACATATGGGTAGTTTCTGAGGATCGAAACCGTCTTATTGTAGTCTAGTTCCATCACAGCGGCAAACTCATCGGCTGCGCCATAGCTGACAAGAAGCGTATCCTCTCGCTTCACGATTCCCGTGAAGAAAATACAGGGGATCGAGAACTTTCTCGGCTGCTCAAAATCCGCTTCATTTACGATCCAGGGAGCAGGATAAAGGTGGCTGATCTCGGGAAGATCGTTTTCGACCTCTTTAAGGATCATAAAGGACTGCGCGTAGCCAACGGTCTCATCCTGCCTTGCATGGAAATTGAAGAGCCACTCGCCGTTGCCCATAGCGATGGGTGGCGTGCTTCCACCAACCTTATCCCCCTGCCAGGAAAGCTCGGGCGCATAAAGAACGCGGCGCTTTGCCTTGTTTTTTGCAAAATCATAGAGGCTCTCTGCGGCAGCGATGACGATGGAGGGGCGACTCTCAGTGATGCCCTCGTAAGAATCGGGATGGTGCGGACGATGGATCATAACGTACTGCATTTTTCCTTCGACCTTCATTTTTTTGGGAAAGATAAACACATCGCGATCCTCACCGTTTTTGGGATCCGTCAGATCCGTGACGAAGGAAAAGGCATTCTCATAATCCTTGACGGCAAGAGCAGAAAGATCCACCTTGTAAAGCACTGTAGTAGTTACATTGCCTTGGTTGCCGATCGGGCTATCAGGGCGCTTTGCCCATTCGGGCATACACTGCACGGGATCGTCATGCTCCCAATAGGGGCCTGCGGGGAAGGTGCGCGCAGCAATGATGCAATAGCACTCGCCCTCAATAAAGAGCAGACGCGGATCCTCGATACAGCCGTTGTGGTAGTTCGGCACGCGCTCACCGCGGCCGTTGATAATCCACATATCCTTCTCCTCGTAAGCAATTTTCGGAGAAAGGGCGGGGCGGGAGAGATCAAACTCGAAGCTTTTTCCGCCGTCATCCGACCAGGCATAAGCAAAATAGATAGGAAAAGGTAGGGGACAGCCCTCGAGCTGCTTTTCGGGACAAGGGCCGCTGACACGGACGAGCATATGCAGCCTTCCTGTTTTCGGATCCTCGATCAGTCCCGGATTTAATACCATCTCGGAGGCGAAGGGGCAATCCTTGACAGGCTCCAGTATACAGGTTCTGCGAAGAACGATATCGTGGCTTTCATGTAGCATAAACAAGCACCTCTATCTTTTTATTGACATTTATATTATATTATGATATAGTGATAATAACAATAAATTATATCACTTTATATTTGCACTATCTTATCGTTTTGAGGTAACTATGGATTTCAGAGTATACGGTACGGCGCATAGCCACAAGAAGGGCGAATTTGCACCAAGGCTACGGTTTGACGTTTATTTTATAGGCTACTTTCATACGGACTATATCTACGAAGAGAATGGCGAGATGAAGGCGGGGCACGCAGGTGATCTGATGATCGTTCCTCCGGGACAGATCGTGTATCACGGAGCGCCTCCGGAGGCAGAGAGCGGCTTCGTTAACGATTGGATGCACGTGGGCGGAGAGGATCTTACCGCGCTTTTTGAAAAATTTCCGCTCCCCTTTCTCACGCCGATCCGTGCAGATTCCCGCTATCTTGCAATTGCGATCGAGCGCATCCACCGTGAGCGATCCTATCGTCCCGAGGGCTACAAGGAAAAATGTGATCTTATTCTTACGGATATGATTATCGACATATACCGCGCACACAAGGCAGGACTTGGTACACGCGTAAAGACGCAGCTTGAAAACATTCGCGGCGAGATCATGCGTACCTATATGCGCGGCTGGACGCTGGAGGAAATGGCACGGTTTGCAGGGTATTCGCCGAGCCGCTTCTCTGCCGTATACAAGCAGACCTTCGGCAAAGCACCGATCAGCGAGCTGATCGAGACACGCATTGAGAATGCAAAGCTTCTGCTCTGCTATAGCAGCATGCATATCAGCGAGGTGGCCGACACGGTTGGCTTTTCTTCGCTCTATTATTTCTCCAGGCATTTTAAAAAGCTCTGCGGCATCTCCCCCAGTGAATACCGAGAAAAGCAGAGTCCGCAGAGCCTTTGAATGTTCCATAATGGTAAAAAACAAACAAAATCGCTGAAAATTCAATTTATTTCTTGACTTTTTCCGTGCTTATACGCGCTTTACCGTGATTTTTCCTTCCAGCGTGACAACGTCCTCGGGAAGCGGTGGTGCCGTTCCCTCAAGAAGGCAGGCGGCACTTCCGTACGCTACGGCACGCAGAAGGCATTTCTCTTTTTCAAAGCCTTCCGCCACGGCAGAGAGGAAGCCTGCGATCGTGCTGTCCCCCGCGCCGATGGTGGAAAGCACCTCGACCTTTGGGGCAGTGGCGTGATATACGCCCTCCTTCGCGGCAAGGATTGCGCCCTCACTGCCGAGGCTTAAAAGAACGTTTTCGATCCCCTTTTCCTGCAAGGATCTTGCCGCGTGCGCAGCATCCTCTATACCATCAATCGAAACGCCGAGCGCGCGCTCAGCCTCTTCCCTATTCGGCTTGATGAGCATGGGCTTTAAATCGATCAGCGCGGGAAGCGATACAGAGCGCGAGTCGATCACAAGAGAGGCGCCCGCATCCTTTATTGCCTTCAGGAAGGAAACGAGCGTTTCTTCGGAAAGCCCTGCAGGCGCGCTGCCTGCAAAAACACAAACACTTCCCTCTCCGATCGCGCCGATGGCACTTCGTAGCTCAGAAAGCACAGAGGGCGTGCAGGCAAAACCCGGAAAGCTGATGCGTGTTTCGGGCTTCTCTTTTTCGTGCAGGGTGATGTTTTCGCGAATGCGCCCCTCTGCGGTAACGGCGGCAAGAGAAAGCCCCTCCGCCTTCAGCATTTTTAAAAACTCCTCGCCGTTTTCGCTTCCGATGATGCAGGCGGCGGTATTTTTTACCCCGTTTTTCGTCAGCGCGCGTGATACGTTGATGCCCTTGCCTCCCGCATCTCTGGCCGTGATCTCAAACACGTTTTCGCGATAAGGGAAAAAGCGTTCGGCATAGCAATGCAGATCAAAGGCGGGGTTCAGCGTCAAGGTTATAATGTTCATACCCTATTCTCCATATAAATGAAAGCGAGGCGCTGATTTTGCGCCTCGCATATTTTTAATCATCAAAGAGAGGCGTGGAAAAATATCTCTCTGCTGTGTCGGGAAGCACCGTTACCACGGTCTTTCCCTTTCCGAGCTTCTTTGCAAGCTTGATCGCGGCGGCCACGTTCGTGCCGCTGCTGATACCGCAGAGGATGCCCTCCTTGCGTGCCAGCTCACGCGCGGTGGTGAGCGCCTCGTCGTCCGTTACGATGCAAACGTCCGTGATGATATCGCGATTGAGGATCGCGGGGATGATACCGTCTCCGATACCCATCTGCACGTGCGTTCCGATCAGACCGCCCGAAAGGATCGCGGCGTTCTCGGGCTCTACGGCCCAGATGGTGATATCGGGGTTTGCGCCCTTCAAAACCTCACCGATACCGGTGAGCGTTCCGCCCGTACCGATACCGGAGCAAAAGCCGTCGATCGGACCGCCCACCTGCGAAAGGATCTCCTGCGCGGTGGCGTTCCTCTGGATTTCGGGGTTAGCGGGATTTTCAAACTGCTGAGGCACGAACACACGGGGGTCCTCTGCCTTCATCTTCATGGCAAGCTCCAGGCACTGCTCGATGCAAAGACCGATGTTGCCCGCATCGTGCACGAGAATCACCTCTGCGCCGTAGTGGCGTACGAGCTTTCTGCGCTCCTCGCTCACCGAATCCGGCATAATGATCTTCACCTGATAGCCGCGCACGGCACCAACCAAGGAAAGACCGATGCCCTGGTTTCCGCTCGTCGGCTCAACGATGATGCTTTCCTTATGAAGAAGTCCGCGCTTCTCCGCATCCAAGATCATATTGTAGGCGGTGCGCGTTTTGATCGATCCGCCAACGTTCAGCCCCTCAAACTTCACGAGGATCTGCGCGTCCTCCTCGGACACCAGATGGTGCAGCCTGATCATCGGGGTGTTTCCCATTGCGTCAAGAATTGAATTGTAAATCATTCGGGTTGCCTTTCCTTGCCCTTTTTTGGGCGACTTCGTCCTTAAAAATCGTTCTTTTTATTATATCATAATTCAAGCAACTTTGCAAGGGGTATTATTATTTTTCTGTTTTTTATCTATTTGAAACACAAAAAAGCCGTACCGCCCCAAAAGAAAAAGGAAACTTTGCCGCGACGGTTGACTTTTTCTCCAAACTGTGGTAAAATATGTATTGTTATAAATACGCCTGCATAGTTAAATGCGAACAAGCGGAAACAATTAAGTATTGTTTTCGCGCCGTGAGACGCCCCAAAGCAACGAGCCGGCGAAGGGCTTTTAGCCCGACAATCGGCGACTATGCGACGGGTGCGGAATATAATAACCCCCTCCTAAAGGAGTTAACACAACTGAATACGCCTGCATAGTTAAATGGATATAATAAACCCCTCCTAAGGGTTAGTTATGGGTTCGATTCCCGTTGCGGGTGCCAAGCGCGCTTTTTGGCGCGCTTTTTCTTTTTTTGTACGTTTTTTAACAAGGCCTTTACATTTGTACCAAAATGTGAAAACAGAGAAACTAAAATAAATCAAAAAGGCGGCTACCGATTTTGTCGGTAGCCGCCTTTTTTTATTAAAAATCAGAAGATCTCCTCAAAATCGGCTACGATGCCGAAGTCAGCGTACTCAAATATCGGGGCAGACTTATCGGGATTGATGGCAATGACCGTGCCCGAACGCTGCATACCGACAACGTGATGCACGGCGCCCGAAATGCCAACGGCAATATACAAAGGCGGACTTACGGTGCTTCCCGTCAGACCGACCTGCATATCGTAGCGTGCGTAGCCGTTGTCCACCAGACGTCTGCTGGCGCAGAGGCGTGCGCCGAGAGAATCGGCAAAGGCTTTGACACGATCCAAAGAGTCCTTCACGCCGTAGCCTGCGGCCACGATCACGTCATTTTCGGTATCGGATTCGGTGCGCACGGTGGCCATGGCGGGCCTTGTGAGGCTTTTGATCTTGGCGATCACACTGCCCGAGAGGGCGGGACGGTACATCATCAGCGTTCCGTTTTCACAGCCGAGGGCGGTACAGTCCGCACACAAACCAAGCGAAAGCTTGGCGGCAACCAGTGCGGCAAGACGCTTGGAAAGCGGATCGCTCCCCCAAAGGACCGCAGACGGCGCAAGCCTTTGTATCTCGGCGGCAACCGTTTCGGCATCCGTCAAGGGGATCACCGTTATATCATCGCTGACCGATGCGGCAAATGCACGCGGTGCTTCGCCAACGATGCAAACACTGGCAAGCCGCTCCTTGCTTTCAGAAGGCGCATCGGCCTTTTTAGCCGTTTTCTTAAGAGCTTCCAAGGTCACAGCAGAAAGCTCATTTGGCGAAATGAATTGGCAGTTTCTTTTTCCGGACTTGTTTTCAAAGCTCTGCACCACCCTTGTGGGAGAGCCTGCAAGGCCGCATCGGCTTACGTCCGCACCGACGTCTGCTGCGCCGAGGATCTCTACCTCGCAGGACTTTGAGCGCAGGCGCGGAAGGCGCAGAACGTGGATCCGCTCCACGCAAAGAAGCGCAGGAAGCGCGCAGGTGACAGTCCCCTCGGTTCTCGTAAGGCAGCTTATACCGTGATCGCTCACGCTCTCGATCCCCATTACGTTCGTGGCGAGAGAGAGGCCTGCCATCTCCGAAAGCATAGCACCCGTTTGCCCCGTATCTCCGATCAGTGTTTGCCTGCCGCAAAGAACGAGGTCGGGCGAAAGGTGCTTCAGCGCACAGGAGAGCGCATAGGCGGTTGCCAGCGTATCTGCGCCCGCAAAGGCCTTATCACTTAAAAGCACGGCGCGGGATGCGCCCAGGCGCGAGAGCCTTTCAAGAAAGTCCTTTGAGGAGGGAGCGGCCATAGATAGAAGCGTTACTTCTGCATTTTCAATGCGCAGGGCGGCCTCATAGGCAGAGGCATCGAACGGACTGATTTCACCATCCAAACCCTGGCGAATGCAAACAATTATTTTCATAATGCACCCTCATATAGCTCTCCGCCGAGAATTACCTGCTGCACGGAAAGCTCGCTGTCCAAGAGGACCAGATCCGCATCCTTCGATATTTCGATGCTTCCCTTCTGCTTATCCACACCCATACGCTTTGCGGGGGTGAGGGAGAGCATCACGGAGGCGGTCGGCAGATCCACGCCGTATTTTAAGGTGAGCACACGCAGGCAGCGATCCATCGTGGCAATACTGCCCGCGAAGGAAAGACGGTCGGGCATTTTTGCAACGCCGTCCTCCACGATCACGTCCTGGCCTGCTTTAAGGCTTCCGAGCTTGCCTTTTTTCTCCGATGTGCCGGAGAGGCGCGTTCCGTCCGTAATGATACAAACATTTTCCGCGCCCTTGATCTTCAAGGCAAGAAATACGTCCTCGCGCGGAATATGGCAGCCGTCACCGATCAATTCAACCGTGACGGCATCGTCAAGATAGGTGGCCTCCACAACGCCGGCATATACGGTTTGCTCACGCTTTCTGTGCATACTGCAGGCATTATAGAAATGCGTGACGTGCGAAAAGCCTGCGCCATAGCCCTTGGCACATTCCTCCGCAGTTGCATCGGTATGTCCAACGGCGGTCATAACACCGCGCTCCTTTAAAAATGCGGCAAATTCGCAGGCTCCGGGAAGCTCGGGTGCGGCATCCCAGCGCAGGATCGCACCGTTGCCTACGGCAAGCAGGCGCTCTGCCTCTTCGAGGTCGGGCAGGCGCAAAACTGCCGTTGGCTGCGCGCCGCTGCTGCTTCTTCCCGCACCTGCAAAATACGGCCCCTCCAGATGCACGCCGGGCGTGCAAACGGAGAGCGGGCTTTCTTTGCAAAAGGAATGATAGGCGCGGATAAAGTCGGCAAGATCCTCCTCCGTGGCGCTCATGGCCGTGGGGTACAGAAGCGTGGTTCCGTGGGCAAGATGGGTGCGGGTTGCTTGCGCGAACGCCTCGGGGGTGGCATCCATAAAATCAGCACCGCCGCCACCGTGGACGTGAATATCCACGAAGCCTGCCATCAGGTAGCCTCCCTTGGCATCCAGCTCACGGTCTGCCGATCCCTCGTATCCGATCGCTTGGATCTTTCCGTCCGAGAGAAGCACGCCGAGCGGCTCGCTCACGCCCGTGGGCAGAACGGCACGCGCGTTTTTGATCAGCAACGTATTTCTCATTTGTTATATACGCGGATCTCGGGAATGGGGCAAGCCGTTGCTACGGATGCCGCATAGATCAGCGCATCGGGGTGGTTTTGGAAAAGAGAACAAGGAACCGATGCGGTGATCTCTCCGTGAAGGATCTTTCTGAGCGCGGCCGCATTCCAATCTCTGGGCATACACATACGAACCTTCCTTGCCAGCATCATTTCCTTCATGCCCACGGTGATGCAATTTTCGGGAATTGCCTCGATATTCGCACCGCAGTTCATAAATGCGTTGATCGTTCTCGTTTCTCTCGTGATCTTGAGCACTCTGGTGGGGCGGTTCGCAAACTCCTCGGGGGTTACGGTCTCACCCGGCTCCGGCGGCTCGTTAAAGGCATAGTGGCCGTTGATGCCAACGCCGCCAAATACCATATCGAGCTTTCCGTACTTCTCGATGATCTGCATGATCCTTCCCTCGTTGCCCGGCTCGGGGAAAATGCGGTTTTCGGGGAGCACGTTCAGCTCCTCGTCCACCTTCGAATAGAAGGTTCTGTCCATTCCGCCGCGGAAGGAAAGGGGATGGTTGTAATCGATGTACGTACCGTCCTCATTGAGGTATTCGTCCATATTCATAAACACGCAGTTGCGCAAAGAGATGCGATACTTGTTTACAAGCTCGGCAATGCGCGCGTACGGGCCGAGAGGTCCGTAGGGCACGACCATCACCGTAGGCTCGCCCTTGCGGTTGTTTTCCGCGATCACCTCAAGCACCTCGATGGCGACCTTCCAATACATATCGACCTCGTGCTCACAAACGTTCAGCTTGATATTGCTCCCCTTACCGAGCTCGGAGGGGGGAATCAGATTCATGTCCTTCATTTTAATTCTCCTTTATTTTGATATATCGGTGCAAGTGCATCGTGAATGGCTTTGTATTTTTCAAAGATTTTTGCGTAAATTTCCGTTTTTTTCGGATCGGGATATACCGTGCTCTTGCGCTTAACGCACTTTTCGACGGCATCCTTCGGTGACGTAAAAATTCCAACGGCAACACCTGCGAGCATGGCAGAGCCAAGCGAGGAATCACTGTTTTCCGTGATATTCAGGCAGATCCCGAGCGCATCCGCCGTGATCTGCGCCCAAAGGGCGCTCTTTGCGCCGCCGCCGATCAGCGTGGCACTCGTGCCGTGCGGAATGTTCAGACCGTCAAGATAGCGCTTGTTATCCAGAAGCGAGAGCGCAACGCCCTCCAGCACTGCTCTTGTGAAATGCCCCTTCGTATGTGTGGAGCGGATCCCCGTGAAGCTGCCGGCCAGGCAGGGATCGGCATAAGGTGTCAGCTCTCCGTTGATATACGGATGGAAGATCAGCCCGTCTGCGCCCACGGGAGCAGCGGCGGCCGCCTCGTCGAGCGCGGTGTAATCACCGCCGAAGGTGTCACGGTAGAAGCGGAAGGCAGAGGCCGCCGCCTTGGTGGCTGTGCCGGGATACCAAAGCCCCTTTACGACGTGAGAATAATTGACGAGGTGGCGGTCCGGCTTCGGGGCATCGGTGATTACGCAGATGCGCCCCGCCGTGGCGAGCTTCACCGTCATATCCCCCTTTTCCACCGCCCCCGAGGCAAAGATCTCGAGTGCCGTATCGGTCGTTCCGCAGATCACGGGCGTACCTGCGGCAAGCCCCGTTGCGGCGGCGGCCGCCTCGGTCACCTCTCCCACAACGTCCGTGGGATCAAATAGCGGAGGAAGCATATCCACCGTGATGCCACAGAGGCCGCAAAGCGCCGCATCCCACTGCATCGTACGGCAATCAAAGAGCATACTTCCCTCTGCCTCGATGCGATCGGTTCCGTATCGGCCGGTCAGGAAATAGCGGATATAGTCCTTTTCAAAAAAGATATATCGGATCCTTGCAAATATCTGCGGCTCGTTGTTTTTCAAAAAGAGCAGCTGCGGCAAGGTCCATATCGTATCGGGCTTATGGAAGGTTTTCTTAAAAATTTCATCGCCGCACGTTTTTCTGAGGGCTTCCGCCTCCAGACGGCTGCGGCTATCTGTCCAATGGATCGCGGGGCGAAGCGGACGGAAATTTTCATCGCATACAAGCGAGGTATGCGTGGCACTGTCCACCGCTACGGCCGCAATATCCAAGGGAGAAATATCTGATTTTTCCAGAACGGCCTTGGTGTTTTCGCACAAGGCGGCGATCCAATCCTCCGCGGATTGCTCACAGGCACCGTTCGATGGGTGGAGCGTTGGATATTCCACCGTATGCGTGGCAAGGATCTTCCCCTCTGCATTCAGTAGCGTTGCCTTGGAGGCACCGCCGCCAAAATCAACTCCCAATAAATACTTCATACTCTACCTTCTGTTTTTTTCTTAGAAAAGCCCCTCGGCGATCTCTTCCGCGGCGCAAAATTCCACATCAGGATGCGTGCGAAGGAGGCTTGCGGGGATCGATGCCGTGACCGTATCGAAAAGAACGTGCTTGACGATTCCATGCTGCCACGGGCGGTTGAGCGCGATATAAACACGCTTCGCGGCAAGGATCTGCTTCATACCTACGGTGATACACCATTCGGGCATACCGCGAAGGTCGCCGCGCTGATAGCCGTATGCATTGATGGTTTTGGTCTCTCTCGTGATCGGGAGCACTCTCGTGGGAAGCGCGGCAAACGCCTCTGCGCTCATCGGAGCATCCGCCTCGGGCGGCTCGTTGAACGCAATATGGCCGTTGATGCCAAGGCCGCCAAGGCAGAGATCCACGCCGCCGAGTGCCTCGATCATGCGGTCATACTCCGCCTCCTCACCGGGCTTCGGAAAATGGCGCTGATCCTCGGGCATCATGAGCGCAGGATCCACGAGCGAATAAAACTCGTGCTCCATGCGGTAGTGGAAGCTGATCGGATCGCTGTACGAAACCTCCTCGGTGGGAGAGATGAGATATTCATCCATATTGAAGAAATGCACGTCCTTCAGCGACACGCGCAGCTGATTGACAAGCCTTGCAAGGATCGGGTACTGCTGCGTTGGTCCAACGGGAACGATCATTACTGTTTTCTTTCCTGCGGCGTTGTTTTTCATGATCTCATCGAGCATGACGAGCGCCATGTCAAAATACACATCCCACTCGGTTTTTGCTGTTTTAAACTTGATATTGTCAACTTTAGTTTCCATTTTTTTCATTTCTCCCCTTTCGATTCGATGGGTAAAGCCTTGTTTTCATTCATTGCTTTAAAGATCTGCGTGAGGATCATAAATGCACGCACGTTATGGAAGGGGCCCTTCCAATCGCTGCCCTTGATATAGTTGATCGGCGTACCGTCGCGGTGCAGATGGCCGAACCATTCGGGATGCCCCTCGTCCGGAAAATGCGCCCATACGTAGGTCTTGATCTTATCAAACCAAGCCATGTATGTTTCGTCGCCGCTGTACCAATAGGAGTAGGCCAGCGCGATCATTGCCTCGCAATGCGGCCAGAAGAGCTTCATATCCCATTCAAGGCTCGTGACAGGCTTGCCCTCCACGTCCACGAAGTAAAAGATACCGTCCTTTTCCTTGTCCCAGCCAAGCTCCAAGGACCAAAGAAGCACCTGCATACAGCGCTCCATCAGAGCCTTATCCTTTCTGTGGATAGCCTCCTTCATCATAAACCAGGCGGTTTCCATGCTATGACCGGGGTTGATCAGGCGGCCTTCGGGAGAATTGAGCCGTTCGCCATTCGCGCCCACCGTTTCAAAGAGGGCTTTTTCCTCCTCCTTGATAAACACGCCCGTGATCGTATCCAAGCACTCGGTGATCAGGGCATCGTATTTCGGATCGGCGTTGATCTCTCTGACCGTTTGCGCCACGTTCATCATGATCATCACGATGCTGTGGCCGCGGTTTTTTCTTGTTTCGGGATTTACCTTCGGCGTGAAAACGCCGGGAGTTTTGTAATAATAGAGCATTTTATCGAAGAGCGCGATGGCCTTTTCCTTGGCCTCGGTAAGTCCCGTGGCCTTATAATACTCCGCATATCCCATCACGGCAAACGCCTCAGAGAAATAATAGCGGCGCTCCACCAGGGGCTTACCGTCGCGCGTTACGCGGAAATACATATGTCCGTTTTCCGCAAAGCAATATTTGTTGATAAAATCGTAGCCGCATTTTGCCGCCGCAAGCCACGCGGGATCTTTTCCGAACTCATTGTAGAGTTTTGAGAACATCCAAAGACTTCTTCCCTGCTGCCATACGGATTTATCCTCAAGAAAAAGCTCTCCGTCCCGCATAAAGCCGCAGAGATAGCCGCCGTATTCGGGATCGGGCGAAAACTTCGTCCAGAACGGAACGAAGTTGGAAAGCAGCACGTTCTCAAAATCCTTTGCGTAAGCACCGAAATCTCTTTTCATTTTTTCTTCCTCACTGTATTTCACTCGTGCTTTTGGCCGAGTCTATCGATCGTTTCTACTGTGGTAGAGGTTGTTTTTCCGAGCGTTTCAAGTAAAAGCTTGCTGTAAAACAGCTCGTAATTCGCCGTTTCGTAATCCACGCCGCACAGGTCTGCGATCATACGCGTGGCTCTGTCCACCAGCTTTTTATTGCTGATATTGAGATGAACCATATAGTTGCCGCGGATCTTGCCGAGCTTTGCCATCGTTAAGGTGGAAACCGAGTTCAGCATCATTTTCATAGCAAGGTGCTCAAAGAGCTTCATCTGCGTTTGCACCGTCAAAAGCGCCGTATCCCCAAGTGTAAAAACGGATGCGGCCGAGAAGCGTTTTGCTCTCTCAAAAAATTCTTTCGGTGCTTCCTCTCCGTAGCCAACCCAGGTAGAGAGCGTGTTTTCACCCTCGCGCTCGGGATCCGGCTCATTGCCGATCTCAAATTCATATAGATCATCCAAGGAGATCGGGGGGATCCTTTGAATATCCGCCTCCTTGATTCCGAGTGCGCGGTACTCTGCCTCGCCTCTGCTTAAGCATCTCGGCACTCTCTCAAAGCAGGAGCGCCAGGCGCTGACCGTATCGAGAAAGGGATTTTTCACAAAAGCCCAGGAAAGCGGCGCGTTTTTATTTTTTTGCGGACGGAAGGGCGGCGTTGTGAAGGTTGGCGTTCTCTCGGTCGTATCGGCGAGAACATCCAGAAGATATTCATCCGCAAAATAGGTCACGTGACCGCCGTTCTCATAGAGTGCGGCCTCCGTATCGATCTGCCGCACCGCTGTTTTCACGTTCTTCTCCGTGCCAAGCATTGCGATGCACTGCGCAAAGCCGCGAGCGAGCGCGGATTTTTTCTCCTGCACGCGCTCTTTTTGTCCGCGCAAGGCATCTAAAGAAAGCTCTAAGGCTGCGCCGATGATCGCCTGCTCGATCGTGGAGGATTGCATTCTCGTTGAGCCCGTGAGCGCCATACCGCCGCACTTCATATAGAGGCTTTCGCAGTTTTCGTGCGTAAACACGGCATCCACACGCGCAAGCTTGCCGATGATGCTTTCGGGATCCGAGCAGATCACCATCCACACCCTTGCACCGCTTGCAAGCGCTTGCTTGGCCGTGCCGAGGATGGAGGTGGTTTCTCCTGTGGCGGTGACGCCGATCAGAAGATCGCCGCTTTCTACCCTCATATCCCTTGCCTGCGCGCATCCAAGCTCCGTATAGTCCTCAAAGGACTCCACCGAGCGGATGATCGCATAATCTCCGCCCGTCATGATCTCGAGCACGCTATTTTCGTACGATCGCATCGCGGGATCCTTCTCGGCGCAAGCCTTGACCGCTTGGCGGAAGGAGGCTTCCAGCCGCATGGAAAGTCTGCCCGATGCGCCGCATCCGGAGATAAAGACACGCTTTTGGTTTTTCAGCGTTTCATAAACCGCCGAAAAGAAGCGGTCAAAGCGCTGTGAAAAAAGCGTTTTTTCAAATAGCGCGACAAGATCCGCATCCACCGAAAGGAGCATACGGACACCCGCCTCGGTATCCTTAGCGGTAATCTCGCCAAGCCCCTTGGTTTTGGGATTTGACTGCTCGGCCTCCACAAAGCCGAGCCTGTATTGCTTTTCGTTTTCAAGAAAATCAAGAGAAAGCTCTCTCGCTTTACTTTCTATGTGTTCCATTTATATTTCCTTTTTCTTTCAATGGCTGATGCATAGGACAAGCTCCATGTTTCCTTCCATATAAAGAGGTCCTGCGCACGCGCTCACGAAGAAATTATCTCCTTTTTTCAGGGGAATTTGCTTTCCGTCCGAAAGAACCGTTCCGTTTCCTTCCGTGACAACGGCAACCGCATACGAATCCGAAAGATCCGTCTTTGCCCTGCCCGACACGCAAAGACGCGACATAGAAAACTTATCCGTTAAGGAAGCATCCACGATCGGAACCATTTGGTTCTCTTTTCGCTCGGGATGGCGAAAATACCGCTTGCGCGTTTCTTCCTCGGAAAGCCCCTCGTAGGAATACACGTCAAACATTTCTTCAAATCCAAGGCCTGCGTGCAGCTTTTTCTCTGCGAGAACGACACCTGAGGGCGTAACGCGCTCTGGAATGACCATCAGATCGCTCGGCTCCTGCAGCTCGATCATAAAGGAACCACCGCCGATGGCGTGCGGAACACCACCCGCAACGAACCAAAGATCCCCTGCCTTTACGGGGAATTTATGCAGGCAGGAAAGCATCCCCTCCACATCCTGCGACCGAAACAGGGCTTCCCACTTTTCACGCGTGATGCCTTCCTTGAAGCCAAGATACACGTGTGCCTGCGGCTCTGCATCCAAGATGTACCAGCACTCGGTTTTGCCAAAAGGGGCGCCCATGCGCTCTCTTGCGAACTCCACCGTTGGATGGCACTGGATCACGAGACGCTCGGCAGAATCAAGAAGCTTAACGAGAAGGGACATTTTGCCTCCGTCTGCATGATAGCATCTCTCGCCAAGCAGTATGGGACCTTTTTCCGAAAGAAGATCGCGAAAGCTTTTTCCGTCTTCGGTATAGGAAACGCCTTCTCCCTCTCTTGGCAGATCGGGATTAAAGGCCTCGACCGAGGAGGCAAGCCATTCTTCGGGGTATCTGCCGTCCTCGGCGTTTTCTTTTCCTAAAAAGCGATCGATCCGTTTACCGCCAAAATAGGCACGTCTGACACGGTTTTCCTTGAATTTGACAATCATTGTTTACTTTATCCAATCATGCTCCGGGTCGTTGGATCGGTTGAAGCCCTGATAATCTCCTGCCATCAGCCAGAGGAAATAGGTCTTATATCCGGGCGTGGAGACTGTGGAATGGAAGCCGCGGGGGAACTCCACGAGCTCGTCATTCTTCACGCGATAGCACTCGTCGATCTCTCCGTCCGAGGTATAGAGGCACTGCACGGCAAAGCCCTGCTCAGGCTCAAAGAGGAAGTAATAGATCTCCTCCGCGATGCACTCCTTCGGCATATTGTCTTCATCGTGCTTATGGGGCGGGAATCCTGCCCAGTTGCCCTCGGTGGTATAGGCTTCGCCCACCGTGAGGATCTTTGCATTCGAATTACCGTCGATGATAAAGCTCGTTTCTCTCTCGAAGGGAACTCTGCCAAGCAGCTTCAGAACCACGTGATCCTCACGCAGCACCTGCGGCTCGGTCACCTCTGCGATCGGCGTTGCACAAACGGCGATCTTCAAGTGATCCAGCGCCTCGACCGTCAGCTTCATATCTCTCGGCATATAGAAGCTCTCGGCTCTTCTGTTTTCAAAAACGGAGCTTCTGTTGCCGACGTTTTCAAATGTTCCGCCCTCGTACTTTACGTTGCAATGACCGTACAGAAGGATGAAGGCGGTTTCCTTATCCTCGGTGTTATACGCCACCGTTTCGCCTGCCGAAAGCTCGATAATACCAAATTCCAGCTTCTTCAAGGAGCATTCTCCGATCTTGCAGATCGGCGTGTAGCCCGTTGCTTTTTCATATTTCTTCTTAAAATTCATAACGCTCTCCTAAAAAATTATTTTTAATCCTCAAGCGGATCAAATTCCACACCGTCTACCAAACGGCAGAAATCCTTTAGATACTCCGCATAATTCCCATATATCTCGGAAACGTGATGGATATACGGTCCTTCGATGATCTTTCTTTCCAGCTTCGGAAGATCCTTGAACTGCGCCCAAAGATAGGTGCCTGTGGTTTCGGGACCCTCACAGGTATGAAACTTACCGCCAAGCAGATAATATTTTCCTTTTTCCGCTTGGAAGCGCGCCAGCGTATATTCGCCGTCGCGCACGCGAAAGGCAGGCTTTGCATCGATCAGGTGAGGCTTTTCTCCCTCGGCCGCGCAAGATGTGGGGAATGGGCCGCAATGCCAGAGAAGCTCTGCATTGTCGTTTTCGGGATGGCGCGTGGTAAACTCACCCTGCAGAGGCTTTCCTCTGCCGCGCGTTGCCGAAAGCAAGAGCGCATTCGTGATCGACATAAAGAGGTCGCCCTCACAGGTGACGAAGATGCCCTTCTCTGCCGCAAGGCTCATCGCAAGGCAGGGGAATACGCCGAGCCCGAGACCGATGCCCGACCAGCATTCCGTTCCGATGATATTCGTGCCGTACGTTTTTGCCATACGCTCAAAGAGAGTCACGGTGGCAAGCAAGCGAAGGAGCTTATCTTCATCCGTTTCACCCACGTCGAAGTTCTTCTTTAACGAAACGAGCTCCTTTTGGAGCATTTCGCGCTCGTTTTCATAGATCCCCGTCAGCTCGTTCATCGCCTCAAGGAGATTGACGGAGATGACGTCAATGCCAAACCGCTCGCAAAGCTCAAGCTCGTTATACATAACGGATTTAAAGGGGCGGATACGCGTGCCCACGGAGAGGATCTTCAGCCTTTTGAAGTTATTCACCATGCAGGCAACGCCGAAGAAGCGGCGCAGCCCCTCGTCAAAGGCGGAAGCGGTAATGTCACAGTTTTCAATATAGGAAAACCTCACGCCGTTTCGCTTCAAGGCCTTACTCATTGCGAAAAGACCGCACTGTGTGTCGGTGTACCGCTTGCCGTTTTCAAAGCGGCGGTCACGCGGGCCCCAAAGAAGCGTGGGAACGGAAAGTGCACGCGCGACCTCGGCCGCCACGCGCTCCTCTCCGAAATTGCAGTTCACGATAAAGAGCGCATTGATCCTTTCGCTCTCAAAATGCTCGATCACACGTGCGCAGTCCTCGGGGCGGCGCAAAAGCCCCTCCTCGTTGAGAAATTCAATATCTACAAACTCGGTATTCTCATCCTCGTAGTTTTCACGCAGATATTTTAAGGTCATATCCTTGTTTTCTATCGCGTAGTCGCTTTGGAAAATACCGATCCTTTTCGGCGGCTCCTTGATCATTCGACGAATGGTGAGCACGCCGATCTTTAATTTATAGTTCAGCATATTTCACTCCAAAAAATCAATTTCAAAGAAAATAACCGTGTTTTTGTAAATAATTCTTTACAGTTTCAAAGTTCGGAACACTTTCTCTTGCACCGATGCCCATGCATTTGATCGCAGAAACGGCACTTGAAAATCGTGCACATACTTCGTAAGAATATCCCTTTGTAAGTCCAAAGGCGAAGGCGCCGTGAAAGACGTCGCCCGAGCCGTTGGAATCCTTGACCTCGACGGAAAAGACGGGATAACGGAGAATATCCTTGCCGTCATAGATCAGACCGCCGCGGCTTCCCTGCGTGATCACCACCACACGCGGAGAATACAGCTTAAAAAGCTTCTCGGCCGCCGCCTCGGCACTGCTCTCACCCGTATGACCGAGTGCAAATTCCTCAGAGGGGATCATAATATCCGTCAGGGCAAGCAGACGTGCAACGCCGGGATACAGACCGCCGCAGTCGTAAAGCACGGTGGTGCCGCTCTCACGCGCGAGCTCTGCCGCCTCCACGGCGGCATCCATATCGTTGCCGTCCACCATCAGAAGATCCGCTTCCCCGATAGCGCGGCGCGCATCCTCCGAGAGGGAGAGAGGCGGCAGATCGCCTCTGTCAAAAACGCAGGTGCGGCTTGCGCTTTCCTCCGAAAGCCAGATCACCGAAGTGAAGGAGCGATGGCCCGAAAGCGTTGTAATAAGCGAGGTATCCACGCCGTATTTTTCAAAATCCGAAAGAAGAAAGGCACCCGCGGAATCGGTAGAAAGATTGCCGATAAAGGCCGTGCTTGCGCCGAGCCTTGCGGCGGCAACGAGCCCCGTTGCCGCAGGGCCTCCGCCCGCGGTTTTGCTTGCAAGGGCGCAAATCTTCGTGTCCTCCTTCGGGAAGTGCGGCACCGTCATCAGCGTGTCGGCAACGCAGGCGCCGATCGCAACTATCTTCCCTGCCATCACGCCTTACCGTCCGCTCCGACGAGCTTGATCTTCTCCACGGCAAGCGCCTTTACGCTTGCGATGGCACGCTTCATAAAGACGTCTATGCCGATGCTTCTCTTAGGATCGTCCAGCGCCGCCTTCGTTCCGTCCGCAAAGGCACAACAAACGTCCGTGCCGATGTTCATTTTACGAATTCCCGCCGCGATCGCCGCCTTGACCTCGGCATCCGGAATGCCCGAGCCGCCGTGCAGAACAAGCGGAATGCCGCCCGTGGTTTCACGGATCGCGCGAATGCGCTCGATATCGATCTTCGGGGGCTTTTTATAGTGGCCGTGCGCGTTGCCGACCAGAACGGCAAGGCAGCAAACGCCGGTCTTGCGGACGAATTCGCCTGCCTCAAAGGGATCGGTGAACTCCTCCATCTTGTCATCGTTTACGCTTCCGATATGACCGAGCTCGCCCTCAACGCCGATGCCGAGGGGGGCACACAATTCAACGATCTCGCGCGTTAAGCGCACGTTGTCCTCAAAGGACTCGGTGGATGCATCGCGCATGATACCGGTCGCGCCCCAATAAAGGGTGCGGCTGATCTCGGGGATGCCTGCGCCGTGGTCCAGATGGAAGCAAACGGGCACGCTTGCGCGGCGCGCCGCCGCCACAACGGCAGGGGCGATATAGAATCCTACCTCCTCATTGATCAGACGGGGATAGATCTGGATGATGACGGGGGCTCTCTGCTCCTCTGCCGCATCGATCACGCCCATCACGGTCTCCGTGTTGTAAACGTTAAACGCAGGGATGCAGTAGCCGCCCTTTTCTGCCATAGCAATGATTTCCTGAAGCTTTACCAACATATCTTATTCCCCCAAGATCAAGTCTTCCAGAGAGAGAACCTCGATCTCACTCTGCTCTACGCTCTTCAGCGCTGTGTACTCCGAAACGCATGCAGTCACCACGGCGCACTCACCGATGGACTTCACGTTCGAAAGACGACGCGCCGCTACCTTTTTCATAACCTCCGGCATATACTGTGCCATCAGGATATTGCCTGCCCAAACGGTTTCGCCGCGGTTCAGGTGAAGCTCGTGCAACGTGGCAAATTCCGCGATCACGGCTCTTGCCTCCTCGGTTTCCTCAAGGTCGCGGGCGAGCTGATAGGGATCCTGGTAAACGACGGTCTTATCCGCCTTCTTTCCAACAAGCTTGCCATCCTTTACGAGCGCGGCAAGCGCGGCCGTATAGGTCTGCACGGCGGCGGTGGTTTCCACACCGTATTCCTTATAGGTTCTCTTCATCACCTTGGCATCGGTGGGATCGTAAACGATCACGGTCTTAAAGCCATCCATCACCTTGGCGTTTGCAAGCATCTGCTGCTTGGTCTCATCCGCCGCGCCGATCAGGAAGTCCAGCTGTGCGCCGGAGGGCAGCTCGTCTGCCAGCACCGTGAACGCAAGGCCTGCCTTTTCCAGCACGCGGATCGCCTTCACTGCCTGCTTGCAGGCCATATATCTTGCATCTGCACCGAGGTACAGAAGCGTATCCGTCTTTTCCTTGTGCTCTGCGATCTTTGCAGAAAGCGTTTCGCAAAGCACGGTCTTTCCGTATGCGTTGCCCTCGTCAAGGCAATGATCCACCATCGCGTTGATATATGCGGGAAGCTTATCCTCAAGAGCCGCCTGCAGTCTTACCTCCTTGGTGAACATCACAGGATCCCATCCCGTTACGCAATCGTGCACGCAAGCGCCGCAGCCTGCGCACTCGTATATATTGTCCATGATCTCTTCAAGGCCGATTGCGCCTCTGTTGACAAGAGAGATACCGAGCGCACGGGCGCGGGGGGTGCTTCTCTCGTGTCCCGTTGCGTTGCCGATGGGGCAAATATGGTGGCACATCCAGCAGAAACGGCAGGAATCCACGTGTGTTTTACATTTATCCGACATATTCATAACTTCTTACCTCCTTACAGACCGAGCTTGAAGGGATTCATGATCCCGTTGGGGTCAAGCTGCTTCTTCAGTCCCTCGAATACCTGCATTGCAGGTCCGTACTGCTCCTTCATCAAGCGGCCGAGCTTGATGCCGACACCGTGATGGTCGTTCACTACGCCGCCGTGCGCAAGCGCCGCTCTGACACCGCAGGTCCAGATCTGCTGATGCAAACGAAGAGCCTCTACGGGATCCTGGGGCACGTCCTTACCCTCAACGATAAAGCGGTCATATACCATTGCGCCCCACTCATACCAATGCGAGAAGTGCGCGATAAACTTCGCCTGCGGGAAGTTGGATTCGATGGCGTTCTTCATTGCCCAATAGATCTCTTCGATCTTATCGTAGGGCGCGATGGTATCCATCGTGCCGAACATCTGCGGAATGTCCATCATATGGCCGGGATAGAAGAAGGTGATCTTTTCCTTCCACCACTTCTCACCGTACTCGGAACCGAGATCCTCTGCGCCGTACTTTTTGAAGGTATCCAGTAGCAGCTTCTCTTCTACCTCCACAAGCTCCTTGCAGCCCTCGATCGCCACGTTCATAAACGCACCTTTGCGCGCCACGCCGACGATCTTCTTGATAAGAGATGCGGTCTCCGCCTCGTCATACAGACGCATAACGGAGGGCTTGAACTTCTGAAGAAGCTCTCGCGATGCCTGGAACGCGCCGTGCATATCCTGGAAAAGGAAGCCTCTGAAGCGGCGCTCCTCGGGCATATCGTAGATACGCATCTGCGCCTTGGTGATGATGCCGAGCGTTCCCTCCGAGCCGATAAAGATCTGGTTCAGATCGGGGCCTGCCGCGTGCTTGGGCGCGGGGCTGGTCTCGATAATATCACCGTTGGGAAGAACGACCTCCATCTTCAGCACCATATCGTCGATCTTGCCGTACTTCGTGGAGCAAACGCCGATGCCTCTGTGCGCAAGGAAGCCGCCGACGGTGGAGCAGGTCAAGGAAGAAGGATAGTGCATCGTTGCCTTTCCGACCTCGTTGGCCGCCCATTCGATGTGCTTATAGATCGCACCCGTGCCGCACTCTATGTACATTCCCTCGGTGTTTACCTCGTAGATCTGATTCATACGCTTGGTGTCCAGAAGGATACCGCCGCAAACGGGAATGGCGCCGCCCTGCGTGCCGCCACCTGCGCCCCAGGTGGTTACGGGGAGCTTATAATAGTTCGCGATCTTCACGACCTTGGAAACCTCGGTGGCATCCTTGGGAGAAACGATGAAGTCTGCCTCAGGCATACGCTCTCCTCTGTCCGCCCACATACGGGACAACCAATAGTAGTCCACACTATGCGTCACCTTGTCGATCTGTCTGACCGAGCAATTCTCCACGCCAACGGCGTCCTCAAGCTCGGTCAAGATCATCGAAAACAAAAATTCGTTCATTTTGATCTGCATGTTGAAAATCTCCTCATTTTTATATATTATCGGATGCTTTCATTATAACATCATCCGCTCCGTCCTGCAACCGCATTTCAAAAATTTATTTTAAAATCTTGACTTTTTTCAGAAAAAATGATAAAATAATGGAAAAAATTTTCATTACGAGGTCAAAGATGGAATCCATCGTACATAAAATCCGTTTTTCCCTGAGCTCCATGGGTCCTGCGGAGAAAAAGATCGCGAATTATCTTCTCCAGCACACGGGCGAGATCATCGATATTTCGATCTCGGAGCTTGCCAAGCAATGCGGCTGCGGCGATGCCACGATCGTGCGCTTTTCAAGGCGTCTTGGGCTGACGGGATATCAAGAGCTGAAGCTCGGTATCGCGGCAGAGGTGAACGCATCCTCCAGCATTAGTGCAGAGATCGAAAAGGGCGACAGCTGCTTTGAAATATTTAAAAAGAGGATCGTGGATATATCCAATTCCCTCTCCAGCACGGAAACGGTGCTGGACGAGGCGGCGCTCGACCGCGCCTCCTCGGTGATCAGCAAGGGGGATCGCATCGTGATCTTCGGGCTTGGCAACTCAGCCGCGATCGCACAGGATGCGGCGCACAAATTCCTACGCCTCGGACTTTCCGCGCAGGCTTGCTGTGACAACCATATGCAGGCCATCATCGCCTCGCACCTGAAGCGCGGCAACGTGGCGATCGGCATTTCGCACTCCGGCGCCTCCAAGGACATCGTGGAGGCGCTGCGGCTGAGCAAGGCCTGCGGTGCGACCACGATCTGCGTGACGAACCACGGCGCTTCTCCCTTGGCGGAGACGGCGGAGATCCGTCTTTTCACAAAATCCGAGGAAACGAAGCATTCGATCCTCGCCATGAGCTCGCGCATTGCGCAGCTCGCGATCCTCGACAGCATCTACACCCACATCGTTCTGAACTCCTCGAAGCCCTCAAAGCAAGCGATCTACAACACGGAATTTGCTTTGCAGGATAAGAAATACTAAAAAAGCAAGCGCTTTTCCCTTTTCATTTTTGGGATATGCGCTTGCTTTTTTTCTGTCAGTCCGCGCTGCTTCTTTGCAGCTGAGAGGGCGAAAATCCGTACCGCTCTCTGAACGCACGGGCGGAACGTACACAAAGAAATAAGTAAAAGCTTTCATATCTATAAAAAACGCGGCTACCGCTTTTGCCGGTAGCCGCGTTTTTTGTGATTTTATAAACTTAATCTTTCATTTTGTTATTTAAAGTCCCTTGATGGAGGGCGACCGGTTCTTTTTTTGTAGATGGACGAAAAGTATTTTGCATCGTTAAAGCCGGAGAGGGTTGCAACATCCTGAATTGAATAATAGCCGGTTTTGAGAAGTGAGATTGCGTGATCTATACGCATATCGTTAAGGTATTCAAGAGGCTTTTTATTAAACGCGGTTTTAAAAAGCCTGCGAAGGTATACCGTGCTTGCGCCTATATGCGCGGCTACCGATTCTATTGTAGTCTGTGGACTGTTGAAATTCTCGTGCAGATAGTCAAGTGCAAGTTGAAGCTTTTTGGGCTTTGTTTTAGACGCCTTCTGCTCCTCTTGAATTTCAATCTGCTCGAGAATTTTATGAAATATAGAGTACATTCTATGCTTATATCCCGTTGCCTTAGTGCGCCACACTCTTGAGATTTCGTAGAAAAGTCTTTCGAAAACATCGGGATTTTTCGGCGAGAATATTTCCATTTCCTTAAGACTTGTGCTTTCGAGATAAAAATGTACTACGAGAACATCCTCCGATTTATTAGCTATTATCGTGTAGTCGTAGTTTGCGGGAATGAAAACTACGTCGTTCTTATTTACGGCATATTCCTTATCTTCGTGGCGGTAAAGAGCGTTTCCGTTTACGCGAAACGAAAGGGCATCAAATTTACGCGCTTGGGCATAAGCCGTTCCCTTTTTCCATGAAATAGAAAATGCACTGTCTATTTTTATGCTGTAAGAATTAAAATCAATCATGCCTCGATTATAACAGAAAAAAATTGGCTTGTCAAGATATAGGCCAATTAGTTTCGAAATTTCTACCCACTCCATCCGTTTTTTAGGTTGTGCGATTTTTGTTTTTTATGCTATAATAGCATAAGAAATCAATTTGTAAGGAGATTTATTATGGGAATCAAACACACGGCTGTAAGCTACTATGGATTCAATTACGTAGAACACGCAGAGAAAGATTTTATTGAAATGAAGGAGCACGGATGCGATACTGTTATTCTTGCAATAACAGAGTTCGATATGGACTTCTGGTTTCCCAATATCAACAATATCGTAAAAACTGCGCACAAGGTCGGACTTCGCTGTATCGCAGATACCTGGGGCATCGGTAAATACTTTGGCGGCGAGCAGGTTTCTCTCTTCCTTCAAAACAATATTCATCACCGCCAGGTTTCGGCTTATACGGGTGAGGTTCTCAACGCAGCTTGCTTCAACACAAATTCCTTCCGTGATTATTTCACCAATATCTGCCTTAAGCTTGCCAGAGAAACCGAGGTGGACGGATTTTTTTGGGATGAGCCGCACTACGCATACCCCAAGTCATACGCTTCGATAACCGGAGGTGCGGGTGACGACTGGGCTTGCAGATGCCCCGAATGCATGAGGAAGTTTGAGGACTATTACGGTTACGAAATGCCGAAGTTTATGAACGACGACGTAAAGCAGTTCCGTTGGCGCGAGGCGCTCAAAACGCTTGCAGACTGCTCCAAGGCTCTCAAGGAAGTAAATCCTAACCTCGAAATTACCTGCTGCGTTCACGCAACCAAGAATACCTATTACGTTACCGAGCTTCGCGGCTACGATAACTGGGAGATGGTAGCGGCTTGTCCTTATTTTGACGTGTTCTCTACCACTATCATTAACTGGTCTCTGCCCGAAAGCTTCTTCAAGGAAATCACCGAAAGAACCGTAAGAATAGCAAAGAAATACGGCAAGCAGTCGGAAAGATGGCTGATGGGCTACAACGCACAGCCCGAGGACTTTAAGCAGATCGATAAGATTGTTGATCTGTACGAATCAATGGGCGTTGACAGGCTTGCAACCTGGACGTATCGCGGAGGCCTTGGCACGAGCGTTGCGGCTCCCGATCCCATAAAGCTCTGGGATGCCATTGGAGAGAATTACAAGAGGGTGCTTAAAAAATGAGCGAATATTTGGGTAAGATTACGAGTGTTCTTGAGAGAATCGAAACCGAGGAGGCAGACAAGCTCTCCGAGGCGGCAAAACTCGTTGCCGATACTATAAAGAAGGATGGACTCATCTTCACCTTCGGCTGCGGGCATTCACATCTTCCGGGACTCGACGCATTTTACCGTGCGGGAGGACTTGCAAACGTTTCGCCTATGCTTGATACCGACCTTATGCTTCACAACGGCGCGGCCAAATCAAGCAGAATGGAAAAAATGAGCGGTATTGCCGCAGAGGTTTTCAGAAGATATACTCCCTGTGAGAACGATGTAATTTTCATTTTTTCTGCATCGGGCAAGAATCAGGTGCCCGTAGAAATGGCAGACGAAGCAAAAAAAAGAGGTGTGAAGTGCATTGGCATTTCCTCTATGGAATATGCAGACCGCGGCGGAAAGCTTCACGAGCACGTGGACATCGCTATAGACTGCAAGGTTCCCTATGGTGACGCTTGTCTGGCGGTAGGCGAGGCAACGATGGGCGGACTTTCCACCTATACCGCCTGCTTTATACTCAATACCTGCCTTATAAACGGTGCAAAAGCAGCTCTTGCGGAGGGCGTTCGTCCTCCCGTATATCTCAGCGGAAACGTTGAGGGAGGCCGCGAGCATAATATCGTGCTTGAAAATATGTATATGGGCAAGGTAAAGCACTTATGAGCAAGATAGCGGTAATAGGCATCGTAGGAAATTCGGTTTTTCTTGAGGTCGATAAATTTCACGAGGGCGGCGAAACAGTAGAAGCAAAATCCGTTCATTTTGAGCTTGGCGGCAAAGGATTTAACCAGGCGGTTGCGGCCGCACGATACGGTGCAGAGGTTTCCTTTCTTGCCGCTGTGGGAAGCGACAGCTTCGGCGCGGTAAGGAGCTTTCTCGAAAACGAATCCATCAAGGCGTATCTTTCCAAAAAAGAGCAACAAACCGCATTTGCCTCTATCGTGACGGATAAAATCGGAAGCAATCACGTAACCGTATATCAAGGCGCTCAGCTTTCAGGAAATGACGTTTCTTCGTTTGAAAACGAAATCAAAGGCGCGGATATTCTTCTTTTGAATAACGAGGTTACGGAAGAGGTAAATCTTCGAGCTATAGAGATTGCGAAAAGGTACGGAGTGAGGGTTGTGCTCAACCCCGCTCCCGCAAGACAAACATCCCAATACATACTTGAAAACGTTGATTTGTTCACACCGAACGAGCATGAAACGCTCGGAATTGAAGAAAAGGAAAACGTTGTTATCACAGTCGGAAAGCGCGGTTGTATCATCAAATCCGAAAATAATAAAAGCATTCCTGCGGTAAGCGTTGCAAGGGTAGTTGATACCACGGGGGCGGGCGATACCTTCAACGGTGTGCTTGCGGCTTCGCTCGCAGAGGGGAATACGCTTACCGAAGCGGTAACGGCGGCAAACATTGCATCGTCGATCGGTGTTACCAGAAGATACGCCGTATCGTCGATTCCCACAAAAAAAGAAATTGAGGAGATCATGAAATGCAAAAGGGATTAAATTATTTGCTTGATAAATATTCCGTAGGAACCGAAGCGATTCTTTCCCCCGACGGAAAAACGGTAAAAATCAACGGGGAGAACGTTCCCGTGCTCGCTTGGGAAAGCGAGAGAAGATTCATAGAGCTTCGCGGTCTTGTCATGACGGGAAGACTCGGAAATATGTGCACCTACCGTATAGGTCATACCGCGAAAAAGGGCACTTGCCTTTTTGAGCTTCTCGCAAGAGAAATCGGTATTCTTGAGTTCACTGTAAACTCTAAAACAACCGAGATTTTTGCAATAGCGGGAAACAACACTATGAACTGCATCGTCGAAACGGAAAACGGATGCGTTTGCACGATTGAGCTTGGAGCAACCCTCGAGGAGGGAGAGAAGGATATTGACAAGCACGAAATCATCACCGATTCGGGTGTTGCCTGCGACAGAGTGGTTGATACGCAGATGCCGCAGCAATCCATCTACGTATACGGCAAAAAGCAGGAGGCATACATGGATACCGATGCTGAGCTTTATGGCTACAAGGAATGTGAAATCAATACAATAAGAGCAACGTTTGCAAACGCAAAAAGCCCAGAGATTTGTAAAGAAAAATGTGCAAAATGGGCGCATATAGAGAAGGTATTGGCTGCCGCTAAAGCTTCTCTTGATACACTTGAAAACATTAAGGTGGAGGTGTGAGAGTTATGAAAAGACTGAAGATAGCCATGATGAGCATGACGCACGGACATACGAGAAAATATTACGACGTTCTTAAAAACAATCCTAAGCTTGAATGGATTGCGGTTTCTACCGCCAACAACGAAGTGAAGGAAATTTTCTTGAAAAGCGTTCAGGGAATCCCATGCTATGACAGCGACGAGGCTATGATTGACGCGCACCCCGAAATTGAGGCGGTAGTTCTCGCAAGTGAAAACAGCGAGCATCTTCGCCAGGTGCGCCTTTGTGCAGAGCGCGGAATCAATGTGCTTTCCATGAAAATTCCCACCTTCGATATGGACGAATACGCAGAGATGGAAAGGCTTATCGAGGAAAGCGGTATTACTTTCCAGATAGAGCTTGAGCTTCACTATAACCCCGTCGTAATCAGAACCAAGGAGCTTATTGAGCGCGAGGCCATGGGTAAGATGGAGGCCTTCAATGCAACCAACATCACCCTTTCTCCCGTATGGGCGTTTCCCTGGCAGGGCGTTCCCGAGAAGAGCTACGGCAAGAGAGTGCAGATCAAGCCCGGCCACGATAAATTCCGCGGCGGAGCACTTTGCGACCACCCCCATATCTTCGACCTTATAAGAGAGGTTACCAAGAGCGAATTCGACATAATCTTCGCTAAGGTTGCGCCCAATATGCGCCACGATATTGAGGAAGAGGATATGCTTGCCGTTGTCGGAAGAATGAAAAACGGAGTTATCTTCTCGCTTGACCCGAGCTGGTCGAGAGCCGAAAACAAGCTCAAGGTCCCCGGCCCCGGTTGGGAGGTATTTCCCAAGCGCATGGAGGTGAACCTTGTAATTCACGGTACGGAGGGAAGCGTATTTACCGATTGCTTCGGCCCCAATACCTACCACAACGGCTCACCCGAGAATAAGTATACCGTTCAGTACACCTATTTTGACGAGTGGGTAGGACTTATCGATGAATTCGTTGAAAATATAGACAAAAAGCGCCTTCCCAAAATTAACATTGGCTGGCACAAAAATACTATCAAGGCTATGAACGCGGTGTATGAGAGCATCGCTACGGGAAAAGCTGTAAAGCTTTAATTTCCCGTCTTTAAAAAGCGAGAGAATCTTCGGCTTCACCATTATCTCACGCTGGTTGCCGGTGTTTTTGCTGTGATTTTGATGCAGCTTTGAATTTAAAGGAGAAAAGTATGAGTATTTATGTTGTTTATCCAAGTTACTCGCATACCGCCTACGAAATCGCCGCAGATGCTTTTATCGATCTTGCGGGGCGTGTTGGCAATACGGAAGCGAAAAAAATAACAGACGAGGAATATCTCACACGAAAGACAAAGCCCGAGAGAGCCGTTCTGATCGGAAATGACAGCGCAAATTCCGTCCTGGCGGAGCTTTTGCTTTCGGGCAAGGCCGCACAGCTCGGCCTACGCTACGGCACGGACGGCTACACGATCCGCACGGAGAAGATCGACGGAACGGAATATCTGTTCCTTGCGGGCGGCAGGCCGCGCGCGACCATCTACGCGGTGTACCGCTATTTTGAAAAATTCTGCGGCTGCCGTTGGTTTTGGGACGGAGATCGCATACCGAGCACCGCGCTTCCCTTCGAGGGGCTTCGCTTAAACGAGGCGCCGCGCTTCGACTATCGCGGCATCCGCTATTTTGCGCACCGCAGTCTGCACCGCTTTCAAGCCGTGCAATGGGGCCTTGAGGATTGGAAAAACGAGATCGACTGGATCTTAAAAAGCAGACTCAACCTCTTTATGCTCCGCATCGGATCGGACGATCTTTTTCAGAAAGCATTTCCCGACATTGTTCCCTACCCCGACCGCGATCTCCCTCTCCCCGAATCAAGAGAGGGATACGACGATCACAATCTCTTCTGGTCGCTTGAATATCGCGGAGAGCTTCGCAAAAAGATCCTGCAATACGCTTTTGAGCGCGATCTGATGCACCCTGAGGATTGCGGAACGATGACGCATTGGTATTCGCGTACGCCGATCGCCTTCCTTGAAAAGAAAAAGCCCGCGCTCCTCTCCCAAAGCACCGCCGGCTACAGCGAGCAGACGGGCCTCGTTTTCGATATCCGCGAAAAGAAGAATATGGAATATTACGAGCATCTGACCGACACGCACGTGAAGGAATACGGCAGGGGCGAGCTCTTCCATACCATCGGACTTGCCGAGCGGATGTATTCCGAGGACCGCGAGAAAAATCTGCGGATGAAGCTCTTCGTATACCGTAGAATTGCCGACAATATAAGAACCAAATACCCGAATGCCAAGCTCCTGCTCGCCAGCTGGGACGTTTGGATCAAATACACGCCCGAGGAGGCAAGGGCTCTGCTTGCGG
>JAGBCA010000032.1 GCA_017938205.1 Clostridia bacterium
AAAAAGAGGCAACTGAACTCAAGAATCGCCTTCAAAGTACTACGCCAAGTATCAATCCGAGGACTATGAATTGGATGAAAAACTGCTTCGCTACCGCACGTTGCAAACGATTATGCTTACCGCAGTAATTCTATTAAGTTATCTGAAAGATTCGCCATATTCTTTGAAATCAAAGTAGTCGAGTAAAGAAGCATCTACTTGATATCCCATAAGTTCGAACATCTCTCTACCGTAATCTTCCCAATCGAAGTTCTTGTAGATTGTGATGTCATCATCCCAACGGTCTCCGTAGTTATCTACGAGGCGTTTGAAATCATCGTAATCTCTCACTTCGAGGTAAGCTAACATTATGTCGTACTTGTGAGAGTTTTCAAGCACGTCAGCTTCGTAGAGTAGGTTAAACAGCGTTTCGGGGTGAACGTAATCCCAATTGGCTGCTCCTGTAGGGAAGTTGTCAATGTCTTGAATGAACAGTTCTTCATCGATACCGTCAAGTTCAAAACCTTGATTTTTAAGTTCTTCTACGATTTCATCCCAATCTGAGTAATCAGCGAGATCTATCCATTTAGAGCCTAAAGCTCTTTCGTTGCATTCGTTGTAAGATCCCCAAGATCCTATAACGATTTTGATTTCATTTGTAACACCGATCATTTTTTATTCTCCTTCAATTTGTAGTTTTTCTTCAATTCGGTCTTTTGCTTCTTCCAGAAGCTCTGAATAATCCCATACGGGTTTGTTTTCAGTATTCATCCTTAACCTCCTTAAAATCTTCAATTTTTACTTTGGTGTATTCGCAACCATATTCGAAGTAATATCCATTTTCATCTTCAAAAAGGTCATATGTAACTTGAGTTATTCTTCCTCTGTTTGTTACGGCAACTAAGATTTCTTTTTTAGATTCGTTGAGAGCAACGATATTAAAGGTGATGTACTCTTCGCCGTCGAAGAGTTTAAATTCGTGAAGATAAAACTTATTTTTCATTTTTCAAATCCTTTCTTTAAGTAAATTCTGCAATTGTTCGATTTCTTTTTTGATTCTGTGACGTTTCATAAAATTGTAGTGAACTACAGATTTAAGCTCACTTTTCAATCTTCGGAGCTTTCTATGGATTAGTCGTTTAGTCATTTTATCTCCTTTCTTAATCTGCATATTTGAACCAAATCTTGTAGGTTACTTCGATATCTATCTTTTCGAGTGAGGTATAACCATTGGTTTCTTTCTCAACTTCGATTTCTCTGTATTCGGTGTATTCACCTTTGAACTCACCGTCTCTTCCGTATTGTGGATGACAGTATTCTCTAACACCTTCAAATACTCTGATGTACGGTTTTCCTTTCTGGCTGATACAAGCGATGACTAAATCTTCATCGGTCAGATATCCAAGTCCTGTCAACTTTGGATTATCAAATCTTCCTAACTTCTGAACTGAGTAAACTACTTTTTTCATTTTTCTTTTCTCCTTTTATTTTTATTTTGCCTTTCGGCGCCTCCCAAATCGTAGCACTGTTCGGGTACGATGAAGTATTCATTTTTGTCTTGTGTGTATATGTCAATGGTTGAGAATTACGGTATGTATCTAAGAAAAATTTGCATCGGGGTAAAAAACAAAAAAGCCAAGTATTTCTACTTGACCTCATATCATTTTTTGAATTTGTAGCAAAATTTTATTTAGTTTACACCGTTGACATATACGAGAACTGTGCTACGATCCCTACCGAAAGGCAAATAATAAATTCTAAGTCAGTAAACTTGGAGAAATTGATGTAGAAGTTCACGTTAAAGTGTTTTGAATTGCTGTCCTATGGAACTACACTTGTGTAATGTAATTTAGTCCATAAGCTGACTTCGTTACATTGACTTTTTCACATAAATATGATAGAATTATATAGTAAATAATTGCCGATATTGAGGATTTATATATGAAACAATCTTGTGAAGTTGAAGCACGTGAAAGATGGGGTAACACTCAGGCTTATCAAGAGCATACCGAAAAGACTAAAGGTTATACAAGCGATAAATGGTCTGAAGCTAACGAGGGCTTAATGGCCATCTTTGCCGAGTTTGCAGCATTAAAGAATGATGGTATTGAACCCAATTCTGCAGAAGCTCAGGCACTTGTAGTTAAGCTGCAGAAGCATATTACAGATAATTACTACACTTGCACCGATGATATTCTATCCGGGCTCGGTCAGATGTACGTAGGTGACGATAGATTTAAGAAGAACATAGATAAGTATGGAGATGGAACTGCCGATTTTGCGAGTAGAGCCATAGCCGCATTTTGTGAGGTAAAGTAAATGGTACGCGAGTTAGTACACGATCCGATTTTCCTTGCCGGAAAGTCTGAACTTGCAACTAAAGAAGATTTACATATAGCTCAAGATTTACTTGAAACACTTATGGCTCACCGTGAAGGTTGTGTTGGAATGGCTGCCAATATGATAGGTGTAAGAAAGTGCATCATAGCATTTCTCGATGAAAGCGGTAGAGTCCCTACATATACGGTTATGCTTAATCCTCAGATAGTAGCTAAGTCCAGTATATATGAAACCGAGGAAGGATGTCTTTCTCTTCTCGGCGGCCCTCGTAAATGCAAAAGATATAAGACGATAAAAGTACAGTTCCAAACGCTTGAGATGAAAACTCATACGAAGAATTTTACCGGGTGGACTGCGCAGATAATTCAGCACGAAGTAGACCATTGTAATGGGATACTAATCTAATCGATAAAGAATTTGTAGGTCAAAAAATGAAGATCATTGAGATAACCGAAAACAAAAAAGAATATCTTGATTTGCTGTTGTTGGCAGACGAGCAAGAGGATATGATAGACCGTTACCTCGATCATGTCACGATGTATGTGCTTGACGATAACGGAGTCAAATGCGAGTGTGTCATAACCGACGAAGGAAACGGTGTTCTTGAAATAAAAAACATTGCTACTGTTCCCGAATACCAAGGCAAAGGTTATGCGAAAGCAATGATTGAGTTTCTTATCAAGCAATATCACGGACAGTATTCTGTTTTGCAAGTTGGAACTGGAGATAGTCCATTGACAATACCTTTCTACGAGAAATGCGGTTTTATTCGCTCACATAGCATTCCAAACTTCTTTACAGATAACTATGACCATCCGATAATTGAGTGTGGAGTACAGCTTGTAGATATGATATATTTGCAAAGACCGCTATAAATCAAATTCCAATTTGTCGGTGAGTTGGAGTAAATAAAAAAAGCCCTTGACTCGTAATGAGCCAAGGGTTTCGTGTTATTTCATACACTTCGAAACTTTAATTAGTGTGTCTTGAGACATGGGTGAAATCTCTCTGAATATCTTTATTAGTATCGCCTCTTTTCCTCTAAGTGCTATGATGTTATCATCAAAGTTGAAGAAATCTGAGAGGGAAATGTCAAGTGCATTGCAAATAGAGTGTAGTGTATAAATATTGGGTATTTTGTTTCCGTTGATAATATCGAACATTGTTGAAGTTGAAACTCCGGACTTCTTAGCTAAAGCTCGAATTGACAAGTCGTTTAATTCTCGTAGATAGTCTATGCGAGTTGCTACTGATTTTACAATAGGTGGCGAAGAGTTATCAATCATTTCTATCCTCCATAATGAAAAAGGCGTTCGCTAAAGCGAATACAAATACTTAAATTGTACCGCTAAAACGAACGCTTTTTATATTCTTTTTTGAAAAAAAGAGAGTTTGACGTTAAAAAACATCAAGTTCTCTTTGCGATTTATGTGCCGTTATTTTCACCTTAATCACATGAATATGGACAAAATAGTGCATATTGCATATTTTTAAAATGAAAATAGCGACTCACTTGAACAAATTGCTTGTTCGTATGAGTCGCTATTGGTCTGAGTGACAAGACTTGAACTTGCGGCCTCTACCACCCCAAGGTAGCGCGCTACCAACTGCGCCACACCCAGATATATGCGAATTTACGGTCTTGCGGCCGAAAACCTAATATATTATAGCACTTGAGTTTGCAAAAGTCAAGTGCTTTTTTATATTTTGGATAGGTTTTTTTGCGTTTTTTTAAAAAAAGAAAACTTTGTGCTTTAAACTGCGCCCGGGCGCCGTGATGCTCGCCCCGGCGAGAAAGGGGGTACCGGCGTTCGTTTCTTTTGAAAAAAGGGCTGATCCGCGGATCAGCCCTTGGTGTTTTTTTATTGTGCTATGCGCTGTAGTATTCGCCGCAGACGCATTTCTCCTTGCTGCCGAACAGACGGCGGAAGAAGTTGGCGATCGAGTTCCAGAGGGTCTTGAAAACGCCGGCTTTGCATTGGCTGTGGTCCTTTGCGGGCGGCGTGCCGCTGCCCGGCGTTTTATCACCTTCGGTCGGATCGCCATCGTCCGACGGCGTGTCGTTATCGGGGGTGGTGCCGGAGGCGGGAAGCTTCTCACCCTCGGTTTTTTGGCAGCGGTTGCAGGTCTTGGGAGCCTCGGTCGTGGCGTTTTTCCAATCGTGGCCGAGAGCGGAGAGTGTCTCGCCCTCGGTTATGACTGTGCTGCAATCCAGGCAGCGCGTTCTTCCCGTGTGACCGCTTGCGGTGCAGGTGGGAGACGCCGCACCCTCAACGGTGGTGCGGGTGTGCGTGCAGGACGGCGGCGTTTCCGTCTCTGCATATACAGTTATATCCTTTGCGCGGCTTTGCGAGGAAAGCCCCGTGTAAATAACGGAATCTACAGGCGCACTGAAAACGACCGTTACGATGCCGCTGCTATTGGTCGCGGTTGCGCCCTCGGGAGCATCGGACACCCAAGCATTTACATAACTGCTGCTAAGACCGCTGCAATTGATCTCGATCTTGGTAATGCCGGGATACGCAATGATAACGCTTGAGCCCTTGTAGAAGCGTGCGGGATTCACATAATTGGCCACGTCGCTCTGAGAGCCTGCCTTGCTATTGGTGACCTTGATGCCGTTTTGCTCCCAGATCTGTTGAGAAGTGCTGAACGCGGTGCGGTTGGCCGCATCCGCAAAGCTGATGGTTGCCTTGCTTGCGGCTTTGACGGTGCCGCAGACGGAGCAGGTATTGTTTACGTAATCGTGCCCTTTTGCCGCTACGCGATCGCCTCTGTAACTGTGAGCGCACAGCGAGCAGGTGTAGGTGGTGAAGCCCTCGGCCGTGCAGGTGGGCGCGGTTACGACCGAGCTATAGTTGTGCGTGCAGGGATCGTCCGCACCTGTGCCGTCCTCGGCGCGCGTATACATGCGCGCAATGTAATCACCGCTTTGCATTAGTGAGGAACGAAGCACGCTCATGGTTTTGTGCGTGCCGTAGGTACCCATGTAACAGATCTCATTTGCAACGGTGGTGTAGAAGGCGTTCTTATCTGCATTCCACGTGAATACGGAGATAGCGGAGCCGCTGTAGGTAAAATTGTAATGCGTATCGTTTAAAACGAGATTGATATACTTCTTTTGGCCGTTTCCGTCCTTGAAATATAAGTAATATCCGCCCGTGGCATTTTCCACGAACACGTCCACACCGTTATCATAATTGGTGTCGGTCGTGCCGTAATAGTCGGTCATGGTACCGACGAAATAATGCTCTGCGTTGGTATTGGTGGAGAAGAAGCCGAGCTTATAGGCCTTTCCCGTAACGATTTCCGCCACGAAGGTGGGGATGGCGGGCTCGTCTTCGCCGCAACGCGTGCAGGAACCGGAGGAATAGCTATGTCCCAATGCCTTGGTGAAGCTCGTTTTGTATTCCGAGCCGCAGCCTACGGTTTGGCAGGTGAAGAGCGTGTAGCCTTTTTCCGTGCAGGTGGCGGATACAATGACACCCGCATCAAAATTATCGTGCTCGCAGCTCGGACCGCCTGCGGCGGAGGGGGTAGTCATATCGGCGGGGATCTCTTCTCCGAAGAGCAGGAAGGCAAGCTCAGGGTAGTCTACGAATACGTTGCGCGTGCCGGTGATGGATTCCACAGAGTCGTTACGGCCAAGCTCCCAGGTATCCACGGGGTCGGCCTCCATCCACTCAAGCAGAACCGCAACGCTTTCCATCACGCCATTGGAGCCCCAGGTCGCGTACTCTCCGTTTCCGTTCACGTTGCCCCAGCGAACGTAAACGTATAGAAAAATACGGGCAACGTCGCCGCGAAGGTCGTACGTGCCGCCGGATTCTGCGTTGGGGTTATAATATCCGCCGCTCTTGCCGTATGCCGTGTTACCGCGAGAGGAATTTTCGTTGGTCGAGGTTGGGCGGAGCATCATGATATCGTTTGCGTCTCTGCCGCCAAGTCCCTTACTTTTGGGCCAGGTGTGCTCGCGGTTCCATCCGTCGTCATCCCACGAGGGGCCGATCGGCGTGCCGGAATAAAAGGAAGAGATCCTTCCGCCGCCGCCCTGGCAGTCCGTGTATTTGTAAAGCTCCTTGGTTCCGTCATAGCTGGTATAGGTATGTTGTGCCCCCGCCATCAGATCCTGCAGAGCATCGTACAGAGCGCTTGTCGGCGCGGTGGAAGCACTCGTTCCGCCGGAATAGGATGAAAGCTCTGTGTAGGAGGTATCGTTGCTTACATAGAATGCCGTTGCATTCGGCGACAGCTCTGTTGCCGTTTCGCCGCGCGTGCCCCAGTTGTATATGCGAGAGCCGTCGTATGTATACGTGATCTCGGCCGCATTTGTCTGCAGGCTGACCGCCGGAAGCATGGATATGCAAACGAGCAGTGCCAAAAGCAAGGAAAGTCCGCGTTTCATCAAATTGTTTATCATAAACGCCCCCCTTATAGAGTAAAATATTTTATTATCTTTATATAGTTTACCTTAGATCGCAAATAAAATCAATACCTTTTTGAAAATATGTCGAAAAGCGCCGTGCGTGCTATGAAGGCACATACGACGCTTTTTTGGTAGGCTTCAAGGCTTTTGCGTGCGGCCGGCGGCGGGGGAATCAAAATCCTTTTTTCTGGTACGGAAGAGCAGACGGCGCATGGCCTTGCCGTTCCATGGAATCAGGGGATAGAGGTAGCTGCGTCCATGGCCTACGCCCTTGACCGTGGCGGCAAAGAAGCAGAAGAGCACGCAGCCGAGGGCAAAGCCCCAGATGCCGAGCGCCGCCGTGAGACCGAGGATCAGCATACGCATAAATTTGAAGGCGTAGCCGAGCTCGTGGTTCTGCTGGGCAAAGTTGGCAATGGCAACAAAGGCCATATAGAGGATCACGTCCACGCAGAACCACCCGACCGTGATGGCGAAATCTCCAAGGATCAGCGCGCCGACAACGGAGAGGGAATTGGAGAGCATATCGGGGGTGTTCATGGAGGCGATCTTCAAGCCGTCGATCGCAAGCTCGGCGAGAAATAGCTGAAGAATGATCGGCAAAGCCCCCGGCTCCTTGGGGATCAGAAAGCCAAGCCAGGGCGGTAGCACGGCCGCGTACTCCAGCGAGAGATACCAGAGCGGTGTTGCCACTACCGAGAGCAGAAGAATGAAGGTGCGCACGAGGCGCAGATACGTGCCCGTGAGGGGCGGATAATAATAATCGTCCGTTTGCTGGAGGTAATCAAAAAGCGAGGTCGGCAGGATCATTACCTGCGGCGAGGTGTCGCAAAACACGAGAACGCTTCCCTCCACGACCTGCGCGGCGGCGGTGTCCGGGCGCTCGGTGGTGCGGATCTTGGGAAAGGGATTGTACCAACGGGAGCGGATCAGCGTTTCCGCAAGACTCTGAAAGCCCATCGTTAAGGACTTGGGACGAAGCGAGGCGATCTGCCTTGAAAGCTCCATAACGTAGCTCTCGTCCGCTACGCCCTTGAGATAGCAGATCACCACGTCCGTCTTGGACGTGCCGCCAAGATTGTAATACTCCATCGTGAGGCGCGTATCCCGCACGCGGCGGCGTAAAAGCGCCGTATTGACAACTAAAGTTTCCGTAAAGCCGTCTCTTGACCCCTGCATTACGCGATCGCCCTCCGGCTCCTGTACGCCGCGGGCGGGGTAGGTCCGAAGGTCAACGAGGATGCATTTTTTTCCGAAGTTCGTGCCGAAGATCGCCGTTTGCCCCGAGAGGACGGCCGTTAAGGCAAGCTCTGCATCCTCGCACAGATCCACCTCGATCTGCGGAAGATTGCGCACAAGGTTGTCTGCACTCCCCGCATGGGGAAGAGAAAGAAAATGCATCATCAGCTTTCCGAGCTGCGCATCCTTCACGAAGCCGTCTATGAAAAAGAAGGAAAGCTCCTCGTCTCCGATTTTGAGCGTGCGCGTGAGAATATCAAAGTTTTCCTTCGGGCGCAGCTCGTGCTCCATAAATTCCACGTTGGCACGGTAATTTTCGTAAAACTCTTGCATCGTCTTTCCTGCCTTTCCTCGATTACGGTTAGAATGCCCGAATGCTTGGAAAATATGCATGGCCGAAATGCCCGTGAACGGATAGCAAAAGCGGAGATGCCGTTTTTTGACGTCTCCGCTTGTTTTTTAATTCGATTATCTGAATACAATAGCCCCGAGGCAGAGGATCAGTTGATCTTGCTCTCCGGCACGTCTCTCATCCAAACGCGGGATGGGAAGATGAACGTCAGATATGAGGCGGCCGTTTCCGTGCTTTCAAGATGCGCAGAGGGGATCACCGTGCCGAGCGTGGTGTCTGCAGGGGTTGCACACCACCATTCATGGGGATTTTCAAATATTACGCTCGCAAGATCTTCGCACTCAAGGAAGGCGTATGCGCCGATGAGGTCTACGCTTTCGGGGATCGTGATGCTCGTAAGCTCGGTGCAGCCGTGGAAGGCATATGCACCGATGGAGTCTGCAGTGCTCGGAAGCGCAATGCCCGAAAGGCTCGTGCACTTCGCAAATGCGCGCTCGCCGATCGTTTGCAGGCCGTTATGAAGTGTAACGGTGATCAAGCCCTCGCACGCGGAAAAGGCGTCGTTGCCAATGGCAGTCACGCTCTCGGGGATCGCGATCATGGTAAGGCTCGTGCAGCTGGCAAAGGCAAAATCGCCAACCTTGACAACGCCGTCGGAGATCACAACGGACGAAAGAAGATCGCAAGCATAGAAGGCGTAAGGATGGATCTCATAGCGCTCGCCATGAAGATCGTCCGGCAACATAAGATCGGCGGAATCACCTGAATATCCAAGAAGGTAGTGCACCCCTTCGTATGTGGCGAAAAGGTATCCGTCCAAGCTTTCGATCCTGCTTTCCCCGCTGTGCACGTCCTTTGCATAGGCGGCGATGAAGCTCTTGGAGGCCGCACCCTTATGTATGGCGAGATCGGACTTATTGATGATCTCAACCAACGTGTAGCACTCTTCAAAGGCAGAGGCTTCGATCGCCGTGACGGAGCGTGGGATCGTGATGCTGACGAGGGCGGAGCAGCCATAGAAGGCACGCTCTCCGATCTTGGTAACGGTATCCGAAAGCGATACTTTTGCCAGCGTCTTGCAGTTTGCAAAGGCCGCATACTCGATCGAGGTCACGTTTTGGGGGATCTCGATGCTCTTTAGAGCGGTGCATTCGGCAAACGTGCCCCACTCAATGGTATGAACGGTGCTCGGGATCTTAACGGAGGCGAGGCTCGTGCAGCCGTAAAACGCCTTATAGCCAAGTGATCGCACGCTGCTCGGCAGCTCCACGCCCGTCAGAGAGGTGCAGCCCGCAAAGGCCTGCATACCGATGGTAGTCACGCTGCTCGGGATCTCAATATCGATAAGGCTGACACAGCCGTAGAACGCCTTGGATCCGATGGAGGTCACGCCGCTCGGGATCGTTACGCTCTGCAGGGATGGGCAATTCTCAAAAACGGAGGCCTCGAGCGCGGTGATATTGCTGAGGATCGTTACGCTTTTCAGCTTGGTGCATTCCGAAAATGCGCCCCAGCCGATCGCGGTCGCGCTTTTCGGAACGGTGACGTGCTCAAGATGCTTGGAGCTGAAGCCCTGATACGCGATCTCGGTCACGGCCTTTCCCTTGTAGGATGCGGGGATCTCGATCCTCGTCTGATCGATGGCGTTTCCGATGGCGACCGCGTAGGTCCCGTCACTTTTTTGGCTGAATTTCAGCTTTTCCGCGATGGGATCGGCGGGATCGCTCCCACCGCCGCCGCAGGCGGCAAGCACGCAAGCGGCGCTCACGAGCGCAACCAGCAAGAGCAAGATGCGAAGCTTTTTCATGAAAAACCTCCAAAGATGCAGGCAAACGCCTGCGGATATATTTGCTTTATTTTTTAATTATATCACATATTATAAAGAAATGCAAGTGTGAGTTGCCCTCTTTGCAAACTTTGCTTACAAGCGGATAATCTTTTTGTCCAATTTCTTTGCATATTTAAGTGCCGTATATGCGCCTCCTGTTTCTTTATCTACGAGAGTGATAACAAGATCTGATTGCTCGATCATCCATCTGTTTTTTTGAGTAATGGCGGATTTTGGATGCGTCCCCTGCAGACATTCGGGAATGATAATACTGTCGTAGTAGATTTCGTAGAACGGCAGGTCTGCTACTGCATAAGGGAGAACCAATGTTAATTCATTGCTTTCTTTGCCTACTTCTTTTTGTACGCGTTTAATTACGGAAGCAACGTATATATCAAATTCACCTTGACGTCCGATGAGAAACGAAACGTATGGTTTTGTTTTTAGAAGCTCCCTGAGCAAGGGAATTATTTGGGTGTCTATTCTTTCCAAGTCATGAAGTACACGATGTCCAAAAAAGAAACGGTATACGTATCCATTCTATTCCTTCCTTTCTGCACTATAAGCACAAAATATTAGTTATAGATATTTATAGTATACAATAAGCGGAAAAGAATATCAATAGTCTATAGAAAACTTGCTTCAATATTTATAGACTATATATAGAAAAATATAGGTGGGTGAGAGAATGGGCAATCTTGCAAAATTACTTGGGCAAAGATTAAGAAATTACAGGACAGAGCAGGGGTTAAGCCAAGAAAAGCTCGCAGAGCTTGCGGGGTGTCACCCTACGTATATCGGGCAATTGGAGCGTGGTGAGAAAAACGCTACGATTGAGAGCATTGAGAAGGTAGCATCTGCGTTGGGCGTTTCACTTTCACGGCTTTTTGAGAAGCTTGGCGGTCAAGAGGATCATGCGAATGACATACCGCTGCAGTGTTATGAATTTCTTTCCTCAAAAACCCGTGAGGAGCAGGAAAATATCTTTCATATCCTGCTTGAAATGGAAAAATATAAGAAAAACTGAATGAAAAAAACGGTGTCTCTCCTTATTTTTGAGAGACGCTGTTTTTAAATAACTGCTTCATTTCTTTTCGTTTTTGAAATCTCGCGCATCACGCTGATGGCGTGATTCACGCCTGCGGGCTTGGCGTTTTCTCCAATCCCGAGCATTTGCGGGACTGCGATTATATCAAGGAAAACGTCAATGCTTCGCAAAGAGAAACGGACAGAGAGTGAAAAAACATTCTCTGTCCGAATTTTTTTCGTTAAGCGCTTGCCATCCGCTTTTTCGCCCGTTTCCAAAGAACGAGGGAAACGGTGGTGTAGAGGATGAGGTTCATTCCCCAGGAAACGGGGTAGATAAGGTAGAGAAAGTGCAGCGTGGGCGAAGAGGGGAAGAGCGCGAAGATCCATATCGCGCGCAAAACGCCCATATCCAAAATTGAAATGAGCATCGGCGGCAGCGAATGCCCCAGCCCCTTGACGAAGCCTGCCAGCGAATTCGTCATTGCGCTGATGATATACGAGGGAAGAATGATGGACATAATGGTGGTGGCGTGCCTCGTGATCTCGGCAACATTGTAGACCGAGTCGTTCACGAAAAGGCGGATCAGCGGCTCGCGGCAGAGGAGCAGCGTTTGCCCGACCACGATCGCAATGGTCACCGATTGCACAAGGGCAAAAAAGAGCGCTTTTTTGATGCGCGCAGGCTTCTTCGCGCCGCGGTTTTGTCCCGTGAAGGTGATCGCCACGGTGGAGTAGGTGGCGAGGATCGTGGAAAGAATGGTATCGATATTGGAGGCAACGGCTCTTGCCTCGATGATCTCGGGCGCAAAAACGTTGGCCGAGGCGGCAATAAATACGTTCATAACGTGCGCCACCGAGCTTTGCACCGTGCCGGGAACAGCAAACTTCAGAATGCGCTTTGCGGTGCCGCCGTCGATGCGAAGCAGCGAGAGCTTCAGCGCATACGGCTCGCCCCTGCGCTTTTTCAGCACCGTGAGCACGAACACAACCGAAAGCACCTGCGATGCGAGGGTTGCGAGGGCTACGCCGTCTGCACCCATACCGAAGCAGATAACGAAAACGAGATTTAAAGCAACGTTGGCAAGGCCGCTTGCCGTGAGGATATAGAGCGGCGTTTTCGAGTCGCCAACCGAGCGCAGCACCGCAGCGGCGTTGTTGTATAGCGCAACGAAGGGCAAGCCGATGCAGCGGATCTTCATATAAACGGCGGCGTCATTTAAAAATTCGGGCTTCGTGTTGAGCGCGATCAGGATCGGTCTTGCGAAAATAAAGCCGACGGTGCCAACCAAAAGCCCCACGCTGACCGCGAGCAGAAGCGAGGTGTGCGTATCCCGCGAGAGCGCGCCGCGCTCTCTTGCACCGAAATCGTGCGAGACCACCGCCGCCGTTCCAATGGAAAAGCCCGCGAAAAGCGCCGTCAGAAAGGCAACGATCGCGCTCGACGAGCCGATCGCACCAAGCGCGGACCCGCTTTCGGAAAAATTGCCGACAACGATGTTGTCCGCCACCGTGTAGAGCTGCTGGATCAGATTCGTGAGGATCAAAGGAACCACGAAAAGCACCATCTTCGAGAAGATGGGACCCTCGGTGGTGTCAATTTTTTTCTTTGTGAGAACGCCTGCCATTTTTTCTTCCTTTACCCTTGCCGTGATACCATAAATTATACACCCCTGTCGCTTCAAAGTCAAGCAAGCACCGCTTGCAAAAGAGAAAAGAGATGCTTGACAAATGCCAAAATAAGGAAATTCTGCATATTTTAGCAGATATAAAATGTGCAATTTCTGCATATTACGGAAAAACAAAAAAGTGCAGAAATTGCATAAATCTATTGCATATTACGTTGAATACGAAAACGATCTGAAAAGTAAAGAAAAAAGCCCGAAAACGGGCTTTTTTCTTTATTTCTTTTTGCTATCAAAGGCCTTCTCGTTCTTGAAATACTGATACAGATAGCAGGGGATCATACCGTTGTAGAGCTTGCGCACCTTATCGGCTTTTTTGCCGTAGAAGCGCTCGAAGCCCTCGTGCGAGGTGATCACGTAGACCTGCCAGGGGGCGAGGGAGCGGAAGTGCCGTCCCATATCGCGGTAGAGATGCTCAACCTCGGTGCGCGTGCCGAGACGCTCGCCGTACGGCGGGTTGGTGACGATCGTGCCGCGGCGCCCCTCGGCGCGGATGCGGCGGCAATCCTCGCGCATCACGCGGATGGCGTGATTCACGCCTGCGGCCTTGGCGTTTTGTATCGTGAGGGTAACGGCGCGCTCGTCAATATCCGAGGCGTAGACCTCAAAAGAGGAGCGCACCTCGCCGGCGATGGCTTCCTCTCTCGCATCGGCAAAGAATCTTTTGTCGAGCCAGGGGAAATCCTCGGCGGCAAAGCGGCGGCGCTTGCCCGGGGCAACGTTGTTCATCATCATGGCGGCCTCGATGGCGATCGTGCCGCTGCCGCACATCGGATCCCAGAAGAGAACGTCCTCGCGCGGACGCGCGGTCTTTGCGATCGCAGCGGCAAGCGTTTCGCGGATCGGCGCATCGTTTGCCTCGCGGCGGTAGCCGCGCTTGTGCAGCGGCGTGCCCGACGTGTCGATCATCAGGGTAGCCTCGTTGTTGAGGATGAAAAACTCGATCTGATGCTTCACACCCTCCTCGGGAAAACGCGTGATGCCGTAAACGGCAGAAAGGGAATCCACCACCGCCTTTTTGACGATGGATTGGCAATCGGGGATCGAGGTCAGGCAGGACTTGATGGAATGCCCTTTTACGGGGAAAGCATCGTTTTTGCCAATAAAAGTTGACCAATCAAGGGCTTTCGTTCCCTCAAAGAGATCGTCGAAGCTATGAACCTCAAAGGATCCGAGCTTGATATAGATACGCTCGGCAAAACGCAGGAATACGTTCGAAAGCGCAAGGCCCTCCTCGTCTGCAAGGAAGGTAACGCGCCCGTCGATCGTGCTTATGCGCTCGTAGCCGAGAGCGTCGATCTCTTCGCCGAGCATATGCTCTAAGCCGAAGAGACAGGTGGCAATGAGCTGCAGCTTCATTATGCTTCTTCCTTCGGAATGAAATCCTCAAAGATGATCGAGGTAAAGCCGCTCTCCTTGCAGATCTCCTTATCGAGTGCGGTGCGCACCGTCCATGCAAAGGTGGGGCGCTTGTGAAGCATACGGAGCAGACGGAAGGGGAGATAGGTGCGGCAGAGATAGTTGTAGGCGTAGAAATCCGGCTTTGCCTTGAAGTTCAGAAGGAACCATTGCAGAAGATAATAGGTCGGCTTTCTGAATTCCGGCTTCTTCGTGTAGTGATCGCAGAGAAGGCCGCGGGGGATCTGCGGCAGAGCCTCCTTGATGCGGGAAAGGGACAGGGGATTAAAGGATTCGATCAGCAGAGGGCCGCTATAGCCCTTGAGCATTTCGGCGGTTGCAAGGCTGACGGAGGAATCCGATGCGCTCTCCTTGATCTCAACGAGCAGCGGCACGCGACCGGCCACGAGCGCGAGCACCTCTTCAAAGGTGGGGATGCCCTCCTCGGTATCCGCAAGGTGCATTTCGGAAAGCTCCTTTGCCGTATAGTCGATCACACGGCCGGGAAGGCCGACCATGCGCTCCAGCGTATCGTCATGGAAAACAACAAGAACGCCGTCCTTGGAGAGGCGAACGTCCAGCTCGATGCCGTAGCCGTTTTTCACGGCAAGAGCAAAGGCGGAAAGGGAATTTTCAGCGTGCTCGGCATCGTGCAGGCCGCGGTGTGCGTACTGCGCGCCGAGAAGCTCGGGGGAAATGGGGCGGCGCTTGCCCGGGAAGGTCATAAATGCATACAGCACGAGAAGTGCAAGCAATACGGCTAAAACGATGCCTAAAATGGTGGGAAGTGTCATGGCGTATCACCTCAATCGTCAACGTCGAGATTTTCAAGGAGCGAGGCCTTCTTCTGCGGCTTCGTGTCACCGTGCTTAACGAAGAGCATCGTTACGAAGGAGAGCGCCGCGAAGATCGCCGCATAGGGGAAGAAGATCTGCCAGCCGATCTTGTCTACGAGGAAGCCCGAAAGAATGGGCGTGATGATCTGCGCAGACATGGAGGCGGTGTAGTAATAGCCCGTATATTTTCCAACGTCGCTGCCCGTGGCAAGCTCAACCACCATGGGGAAGGAGTTTACGTTGATTGTCGCCCAGCCGATGCCTGCAAGCGCGAAGAGCAGATACATGGGTACGGGCGGCGTATTCAAATCGATCAGGGAAGCAAAGCCGAAGGCCGCGCTCAGCATGATAATGCCTGCAAGAATGCTCTTTTTACGTCCAATGCGGGAGGCAATCACACCGACGGGGATATAGGTGATGATAGCGGCCACTTGCGCTATGGTGAGCGCAAGGTCGTAAGAAACCTTTTGCGTACCGTCAGCGAGCGTGAAGGTTTCCTCCACGTAAACCGAGAATTTGGAGGTAACGGCGTTGTAGCCCGTGAACCAAAGCGCCACGGAGGCGAGGATCAGGCAGAGCGAGATCATTTCGGATTTGGAGAGCTTGTGCTTTTCCGCTACGGGAGTCTCCTCTTCCTTTTTGGACTCACTTTCCAGCACGCGGTTCAAGGCATCGGCCTCACCTGCCCAAGCCGTTTCCTTCACCGTCAGAAGGAAAACGACAAGTGCGGCAACCATGATCAGACAAACCACGCCTACGTAGATAGGCATATTGGAAAGATGTGCTTGCCCGATCTTGATAAACATACCCACGAGCAGAACGGAGATGCCGCCTGCCGTTCCCATCAGGTTAATAATGGCGTTACCCTTGGAGCGCAGGGGCTTCACGGTCACGTCAGGCATCAGGGCAACTGCGGGGGAGCGGAAGGTTGCCATCGAGATCAGCGTGAAGAGAAGGAGAAGAATGAAGAACCAGAGCGACGGCGCGAAGGAGGACAGAATATAGAACACAACGGCCAGCACCGTTCCGAGGAGGATAAAGGGGGTTCTTCTGCCGTAGCGCGTGCTTATCTTGTCCGAGAGCGCACCGAAGATCGGAAGCATGAAGACGGCAAAGATATTATCCAGCGACATAATAAAGCCGGAAAGCCATTCATCCATTCCAAAGCGGTATTTGAGAATCAGGGGCACCGTTTTATCGTAGGACTGCCAGAAGGCCGAGATCAGAAAGAAGGCAAAGCCTACGAGGATCGTTCGCTTGACGTTCAGTTTATTCGTATTCATAAAAAACTCCTGTATTTTATTTCCTCCATTTTATCATATGTGGAGAGTTTTGTCAAATATTTTATTTTTATAGCCATTGTTACGTAAAAATTTGCATTTTTGAGGGGCGCATCACGCATGGCATTGACTTTTTTAAAATAATATGTTAAAATAGGAAGCGTATTTTGTGAAAGGAGGAGAAGAATGGAGCTTATAACCTACGTTCCGGGCAAGACCTTGGCGCCCGCCGATACCGTGCTTGCGCTCGGCTTTTTTGACGGCGTGCATCTTGGACACCGCGCTCTGCTCGCGCTTGCGGCAGAAAAGGCGCACTCTCTCGGACTTCCGCTCGGCGTATTTACCTTTCCCGCCGAGGATAGAATGATGAAAAAAAGCGCGTTGCGCCTCTACGATACGCCTCGCAAGCTCTCGCTTCTTGCCTCCCTTGGCGTTGACTATATTTATATGTGCGAGCTTTCTGCCGTAGCGCATATATCGGCGGAGGAATTCGCCACGCGCTGTCTTGCCGCGGAGCTTCGCGCCGCTGTGACGGTTTGCGGCTTTAATTATCGCTTTGGCCACGGTGCAGAGGGGGATGCCGATGCGCTTATGCGCTATATGCGCGCGATCGGGCGCGAGAGCGTAACGCTGCCGCCGATGTATCACGAGGGCGAGCTTCTTTCCTCAAGCGCGGTGCGCGCGCATCTTCTTGCGGGCGAGGTCGCTTTGGCCGCGGGAATGCTTGGTACGCCGTATGCCCTTTCGGGCGTTGTGGAGAATGGTGACGGACGCGGAAAAACGCTCGGCTTTCCCACCGTGAATATCCCCCTGGCAGAGAACCGCCTGGTGCTGCCCTCCGGCGTTTACGCCACCGCCACGCGCACGGATGCGGGAGAATTTCCTTCGGTGACCAACGTTGGTACCTGCCCCACCTTTGGAGAGAGAAGCATCCACGCCGAAACGCATCTTTGCGCATTTTCGGGCAATCTTTACGAGCAGGAGATAGAGATCAGATTTCTTTCGCGCTTGCGGGATGAACAAGTATTTTCTTCCAAGGAAATGCTCATAAAGCAAATAAATGTTGACAAAAACAAAGCAATGGAGGTATATAAGGCATGGCAGGAAGCTGGACGAAGCTGACGACGAAGGGAAACGTTTCGGATCTTGAAGAGATCTCGGCCGTGATGAGTATGCTGGATAACGGCCTCATGATCGAGGACTACAGCGATTTTTCCTTCAACGGAATGTACGGTGAGCTTGTGGATGAAACCATTCTGAACGCCGACAAGGATAAGGTGGCGGTCTCTATCTTCGTTCCCGAGGAAAAGCCGATCGCCGAATTTCGTGCCTTCCTGCAGGATCGCTTCCGCACGCTGGGGCTTTCCGTTTCGATTGAGGCCGAGGGCGTCTCGGAGGACGATTGGGCGGAAAACTGGAAAAAATACTACAAGCCGATCTCTCTTGGCCGCGTAACGATCGTGCCTGCCTGGGAAAGCTATGAGGCGAAGGCGGACGAGGTGATCGTTCGTATGGATCCCGGTATGGCCTTCGGCACGGGTACGCATGAAACAACGCGCCTCGTGATGCGCATATTGCAGGACGTGATCGTGGGCGGCGAGCGTGTGCTGGACGTTGGCACCGGCTCGGGCATTCTCTCCATCTGTGCCTCCAAGCTTGGCGCAAAAGAGATCTTTGCCTACGATATTGATCCCGTGGCCGTGCGCGTTGCCAAGGAAAATGCGCTGGCAGACGGATGCGATAATATCACCGTCGGCGTTTCGGATCTGCTGGCGGGTGTGGACCGTACGGCGCCGTACGGCGTTTGCGTTGCCAACATCGTTGCGGATATTATTTTGCGTATGCTTCCCGATATCGGCGCTCTGCTTGCGCCCGGCGCACCCCTGATCCTTTCGGGCATCATTGCGCCTCGCAAGGAGGACGTGATCGCAGCTGCGGCGCAGCATGGCTTTCTCGTTGAGCGCGAGGAGCAGGAAAACGATTGGGTCGCGCTTCTCGTGCGCCGCGCAAAATAGAGCGCGCGTGTTGAATATTATATAAAGGAAGCGAGGAGAAAAATTATATGCCGAGATTTTTCGTTCCCTCCTCGGGCTTTGACGGCGAGACCGTCACTGTGACGGGGGATGACGCTTTTCATATGGCGCGCTCCTTGCGTATGGCCGTGGGGGATACCGTAACGGTCTGCGATATGCACGGAAAGGAGCATCTTTGCCGCCTGGAGAGCCTGCGGGATGACGTTTGCCGTATGACGATCCTTGAAAGCAGGGAGTCGGATACCGAGTCCCCCGTGGACGTTACGCTTTATATGGGATACCCGAAGGGCGATAAGCTGGAGCTTGTGATCCAGAAGGCCGTGGAGCTCGGCGCCTGCTCGATCGTTCCCTTTTTCTCGGAGCGCTGCGTGAAGCAGCCCCGTGCAGACAGGGAAGAGAAGCAGAACGCCCGCCAATGCCGCATCGCAGAGGAGGCGGCCAAGCAGTGCGGCCGCGGCCGCATTCCAAGCGTGGGATTGCCGATCCCGTTTTCTGCCGTTCTGCAAGCGGCGAAGGACTATGATGTGACTCTTTTTTGCTACGAGGGGGACGGGACGCGTCCGCTCAAGGAGGTCTTGCAGGCACATCGGAGCGCAAAAAGGATCGCCGTGATCATCGGCGCGGAGGGGGGATTTTCTCTCGCCGAGGCCGAGGCTGCCGTGGCCGCAGGATGCGAATCTGTGGGGCTTGGCCGCAGGATTTTGCGCTGTGAAACGGCGCCGCTTTGTGTTTTGAGCGGTATTTCTTATGAATTTGAGCTCTGAAACAGTCATTTTTGCCATAATATACAAACAAAGATGAAATTTTTTGTGTAAAAAGAAAATATTTTTCGAAAAACTATTGAAAAAAGACGAAAAATGGTTTAAAATATAGTACAGTATAAACAAAAAGTTTTTCCGGCGAAGGGAGAGGGTTTATGTCAAACCGCTTATATCAAACCGTTATTCACCAAATGCGTGAGGTCGTAGGACGCACGATCGGTGTCATTGATGAGAATAGCATCGTCGTTGCCTGCTCGGAGCTCAGCAAGATCGGTGAGGCGCGGCAGCGCATTCAGCAGGAGCTTTCCTTTTCCCCGGAGAAGGTTCTGATCGACGGATATACATACCGCTCTATTTCCGCAGGTGCGAAGACCGATTGCGTTGTATTCGTGGAGGGCGAGGACGAGCACGCTGACAGAATGGCGCAGCTGCTTTCCATCTCCTTCGGCAACATTAAGCGCCTGTACGATGAAAAGTACGATAAGGGCTCCTTTATCAAGAACATCATTCTGGATAATATTCTTCCCAGCGATATCTACATTAAGTCGAATGAGCTCCATTTTAATAACGAGGATTACAGAGCGGTGTTCGTTCTGAAGTTCCAGGGGCAGTTTTCGGGCGTAAGCCCCTTTGAGATGGTGCAGGGGCTTTATAGCGAGGAGGAAAATCACAACTATGTGATCAATATCTCCGAGCAGGATATCGTCGTTGTCCGCGAGGTCAGCGAGACCACCACGGGCGAGGAGCTGGAGGCCATGGCACTTTCTATGCTCAATACGCTTGCAAAGGAATATTCCGTTAAGGTGCTCGTGGGTATTTCCTCGGTCGTTGAGAACCTCAAAAATCTTGCTAACGCTTATAAGGAGGCGCGCATTGCGCTGGAGGTTGGCAAGGTATTTGATATTGAGCATCCCGTAATGTCTTATGAGAACCTCGGTATCGGCCGCCTGATCTATCAGCTGCCGACGACGCTATGCGAGATCTTCCTTCAGGAGGTATTCAAGAAGGGCTCGCTCGAGTCGCTGGACAGAGAAACGCTGATGACCGTACAGAGCTTCTTTGAAAACAATCTGAACGTATCGGAGACCTCACGCAAGCTCTTCGTGCACCGCAATACGCTGGTGTACCGTCTGGAGAAGATCCGTAAGCTGACAGGCTTGGATCTGCGCGAGTTTGACCATGCCGTTACCTTCAAGGTTGCTTTGATGGTGAAAAAGTATCTGACCTCCCGTCCTGCTAAATTTTAATTATAATCATAAGATGCATTGACCTACATAAAATAGAGAATAGCTTTTGGTAGCCGGCATAACGTCCGACTACCAAAAACTGTTTTTTTCTTGTTGGCTCGCAAAGCGCGCGTATGCCGATATTCGGTCGCGCTCTCTTGCATAGGCTCTTTTTTTGCGGTCTGAAAGTATACTGTCTGCCGCTTTTGCGTATGAAAGGATAAGAATGGTTAAAAAGCTTTTTTCACATCAGCAGAAAAATGAGAAGACGAGGGGCAGAGGCCTTTCGCTTTTGCTCGCTTTCCTTCTGATTCTATCTCTTCTGACCTCCTGCTCTCCTCCCTTGACACCTGAGGAGACGAAGGAGGCGCTTGCAAGCCGCATCGAAAGCGTGGACGTCAGCGGCTGCGATACGGTGGTGGAATGCCTTTCTCTCTGGAAATTCCCGGGCGGATATGACGTGGCAAAGCTGCTCGAGGTCGAGAAAAGGATGCACGACGATTTTTATAAAGCACTGAACATGCCTGCCATGGCAAGGCTTGCCGCAGATTGCTTTATGGCGGTGTATTACGATGAGATCTCGTTTTCGGATAAAACGGCTTATACGGATGCGCTGATCCGCTGCCTTGTCATGGCTCTGGGAGACGACTATGCGATCTATCGCACCGCGGAGGAATACGGCGCGTATCAGGAATCGATGAGCGGCTCGTACGGCGGCATCGGAATGACGGTGAGAAAGAATTTTGACACGGGTGAGATCAAGGTCGTTCGTCTGATCTCGGATTCGCCCGCACAGCGTGCCGGCGTTCTCGTCGGAGATCTGCTCTATTCCGTGGAAGGAATGCCCGTCACGAAGGACACGATGGAGGAGGCCTTTGCCAAGATGCAGGGCGAAGTCGGCGATGCCGTGCATTTCACGGTTTTGCGTGACGGCGTGGAGATCCCCTTTGAGATCGTGCGCGAAAATATGGAAAACATGACCGTTTCTTACACGATCTCCGAGGAAAAGATCGCAACGGTCACGGTGACCTCCTTCAAGAGCTCCACCTTTAAATACTTCAAAGCGGCGGTAGATGCCGCAGAGGCAGCCGGAGCGATCGGCTTCATTTTCGATATGAGAGACAATCCCGGCGGTTATCTCAGCTCGGTGCTGAGCGTGCTGGAATATTTCGTGCCGGACGAGACGGAGCTTTGCTCGTACGGAACGGAGAAGGAAACCACGACGTACGTTGCCTCCGAGGTGTACGAAGGAGAGGGAACGGATCACGTGATCTCGGTGCCCTGCGTTGTGCTCTGCAACGGGGCCACCGCCTCGGCCGGCGAGCTCTTCACAGCGGCTTTGCGAGATTATAACGATATGGGCATTTTGCGTGCCACCGTGATCGGCACGAATCTTGAGACCGTTGTGGTGGACGGTGTGGAATACGGCGCCACCTTCGGCAAGGGAATTATGCAAAGCTCCTATAAGCTATCGGATAAATCGGTGCTTACGATGACGAGCGCATTTTATAATCCGCCCTGCGGTGTCAATTATCACGGTGTCGGCGTGATTCCCGATCTTGTTTGCGAGGAAGCGGACGTAATGACTACGGCGCGGCAGGCGCTTCTTGATTTAATAGAAAATAAATAAAAAATATAGAAACGAATACAGGAGTAAAAACGTATCATGGCAGAAGTTAAGGTTTACACCCACGAGGGCTTCAAGGCGCTTCAGGATGAGCTCGATTATCTCGTAAGTGTGAAGGTGGAGGAAAATAAGAAGGATATTTCCACCGCGCGCGCATTTGGCGACCTCTCCGAGAACAGCGAGTATGACGAGGCGAAGGCAGAGCAGGGCAAGATCCATGCAAGAATTGCTGAGCTCAAGGAGCTGATCGCAAACGCGAAGGTCGTGGATGAGTCGGAGATCGACCGCTCCCGCATCAGCGTTGGCTCGATCGTCACTCTCTTCAATAAGGAAAGAAACAAGGAATTTACCTATCATATCGTTGGCTCGTACGAGACCGATCCCACCCAGGGTAAGATCTCGGATTCCTCTCCCATCGGCGCGGCACTTCTCGGTGCCAAGGAAGGGGAAGAGGTCGTGGTTGAGGGCGCACGCGTTCAGCACCTCACCGTTTTGTCCGTAAAGAGAGCAAGCGAGGAATAATGCAAATAATTCTTTGCATTTGATAAAGAAAGGAGTCAGATATGGCACAGGATAATCTTCAGAACAATACCGAAAATACTTTGAATAGCACGAGCGAGCTTGCCGTTCGCCGTGAGAAGCTGGCCGCCCTTATGGAGGCGGGTCAGAACCCCTTTGAGATCACGAAGTTTGACGTAACTGCAAAGAGCGCAGGCATTCTTGCGGAGTTTGAGAAAAACGAGGAGGCGCTTTCCGCCGAGGGCGCTGAGCCCATGCGTGTACGTGTTGGCGGCCGTATGATCGGTCGCAGAATTATGGGCAAGGCATCCTTTGCACACCTTTTGGACGGTGACGGAAAGATCCAGATCTATCTTTCGAGAAACGATCTCGGAGACGATGCATACGCCGCGTTCAAGAAGTGGGATATCGGTGACATCATCGGTGTTGAGGGCTTCGTATTCCGTACCCGTACGGGCGAGATCTCGATCCATGCCGAGAGTGCCACCCTGCTTTCCAAGTCGCTTCTGCCCCTGCCCGAGAAGTTCCACGGTCTGACCAACCTTGAGCAGAGATACCGCCAGAGATACGTGGACCTGATCGTCAACCCCGACGTGAAGGACACCTTCGTAAAGCGCTCGAAGATCCTCACGCTCATTCGCCGTTATCTTGACGGAAAGGGCTTTTTGGAGGTGGATACCCCTATTCTCGTTCCCTTGGAGATCGGCGCATCTGCGCGTCCCTTCATCACACATCACAACACGCTGGATATGGATATGTATCTGCGCATCGAGACCGAGCTGTACCTCAAGAGACTGATCGTTGGCGGTATGGATCGCGTATATGAGGTTGGTCGTATCTTCCGTAACGAGGGTATGGACCAGAAGCACAACCCCGAATTTACCACCATTGAGCTTTACCAGGCCTATACCGATTATTACGGCATGATGGACCTTGTTGAGGAGCTTTATAAGATGCTTGCCAACGAGGTTTGCGGCGGCACGAAGATCACCTACCAGGGCACCGAGATCGATCTCGGCCACTGGGAGAGACTCACCATGGTTGAGGCCGTGAAGAAGTACAGCGGCGCGGACTACAACACCTGGGAGAGCGATGAGGCGGCACGCGAGGTTGCCAAGGCAATGCACGTGGAGGTTCCCGCCGATGCCACGAAGGGCACCGTTCTCGTTGAGCTGTTCGATGCGTACGTAGAGGATAAGCTTATCCAGCCCACCTTCATTTACGATTATCCCGTAGAGAACAGCCCCCTCGCAAAGAGAAAGCCCGAAAATCCCCTCTTCACCGAGAGATTTGAGTATTTCATCAACTGCACCGAGTTTGGTAATGCCTTCTCCGAGCTGAACGATCCTATCGACCAGCGCGGCCGCTTCGAGGCGCAGGTTGCGAAGAAGCGCGCAGAGGAGCCCAACTGCCGTGCCGAGGTAGATTATGATTTCGTCACCGCTCTGGAGTACGGTATGCCTCCCACAGGCGGCCTTGGCTTCGGCGTTGACCGTCTCGTAATGCTCCTTACCGACTCCGCTTCGATCAGGGATGTGCTGCTTTTCCCGACGATGAAGCCTGAAGTATGATAGAACGCTTTTTGAAAAAAGCTTAGCAAAAACTTTATAGAAAAAAGAGCTATGAATTTGCATTTTGCAGTTTCATAGCTCTTTTTTGCAAAAAAAACATTATAGACTATTGACAAAGTTGTCTACAAGTGGTAGACTATATGTGTCTACAAACATTAGACGGAGGATTTTACTATGAATGAAATAAGACTTGGCGCTATAGAATCGAGATTTGCAGATATCGTTTGGGAGCATGCTCCGCTTTCCACGGCTGAGCTTATTAAAATATGCGAGTCAGAGTTTGATTGGAAACGCACCACGACCTACACGGTGCTAAAAAGGCTTTCAGAACGAGGAATATTTAAAAACGATAACGGTACTGTTACGGTTTTGATTTCAAAAGATGAGTTTTATTCTATGCAAAGCGAAAAGGTTGTCAAGGAAAGCTTTGGAGGTTCGCTCCCTGCCTTTATAGCTGCTTTCACATCAAGGCAGAATTTGAGTGATGACGAGATTGCAGAAATCAGAGCCATCATTGAAAATATGAAAAGGAGCTGACGATGGAATACTTATTCATACACGCATTGAATATCAGTATTACTGCAAGCTTCCTTGTTTTAGCTATAATTCTATATCGTTTATTTGCTAAAAAAGCACCTAAATGGGTTTCGGTTTTGCTTTGGGGACTCGTTGGTTTAAGATTGCTTTTCCCTTTCAGTATTGAAAGTGCTATGAGTCTTATTCCAAGCAAAAATACTATACCTACTACGATTACTCACGATAGATATCCAGCACTCGATACAGGATTCGGCAGTGTTGACGAAATCGTTAACCCCATTCTTTCGGGTCGGGTGGAAGCTCGTCCTGAGTATAGCGCAAATCCTATGCAGGTATGGATAACTGCGCTCGGTTGGATTTGGCTCGGTGTTATGCTCTGCATGCTACTCTATATGGCGGCATCATTTGTTTATCTGCGTATAAAAACAAGAGTTAAGGTTGAGCGTGAAGACAATGTATATCTTTGCGACTATGTAAAAACGCCCTTTATTCTCGGAATCATCAGACCACGCATTTATTTGCCTTCGGATATATCCGATAAGGATTATTCGCTTGTTGTGGCACACGAGAGAGCGCACATAAAAAGGTGCGACCATATTTGGAAGCCCCTCGGCTTCTTGCTTCTCTCGGTTTATTGGTTCAATCCGCTTTTGTGGGTTGCTTACGTGCTTCTGTGCCGTGACATTGAGTCGGCTTGTGACGAAAAAGTCATTTCCAATCTTGGCGATAACGAAAAAGCCGATTATTCAGAAGCACTTTTGACACTCGGCATAAAAAATAGAGTCATTTCTGCGTGCCCTCTGGCTTTTGGAGAAGTTTCGGTCAAGTCAAGAGTATCGGCTATTTCAAAGTATAAAAAGCCTGCAACTATTGCGATAGTTATTTCTCTTGTAGTTTGCACGATTTTTGCCTTTTGCTTCTTAACTTACAAGAAAAATGATGCAGTAGCAATAAACTCTGGCATTTGGTACGCAGGAAAAGTCATAGGTGCAACCGATATAAACGCCACCTACGATGATATTCCGCGTTTTGTATTTACCGAAAACGGTGACATTCTCGTGCAGTCCAACAATCTCGCTGATCTCTCCTACGTTAGCCTTGGAAAAATGCACACTGCTTATATCTCAGAGAGTGAATATGAAAAACTGTTTGAGGGTGTAACCTTCCGTGAGGGATATGATGCCAAACATTTTCACGATATTGTAAAAGCCGCATGGAGAATTACCCCTTCCGTTTCATCGGGCATTCAACACAAAGAGGTGTATCTTTTGCGCTCTGAAAACGAGCTTTATATGGGATTTGCCGATGATGGCAAAATTCCTGCGATATACGAACTGAAATTCAATGAAACGTTGCCGACATATCTTTACACGGTTCGTTATGCGGCAGATAATGCAATTGCTTCCATTATTCTCGACACAAGCAGCGGAATGGCCAGAATAACCTTCGGAAGCAATCTTAATTACGAGACTTTATGCACTCATAAATACGAAAACTCAAAGTTAATACTTACTACTAAAGATTCTTTCGAGTTAAAGCTCGTATTTATTGACGTAGGCGGTGCACTTGTTTTTTCGGAAAAAGATTCTGATACCAAAGGATTCGACGACTTATTGCCAGATGGAACATCGTTCCACGGCTATTATCAGCTTTACAGTGCTACAAGCTGTACCGAATGGTTTGATATTAACGGTGACGGAAGGTACGAATTTGTGTTTGCAAGCATAGGAAAAGATGGCATGCTACAATATATTATTCACAGGCAAGGAACAACCCTCGCAAACAAAACGACACCTTTTATTAAGTACGACGAGATTAAGTTTGAGGTGAAAGATGGTTCGCTTTTCCTTGTCTGCGAATATGGTGATGTAGATTTCAATACCTATAAGTATTTAGTCACATATGATGGCGAAAATATTACTTTGACTCCGGAGAAGTAATTATGAAACAGTTTAAAAGTATATTTATCTTTGGCGTTATAGTTTTGTTGCTTGTAGGTGTTATGATAATTCAGTACGCAACGCCCTCGCGAATGGTGGATTTCAGAGGCGAAATTCTAAGTGTTTCGGTGTCCGATACGGGTGTGGTAACACTTAAAGCTACTACTAAAGAAGGCGGAAATTTTATCTTTAGAATTGATGATAAAAGTAAACTTGAAAATTGTTGCGGCGAGGAGATTTCTATAAACGATTTATTAAAGTTAGAAGAGTCTATAAAAGGCAAGACGGTCGATATCAACTATCGAAAGTATCTTTTCAAGAAAGAGGATGTACGTAAGGTAAAAACACTTAAAGTTTACGATTAACAAAAAAAGAGGCTACCTTTTGCTTATATAGCATCTAGTAGCCTCTTAAATAATGGCAATATGCTGAAGGTGCATATCATTCTCTGTCCTCTTTTTTTGCACTGCGTTTTACATTGCTATAAATATCAGATCTTCGCACCTGCCTCGTCGATAAGGATGCGGGCGGATTTTGCCATGAGGTCGTAGTAATAGAGCATAATGTCGCTATGGCGGCGGGGAACGGAGCATTCCATATTGAAAAATCCGTCAAAGCCCGCATCAAAGAGGATCGGCAACAGCTCGTCGAATTTCACCGTGCCGAAGCCGGGGGCGAGGTGACGGTCCTCGCGGGCGTGGTTGTCGTTCACGTGCAGGATCTTGATCTTGTCTGCGATCATTTTGAAATCCTCCACGTGGCCGCGCGCGCTTTCCTGCAGATTTGCGTGCCCAAAATCCCAGCACGCGCCAACGAGGGGAGAGTGCATGCTCTCGATCAGCTCGATGTGATCCTCGACCACAGAGGAGAAGAAGGGTGCAAAGATATTTTCCACGGCGATACCAACGCCGTATTTTTCAGCGGTTTCAAGGTGCCGCTTTAGCATCTCCCTGTTGGCCTTCATTGCCACCTTGCGGTCGTGGCCGCATTCGGGCGCGCTCACGGGATGCCACGCGCCCCATTTTGCGCCAAGCACCGTCATGGCCTTGAAGGCACCGCGCATCTGTGCCTCCACGCCTTCGTCATAGCAGGTGCTCGGCAGCGAAAGATCGTAGAAGGGAAGATGCACCTGCGAGCAGACGAGGCCCGCCTTATCAAGATTTTCCTTGATCCTTGCAACGATGCTTTCCTCCTTGCCCTCGGCAAAGAGCGAGCGGTGAAAGCAAAAATCAATGCCGTCATAGCCAAGGGCTTTCAGCCTTTTGAGGTGGTCGACCTCGAAGGAATGAACGGAATATTCAAGAAAGGTGGATAATTTCATTTTTTCACCTGTGCTTTATCGCATTTTTAACCAACAGTGCCGCCCGATTCCTCGATCAGGATCTTCGCGCATTTTACCATCGCCTCGCAGTAAAGATCCGTGATCGCGGGATTGCGGAGCGGAATGTTGCATTCCATGTTGAAGTAGCCTTCAAAGCCCGTGCCGAAGAGAATGGGGAGCAGCTCGTTGAACTGCACGTTGCCGAAGCCGGGGGCAAGGTGGCGATCCTCGCACGCGTGGTTATCGTCCACGTGCAGGATCTTGATCTTATCCGCGATCATTCTGAAGTCCTCCACGCGGCCGCGCTCACTGACCTGCAGATTTGCGTGCCCGAAATCCCAGCACGCGCCGACGAGGGGAGAGTGCATGCTCTCGATCAGCTCGATATGATCCTCGACCACAGAGGAGAAGAAGGGCGCAAAGATATTTTCCACGGCGATACCAACGCCGTATTTTTCAGCCGTTTCAAGATGCCGCTTTAGCATCTCCCTGTTGGCCTTCATTGCCACCTTGCGGTCGTGGCCACATTCGGTGGCACTCACGGGATGCCAAGCGCCCCATTTACAGTCCAGCACCTTCATCAGCTTGAGAGCGCCCTGCATCTGGTGCTCCACCCATTCGTCGTGGCAGGTGCTCGGAAGGGTGAGATCGTAGAAGGGAAGATGCACCTGCGAGCAGACAAGCCCTGCTTTATCGAGGTTTTCCTTGATCTGTGATATGATTGTTTCTTCTTTACCGCCAACGAAAACCAGCGGATGAAAGCAAAAGTCCACGCCCTCGTAGCCAAGCTCCTTCAGCCTTTTTAAGAAGGGGAGCTCGAAGGAATGCACGTGGTATTCAAGATCGATCGAAAGCTTCATATTTTTCTCCTAAAATTCGTATTTCAGCTCGGTCATTGCAAAGCCGTCGATGCAGTCGAGCGTGAGTTTAACATGGTCGCCGTCCTGCACAAACGGAACGGATTTGTCTGCGGTGATATTGTATGCAGATTGAATTTTCTTTTTGGTTTGCAAATAAACATTTACATTACGCGCCTCCGCTTCATATCCGGGCATCGTATTCAGGCAGTTGACGAGATAACGGTTGTTTTCTATATCGTGGTAAACAAGCACCTCAAGCCATGCGGGTGCATCGGCATGGATTTTGCGGGGATTGCCCGAAAGGATCAGCGCGGAAAGCAGTCTGCGCCCTTCAAAATGGCGGCTCTCCTCCAAAGCGGATGCGATATAGATCGCCTGTCCCTTGCCGATGCGCCTTCTCGTGATCGCGGGATACGCGGTATCGGTGATGGGGGGATCGCTGATCGCGGAGGAGAAGCGGTTTGCATCCGCAGACGAGGAGATCGGCAAGGTAACGTAGGCAAGCACCTCGGTGCCGCTATCGGCAGAAACGAGAGTGGATCTGCCCGAAACGGCAACGGGATAGCCCTCATCGTATTCAATGAACTCCTTGACGGAGGCATCTTTTCTGCGGATATAGGAGGTGTCAAATTCGCTCTCGCCCTTGTAGTGAACGCCGAGAAGAGAGGCAAGGGCAAAGTCCTTGTTTTTTTGTCCGTCCTTGGTCAGCGTGCCGGTGTTTCTCGTTGCGATCAGCGTGCCGCCGTTTTCAACGAACGCGGTCAGGGCCGCGACCTCGTCTGCCTCTAAAATACGAAGGTCGGAGAGAAGGACCGTGCCGCTTTTTATATCCGCGATGTTCTTATGCACGTTTACGTCGTAGGCAATATGTCTTTCGATCATTGCCTCGGCAAAATTCTCCATTTTTGCGGCGATCTTATCCTTGAAGGTGTGATCCTTCATCGGCACCTCTTCTTCAAAATCAACGAGCGAATTGTAGTTCGTGTAATAGGTAACGTCCGAAACAAGGTGCGCATCGGGGCAGAGATTCTCTCTCTCTCGCTTCGTTTTTTCGAAAAGGCGGCGCATTCTCTCGTAGCGCTTCGGGTTGACCGTTCCGATGGGATCGATCGCATCGATAAAGGTGAAGGCAGTATTGTGCGCCATAGCACCCTGCAGCGATCGAAGAAGCTCCGCATCTGTTTTGGAGGCCGTGTGCGAGGAAAGATCCGCGCAGAGCGAGGTCATAAATTCCACGGGGCGGTTTTGGCTTGCATTGTTCAGCAGCTTGCAGATCACGCTGTAGGCAAGCGGCAGGCCGTAGAAATCACCTGCAAGAAATTCGCTCCGCGCCACGGAGGCCTCGGAGATGCCGGTTTCCAGTCCGCGCACCCAAGCGGCGTTCTGGAAGGTAACCGTGGCGCTTGGGCGGTGTGTATGGATCGCATCCTTCACGACGTCAAGAAACTCGCAGAGCCAACGCTCTCTTGCGATGCGGTATTTTGCAAAGGCGGGATCGGAGTAATTGACGGCCTCGGGAATTTCCACTCCCTCCTCCGCCATCAGCCGCGCGCGGCAGGTGGGACAAACGCAAAGCACGTCGTACCAGTCGATCATATCGATCCAGATGCCGTCAAATTCATAGCGGCTTGCAAGCGCTTGTAGCTGCGCGCGCACGTAGGCGCGGAAACCCTCGCTGCAAAGGCAGCATTTCACGAAGCGCTCGGGTGCGCGCTCAATGGCGTTCACCTGCCGCCAATCGGGGTGCGAGAGCGCCGCCTCTCTGTTCCAGATATTGTAGTAGAGGATAGTACGAACGCCGTATTTTTTAAAGGCCTCGATGCGCTCGGCAACGAGATCGCGCGCGCCGATCGAGCGGTGCTTTTGCTCGGCGTCAAAGAAGGTTTTTCCAAGACAGTTGGAGGTATAGAGGATCGCGGTATCCGCGCCCGAGGCGGCAACGGTGCGCGCGTATTCCTCCGAATCAAATTTTGAAAGATACGTTTCGTCCGTGTCCGGAATGTGCATATCCACGAGATTTCTGTAAAAGGATCTTTTATACCATTTTTCCATATTCTAGCCTCAAAAGTAGTGATATTTGCATTGTAGCATGAAAACCGGAGAATGTCAATAAAAGAAATAATAAAAGTAAAAAATGCGTAAAGAATATCCGCCTCGCATTGACACGCGCGGCGAAATGTGGTACACTTTTTGTATCGAAGCCAAAGGAGATTTTTATGGAAGAAAAATACGAGGGCGGAGAGATCAAGATCCAATCCCCCTTTATGAAAAAGATTGAAAACTTCTGGTATCACTATAAATGGCATTCGCTGATCGCGCTTTTTCTGATCGTTACGATCACGGTTTGCACCGTGCAAATGTTCACTCGTGAAAAATACGATCTGCACGTGCTGTATGCAGGCAAAAGCGACATAAAGCAAACGGCAAGCGACGGCCTTTCCGAGCATCGCATTCTGCATGCATCTCTTAAGCCTATGCTGGAGGATTACGACGAGAACGGCGAGGTTTCCCTCAACTTGCAAACGCTTTTTTTGCCATCTGCTGAGGAGATCGAAGAGATCAATGCCGACCTTGATATCGGCTACGAGGTGCAAACGCAGGTGGTGGTGGAGAATCAAAAGCAGATGGATGGGCTGATGCTGCTTAGCGAATATTATCTTTGCTTTTTGTCCGAGGCCAATTACCTTGCTTACCGTGACCGTGCGGCAGGCTTCTTCGTTTCGCTCACACCGTACGTGGGGGATGCGAGCGTAAGCTATTACGAGGGGCGCACCGATGCGGTGTATCTCTCCTCAACGGCGTTTGGCACCATGCCCGGATGGAAGGATATGGCGGACGATACCGTGATCTGCCTGCGCTCGGTCAGCGAGGTGGCAAGGCGCTCCGGCAAAAACAACGAAAAGCAATTTGCACGCGCGGAGCAAACGCTTCGTAATCTCTTTGCTATGAAAGAATCTTGATAAGAAAGAAGAAAGAACGACCTTCGAGCCATAAAGGCCTCGAAGGTCGTTCTTTACTGTAAATACTAACAATTGTTTACAAAAACGGTTGATCTGCTTGCGTTTCTTCGCTTTTTTCTCTCTGCCAGCAATCTACCTTGTGCGGAAGTCCGATGGAATCTGCATAAAAAACGGGCGCTTTTCCTTCCCTGCGCTGGCGGTCGTAGTCCTTGATGGCCCGGATCGCATAGCGGCTGAGAAGGAGAATGACCGGCACATTGATCAGCGCCATCATGCCCATCGTGACGTCAGCAATATCCCAGAGAAGACCGGCGCTGAGACCTGCACCGATGAAAATGACAAGCGCGGCAATAATGTGATAAACAAGCATAAAACGCTTTGAGGGCTGCTTTTTCAGAATGTAGATCAAAGCGCGGTCCACGTAGTAAAGATTGCCGAGCAGCGTGGTGAAGGCGAAGAACATCATAGAAACGGTGATGAAGATCGGTCCGAAGCTGCCGAGTGTCTGCGAGAGTGATTGCTGAATATAGGCCGCACCCGAGATCTCGGGGCTTGGCGTTACGCCCGAGCACATGCACATAAAGGCAGTGGCGGAGCAAACGAGAATGGTGTCAATAAACACGGAGAGAACCTGAACGAGTCCCTGCCTGACGGGGTGATCCACCTCGGCGGAGGCAGATGCATTCGGCGCAGAGCCAACACCTGCCTCGTTGGAGAAGAGGCCGCGTTTGATGCCGTACATCACGCAGGAGCCGCCAAAGCCGCCGAAGATCGCCTGCACGTCAAATGCGCCCTTAAAGATCGCCGCGAAAACACCCGGAAGCGACGAAAGATTCAGGATAACGACCAAAAGCGCCACAAGAATATAAGCAACGCCCATCACGGGAACGAGCAGGGAGCTGACCTTGATGACGCGCTTTCCGCCGCCGATCAGGCAGTATGCAACAAGCAGTGCAACGATGCCGCCGATGATCCACGGCGTGACCTTCGGATCGTAGAATGCATAGGCGGAGAAGGTGGATTGCAGGTTATAGGAGGCGAGCATATTGAAGCCAAATCCGTAGGTCGCGATCAGAAAAATGGAAAAAACGATGGCAAGCGGCCGTGATTTCAGCGTTGCCTCAATATAGTAGGCAGGACCGCCGTAGCATCCGTCCGCGCCTTTCTTTTTATAGATCTGTGCGAGTGTGCTCTCAACGAGAGCGGAGGCGCTGCCGATCAGCGCGATCAGCCACATCCAGAAAACCGAGCCGAAGCCTCCAAGACAGAGCGCGGTGGAAACGCCGATGATATTGCCCGTACCAACGCGCGACGCCGTGGAAACCATCAATGCCTGAAAGGAGGAAACGCCTTTGCCGTCCTTCGGCTTTTCGGTCACGGCGCGGAATTGCTCCTTCAGCATACGGAAGGGGGCAAAGCGTGTGGCAACCGTGAAATACAGTCCGCCCGCCACTAAGAGAATGATCAGCGCGTAGCTGTAGAGTGCTTCGCTGATCCATGCAACGATTGATTCAACAAGATTCATACGTCTGTTCCTTTAAGCTTAAGCCTTTTTTGCACCAAAATCATAAATATGGTCGATATGTCCCGCGGCCTTGGCGGCCTCGAGCTTTTCTTTTGCGCCGATCACGCAAACGGCATCGCCTGAAAGCAGGGAAGTGATTTGCGCCGCTTCGGCAAGAATGGCTTCTTTTTTGATGGACAACAAGGCCTTGCGGAAGGCGATCTTATCTTCACGCGTGCGGCCGTGCAGGTAATCTGCGGTGGCGAGCTCGCCCTGCGTATGCGGCGAGAGCAGGGGATCTGCGGCTCCCAGCGTTCCGATGATAATGTCGGTAAGATCGGCGTTTTCTTCTGTGAAGCTTTGAACAAAGGCCTCGCCGCCGCCATAGATGGAAAGCGATGCCTCGGGGGCGGGGTCGCGGTAGGAATAGAAGGCGGTGTTTCCGTTCTTGCGGTGCACAAGGCCTGCGCCGTATGCGCCGTTTTTCACGCGGATCTCGCTCCAGAGATATTCGTAGGAAAGAAGATGGCGAAGCACAAGCGCCGCGGGGCTGTAGTCCGCAAGCCGCCCGCCGCGCACGGCGTAGGCCACGCGTGCGGCTGTGGCAATGCCCTCACGCATTTTCGGAAGAAGCGGGAGAGAAAGTGCCTTTTTTGCTTTTTCTCCATTTTTAATTTTGGATAAGAGAGAAGTGATAAAATCTGTATCACGCTCACCTGTAAGAGTTGCAAAAACACGCTCTTTTGCAAAGAATTGTTTGCAATAACCGTTAAATTTATCAAAAATCGTGTTCCAACTTGCATCAAAATCGGCATCGATCTTTTTGAGATACAGGTATCCCTCATAGCCTGCCGCATATTCCGTCATGGCGTCCGGGAGGCTGACCGTAGCGAAAACGCGACCCATGGCGGCCGTATGCCCTGCGGAGAGGATATGCTCCTCGTAGGCGAGCTTTGCCTGGCGCAGAAGGTTTTTCACCTTCTCCTTATCAAAGCGCGTGTGATAGAGGATCTGTTCACAGATGGACAGCGCTTCCGCCTTCTGCGAGGGAAGAAGCGAAAGGTGCATCCGCAGGTAAGCGCGCGCCTTTGTGGGATCCTTTTCGCCGATAAATTCGGTGGAGAAGGCAAGGCTTCCGAGGTGTGCCTTAATGCGGTTTTGCAGCTCCAGCGCCGCGAAAAGCTCGGTGTCCATTGCGCCGAGAGAGTGGCAGAAAAGGGAAAGAAGAGGCAGATCCTCCTTTTCAATATCGGGGATCTCGAAGAATGCGTCGGCATAGAGAATGCCGTCGGTTTTCACGGGGTGATATAGAAGCTTGCAGCCGTCAATTTCGATCACCTCGGTGTCGGTAAAGCTCGGCTCGTCCGGAATATCCGAGAGCGAGAGCGAGGGAAGCGTTGCAAGCCCTTCTTCCGTATCCGGCGTATTTTGCCAGTCCTTAAGTGCGGCTTCTTTTTCCTTTACCGTTTCCTCGGCACGCTCGCCCAGCTCGGAAAGAAGCGTGCGAATACCTTGCGCCTCTTCGGCGGCGCGCTTTGCTGCAAGCGCGGGATCAGGCAAAAAGTGCAGTGCGGCGGTGTGCTTGTTTTCAAGAAACACCTCGCGCACGAGATCTTCATAGAAATTGCCATTTAGTGCCCCGCGCAGGAATGCAAGCGATTCGTTCAGCGAGAGATTTTGCGCGGGATCGCCGCCGTACAGCCAGCTTTCCAGCGCACTCATGGCGTAGATCAAGCCGCGCGGATAACTGCCGAAATCCTTTTCACGGTGGCGGAACTCGATCTGGTTGAGTGCGGCGGTCAAGCGCTCCTTATCAAGTCCTTTTGCCGCCTCGGCAAAGACGGATGCAACCGTGCTTTTAATTTTTTCGAGATTTTCTTCCTTTGCACCGCGCGCCTCAAGAATGATCGAGGCTTGGCGGATGCCGTCGTAGGGATAGAGCGATACATCCTCGCAAAGTCCTGCATCAAGCAGAGCCTTTTTGAGCGGCGCTTCGTTTGAGCCGCAGAGAACGTCGGAAATAACCGAAAGTGCGATCAGCTTTTCCTTTTCGTCAAAGGGGAAGGTCAGATAGCCGAGCGCAAGACGCGCCTTGTCGCCCCCCTCGTCCTCGGGTGTGACCTCAAAATATTCGGTTGCCTCGCTGTGTCCGCGCGGCGGTTGCTCAGCAATTTCGGGCACGGTGCCTTCGTAGCGCTCGTAGGGGGCAAGGAAGGTGTCGAGATGTGCAAGTGCCGCATCGATATCCATATCACCGTCAAGGAAGATCAGTGCCTGCGAGGGATGATAAAAGGTTTTGTGCGCGGCAAGAAACTGCTCGTACGTCAGGCGCAGGATCGCACCGGGCTCGCCGCCCGAATCGTGGCCGTAGCAGGTGTCGGGATATAGAAGGCGGTTCATGTATTCGCTCATCACGTCCTCGGGCGAGGAATACGCGCCCTTCATCTCGTTATACACCACGCCGCTTGCCGCGTGCGTGCCGTCCTCTGCCGTGGTGACGTGGAAGCCCTCCTGCAAAAAGATCTCGGGGCGGGAGAGGATCGCGGGATGCAAAACCGCATCCATATACACGTCCATCAGATTGTGAAAATCCTTTTCCACGCGGGAGGAAACGGGATACATCGTCTTATCGGGAAAGGTGAATGCGTTCAGAAAGGTCTGCATCGAGCCCTTCAGGAGCGCAACGAACGGCTCCTTTACGGGATATTTCTCCGAGCCGCAAAGCACGGAGTGCTCTAATATATGAAAAACGCCGCTGCTGTCCGTCGGAACGGTCTTAAAGGCGATCGAGAAGGTTTTGTTCTCGTCGGGGCGCGCAAGGTAGCAAAGCTTTGCTCCGTTTTTCTCATATTCCATTTCGTAGAGCGTGCCGCCTGCCTCGGAAAGTGCGCGCACGCGCAAAACGCGGAAGCCGTGAAGTAAGTCGTTGATCTTCATAAAACAACCTTTCAAACGATTTTTTATATAGTATAGCACAATTTTCTTTGTTTTTAAAGTCTTATTTAAAATAAAATATGTTTTTATTGACAAACCCTTGTGACCATGCTACAATGAATGTAAATACATCCTAAAAAAGGAGAAACGCCATGCAAATCAAGCTCGATCTGAACAGCAAAATCGGAAAAATCAAACGGATGAACGCCACCGGTCAGGCACCGATGGGCGGCGGCATCGGCTTTGGTGCTTATAATCATTTTCATTATCTTTCCGAGGTTTCTGTGCCTTACGTTCGTCTGCACGACGTGGGCGGAACGTACGGTGGCGGCCGTTTTGTTGACGTGCCGAATATTTTCCGCGATTTTGATGCGGATGAAAATGATCCGAAAAGCTACGATTTTGCATTTACCGATTCGTA
>JAGBCA010000033.1 GCA_017938205.1 Clostridia bacterium
AAGTTGCTTTGCAGTGAAGTTCGTGCAAAGTTGCTTTGCAACTTTTACGCACCGAGTGAAGTTAAGTTTGCCCACTTTGCCGAAGGCAAAACTTCACTATCCGCAGGATAACTTCACTTACGAAGTAAACTTCACTTGCCCCTAGGGCAAACTTAGTTGCGTAGTGTCCTTAAGGGCACTACGCTAAACCAAGCGCGTTTTTTATTTTAACAAATCGATTCGATCAGGCGCATATTTTCTGCGATGATGCGGTCATCCGTATCGTCCACCATCGTGAACACGTGACGGCGGGTGAACTGATCCACCTCGTAGCCGCCGCGGGCGATCTGCTCCTTGGAGGGCAGATAGGCCAGGGCGCCGTTTGCGTTACACATAGAAAGCGTGTGTCCGAAGGGGCTGTACTGCCTAAGACGCACCGTGATCTCCGAGAACACCTCGAACGGAAACGGAACAAAAACGACGGAATTGAAGCGGAAGAGCACCTGCGGAAAGGTCCATTTTTCGGGGATCTCTTCCCCTCTCTCCCAAACCTTCAGCCGCTCCTTGCAGGTATTCTGCAAAATGATGGCGGTGCCTACGATCTCGCCGCTCTCAATCTCGGCAAGCTCGGCCTCGATCTCCTCCTTTTTCGGGAAGGGCTTATAGGGCACGGAGATCTCACCGTTGACGACCGAAAACTCCACCGTGCGGTATTCCTTGATGGAGCGATAGGCGCGCATAGCATCCATGGCGGCCATACCTCCAACCTCTGCGGCCATTTCGATCGTACCGACCGTGCGGCCGTTCGAAAGACGGGGGCCAACGTCGCCCTCCGCTCCGTTGATGAAGAAGGTCAGCGCGCCCGTTTGCGCCTCCAGGCGGTCGATCATATAACCCGGCCAGTCACGCGAGATCTCGGGGCCTGCGCCCGATGCCGTTCCGTGACATCCGTAATGCACGATATTGAGCAGCGGCTTTTTTTCTTTATCCACGAAGGCAAGCACCGTCATTTCGGGATCGAAGCAGCCGTACGGATTCTGACCGAGAGAGGCTCTGCCGTCCGGCATCAGCTGACGGCGGTTGATCCCTGCAAGCGACTGTGTGGTTCCGATACCGAGAAGAGCCTCGACCGCACTGTCGAAGGCCTCCTTGGCGGCCGCAACCGTCATAGGAAGGAGGATCTCGTCAATATAGGAATCGTTGCTTACGCCCCATCCGGGCGTGAAGGTCACGCAGGGGCCGGAATGCGTATGGATCGAGGCAATGATTATATTTTCCGAAAGGATCGGAATGACCTTTGCAATCTCGGTGGCCAAACGATCGCGCAGATCCGTGCGGATGGCGCATATATCCATAGAAAGAAGAAGCGCAGAAGGCTTACCGTAGCCGAAAGCGGCGGCATTTGCGTGCAGATCGTCATGCACGGAGGTGGCTTTTCTCTGCTCGTATTTCGGATAGCCGTACAGAGGCGTGCCGAGCGGCGGCGTGATCGCTTTTTTTGCTTTGCCAAGAACGAAGGGTGCTTGCATATTTTCTTCTCCCTTAGTGTTTATTTTTTTTAGTATAGCACGCGCATACGCGAAAAACAAGGACATTTTCTATTCTTAAATTCCCAAAAATTCACGCCGCCCAAGCGCTTACAAGGGCGGCGTTTCATTATCAATTCCAGAGAGAAAGCGGCTTCACCGACGCAGCCTCCGTCTCTGTTTCGGAGATCTGAACGAAACGAATGGCAATACGGTAGCTTTCCTTACCGCCAAGGAGAACGAACAAACGGCTGACGCCCTCATTATCCTTCTGCGGTGCGGGCGTGGGATCGCTCTCGCGAGGGGCAGGCGCAAGAACGGGCGAATACTCGTCCGCTCTGCCAAGCGCTACGGCAAAGGTCCCCTCCGTTAAGATCTCGGCGCGGAGCTTCACACCGTCCATATCCAAAAGCGCACTCTTTCCATCCTCCGCGATCTCAACAGCGGCAGCCGTGTGTGCCGACCAGCGGATCACGTCCTCGGCCTTGCATTCGATCTCATCCTGAATAAGAACGCTCTTGCTCGTGCGATCCAGCATCATACCGCGCACAACACGCCTTTCGGGATAGGCCTCGGACATATCGGCAATGGCAAAGCCGTAGGAATCGCAGTTATGGAATCGATTCGTGGTGCAATTTGCAACCCATTCTTGATCGTTTTCGGGATCGGGATTAAAAATGATCGTGTTATGCCCCTCTGCACGATAGCGGTAGCACTTACCGTAAGGCTTCAGGTTATAATTATCCATACCAAGATCAAGGAAGAAACGCTTGCTTCCGATATTGAGAATGAAGGTTCCCATATCCTTATGGCCATGGTAGGCATTGTTTTTTGCGAAATGAATGCCCGCAAAGAGCGCATTTTCGCCGGTATCCGTGCGGAAGGTGGCGTTATCGGCACCCACGTGCCCAAAGGCAAGCGGCATATCGGAGAGCGGAACTTCCGGAACGTCTCTAAAATAAAGAACGTCAACAAAATCACTCTTTCCCGCTTCGATATCCTTGCGGCGAATCGCGTAAAGTGCGGGATCGTTAAATCTTCCCGCACACCATGAGAAGAGCGGGCTTGTGATCTTACTCTCCACAGCATCTCCGAAGTTAAAGCCGATATAATTCGGCGAGGACATGGAGAGGAGGAAATACGGAGAACGCGCAAGACCGATCCAATCCGTTAGTCCGAAATCCGAGCCTGCGGCCGTTTGAAGGCCCGAGGAATAGAAGGAGAGATAACGCGTTGCATACGACCAATAGCCAACGCCCTCGGAATACGTTCCGTCCTGCTCGGCGTAGAAGGCGCGGACGGCCTCGTATGTATCGTCAAAGGCACATGTCAGAATCGTTTCGCAAAGATCACATTCGATCTCGTCAAAGATGGCGAGAACCGCCAAGGTTAAACCGCCGTTACAAACCATCTTCCAGTTATCGCCCGGCTTATCCTGATACCAGCGATAGCCACGCTTTGTGTCGATCACGTTTTTGTGCTCGGGCTCATTGTTATATTCCTCCATCACGGCAAAAAAGCCTTTATCTATGATGGATTGACGGATAGAAGCCTTCAGCGTTTCGGAAAGATAGTCATAGAGCCAATCGTACGCAAAGGCAATGGCCGTGCAAAGCTCGGCGCAATCAAGAAAATGGCGCGGATGCCAATCGGGAAAGGCTACGGTTGCCTCAATTTCCTTTACGGCGCGCGCGGCGTACTTTTCCTCGCCCGTGACGTGATAGGCATAGCAAAGATGCATCAGGCGCGTAAGCACCGCACGGGAAGTGACAAGCAAACGAACACCGTCCGGAATCTCATACTTTCTGGGGGGGAGATCCAAAATCTTATCGGCTTCCGCGAGGGTTTTATCCATCATGTACTTATAAGCACCCTCATTACGCTTCTCACGCAGGCGGGCAAAATCCGCCTCGGTCATGATCAGACGGGGGTGGTGGCGGTCGGGGTGCTTTTCGCGCACGGCGGCAAGAATTTTTTCACCAATGGTTTGCATATCGCGTTTCCTTTCTTTTACCAAATAGCAAGTGGTTTGATCGTGGGCTTCTCTGCGGAAATTTCTTTTCCATCCGTCAAGGGTAACATACGGATGGCGATGCGGTAAGAAGTCTTGCCTTTGAGATGAATGACAAGCTTTTGCATACCGTTATTCAGTGCTTGGCCGCGGTGCTCGGGCTTGGTGTTTTCGTTTGCGTTGGGATTCCATACCACGGGCGAGTTTTCGTCAGCAACGCCCGCACGAACCTCAAAGACACCGTCTGCAAGACTCTCAACGTACATTTTCACGCCGCCGATATCAAGCAAGGCGGCCTTTCCACTCTCAAAAAGGCGAACGGAGGCAGGGGTATGCGCCGACCAACGGATCACATCCTCGGCGGTGGCGCGGATCTCATCCTGAATCAAAAGGCTGCCCTCCCTACGGTCAAGCTTCATCCCGCGAACGACCTCTTTTTCGGGATAAGCATCGGACATATTAGCAAGAGCAAAGCTCTCTTCCCCATCCGAGAATCGGTCAATGCGACAATCGGCAACATGTTTTTGGTCGTGATCAGGGGCAGGATTAAAAATCAAAGTGTTGTGCCCCTCGGCACGGTAACGATAGCATCTTCCATAACCGGGCGCAAGGTTGTAGTTATCCGCACCAAGGTCCACGAAGAAACGTTTATTGCCAACATTGACAATAAAAGTTCCCATATCATTGTGTCCGTGGTACACATTGTTTTTCGCAAAGTGGATCGCGGCATAGAGAGAATTTTCCGTGCAATCGGCGCGGAAGCTTGCGTTATCGCCACCCACTCGACCAAAGGCAAGCGGAATATTTGAGGGAGGGGTGTACGGGACGTCGCGGAAATAAATAATATCCATATAGTCTGCCTTGCCCCGCTCGATATCCGCACGGCGGATCGCATACAGCGAGGGATCGTTATACCGTGCGGCAAGCCATCCGAAGATCGGGCTCGTGACCGACACTGCGTGCGCATCTCCGAAATTGAAGCAAAGATAATCCGGCGAGGCAAGTGCGAGCAACCAATACGGCGAGCGCGCAACGCCTACATAGTCGGTCAGCCCGAAGTCTGAGCCTGCCGCCGTTGTAAGCGCAGAGGAGAAAAACGCAAGAAAGCGCGTGGCATAGATCCAATAGTTCACGCCCTCGGAGTACGCACCGTCCTCGGCATTGTAGAAATCTCTGACCGCCTGATAGGTATCCTCGAAGCAAGCCGTCAGCACGGTTTCGCAAAAGGCCTCGTCCGCCGCATCATAAAACGCGAGCGCCGCCGCGGCAAACGAGCCGCCGCAAACCATCTTCCAGTTATCGCCCGGCTTATCCTGCAACCAGCGATAGCCGCGCAAAGAGAGCGTTGCGTTTTTATGCTCAGGCACGTCGTCCAGCTCCTCCTTGAAGGCAAAAAAGCTCTTTTTCGCGACCGTATCGAGGATCAGCTTTTTCTGCGCTTCGGAAAGGTAATCGTACAGCCAATCATAGCAGATGGCAAACGCCAGCGTCATTTCCGAGCAATCAAGGAAGTGGCGCGGATTGAAATCGGGAAAAGCGGCCGCCGCCTCGATCTCCTTGACGGCACGCGCGGCATATTTTTCCTCGCCCGTGATATGATAGGCAATGGAGTGATAAATGACACGGCGCTGCACCTCCTGTGCAACGAAAAGCAAACGGATTCCATCCGGAATCCGAAAATGCTCCGGCGGCGCATCCATCGTTTTATCCGCCTCGCGCACCGCGCATTCCGCGAGGTGCTTATATATACCTTGATTTTGATTTTCGCGCAGACGCGCAAAATCCGTCTCCGTCATAATGATACGAGGGTGATACCCCTGCGGATTCTTCGCCTTTGCGGCGGCTAAGATCTGACTTCCGATCGATTGCATATCTTTCTCCTTTTTACCAAACAGAAAGGGGTTTTACGGTGGGCTTCTCCGTCGGCACTTCTCTGCCGTCCGTCAAGGGAGCCATCCAAACGGCAATGCGGTACGCCGTTTTGCCCTTCAGCTCCACGACGAGCTTACAGCCCGGATTCTCTGCCTGTCCTTTCAGAACAGAGGAAGAAGAGCTTGCGGCCGGCTCAACCACGGGCGAATATTCGTCAGGCGCAGAGGGGCGAAGCTCAAAGACACCGTCCGTTAAAAGCGAAACGTACATTTTCGTTCCCTGAATATCAAGGATCACAGCTTTGCCGCTCTCCAAAATTTTGGCAAAGGCAGATGTATGTGCCGACCAGCGGATCTCGTCCTCACCACTGCAGCGGATCTCATCCTGCACAAGAACAGTTCCATCCTTACGGTCAAGCTTCATGCCGCGAACGACCTCACGGCCGGGGTAAGCCGCGGATACATCGGCAATGGCAAAGCTTTCCTCGCCGCCCGAGAAGCGGTGGATATGGCAATCCGCCGTGTGCTCCTGATCCTCGCCCTTGGAGTGGTTAAAGACAACCACGTTGTGTCCCTCGGCGCGGTATCGGTAGCAACAGTTGTAATGCGGCTTAAAGTTATAATTATCCTGACCGAGGTCGGAAAAGAAGCGTTTATTACCGATATTGACAACAAAAGTTCCCATATCGTTGTGTCCGTGGTAGGCATGGTTCTTCGCGAAGTGGATCGCGGCATAGATCGCATCCGCGCTTGTATTCGTGCGGAATGTAGCGTTATCCGCGCCGACCTTGCCGAAGGAAAGCGGCATATTCGTAAGCGAAAGCTCCGGTACGTCACGGAAATAGAGCGCATCAATATAATTGATATTTCCCGCCTCGATGTCCTTTCTTCTGACGGCGTAGAGCGCGGGATCGTTATATCTTCCCGCACACCAGGAAAGCAGAGGACTCGTGACGGAGGCGGCGCCTGCATCACCGAAGTTAAATCCAATAAAATCGGGAGAGGAAAGAGCAAAAAGGAAATAGGGCGAACGCTTGACGCCATCCCAATCCGTCAGCCCAAAATCCGATCCTGTGGCCGTTTGCAAAGCCATCGAATAGAAGGAAAGGAAGCGCGTGGCGTACGACCAATAGGCAACGCCTTCGGAATACGTTCCGTCATCCTCGGCATAGAAATTACGCACCGCCTTATAGGTATCTTCAAATCCGCATGTAAGAATATACGCAAGCCGATCATATTCCATATCGTCGAAGGTGGCAAGAATGGCCGCGCCGTACGAGCCGTTGCAGACCATTTTCCAGTTATCACCCGGCTGATCCTTATACCACTTATACCCGTGGTATGAATCAAGGACGTTTTTATGCTCGGGCTCATCATCGTATTCTTCCAAAATAGCAGGAAAACTACGATTTTTGATGCAGTCGAGAATCAGCACCTTCTGCGCGGCGGTAAGGTAATCAAAAAGCCAGTCGTAGCAAAGGCCGAAGGCAAAGGTAAGCTCGGCGCAATCCAAAAAATGGCGAGGATGAAAATCAGGGAACGCGGCTGCCGCCTCCATTTCTTTCACGGCACGGGCGGCATATTTTTCCTCACCCGTGATATGGTAAGCAAAGGCACAGTGCAGGATACGCTCCTCTACCCTGCGCGAGGTAGCCAAAAGGCGAACGCCGTCCGGAATCACGTATTCACTGACCGGGGCATCCATCGCCTTATCCGCCTCGGCAATCATGTGATCAATAATTTTCTCATACAGACCGCTGTGGCGGTTTTCGCGAAAACGAGCAAAATCCGCCTCAGTCAAAATAATGCGGGGATGGCTTTTATTCTGCGTTTTGGCAGCGTTTAAAATTTTTCTTCCTATAGATTCCACGGATATACCCTCCGTATAAAACACTCTATATTCGCGATAGTTCGCGGCACAAGCGTGATTACCAAATAGCCAAAGGCTTTACGGCAGGCTTTTCTGTCGGCACTTCTCTGCCGTCCGTCAAGGGATAGAACCACACAGCAATACGGTGGCCCGTTTTGCCCTTCAGGTGGATCTCAAGCTTCTGCACGCCTTTGTTTTCAGCCTGGGGATGGGGCTCGGGATTGGAGGCGGAGGGAGCGGGCGCGGGAATGGGCGAATACTCGTCGGGGGCGGCGGCGCGAACGCCGAAGGTACCGTCCGTGAGGAGCGCAACGTACATTTTCGTTCCGTTAATATCTAAGATCGCGGCCTTACCGCTTTCATAGAGGCAAACCGAAGCAGGCGTGTGCGCAGACCAGCGGATCACGTCCTCGGCACTGCATTCGATCTCGTCCTGCAAGATCACGCTGCCGCTGTCGCGGAGCATCTTCATGCCGCGAACGACGGTTTTTCCCGGGAAGGCGGCAGACATATCGCCGATGGCAAAGCTCTCTTCCCCATCCGCAAAGCGCGCGGTGGTACAGGGGGCTTGCATTTCATTGTCCTTACCCGTTTGGGGATTGAATACGATCGTATTGTGTCCCTCTGCGCGGAAGCGGTACGCGTCGCGGTAGGGCTTCAGGTTATAGTTATCATTGCCGAGATCCGAGAAGAAGCGCTTATCACCAATGTTCATCACAAAGGTTCCCATATCGTTGTGGCCGTGGTACGCGTTGTTCTTCGCAAGGTGGATGGCGGCATAGAATGCGTTTTCGGAAACGTCGGTACGGAAGGAGGCGTTATCACAGCCAACGCCGCCAAAGGAAAGCGGCATTTCGGCAAGTGTTTCAATCTCCTGCTCCTTATACCAATTCAGGTCGCCAAGTGCGCCGCCGCCTGCGCGGATCTCTTTGTTGCGAATCTCCGCAAGTCCCTTGTCGCCGAAGATCTTCTGATACCAAGGGAAGAGGTTCGTGCTGATCTTTGCCGCACCGCCGTCACCAAAATTGAAGGAAACAAGGTTCGGAGAAGACAAGGAAAGCGCGGCATAGGGAGATTTTTTCAGACCGATATAGTCCGTCATACCGTAATCTTGGCCTGCGCAGGAAAGAAGCGCATCCACGTGCTGGGTGAGATACCCCGTACCGTACGACCAATAGCCAAGGCCCTCGGAATACGAGCCGTCTACGGGATGATAGAAATCTCTGACAGCGAGATAGGAATCCTCAAAGGCGTGCGTGAGGATGGGCTCATACATATCACACTCCTCATCGTCGAAGATAGCGAGGACGGCCAGCGAAAGCGAGCCGTTACAGATAAACTTCCAGTTATCACCCGGCTTATCCTGATACCAACGATAGCCACGCTGAGGCTCGATGCAGTTTTTATGCTCAGGCTCGTTGTTATATTCCTCCATCACGCGTGCAAAGCCCTTCTCGAAAAGGGTGTGACGCATCAAAGCCTTGGTCTCCTCGTCAATCACATCATAGAGACGGTCATAAACGTAGGCAAAGGCATTGCAAAGCACCGCGCAATCAAGGAAATGGCGCGGATGGAAATCCGGGAACTCGCAGGCCGCCTTGATCTCTGCGATCGCGCGGTCGGCATACTTCTTCTCACCCGTGATGCGGTACGCCATAGCAAGATGCTTGGTTCGGTTTTCCACCTTATGCGACATATTGAGCAGACGCACGCCGTCGGGAATCAGATATTCGCAAAGCGGCTCATCCAGAAACGTATCGGCGTTTTTGAGCAGGTTGTCGATCATGATTTTATAGTCGCCAACCTCTCGGTTTTTCTTAAATCTTTCAAAATCGGCGGCGGTGAGAACGAGACGAGGATGCTCGCCCTTTTTCCAGCGAGCGCGAACGTCCTTCAAAATTTCGGCGCCAATGTTTTTTCCTATAACTTCCATTTTATTTTCCTCCCTAATAAAAGAAAATATTATTTTAAATCCTTTATGACCACTATAACACAACCGCCCTCTTTTGTAAATAGAAAAATGGCGATTTTGTTATATATATCAATGGTTTTTGTGCGTTTTGACCATAAAAAATCCCCACAACAGAGCGCGCCTTTTCTCTGTCATGGGGATTTACAACTTTCTATTATTCTTTTATCACAACGTCCGCGATCTTCAAGGAAAGCGCGGACTTGATCGGCTCGTAGACCACTTCCTTCACTGAGGATCTTGCGGGGATCGCAAAGGTATAGTAAATGCCATCCTCACGCTCACGGATGCGGGCGGCGGAAAGCGTGCGCCATACGTGCTTATCAACACCCTTATACATATTGTAGCTGTGGGGATTTTCGGCGTGTGCGATCACAGCATCACGAACGCCTACATTATAGTCCGTATACACAGGGGCGGTGTCGCGCTCACCGTTTTCGTAGATCACGTGATAGTAGCCAAGAAGCGAAAGATCGCCCGCGGGCTCGGCATCCTCGTTGTCAAAGGGCTTGCCCGTGAAGGTATGCGTGATCTCCACGTGCGCGCCTGCCAGCGTTTCGCGATTGTAGAACCAATAGAGCCAATCGGCCGAGAGCAGGAAATTCTCCTTGAAATCCTCATCCGAAAAAGCGGGATCGTAGGCCTGGATCGCGCCGTATGCAAGATCTGCGATCGAGCCCCAGCGCATCGTTTCCTCACGGGTGCTTTCCAGCCAGTTGGAGATCGAGAAGCCGCGGATGCCTGCCGCCACGCGCTCCTTCCATTTTGCGGTGCGCATTGCGGCGTAGTTTCCGTACACGGCGTAGCGGCCGTCGGAAAGGAAGGGATCCTTGATCTCGGTGTTGCCACCGTAATACCAGTTCCAGATGCGGATCTCGGGATTCACGAGCGTGAAGGACTTCGTGCGATCCTTCATCGTGCAATCTATCGCATCCGCAGGCCATGGCTTCGACATATCGGGGGTCCATTCGTGCTTATAAAGCGGAATCATCTTGCCCATCAGCTCAAAGCGCTTATCGGTTTTCTGCGTGTATGCGGGCTTATGATATGCACCATGCACCTCACCTGTTACGCGATCCTGAATACCAACCAGAGAATCGCCCCAAATTGCACCTTTTACGCCTTTTGATTTGAGATATTCATAACATTTGTTTACATTATACGCAAACAACTCGCCGGGATCCTTATCCTTGCACTTGTCGCAAACACAATATACCCACCACTCATCGTGCGCCATATGCACCGTTTTTGCATCAAAGACCTCGATGGCCTCGTCATAGAGATCGAACACGATCTCATAAAGCTTTTCGTTTTGCGGACAAGCGCAAGTGGGGGCTTCTTCCGCCATATCCTCTGCAAGCTCGGGATAGCAGCCGAGGATATGCTCACTGTGCGAAAGACTCGGAATCTCGGGGATCATTTCAAGGCCGAGAGAATGGCCGTAGTCCACAAGCTCACGCACCTCCTTTTGCGAAAGGACCTCGCCGTTCGCATTGAAGGTATGCGTGGAGTTTCGCATTCTCGGATTGAGCATACTTGCAAGATAGCGCTTGTTTCGCTGTCCGTTCATCGACCTCGAATATTCCAGCCAATAGGCATTCAGCTCCGGATGGCGCTTAAGCTCCATTGCCGCGCCGACCTCTAAGATCACGGCATTATAACCAAGAGCGGCAAGAAGCTCCATCAGCTCCTTGAAGAAGGAAAACTCCTCTCTTGCGGGCAGGTAGAAGCGAATGCTCCGATGCTCCACGCAGGGAAAGCTATAGACGATACCCTCAACAAGCCCCTCTGCGCTATGTGCCAAAAGACTGTATACGGCACGAAGCTGCGCACCGAGAAGATCGGCATACACCGTGATCTGCTCCTTCTCTATCACGAGAACGAAGCCTTCGTTCGTATCCTTTTTATATACGCTTCCGAAGACGCTCTCCACCGCCGCGATCGCACTCTCCGAAAGCGGGAGAAAAACGATCTTCGCGCCACCATCGGCCTTAGGCAGACGAGCAAGCAGCTTTTCGGCCATTGCGGGGGTATTTTCCGAGGCGCCTCCATAGGTCACGGGGATTGTTCCCCATTTTGCATAGCTATCGGTTAAAAATTTTTTCATAAAAAGAGCCTCCAAAAAAGCTTGTTACCTTATTATTACATAAACATATCGAGATTGTCAATATGAAGTTTTGTGTTTTCGATCATATAATTTGTTTTTTTGCGCAAATATGCAAATAGAAAACGGAGGCATTTCACCTCCGTGTTCTATTCGGTTTGAAATTATAAGCCCAGAAGCTTTTCGGCGTTTCCCCTGCAGATCTTCTCATACGCTGCATAGGAGATCCTTCCCTGCTCCATTGCATCATCAAGGAAGGCGGAAAGGCCAACGCGGATGGGATGCTTTGCGTTTTCGGGGGAGCAAATGTCCGTTGCGAAATAAAGCTGATCCGCAAATTCCTCTAAGAAGCCATATGCAAATTCGGGATCGCGCAAAAGCGCGTTAAAGCCCGATCCCGCAGAAAGATCCGCCGTCAGATTTTTATATTTACGCAGCAGCTCGGGAACACGGCCGCCAGGCGCTACCTTTCCCTCGGGATAACCGCCACGGGTTTCCTCCGTGACGTCTGCACCGATCTCCGACCAAAACCTCTGTGAATGACCAATGATCTGAAGCTTCGGGAAGGTCTGCAAAATCTTCTCAAGGCGCACAAGCCCCATCTCATCTACCACACCGTAATCGCCGCCAAGCGAGCCGATATGGATGGTTACGGGCATTTGGCACTTTTCGCAGTGCGCAAAAAGATTCATAAGAAGCGGATCGTCTAGCGCCATGTTGCAGGTCAGCTCCGCCACGCCCCTTGCGCCAAGCGATTTATAATGATTTAATATGTAAGAAAAATCGGTTTGATCCGAATTTTCAAAAAATCTCGGATCAATGCCGCAGAACCAGGAAAAATGCGAAGGATCGTTTTTCACGATTTGATAGATCTCTCTGTTCGTGTTTCTCTCATCTGCGCATTCGGGTGACATAGCCGTTAAGATCACGCCGCGCTCTACACCGATTTTCTCGTATATCTCAAGCAGCTCGGCGGGCGTGCAGAAGGTATCCCCCGTTTTTCGCAAAAGCGCCCCCTCGGTATCGCTGATCACGTGAACGTGCATGTCAATTTTTTTGAGCTTTTTCATTGTTTTTCTCCTTTTGCGAGCATGAGCTTATGCGCCTGCGGTCAGGCGTTCCGCATTTCCGTGGTATACGAGCTCCTTGACGTCGGCAGGGAGGAAAAGCTTTTCGATCAATTCCTGATGGACGTTATCGAAATAATCTCTTGCATAGAGGAATCGGTCAGGGAAACGGCAGATCAGCTTATAGGTATAGTCAAGATCGCGGGAGAGCGCATTGCAGCCGGAGCCTGCGGAAATATCACAGTAAAGGTTTTTATATTTTGTGAGCATTGCTTCGATCCTGCCGCCGGGAAGCACGGGTCCCTTGGGATACCCATTGCAGAGGCCGAGATCGTCGCCCGAAATATTTGCCCAGAAGCCGGGTGCGTGACCGAGAATGGCCGTATCGGGACAAAGAGAAAGAAGATGATCAAGGTTGTTCATATCACCGCCGAACCACCAATGTTTGCGCGGTATGCTACGCCCCGTCAAGGTAGCTGAAGGATAATCAAAATGGAGCGTGACGGGCAGATGCGCCTCGCCGCAGAAGCGAAAAAGATCGATGCAATCGGGATCATCGTAAAGCATACGGAATTTGATCTCACCGCAGATGCGCACATCGTAGAGGTCGATCGCGGAGCGAAGGGCCATGATCGCATCGGGACGGTGCGGATTCGGACCGTAGCCAAGCACGAAGCGATCGGGAGCGCGGCGCTTATATTCAAGACAGCGTGCAAACGGGATCGGTACGCCCCGCTCACCCTCAAGGATCGCGCCCGGAAGCACGTGTACGCTCTCGGGATCAAAATCGCCGTACGGCGTTTCCCAAGAAAGCAGCCATGTCTTATCAATACCGTTCGCATCCATGTTTGCAATAAATTTTTCAAAATCATGCTTATGCCAATCGGGATGATTGTGTGCATCTATAATCATTTTTCTTGCTCCTTTGCCATATTTTGAAAACAATTGTTTGCATTTTATTCAAGAACGATCTTTTTTCCCGTTCTTGCGCTTTCGTATACGCCTTGGATCAAGGCAACGGCACGGCGGCTCTCCGTAAGAGGCACGGCAGGCGCTCTTCCCGTGAGGATCGCATCGGCAAAATCGCGGATCTGGAATTTATGCCCATCGCAGGAAATGCTCATAGGACTTGAGTGCCCGAGATTTTTTTCTTTATTGATCTCTGCGATCGGCTCAAAGGCAAAGCCCTCTACGTCGCATTTTTCAATGGTGTCCTCCGTGATGACCACGCTTCCCTTCGTACCAACGATGGAAATATGGCGGGGCGCGCCCTTATATGCACTTGTGGTGCTTTGAATGACGACCAGCGCGCCGCACTTGAATTTCACGGCGGCAACGGCGGTATCCTCTGCCTCTATCACGTGTGTTTTCGTATCCATATAGCCGCAAACGCTTTCGGCAGGACCGAGAAGATAGAGCATAGCATCCACGCCGTGAATGCCCTGGTTCATCAGCGAGCCGCCATCCAGCGCCCATGTGCCGCGCCAGGAGGAGGAATCATAGTATTCCTGCGAGCGGTAATATTTCATCAGAAGCTCGCCCGTGATCAGCTGACCGAGGCGGCCATCCTTCAGCATCGATCGCAGATGCTGCACCGATGCGCTGAAGCGGAACTGAGAGATCACGCCCGCCGTCAGCCCCTTTTCCTTTGCGAGAGCGATCACACGGTCACAGTCCTCCACCGTGACGGCGAGGGGCTTTTCCACGAGGATATGCTTTCCCGCAGAAAGTGCGGCAAGAGCGGTATTGGCGTGAAAGCCGCTGGGCGTACAGATGCAGACCGCATCCACCAAGGGAGAGGCAAGCATTTGCTCCACGCTATCAAAGACCTTCGCGCCGTATTTCTTAGCAAAGGCCTCTGCGCTTTCCTTGCGCACGTCGGCAAAGCCTGCAAGCATTGCGTTTTCGGCGGCAAGAATGCTTACTGCGTGAAAGTCCGCAACTGCGCCGCAGCCGATCACGCCGATAGAAATCTTCTTATCCATATCTCATTGCTCCCGTTGGGTCTTGACGTAGACCGTTGGGGATTCCCCTTTGTATTTTTTAAATGCACGGCTGAAATACGCCTCATCCGAAAATCCAACACGCACGGCGATCTCCTTCAGCGACAGAGCCGTCGTGGACAGAAGCGCCGTTGCCTTGTTGATCCGATACCGATTGATGTAGGAAACCGGCGGCTCGCCCATCAAATCCTTGAAGGTGCGGGAAAAATGCGCCTCGGTCATAAAGCATTTGCCCGCCAGCTCCGAGAGGCGGATGGTTTCGGCATAATGCTCGTGGATATAAGAAAATACCGTATATACAAATTCCCGTTGGCGTCGCGAAAAGCTCTTCATTCCCACGAAGGTGGGCTGCTCCCTATAGGGCGAAAGCGCATCGAAGAGAAGAACGAAGCGGCCGATGGCCGAGAGAAGCCGATCCGCATCGGGAAGAGAGGAAAACAAATCAAGCGTAAGGCGAATGACGCTCTCATCACGGATCAGATTCTTAAAACGGAATTTTCCCTCTCGGTAGGGGTGGAAAAACTCCGAAAGCAGGCCACCCAGATAAGATTCGGAAACGTCAACGCAAAGCATATCGTATACCGCGACACCCTCCTCCACGAGGTTGGAATGGTATTCATACGGATTGACGATCACAAGATCCCCCGCCTCGGCCACAATGATCTGCGAGCCGAGATTGACCGAGAGCGTTCCTGACCGTATGTATTTGATCTCCATTTCCTCGTGAAAGCGCAGATGCACACGCTCCGAAGCACTAAATGTTTTGTTTGGTTGAAAAACGAAGGGAGAGCGCGTCCCCGCGCCGAAGATGCGCTCGTATTCGGGCTTTTCGTTTCGGTTCACTTTCGCTCCTCCTATCTTGTATTTTTACTGATTGCTCGTTCCGTACCAGCGGCCGCGCGCATTGTCGGACGGATCATCATCCAACGGAAGCAGATCCTTATAGTTTTGTGCAACCTTGCGATAGGCCGCGGCATATTTCTCGATCCATTCCTTATCCATATGCTTGAACCACGGAATGGAGAAGCAATACTTTTCGAGCGAGGGGCGGCAAAACGCATCCTCGGCTACCATATCGCGGTCGCTATATGCCATACGCGTGGGCTTTCCGATATGGTTGAAATCAAAGGTATGGAAGGCCTCGTGCGTATGCAAGCAGTAATTTCCGCCCTCCCAGCAGGTGTCGCCGCCAATCTCGGCACGCACCGCCTCACAGAATTTTCCAACCGAAAGTCCGCCAAGCTCCTCGGGGTAATACGCACCGTGCGGGCAATACCAGCCTCCCATATTCGAGCCGGTGGACTCATCGACGCGGATGGCACGGATGCCGGGAACCCCCTCCAAAAGATCCCAGAAATAGTTCATTGCCTCGCGGATCTTTTTGCAACGCTCGTCATAATACTTGAGCTGCACTCTCGCCATTGCGGAGCAAAGCTGATTGGCTCTTCCCTTCACGCCGCCGAGCGCAATGCCCGAATACGGATGAAGATCGGTGGATTCGGTGATATAATTCTTATTATTTCTTTCATAGTGCGCATAGGCAAGTGCACGCTCATAGCAAACGCGATCATCGGTTACGAGAATACCGAGCTCGCCTGCGGCAAAGGATTTTCCGCTCATCAGGGACATAGCGGCCACGTCTCCGAACGTGCCGAGGCGCTTGCCCTTATAGAGGCCGCCCTGCGCGTGCGAAACGTCCTCGATCACCTTCAGATCATGCTTTTTCGCAATGGCCATAATGGCATCCATATCCGCAGGATATGCAAGGTAATGCACGACCATCAGCGCCTTCGTTTTCTCGGTGATGCAGCGCTCAATATCCGAAGGATCCATCGAGAGCATATCGTTGATATTGCAGAAAACAGGCGTTGCACCGAAGGTCACCGTTTGCGCAATGCTTCCCCAATAGGTTTTCGTCGGGCAGATGATCTCGTCACCCGCGCCAAGGCCGATCGAAAACATTGCGGCGGCAAGCGAGAGTGTTCCGTTACAGAAGCAAACGGCATATTTCGTGCCGATCCAGGCGGCAAATTCATCCTGAAATTTTTCGGTAATATCAATGCCGGAGAAGGCGTTGCTTCGAATGACCTCCAGCGCGGCGGCCTCATCCTCCTCGGTGATGATCGGCCAGCGGAAGAGCTCCGCAGGGGCTTTTTCGGTGATGACGGGCTCACCGCCAAGATATGCAAGCGTTTTTTTCATAGCAAAGCACCTCTTATTTTTTCTTTACACCATAATTATATAACACTTTTTCTATGTTTGCAAGGGCTGTTTTTTGCTTTCATTTGGACTTTTTTGATATTATTATGAGAATGATATATTTATTTGTTGCAAAAATGTTCAAAATTGCGAAAAGCTCGGACCGTGAAATAGCTCTTGATTTTTCGCTTCGAATATGATATAATACTTTCATGTTTTTTTGTGCGTGCGAGGAAAGATCGTACGGCACGCAAGGAAATTCGGAGGATCGACTTTATGCTGATGGGCATTGATATCGGCGGCACAAAATGCGCCGTTGTTGTTGGTGATGAAAACGGAAGGGTGCTTAAAAAGGAGCGCTTCGCCACCACGACCTGTAAGGAAACGCTGGAAAATATCTTTGCGGCGGCAGAAAAACTTTTTTCGCCCGAGGTCTCTGCCATCGGCATCAGCTGCGGCGGCCCTTTGGATGAAAAGGAGGGCGTGATCCTATCGCCACCGAACCTTCCGGGCTGGGATAATATCCCCATCGTTTCCATGCTGAAGGAGCGCTTCGGCGTTCCCTGTGCGATCTGCAACGATGCCAATGCGGGTGCACTTGCGGAATGGCAATTCGGCGCAGGAAAGGGCTGTGAAAACCTCGTTTTCATGACCTTCGGCACGGGGCTTGGTGCAGGGCTGATACTGAACGGCGCGCTTTACAGCGGAAGCTGTGGCATGGCCGGCGAGGTTGGGCATATGCGCCTATCCGATTTCGGCCCCTCGGGCTACGGAAAATGTGGCTCCTTTGAGGGCTTTTGCTCCGGCAGCGGTCTTTACGAGCTTGGAAGAGGCAAGGCAAGAGAATATCTTCAGCGCGGCGAAAAGCCTACCTTTATTAAAGACAAGGATCCTTCCGCCTTTACCGTGGCGGAGATGGCAGCGGCCGCGAGGACAGGCGACTCTTGCGCGAAAGAGGTTTTCGATATTTGTGCAGAAAAGCTTGGGCAAGGGCTTTCGATCCTTTGCGATCTATTAAACCCCGAAAAAATTCTCATCGGCAGTGTTTTTGAGAGATGCCGTGATCTTCTCGAGGAGGGGGCGCTTCGCGTGATGCGAAGAGAGGTGCATCCCTTCACGATGGCGCACGTTACCCTGGACGTGCCTGCGCTGACGGAAAGCATCGGCGATATGGCGGCACTTGCCGTGGCTATGTATACTTTAGAAAGGACTAAGAAACAATGAATCAGATCGAAAAAATTATAAATGAAAATCCCGCGCTTGCTCCCTGCCGCGCGGCCATGGAGCAGATTGTTTCCGCAATCGTTACGATGCACCGCGCAGGCGGCAAGCTCCTCCTCTGCGGCAATGGCGGCAGTGCCTCGGACTGCGAGCATATCAGCGGCGAGCTTCTTAAGGGATTTCTCTCTAAACGCCCGATCGGGGACGAGCTTCCGATGCTGGACGGAGATATTCGCGCAAAGCTTCAAAGAGGCATTGGTGCAGTTCCGCTTCCCTCGCTTTCTGCGCTTTCCACCGCGTTTTCCAATGACGTGGATCCTATGCTGACCTTCGCGCAGAGCGTATATGCACTTGGGCAGAAGGGAGACGTAGTGCTCGGTCTTTCCACCTCAGGCAACGCAAAAAACGTGGTTGCCGCGCTGAAGGTAGCAAAGGCGATGGGACTCACCACCGTGGCGATGACCGGTGAGAGCGGCGGCGAAATGAAGAAAATTGCGGACATTACGCTCTGCGTGCCCGAAACCGAGACCTACAAGGTGCAGCAGCTGCACCTGCCCGCATACCACGCGATCTGTGCCGAGGCGGAGCGTATTCTCTTCGGTTAAGATGGCCGTTTTCCACCCTCACGGAGGTTTTCTATGTTCGACAGAACGATACTGATCCTAAAAAAATGCGAGACGGATGCCCGCGCCTTTGCATATCTTGCAACGCTGATCACGCAGAGCTTCTTCGTTCTCTATTACGTGAGCGCGCTTGCGCTCTCGCTCGGCCATCCGATCGTTTACAGCGTGCTTCTTGCACTTACCGCGGCGGCTCTGATATTTTTCCTTTGCACGGAAAGCATAAGCGGAATTAAGCCGATCAAAATGCGCCGTCAGATCCGTATTGTTATACGATATGCAAAGTATTGTGTGCATTTGGTTGCAGTTTGTCTTGCCTTGCACAGCTTTTATACTGCACCGCAAACCGTTTCTCCCTTATCGCTTATTTTATTCATTCTTGCCATTCTCGCTCTTTTGATCCAGATGATAGGCGAGCTTGTTGGTTTCCTTTCGAGGCGGTATTTTGAGGAGCTTCTTGCGGCGGCGCTTGCGGATACGGAGCTGATCCGTTCGGTTCTTGACAAGGTACAAAGCGGTGCGGATACCTACCATCGCGTGAAGGGGGAGCTTTCCTCCTTTTCCGACCGTGCGGCTGAAAAAGCCGGCGCCTTCGGCGCGAGAGTCAAAAAAAGGCTTTCCTTTTTCAAAAGAAAGAAAAAGGATGCTCCGATCATCGTTGAAGCGGAAGAGAGTGGTGTCGAAGAAGATGTGCCGATCGAAAGCAACATTCGATAAAAAATCAGCGAATAAAAAAGGACGGAAATTCCGTCCTTTTTTATTATGGAAAAGATTATTTATCCTTCTTGGTGAACTTAATACCGGCAATCTCGATATAATCGTCAGCCTTTACAAACTTTACAGGATCCGACGTTTCAAGCTCGCCATCAACTTCAACGGTGAAGGTGATCTGAAGCGTTCCATCGTCAAGCTCGATTACCTCGAAGGTTCCCTCCTGAGGATCCAACGACGTAGAAAGCGAACCAAGGTTGCCCGAATAGGTCAGAGTGAAGTTCTTGCCGCTGAATTCATAGGTGGCAGTTGCCTTCGCAAAGCCCATATCGATCTCACCAACGTAAGTACCGGAGGGATTGTTGCCACAAGAAGCAAGGGTGAATACGCAGCCGCAAAGAAGAACTACGGCCAGGACGAGACTCAAAATCTTTTTCATGTTTTTTTCTCCTTTTGTTGATTTGTTTTTGAGTATTACCTCTATATAATATTATGCCATGTTTTCTCTTTAATGTCAAGGCTTTTTTCGAAATAAAGATGTACAAAAAAGCAGGCAATTTCTGCTCGTTTTACACAAAAAAGGTCGGCACGCAAGAGGCATACGCCTTTCTGCTGCCGACCTTTTTTATGACAGGATCTTATAATGGCGGATCTATTCCTTCACCTCGGTGAGAACCATATTTTCACCATACGAGCTGTGCGCGGAAAGAGACAGCTGCTTCTTTCCGTCCACTTTATCGATAGAATAGGTGTATTCCGTGTTTTGCAGGAAGGAAAGAAGACCGATTTTATCGCCCTTGATATCAAAGGTCATAACCTCGTGGCCGTGATCCTCCTCGGCGGTCAGCTTATACGTGCCCGTTGCGGTATCCGTTCTTTCGCCGCCTGCAACAGAAAGCGAAAGCGTTACGGCGTTGTCCTTGCCGAAGGTGATGGTGAGGATATCCTCTTCATCGGTGACAAAGGCGCCCTCGTACGTGCCCTCAAGAGAGGTGCCGCAGGAGGCAAGGGTGAGGGTGCAGGCGCAGAGAAGAGCCGCACAGAGGATAAGAGAGAGAATTTTTTTCATTGTTTTACTCCTTTTTTATATTTTATTTATATTCATTTTTATTTTTTAAAACACGGTAAATGGATCGGTACGAGGCAAGGCGGGAGGGCGAAAGCTTTCCCTCCTCCGCAGCACGTGCCACGGCACATTCCGCCGCTCCCTCACCGATATGGGCGCAATCCGAATAGCGACATCCGCCAAGGTAAGGGGCAAAATCACGGAAGGTGGATTCCAGATCCGCGAGCGAGAAGAAATCAAAGCGCTCAAAATCCAGAAGCGAAAAGCCCGGTGTGTCTGCAAGGAAGCCCGCCGCACTTCCCTCTCCGATCTCGAAGAGCTCCACGTGGCGCGTGGTGTGCTTACCGCGCTCGATCTTTTCGGAGATCTCGGCGGTGGCAAGCGCAAGATGCGGAAATATACGGTTGACGAGCGTGGATTTTCCCACGCCCGATGCGCCTGCAAAGGCGGCAGTCTTTCCATCCTTCAGATTTTCAAGAAGATACGCACGAACGGCATCCACACCCTCGCCAAGATGCGAGGAGACCGCAAACACGGTGAAGCCTGCGCCGCGATAAAGGGAGGCGAGGCGCTCTGCATTTTCGGGATCGATATCCGTTTTCGTGAAGATCAGCACGGGCTCTATGCCGTGATGCTCTGCGATCGCAAGCAGTTTATCCACCGTTTCAAGAACGGGAGCGGGCTTTGCAGATGCCACCACCATACAGAGGATATCAAGATTTGCCATCGGCGGGCGAATGAGCGCGTTGCCTCTTGGCAGGATCTCGGAAAGAACGATATCATCGGGAAGAGATTCATCGATCGAGAGAAGCACGTTGTCTCCCACCAGAACCTTGGCATCCCCTCTGTGAAGAATGCCCTTGGCGCGGCAGGCATAGCGGCAGACCTCGCCGTCCTGCCCGATCACGCGGGTCTCAAAAAGTCCGCCAAGCCCCTTCACTACCTTGCCCGTTTTTTTAATTCTCATGGGCTTTACCTCCCGAAGCGCGGCGCAGCTGGCCGCAGGCGGCGTTTACGTCACTGCCGAGGCGGCGGCGCACCGTTGCCACCACACCGAGCGAATTCAAAATGTCTGCAAATCGGTTGGCACCCTCAATACTGCCCGCGCGCATTCCCGTTTCCTCTACGGCGTTTACGCGGATGAGATTGACGTGCAAGGGTGCATCCGTGCCGCGAAAGGCGTTTTTCAGAAGCGCGGCGAGTGCTCTTGCACCCTCCTCGGTATCGTTTTTCCCTGCAATCAGGGTGTATTCAAAGGAAATGCGGCGGCGCGTGGCTTTATAATACTCCACGCAGGCAGCGAGCAGCTCCTCGATCGGCCATTTATTGTTGACCGGCATCAGAGCACTGCGCGTTTCGTTATCCGATGCGTGCAGAGAGATCGAGAGTGTGATGGGAAACGCCTCTTCTGCGAGGCGGCGGATCCCCGGCACAACGCCACAGGTGGAAAGCGAGATATGGCGATAGCCTATATTCAGGCTGTTTTTATCGTTGACAAGATGCAAGAAGCGGATAACGTTATCGTAGTTATCGAGAGGCTCTCCGATACCCATCATCACGATGTTGGAGATGCGCTCTGCGCTATCCTTTTCGGCGGCGATCACCTGCCCGAGAAGCTCAGAGGGCAGAAGGTCGCGTACGCGGCCTCCGATGGTGGAGGCGCAGAAGCGGCATCCCATCCGACAGCCGACCTGGCTGGAGATGCAAAGCGTATTTCCGTGCTTATACCGCATCAAAACGCTCTCAACGCACTGGCCGTCATATAGGGAAAAAAGATATTTTACCGTACCGTCAATTTTTGAGACGAGCTTTTTTTCGACCTTTGGGAGCGTATCCGTGCACTGCGCGGCAAGCTTTTCCCGCAGGGATTTCGGCAGATTGGTCATCTCCGAAAGAGGCGCACCCGTTTTCAGCCAAGCAAGGATCTGCTTTGCTCGGAAGCGCGGCTCTCCAAGCGACGCAAGGAAGGCCGAAAGCTCCTCCTCGGTCATAGCGTACAAATCAATCATAAGTAGTCCTTTTTCGTTTTATCCGTCACGCCGCATTTTTGCGACGAAGAAGCCATCCATTCCATGGATATGGGGATAGGTGGTCAGCATTCCGTTTTCCGCAGAGAGCTCGCCGAATGCGAAGGGAACGAGAGAAAAATCCGGATGCTCGGCAAGAAAGGCGCTGACGACCTCGGCATTTTCCTCGGGACGCAGCGTGCAGGTGGAATAAACGAGCGTTCCGCCCTTGGCAACGTAGGACGCGCTCTCGCAAAGGATCTTTTCTTGGAGCGCGGGGAGTGCTTCTCTGCCCTCCATCACGCGATAGCGAAGATCCGGTTTTTTCCACAAAACGCCGAGCCCCGAGCAGGGAACGTCGCAAAGAACGAAGGGAAACGCTTCGCGCTCCTCCGCTCTTGCCTCGGTGGCATCCTGCGGCTCGGCACGGAGGCAAGAAAGACCGAGGCGCACCGCGCTCTCTCGGATGAGAGGAAGCTTTGACTCATGCAGATCCAAGGAAAGAACCTCGCCGCGATCCTCCATCAGGATCGCACAAAGCAGGCTCTTGCCGCCCGGAGCGGCACAGGTATCCACCACTCTTGCTCCCGCCGTGGGCGCAAGGGCGAGGGCGGAAAGCTGACTTGCCTCGTCCTGCACGAAAAACCATCCCTCGGCATAGCCCGGAAGCTTCGTGACCGCGATGGGAGAAGGGATACGGACACCAAAGGGAGAATACGCGGTTTTCTCTGCGTGGATGCCCGCTTCGGAAAGTGCGGTGAGAAAATTCTCACGCGAGATACGGCAGGTATTCACCGCGAGGGTAAGCGCAGGATGCGTAAGAAACGCGGCAAGCAAGCGCTCCGATTCCCCTTCGCCAAGGAGCGAAAGCAAATATTTCGCGAGCACAAGCGGCACGCTGTATCGCACGCTGAAATAGCGCGCAGGATTTTTTTCGCGCGGCGGCAGAGGCAGGCTTTCTTTTTCGCGCAGGGCGGTGCGAAGCACGCCGTTGACAAAGCCGCGCTCTCCCGCGCCCTTTGCAAGTGCAACCGTTTCGCTGACGGCAGCGTAATCGGGAACGCCATCCATATAAAGAAGCTGGGCAAGACCGATGCGAAGGAGCGAGAGCGCCTTGGGGGATATATCGGCCACGGGGCGCTTCGCGAGTGCGCTGATATAATAGTCGATCGTGATCCTTCTCTCCACCGTGGTATAGAGAAGCGCCGTTACAAACGAGCGATCTGCTTCGGAAAGAGAGGAAAAAACGGGAGAATTCAAAGAAAGGTTTACATATGCATCATTTTCCTCGTAAGAACGGAGGAGTTTGACGGCGATCTCACGTGCATTCATCGGCTATTCCTATGTAACATGGCGAGCAAGCGCAGCAGCTGAAGAATGGAAACCAAAAGGCTTGCCACGTAGGTCATTGCGGCGGCGGAGAGCACCTTTTTTGAATCCGAGATCTCGCGGGACGAAAAATATCCCATCCCCTCCATCGCGCAAAGCGCACGGCGCGAGGCATCAAACTCGCAGGGGAGGGTTGCCAGCTGAAAAAGCGTGGTGACCGAAAAAAGGCCGACACCCGCCAGCATCAGATAATAGCCAAGACCGCCGAAAAGGCCAACGAAGCCCATGATCAGCGAGCCGATCAAAATCAGGATCCACGAGGTGTGGGATGCGAAATTCGCCAAGGGAACGAGGCGCGTACGAAACCTCAGGGGTGCATACGCGGTCGCGTGCTGAATGGCGTGGCCTGCCTCGTGCGCCGCAACGCCGATGGCGGCGGCCGTTCTCTCGCCATACACGCCCTCGGACAAGCGAAGCACGCGTGCGGCAGGATCGTAATGATCGGTCAGATGCCCACGGATGCGCTCCACGCGCACGTCATATATTCCCGCGCTGTGCATCATTTCAAGCGCGATCTCCTCTGCGCGGCGTCCCGAAGCCAGGGCAACGCGCGAATAACGGCGAAACGCCAGCGAAACACGTACCTGCGCAACGGCAGCAAGTAAAAAAGCAAGGATGAAAAGAAAATATAATACGTATTCCATCAGGAAAGAACCTCTCCTTTTTGAATTTTTCGACCGCGGATATAATCCGCCGCCGTCATACGCCCCTTTCCCTCGGGGATCAGATGGGTAATGGAAACCGCGCCGCCGCCGCAGGCAACGGTAATGCTTCCCTCCCCCGACTCCGAGAGCGAAAGCACCTCTCCGGGTGCGCCCTTCCCCTCTGTGGGAACGGCACGCAGGATCTTGAGCATACGCTCACCCTGCATACAAAACGCCATGGGAATGGGATTGACACCGCGGATCAAGGCGCAGAGCTCCGATGCGGTTTTGTTAAAATCCATGCGGCAATCGGCTTTTTCGATCTTTTTCGCATAGGTAGCGAGCGAATCGTCCTGCTTCACGGGGGTCACCTCGCCCTTTTCCAGCAAGGGGAGCAGACGGCAAAGCATCTCGCCGCCCAGCGCGGCAGAGGTGTCGTACACCGTCTCAAAGGTATCCTCGGCGCCGATCGGAAAGGCAGACTGCATTAAAATATCGCCCGTATCGAGGCCCGCATCCATCTGCATGAGCGTGACGCCCGTTTCCTTTTCTCCGTTCATCACCGCGCGCTGCATCGGAGCGGCACCGCGATATTTCGGCAACAGAGATACGTGGACGTTGATACACCCGTATTTCGGGAAGCGAAGCACGGCCTCGGGCAGGATCTTTCCGTACGCAACAACCACGATCACCTCGGGCGCAAGCTCTGCAAGAAGGGATAAAAACGCCTCGTCACGCAGGGTTTTCGGCGTATAAACGGGAATACCGCGCTCCAAAGCAAGCGCTTTTACCGCCGTGGGCGTCAGGATCATTTTACGGCCGCGGGGCTTGTCCTCTCCCGTGATCGCCGCGGCGATCTCATGCCCGCCCGCAAGCAGCGAGGCAAGGCAGGTAGCCGCGATCTCGGGCGTTCCCATAAAAACGATGCGCATATCAGTTATCCTCGTCCTTCAAGGGGCGGATCTGCACGTCCGTGAAAAGCTTTCCGTCCAAATGATCGCACTCGTGGCAGATGGCTCTTGCCAGAAGCTCCGTTCCGCGAAGCTCGATCTCCTCGCCCTTTCGGTTCAGGGCGCGCACGGTCACCGCGGCGGGGCGGCTTGTGATGCCCGCCTTGCCGGGAATGGAAAGGCAGCCCTCCGCCTCCTCCTGATGGCCTGCGTAGGCCACGATCTTGGGATTGATCAGCTCGTGCACCGTGCCGGGCTCGGTTTCAATCACGACAATGCGGCGAAGCACGCCGACCTGCACGGCCGCAAGACCGCAGCCGTCATGCTTACGCATGGTTTCCACCATATCGTCAAGAAGCGTGAGCACGCGGGGCGTGATCGCATCCACCGGGCGGCTGACCTTACGAAGCAGGGGATCTCCTACCTCAACTATCTTTAATACTGCCATAATAAACTCCTGAATTTATACATTTTTTATATCTGTGTCTCTCAAATGCTCAACGGATTGAGGTCGATCGAGAGAGAAACGTCTCTTTTTTGCGCATATTCCGAGAGAAGATCTCTGAAAAACGAGCGCACGCGCGCATGCAAGCGGCATTTTATGACCATGCGCAAGCGGTATTTTTCATTCAACTTATACACCTGCGCCTCGAAGGGGCCAAACACCGTCATCGGCAGGTCGGAATACGTGCCCGAAAGCATTTTTCCGATGCTGTCCGTGAGTGCCTTGCCGCTGCCGAGAAGCACCGCTTCATTTTCGCCCGTGAGAGTGAGCTGCACCATATCGCAAAAGGGCGGATAGGAAAGCTCACGGCGCAGGGCGATCTCGCCCTCATAAAACCGATCGTAATCCTGCTTGCAGGCAAGACGGATGATCTCGTGCGAGGGGCTATAGGTCTGGATCACGGCGATCCCCTCCTCACCGGCACGGCCTGCGCGGCCGATCACCTGCGTGAGAAGCGAGAAGGTGCGCTCGGAGGCGCGGAAGTCACTGACGTAGAGCGAGGTATCCGCAAGCACCACGCCCACAAGCGTAACGCGCGGAAAATCATGCCCCTTGGTCACCATCTGCGTGCCGAGAAGGATATCTGCCTTCCCCGCTCTGAAGTCCTCAAGCATACGGTCATAGGCAAGCTTTTGTCCCGTGGTGTCCGCATCCATGCGCATCACGGGCATATCGGGAAGGAAGCGGGAAAGGTCGCCCTCCACGCGCTGCGTGCCGTACCCGAGGAAGGAAAGCTCGTCACTTCCGCAGGAGGGGCAGACTTTGGGCGGCGGCTCCGTATGCCCGCAAAGATGACAGAGCAGCTTATTGCCGCCGCGCCCTGCATGATGCGTGAGCGAAACGGAGCAACGCGGGCAGGTGAGAACCTCGCCGCATTTTTTGCAGCTGATCTGACTGTGATAGCCGCGACGGTTCAAGAACAGAATGGCCTGCTGCTCCCGGTCATAGACCGTTTTCAGCGCGCCGAGCAATCTCTCGCTGATCGGAGAGGTGTTGCCGAGCCGCAGCTCCTCGCGCATATCCACGATGACCGCCGTTGGCAGCTTTGCGCCGCCATAGCGCTCGCGCAGAGGCACGAGGGTGTATTTTCCGTTCTTAGCCTTATAAAAGCTCTCGATCGACGGCGTGGCCGATGCGAGAAGCATAAGCGCATTCGTTTTGCCGCAACGGTAGGCGGCAACGTCTCTTGCGTGGTATTTCGGATCGCTCTCGGATTTATAGGTATGCTCGTGCTCCTCGTCGATCACGATCATGCCAAGGTTCGGCAGGGGCGCAAAGATCGCGGAGCGCGTGCCGATCACGAGATCCACCTCACCGCCGCGAATACGGCGAAAGGCATCCAGCCGCTCCCCTTGCGAGAGCGAGGAATGAATGACGGCCACGCGGCCGCCGTATCTTGTACAAAAAATATGAACGGTCTGGGGCGTTAAGGCGATCTCGGGGACGAGCATGATCACGCTCTTCCCCTCCTCCATCGTGCGATCGATGGCCTTCATGATCACCTGCGTTTTTCCGCTTCCCGTAATGCCGTACAAAAGCGCGGCCTTCGGCTCGTCCAAAAGAAGAAGCCGCTCGATCTCCCCGTAGGCGCGGCTCTGCGCCTCGCTGAGGCAGATAGGGCTTCGGTCTCCCTGCGTGCCAAAGCGCGCATAAGGGTTGCGGTATTCCTCCTCCTCGACAAAAACGAGAAGTCCCTTCTCTATCAAAGCACCGATGTGTGAAAGCGTTACGCCCGGCTGCTCACGAAGAAGGATGCTGTCTGCCTCCTCAATATCGAGAAGGAAGCGGAGCACCGTTTTCTGCCCCTCGCTTCGCAGGCTCTTGCCCGCAAGAAGCGCCGCGATCTCCTCTCTTGGCTTTGCCAGACGGTAAAGCTTCCTGATACGGATGTTCGGCGCCTCCGAGAGCGCGCCCGGAGGCAGGACCGTTTTCACGGCCTCGCCGAAGGTGCAGAGCGTGTATTCCTTTAAAAACAGGCATAGCCCGAGCATTTCCTCCGAGAGAGAAAAGCGGTCGTCCAAAACCGCATGCACGGGCTTCACCTTCGTATTTTCACTTTGCTCGCAAAGCTCAACTGCCACGGCGCGGCGCAGACGGTTCTGCATACCGAAGGGAACGGTGACGAGCGAGCCGCTATGGATCTGCCCGGAAAGAGCCGACGGGCACAAATAGTCAAACGGGCGATCGATGGCATAAGGCGCATCCAGGATATATACCTTTACAAACATCGTCGTTCCCCCTTCTGACGTATTTTAGTTTTCCTCCTCGCGCGCCATTTCAAAGCGTCCCTCAACCATCTTGCTGATCGCGATGCGAACGGCCTTCTGGTCTCTGTATTCGGGATCGATCTGAGAGAAGAGCGATTTATCCGTCTCGCGGTTATCGATCCTCTTCTGCGCCTTGTTGCGCATAGCAACGTATTCATCCGTTACAATGCGGGCACATTTCGCAACGCCAACCACCAGCTCGTAGCGGTTGAACTTGCCCTTGGTGAGCTCTTCGATCGTAGGGTACATCATAGCTTATATATCTCCATTTCGTTTTATTCTTCTTCGTTTTCCGCGTCACTCTCATCGGAGGACAGACGGTTTGTGATCGTTTCGGCCGCAATGGCGGAGAGGATCACGTGCTCGGAATCGGTGATGATGATCGCGCGGGTGCGGCGACCGCAGGACACGTCTATAATACGGTTGTCATCCTTTGCATCCGAGATCAGGCGCTTGATGGGCGCGCTGTCCGGGCTTGCGATCGCAACGATGCGGCTTGCGGACACCATATTGCCAAAGCCAACGTTGATAAATTTCATATTCTGCCTCCGCTTATTCGATATTCTGGATCTGCTCGCGCATCTTCTCCAGCTCGCCCTTGATATTGACGACGAGACGGGCAATGGCGGCGTTGTTTGCCTTCGAGCCGATGGTGTTGGTCTCTCGATTGAGCTCCTGCATCAAAAAATCCAGCTTTCTTCCCGACGGCTCGGGAAGCGCCGCGATCTGCACGAAGGCATCAAAATGCGAGCGCAGACGGACGAGCTCCTCGTCGATCGCGACCTTATCCGCCCAGATGGCACACTCGGTGAGCAGGCGGTTTTCATCCACCGCCACCTCGGCCTCTCCGAGAATGGCGCGAATGCGGCTCTCCAGCTTATCCCGATAACCAACGGTATCCTTTTTCGAAATCTCCTCGATCTCGGACACGAGCGTCTTTACGCCCTCAAGCTTTGCAAGGATATCGGCGGCAATGCGCGCGCCCTCGCTCTCACGCATGGATACAAAGTCAACGAGCGCCGCATCCAATACGGGACAAAGCCATTCCCAAGCCTTATCCAGATCCTCGGCGGCACGCTCACGGCGGAAGATGTCCGACTGCCGTGCCACGCTCATGACGGTAATATCATCTCTGAGCTTATACTCATCCCGCAGGCGGTACAGGCATTCAAGATAGGAGGAAAGAACGCCCTCATCCAAGGCCATGGCACCGTCCTCACGGCTTTTTTCCTCCACGCTGACGAAGATATCCACCTTGCCGCGAAGGATGCCTTTTTTCTGCACGTGCCCCTTGATCCTCTCTTCGAGGAAGAGATAGGTGCGCGGCAGCTTTACGCTCGCATCAAAAAAGCGCGAATTTACACTTTTGATTTCCACCGTAACGGTTCTTGCTTCGCCCTCGACCACGGCGCGGCCAAAGGCGGTCATGCTCTTCATCACTTTTGCATTCTCACTTTTCTTTATTGCTTTTTTTGTTCAGCCGACGGATCTCCTGCATAAAGGAATCAATGTCTCTGAACTCACGGTACACCGAGGCAAAGCGGATGTAGGAAACGATGTCCCGCTCACGAAGCTTGGCAAGCACCATCTCGCCGATCTGCTTTGAGCTGATCTCCGTCACGATCGCGTTCTGCAGATCCGACTCGATCTCATTCGCAATATCGTCCGCATCCACGGGACGCTTCTGGCAGGCGCGCTCGATGCCGAGCTTCAGCTTATGCTTATCAAAAAATTCCCGATCGCCGCTACGCTTGACGACTGCGATCGGCACGGTGTCCACCACCTCATAGGTAGTGAATCTTTTGCCGCAGAAGACACATTCTCTTCTGCGCTTAATACTGGACTCCTCCTCCACCGGCCGCGAATCAAGCACGCGGGAATCACGATGGCCACACGACGGGCATTTCATACCTTGGCTCGTTCCTTTAAAAGATCTCAAATTTCCCCATTTTGGGGTATACCTATTTTAGCACAAATATTTATAAAAGTAAAGACTTTTTAAAAAATATAGAAAAATTTACAAAGAAAAAAGGAAACGGCGGCCTGCAGATCAGCAGGTCGCCGAAGAAAAACGGATCAATTTTTCACTTTTCTCTTTTTTTGAAGAGATTATCAAGCGCGGGAATGCGAATTTTTGCAAGTGTTTTAAAGGTCATCGGCCAAAGTGCGCCCGCGAACACGACCATGAGGAAATAACGGATCGAACGGCCGACATATTCATTGCCGAAGCAGAGGAAATTGAGCGGTGCCTTCAGAACGGATTTGATCAGCAAAACGATCGCAAAGCCCAAAACGGCCTTGATCACCTGCACGTACCAGGTGGCACGCGTATCAAAGTCACCCGTGATCCTTTCAAGGAAGAAGATCGCAACGAGCCCCATCACCGCACCGAGAAGGGTGCAGGCATTTTTCCTTGCGCTGGCAAGGTTTGCGGCATCAACGCCCTCGGAGGGATGCAAAAATACGTAAAGCAAAAGGCCGATCGAGAGCACACAGCCGACAACCACAACGTAGGGCATATAGCAGCGGAAGTTCTCCTCACTCGCGAAGATCGGACGAAGAAGAAGGATCAAAGCAAAGGCAATAGCAAGCGAGGTCAGCACGTCTGCAGGCGTATGCACGCCAAGGTACATACGGGAAAAAGCAACCAGCACGATGATGACAGCCGATACGATCACCACAAAGCGATGCTTTCTCTGCCCCACGGCAAGGCTGCCGAAGGTGCCCGTGACATTCTGCGTGTGCCCTGAGGGGAAGGAATATCCCGTGGCGGCCTCTCTAGCGCTTTCCACGATGGTAAAATTTTTATCAATGACCCAGGGGCGCGGCACCTTGCACATGAGCTTCAGCCCTTGGTTGATCACCGTGCCGAAAAGGCCGCAAAGCAGAGTGAAATACCCCTGCCTTTTATCGATGCACCAAAAAAAGACGAATCCGAGAACAAGCAGCGTTGTTTCTCCGCCAATCTCCGTGATCAAGGAAAAAAATCCATCTAAAAATGGAGTGCGGATCGATTCAAGAAAACGCAAGAAACCCATATTATTTCTCACTTTCGTTATGATTTTGCAAATAATTATTTGCATTTTTATGCATTTAAAAGAAATTGCCGAGTCGGCACAGAGAAAAGCGGCGCGGCTCGGCAATTAAAAAATTATGCAAGGATCTTCTTCACGCACTCTGCGATTCTCTCGCACTTGCAGTTTGCAAAGAAGAGCTCCTTAAAGTTCTTCGTGCCAAGCGCGCCGAGAACGAGCTCGCGATCCAGGTTTTCAAGAATATAGCAGATATCGGTGTGCGTTACCTTCTTCACCTCATCGAGTATCTTCTTGTTTCTCTGCTCGGGAACGGCTCTCTCTCTGGGATAGCCAAGACCCCACTCGGAAACGAAGAGCTTCTCGAATACGTACTGAAGGTTGAGCTCGCAGCCCCAGCCCCAGCCCTTTGCAAAGGGCATTGCGATGGCGTTACCGTTGTTCACCTGGGTGAACTGATATGCATCGGTGGGATCCACTACGTGGCCGCAGAGAACGCCCGGGAATGAGTTGCAGGCGAGCATAGCGCCCTCACCCGTGCCGCAACCGGTGATAACGAGGTCGCAAGCACCGGAGTTCAGAAGAACGGCGGAGAGGATACCGATCTGCACGTAGGTAAGCTGCTCCTTATCCTCTGCAGAATACATACCGTAGTTAAACACCTCGTGACCAAGGGGCTCAACGACCTTCTTCAAAGTATCACAGATCAGCGCATTCTTTGCTGCCTGGCTGTTTTCATTGATCAAAGCGATTTTCATTATTATTATGTCCTTTCGTTTTTATAATCGGGAAAAATTACGGCGTCAGACGGTTCGGGCCGCGGAAGAGGAACTGAACCTCCTTGATGGAAAGGCCAAGGAAGAGCATGGTCAGACGGTCAATACCGATACCAAATCCTCCATGAGGAGGACAGCCGTACTTGAAGAACTGCAGATAGAACTCAACGTCCTTGGCAAGTCCCTTCTCCTCTGCCTGCTTGAGAAGCACGTCATAGCGGTGCTCTCTCTGCGCACCCGTGGTGATCTCCACGCCGCGCCAGATCAGATCATAGCCCTGGGGAACGCCTGCCTCGTCTCTCATATGATAGAAGGCGCGCTCCTTGGCGTTGTAATCGGTGATAAAGAGGAACTCGTGACCGAACATATCCTCGCAGAGTTTCTTCGTCATACGCTCGGCATCGGTGGTGAGGTCGCCCTTGAGCTCGTCGGGCACCTTATAGCCGTAACGCGCCTCCAGCTCCTTATATACGTCGCAGAGCTTCATTCTGGGGAAAGGCAGAGTGGGAACGACAACGGGAATACCAAACGCCGCCTCGATCTCGTCTCCATGCTTCTCCTTCACCTTTGCAAGCGCATAGGTAAGAAGCTCCTCCTCCATCTTCATCACGTCCTCAAAGCTATCGATATAGGAGAACTCCAGGTCGAAGCCCGAAAACTCGGTGGCGTGCTTATTGGTGTAGGACTTCTCGGCACGGAACACAGGTCCGGTCTCAAAGATGCGCTCAAGGCCGGCAGCCATTGCCATCTGCTTATAGAACTGAGGAGACTGTGCAAGATATGCCTTGGTGTCAAAATACTTCACCTCGAAAACGTCCGAGCCGGACTCGCTTGCCGCGCCGATCAGCTTCGGCGTATGGATCTCGATGAAGTTTTTCTCTATCAAAAATTCACGCATTGCGCCAACCAAAGTGGTTTGCAGCTTGAGCATCAGATGGTTGATATCACGGCGAAGATCGATCCAGCGGTAATCCATCTTCACGTCGATCTCGGAATCGTCCTTGATCGGAATGGCATCTGCAAGCGACTCGATCTTCATCGAAGAAGGATACATCTCCTTGCCGCCCATCTTCACGTACTCGCTGAGCACGACCTCACCCTCAAAGGTAACGACGGACTGCGGTGTGAGCTTATCCAGCATCTCGATCATCTCGGAGTGCTTCTCCTTCTCCACGGTCACCTGAAGCTTGCCCGTGATATCCTTAACAACGATGAAGGCCATCGTTTTCTTGTTGCGGAAATTCTCAACGAAGCCGCTCACACGGCACACGCCGGGCACAACGTCCTTAATATAGGTTCTTTCCATTTTTTACGTCCTTTCTTGAAATAACAAACTTACTCTATCTATTATAAAATAATAGAAGGAAAAAGTCAAGAGATATAAAAAATCTTCTCGGTTTGATCGCGTAAAAATATAAAAAGAGAGAACAGATCGGTTTTTGCCGAAATGTTCTCTCTTCGTTTTTGAAGCTTGTGGCCTTTAGATATTAGCCGACCATGCTCCGATTTTCATTGTCTTGGAGCTTACAGCTTCAGAACGGTGCCGTCCTCGCTCCAGTTCCAATCGCCGTCACTGTTGCCGACGTCTACCGTGGGGGTATTCCAGTCGTTCAAGGTGCCGGAGGAGGTGATCACGTCCTCTTTAGCGAAGGAAAGAAGCTCCGCTTCGGGGGCAAGGTATTTCTTTTTCATCGTGGGATCCCTCCTTTCTTTACTGCGCGTTTACATATGCATCTGCATAGTATGCGTAGTTATAAAGTGCCTGTACGGCAGCGCTTTCACCGCCGATACCCTTGAGATAGTTTGCAAGGTTGTAGTTATAGGTGTAATCCTCGTCTGCAACGGTGATCGTCATATCACCAAAGAACTCGTTTACGTAGAGTCCCTCGAAGATAACGATGCCGTCCGTGATGTTTGCACGCTCGCTGCGGCCTGTTGCAAGAACGAGATTTACTTCCTTACCCTCGGCATCGGCCGTGCCCGAAATCGCGATTGCGATCGTGTCGTCCAGCTGGAAGGCGATGCTCGAAAGGAGACCGTCCTTCTTATTTCCGGAATCGGCACCGGTCAAGGTCTGTGCCTCGTAGCCTGCGGGAGCCTCGACGTCTGCAAGGAAGCTTGCATTTTCTGCCGCTGCTCTTACGTACTCTACCATAGCGTAGGTAAGATTCTGTGCCTTGATGATCTCGGCATCCTCCGTTTCTGCGAGAACTGCCTTTGCGTAGCTGCCGATACCGGTGGTGAGCGTATGAACGCGGCCATTGATGCTTACGGTAACCTCGATGGCATCATCCGCTATGTTGGGAGCAAGTGCCGTGGCAAGCACGTAGTATCCACCCTCAGCCACCATCGTGGAAAGAACGAAGGTCTCGCCGTTCAGCGTTACGGTTGCGCCTGCAAGTGCCTCGGAGAGAAGAAGGTTCATGCCGATCTTGCTCTGCAGCGTGAGGTTCATCTTCATGGTGCCGGGCTTCACAGCTGCAAGCTTTATAGTTGACTTGTTTTCGCCCGTGGTAACGGTTACGTTACCGAAGGTGTAGCCGAATACGCCGTCAACGATCACGCCACCGTGCGTTGCCTCTTCGCCGAGCAGCCAGTTCTCGGTAAGGCCAAAGCCCCATTCAACGGGTGCAAATCCGTCTGCATAATAGCTCATCATCTTGTAGGTCTTGCCTTCCATCGTCACGTTCGAATATGCAACCGTAAGACCGGAAACGTCAACACCATTGAAGCCCAAAGCAAGGTCTGCATCGGTAGAAACGAGGGGAGAAACGTAGGTGATATAAGCGTGGAAGTCGGTTGCTACGCCTTCTACCTTATAGTTAACCGTGATCTTCTCGGTCAGCGTTACGTTAACGAAATCGCAGTTATCAAAGACGAACGGAGAGGATGCACTTGCGGAAGCGATCGAAGAGGATTCACCGTAGCCCTTCACGAGAATCTTTGCGCCGTTCGGAGAATAGAACACGCAATTCGTTGCGGTGAGGTTATTGGCACGGTAACAGTCTACTCTGAAGATCGCAGCAACGTCATTCGTGCAGATAAAGGTTGCGTTCTGGAGAACGACCTTCTGAGAAACGGTTGCGATCACGTCGGAGCCCTCGTAGATGTAAGTACCGCCGTTCAAGTCAAGGGACTGAGCGGAGTAAGATTCGATAGCGCTAAAGAGCTGACCCTTGGTGCGAACGGTGATATTGTTATCCGCGTTCTCGATGTTAAATCTAGCGTAAGCACCCTCGCCAACGCCGAAAAGGGTTGCGGTGGAATTGTTGATGATCTGCGCGCCCGATGCGGAGGACTTCAGCGTGAAGACTCTTCCGGCTCTGCACTCCAGAGCAAATACGGCAGGCTTGTAAGCATTCTGCGTGCCGGGCGTTGTTTCCTTGAAGTTCGCCGCGGAGAGGTTGATACCAACAAGGGTGGAATCGATCGTCAGCGTCTGACCGTTCAGATCCAGCGTGATCGCGCCCTTCAGCAAGCTATCGTAATAGTCACGGTTGTAGCCGCCGGAGGAAGAAGCAATGACAGGACCAAAGCCCATAGCCTTGGTGAGGTTCATTTCCGTGTAAAGCACGATCTCGTAGGGTGCTGCGGGGTTGTTAAAGAGCTCGTAGAACTTATCGCCAACGGCGGTAGCATTCTCGCACTCAGACATACCAACACCGTAGAGCAGGCCGGTATCCAGATCGGTGTAAACGAATGCGGGAATATCTTCCTTCGAGAAAGCAACGAGAATCGTTACTTCGCCTGCGGCGATCACTTCGCCGTTCTCAAAATACGTGGGCTGCGAAGCATAATCGTAAACGGGATCCAGTTTGAGAACGCCGTCCGTAAGCTCTGCAAAATCACCTGCGTCTACGGGAGGCGTGGTGCCAACCATCCAGTAGTCCGTGCCAACGTCCTCACGGGTGAGAAGAAGAGCGGTGGAGGGATCGGTGATGATCTGGCCGTCAAGCTCGTAAGTCACGCCGTTCACAGTGATGGTGGAAACGGTGGTGGAGTGCGCAAGATACTGCGCACCGGTGGATGCGTTCAGATTTGCGGAGGAATAAAGACCGGAGGTCGTGCCGTACTTGCAGCTCAGGTAGGTGAACGTTCTGCCGTTCGGCTGATACATAGGAAGCACATTGATAAAGGTACAGCCGGAGAAGGTTGCGTCAACCGCGGGAGTTGCCCAAGAGGAAAGCGCCACGCCACCCGTCTGATTGGGAGAAATAAATACGCACTTCGTGAAGGTTCTTGCCGAGGTCGAACGATAGTACAGAGGAGAGGTTGCGGGATTGGAGAGAATAAAGGTCGCGTTAGAAACGTTCAGCACGTGATTGGCGCCACCCAGTCTCGACATCAGCAGGAAATAACTTGCCGCACTGTCAACAGACTGCACGTACGTACCGCCAAGGAGCGCAGCGCTGGAGCCGTACATATCAGAGTTGATCTGACCGCAGGTCACCGTCAGATTGTCCTTGTACTTTCCGGTTGCGGCAGAGGTCTTCTCGCCGATATAAACGTGAGCGTTAGGCTTAACGTTGTGGGATGTGCCTGCGGGATCCGTGTAGTTATACTCGTCGTTATCGGAGACGAAGAAGATCTTATTGCCTGCATTGATCTCGCCGCCCATGCGGGAGGAGTAGATATACATGTAAGCTGCCTTGATCCTCAGAGCCTGGGTCGATGCGCTGCCGCCGGTAATCGTCATCTCGTAGCCGTTGATATCCAGCCAGAACTGAGCGCCCTCAACGGTAGCCTCGTCAGCAGACGAGCTCTTCAGCTGCTTGCACTGCACGGTCACGTAGTCAAACGAAACGTCAGACCAAAGGGTGATCGTCGCGCCGGGATCCATTGCCGCAAGATATGCGCGAAGCTTGGTGCCTGCGGTTGCCGCATCGGTGTGATAGGTGGTCTCGCCGTTCACCTCAACGGTGTAGTAGGCACGCACGCCCTCGGTGTCGTCCGTATAGGCTGCGTTATAAGCACCGTCGTAAGCAAAAACGACGTTCGGGGTTTCGATGTAGTAATAGTATCCGTCCTCGCGGAGCGTTCCGTAGGGCTCGGTGGCAGATGCGGGATCCACGTACTTCTTGCTCGACTCAACGAAGATCTTCGCCGCGTCAAGATCCTTGGCAACGTAGAACTCCTTCGTGCCGTCCAGCCAGGTCACGGTGTTGTAGGTATAAGCACTTGCGTTCACGGTATTCGTTTCATCTGCCGTTACGGAGCCGGTCGCGCCGTCCACCGTGGCAGAAACGCCGTAAAACTCACAGTTCGTAAACTTCGGCTTTGCATTTGAGGTAGCAAAGAGAACGGGGGTATTGCCGTCCTGGGAATAGAACTTGCAGTTATCGATGGTGGGATTGCCCGATGCAACGCCGTTCAGCTCAGCGGGAGATCCGGCAAACTCTGCATCCGAGGCAAGCACTGCTTTCGTGCCGGGATAGACATAGAAGCTTGCGTTCTTCAGCGTATAAAGGCGTCTGGAAACGTCAAGGAATGCCGTTCTCGCCGAGGTCTGATAGTAATGGCCGCCAATGACGTGGGCACCGCTGCCGTAGTTATAGCAGGTGATGACGTCGGTATGGAAGATGATGTTGTCCACGTAATTGCCCGATCCGTCGTCGCCGAGATAGATCGTACCGCCGTCGTTGGCGAACGCAATGCCGTTGGTCTGCTCGGCGTAATAGTGCGCGCCGGGCTTCGAGGAATAAACGTACATCTTTGCGTACGTCACGTCGCTTCTCTGCTGAACCGTCACGTTATGGCCGTTGAGGTCAAGCTTTGCGATATAGCCGGAGGAGTCGGTTTTAAGGCTGAAGGAGGTAACGTCCACATCCTCATAAAGCGTCAGCGTCGGGCCGCCTTTTCCCTCGGTATTGGCCGCCGTCAGATAGGTATGCGCGTTGTCAGTGGTGTGATAGTTCACACCGGTGTTGTCCTTGACGGTGTAATAGATCTTCACCTGCTCACCGAGATCCTTGCGCACTGCGTTGAAGGCAGCGTCGTATTCGATCACGGAAACGGGCTCGTAGACGTAATGCATCGTCTTGCCGTCATTGGTCAGCACCTCATGCGGTGTGATTTCCACCTTGGAAAAAGGATGGCTTTCAACGAACAGCTGTGCCGCCTCAAGCGAGGTAACGTAATAGTGCGCGGTCGAGCCATCAAGCCAGGTAGCGGTCTTGAAGGTCACGGCATCCTCAAAAACGTTGGCCGCAAGCGTATCGGTGGCCTCTGTGGGTGCGGTGATCGTTCCGGTGCCCGTACCGCGGATCGCTGCCGTTGCTCCGTAGAAGGTGCAACCGCTGAAGGAAAGCTTTGCAGAGTTGGTAGAAGAGAGGATCTCTGTTTTATCCGAGCAATAGAACTTGCAGTTCTTGATTGACGTTTCTCCTGTGGAAATTGCGTTATACGACGCAGCGTTCGAGGGAACGGAGCAGGTATACGCCTCATCGGAGAATACCGAGTTTCCGGCAAGCGGATAGAAGGATGCGTTTTCGATCGTTTGTACGCGGCGAAGCACACTGAAGAGACCGGTCGTCGGGCCGTTAGCAGTCTGATAATAATGTCCGCCGTAAACGTGCATACCGTTCGAGCCGTACTGCGCGTGGCAGACCTGCTTTGTGTGGAAGGAGATATTGTCTGCATTTCCGCCGTTTGATTCCTTGTCACCAAGATAAACGCCGGCATCATCGGACAGGTACGCCAGTGTATTCGTGTTCGGCTGATACCAATGTGCGCCGGGCTTCGAAGAATAAATATGGAAGCCAACGCCCTTGATCTCCCAGGTGTTCGCGGTGGAATTGTTCACCACGTTGTGGCCATTGAGGTCAAGATAGCAGGGACGTCCGGTGATACGGTTGCTCGATACGTACCAGTTGGCGGTGAAGGAGGTGCAGTTCACGTCCTCATAGAGCGTAACTGTGATGCTCTTCGTTGTGGCAAGACGCAGGACGGTATAGGAGGAGGCTCCCGTGTTCGTTCCGTCTCCCTTGTCACCCGTATTGGAGGAAGAGAAGAAGGTATTCACGTCGTCCGTGAGGTGATAAACCGTGTTGGTCACGGATTCCAAAGCCTCTACAGAGGTGTAGTACACCTTATCCGCGCCGGAGGCTATGATCTTTTTGCCTGCCATTTCTGCCGTAACGGTCAGATCCGTCAAAGCGGTATCTTCGCCCTCAACGGTGAAGGCCCAGCCCTCGGTGGCGTCGTCCTTATAAAGAGTATTGTTCGCTCCGTAATAGAGCTTGGTGCCATCATCCGTTGTTGTAAATTCCTTCGGCGTGATGACCGAATCAACGGCGACCGTCTCGGTCGAGCCGTCGGGATAAACAACGGTTGCGGCAGTTGCCGTGCTATCGTCTGCTAAGGTGGCTACCGTAAAGATACCAACCAAGAGCACGAGAGAAAGCACCAGCAAGAGAATTTTCTTTGCGCTTTTCATTGTTTTTCTCCTTTTTTATATATTTGTTTTTTGGGTTATAACGCAAATTCACTGCGCCGAGCATCACATTCGGCGCAGTTTAAAAATAGAAACTTCGGGTTTTTTTGGTAGAAATCACCAAAAAGAGAAATGTAATTTTGTTTAAAAATTGTAATTTAAAAATAAATTCACAATTTTTTTAAAAATTATCTTAAAATTCTGT
>JAGBCA010000034.1 GCA_017938205.1 Clostridia bacterium
CCTTGGCCAGGTTTACGTTCTTACCGAGAAGGAAGGCGGCCGTTCCAAGCCCTTCTTCACCGGCTACCGTCCTCAGTTCTACTTCAGAACCACCGACGTTACCGGCGTTATCAACCTTCCTGCTGACGTTGAGATGTGCCGTCCCGGCGACAACGTTAACATGAACGTTGAGCTGATCTCCCCCATCGCTTGCGAGAAGGGTCTTCGCTTCGCTATCCGTGAGGGTGGCCGTACCGTTGGTTCGGGCGTTGTAGCTGAGATCAACGAGTAATTTTGGTCTGATTACAGATTCAATTTGCCGAAAGTGGCTGCCTCAAGAAATTGAGGCAGCCACCATACTTACAATTCAATATAGGATTTCTTTGGGGCATGGTGTAATTCCATACCGGCAGTGTAAATGATTGCAGTAAAAGTACCAAACGGTATTTTTCTGTATTCATGCAGTCTGCGAGGGGGCGAAGCCCCCATGAGGGAGTGAGATTCTCCCACCGACGGTCAAAGTCCGGATGAGAAAAGAAATACCGTTTTTACAAATCGATATTGTTACCCGAGGAAGCTGTGCGTTTTAGCACGTTTGTCCTCGGCTTTTTTGTTTTAAGCTTGAAAACGATCGCTTCTTTCATAGACAAGAAGAGCATATATTGAAAAAGGATTTTTGCAAAGTCGGAGAGGATTTTTTTATGAATAAGAAAGAAACGTTTTTGGATACGCGCACGGTGGTTGGTATTGCCGTTTTTTCCGCGCTTGCCTTTGTACTGTCGCTCGTGATCCGTTTTCCCGTGATGTTTCTCACCTTCGATGTGAAGGATGCGATCATCTGCACCGCCGCGTTTATTTATGGGCCTGTCAGCGCGCCGATCATTGCGGTTTTGGCCGCGCTTTTAGAGCTTGTTACCGTCAGCTCCACGGGACTTTACGGCTTTCTAATGAATTTCTTCTCCTCCGCCGCACTTGCCACCACCGCTTCGCTGATCTATCGCGGCAACCGTCGCACGCTGAATGGCGCGATCGTAAGTATGCTTCTCGCTGTTGTTACCATGGTGTCCGTGATGATGGCGGCAAACATCCTGATCACGCCCTATTACATGACGGGCGGCTCTGTCGAAGCGGTTGTGAAGCTCATTCCCTCGGTTCTTTTGCCCTTTAACCTTGCGAAAGGACTTCTCAATGCAGCGATCACGCTTCTGCTCTATAAGCCGATCAAGGTGGCCATGAAGCGTGCGGGATTATTGAAAAAGAAAAATACGGAAGAAAAAATTCCGCTTGCGGAGGAGTTTCGCTTCACACGTTCCACAGGTGTCATTCTTGCCGTGGCGGGAGTGATGGTTGCGGCGGCCGTAACGCTCTTTTATATCCTTATGCGCTGAAATATATTGAAAGAAAAAGAACATTCAAAGGAATTAAAAAACAAGACATAAAAATCCCGCTCGGCCGGCATTCCGAGCGGGATTTTGTTAATAATGTAAATAAATATTGTCAAATAGATGCCGCTGTGAGCCTTATGAGCAGATCCATATCGTCAGGCTGTACCTTCGCCTCGTGCGCAGCTTTATTGCGAACCTCGGCACCGCATTTGTCGCATCGGTGGTAAATGACGTAGCCGCGCTTTGGGTCGGGATCAACGTGATAAGGGCGGAGAATACCGCCGCAGGGATTGGCACGGTCGCCGGGCAGAATATCTACGTGCAAGGAACAGAGGCAGAAGGGGCAATGATTGCGTGAGGTGTAGCCGAGAGGAAAAACCTCCTTGCCGCAATTTTTGCAGATAAAGCCCGCATCGTTTTTTTGAAATCGTTTGGTTTCCATTCGGTTTCTCCTTATTTTCCTACGCAGAAGCGGGAAAAGATGTCGCTGACGATCGCTTCCGAAACGCTCCTTCCGCAAAGCTCACCGAGTGCGCCGATCGCGCGTTCAATGTCCGATGCGGCTGCATCGGTCGGTAGTCCTGCAAGATAGGCCTCCAGCGCAAGCGAAAAATGCTCTTTGGCCTTTAATAGTCCCGCGTGCTGCCGCGCGGAGGAAACGATCGCATCCTCGCCAACCGTCAGCCTACCGTCCGTAAAGAGCTGCTCTATGAGTGCACAGAGAGGTGTGGCATCGCTCTGTTTTGCGGAAAGCGTAAGCGAATGCGTTACGCGGCTTTGAATGACTTCGGGGTCAAAGACGGCCGGAAGATCGGATTTGTTGAGAATGGCAACGGTCGTGCCGGAAAGCGTTTCTAACTCCCGAAGCAACGCTTCATCCTCCTCTGTAAGAGGACGCGAGGTGTCAAACACCGCGAGGATCAGCTCGGCCTCTTCCATGCATCTATGCGTTTTTTCAACGCCGATACGCTCCACAACGTCGCTCGTTTCGCGAATACCTGCCGTGTCCGAAAGACGGAGAAGCACCTGTCCGAGCGGTACGGTTCTTTCCAGAACGTCGCGTGTTGTACCCTCGATCTCGGTAACGATCGCGGCATCCTCGCCGACGAGAAGATTGTAGAGCGTGCTTTTTCCCGCATTGGGCTTGCCGCAGATCACCGTGGCAATACCTTCGTTGACTGCGCGTCCCGTGCGGTAGGTGGCGATCAATGCATCCAAGCGGGAAAGGAGCGAGCGGAGCAGGGAAATGCTTTCTGCATCCGAGAAGTCGCCGAGATCCTCGTCAGGGTAATCGATACGCGCAAAAAGCGATCCCATCAGCGCAACTGCATCCTTTTGTATCTCCTCCATGGCCGCCGAGAGACGGTCTCTCGATTTTGCAGATGCCAGCTTGACAGCGGCGGCTGAGCTTGCCTCCAGAAGGTTGCCGATGGCCTCTGCATCGGTCAGCGAGAGCTTACCGTTCATGAAGGCGCGACGCGTAAATTCACCCGGAGCGGCGATGCTTGCGCCTGCCGCAAGCGCTGCGCTGAGCACCATTTTTGTGATCAGAAAGCCGCCGTGGCAGCTGATCTCTACCGTATCCTCACCTGTGTAGGAGTGCGGAGCGGGGAAGCGCGTAGCAAGCCCATCGTCGATCGGATCGCCTTCAAGAAGAATGTCGCCGTAGACCTGCGTGCGCGCTGCTTGCTCGGAGAGCGGCTTTTGATTTTTTGGAGAAAAGATCCGATCTGCGACTCGGAAGGCCTCCGCGCCGCTGATACGGATAACGGCAACCCCACCCTTGCCGGGTGGGGTTGCAATTGCTGCGATGGTGGAAAAGCCTTCCATCTTATGCATTGTCCTGAACGTCTAAAGCGGGAGCGGCCTCGTCCTCTTCCTTGTTGGAGGTGGGGCAGAGATCTGCATTCTCGCAGGTCTCGCACGCGTCGCAAAGCTCCGTGGTTCCGCGCAGGGAGATCGCATCAGCCTCAACGGCAGTCTCGCCATCGTCCAATGCTACGTTTTCAAGAGAATTTTTCTCCGTTCCCTTTTCTTCGGAGATGCCGGCGATCGCCTCAGCGGTCTCTTCTTCCTTATCAAAGAGCTCCTTGGGCTTCTTGTCGGTCAGATAAATAACGATCTTGCGGTTGTTGTCCGAGCCGATCGAGTTGGTGGAAACGCCCTCGATGCCCTGCACCTCGGAGTGAATGATCCTTCTCTCGTATGCGCTCATAGGCTCGAGCATAACGCTTCTGTTGTTGCGAAGCGCCTTTGCGGCCATTCTTCTTGCCAAAGCGCGAAGCGTTTCCTCTCTCTTTGCGCGGTAGCCCTCGATATCGATGGTAACGCGGCTCTTGTCCTTCTCGCCCTTGATATTCTTCTGGGCACTTGCAAGGTTTGCAAGATACTGCAGAGCATCCAGCGTGTCGCCGTGGTGGCCGATCAAGGCGGAAGCATCCTCGCCCACGATGTTCACGCGGCGCGTGCCGTCCTCGCAGGTGTAAAGCTCAATGGATGCATCAAGACCAAGGTTTACGATCAGAGTCTTGATAAACTCATAGGACATATCCTCGCCAGCCTCTACGGTGCGGGGGGTGAGCTTCAGCTCGGTCTCAGGGATCACAACGCTTCTCGGCTTGCTCTCCTTCTCCTTCTTAGGAGCGGACTGCTTTGCGGGAGCGTTCTTTTCCTTCTTTTCGGGTCTTTCTGCACGAGCAGGTCTGTCACCGCCCTTGCCGCCGTTTTTCGGGCCGCGGTCACGGCTTCTTTCGGGGCGTGCAGGCCGCTTCTCTGCCTTGTCGGGCATTTCGATGAAGGCTCTGACCTGGGCGGGCTTCACGCCGATGATGCCGAAGATCCCGCGGCTTCCGGCGTGGATAATTTCAAACTGTACGTCATCCAGCTCGCCTGCACCGAGCAGGGCTCTGGCATTTTCCTTTGCCTCGGCAACGTCCTTGCCGCTTGCAATAATTTCTTTCAACATATTAAAAATCCTCTTAGTTCTTTTTGTCGTCTTTCAGATCCGAGGAGGAGAGGCCCATCGTGCCCTTCTTCTCGGTTTTGTTTTTCATTTCGGGGAGTTCATCGTAATCTTCGTCATCGATATAGTGCAGGGACTTAACCTTCGGTTGGCTTTGAAGGGCTGCTCTCTGCGCCTTTGCTCTTTCCTTTTCTGCCTTTTCCATTTCGCGGATCTCAGCCTCGGTGTACTTGGGCAGGGGCATTGCCTTGCAGAGCACGTACTGCTGGATAATAGCAAAGATGGACTGATAGATCCAGTAAAGACCGAGCATACCGGAGAAGGAGAAGGCGAACCAAACGGTCATCAGCGGCATTGCGATATCCATAATGCGCATCGACATCTGCGACTGCGCATCGCCGCCCGTGGGCTGCGTGTTGCCCATCCACTTGCGTGAGAGGAACATGGAGAGCCACTGGAAGCCTGCGGCCAAGAAGGGGATCAGGAGCAAAAGGTTAAAGGCCGAAAAGCTGGGAGTGCTCGCCAGGTTGACGCCGAACAGCTCGAAATTGGGAAGCTCCAGCGAGGTTCCGATGAGGGTCTCGATCTTGGCAACATCAGCGGGGTTGGCGACAATGTAGTCCTCGATCGCGCCAACGGCGCCGATCTGATCTGCTGTGTTTGTGTAGCCGATCAGGTCATAGACCTTTTTGATGGCCTCATCCGACCATTTGCAGATATATTCCAGGGGGTTGCGGATCACGTTATAAAGGAAGATAATGAGAGGAAGCTGGAGCAAAAGCGGCAGGCAGCCGGAGAGAGGACTGTAGCCCTCCTTTTGCTGAAGCTCCATGATCTCCTGTTGTTTTTTCTGTTGGGTTGCGCGGTCATAGCGGCCGGCATACTTCTTTTCGATTTTTGCCATCTTGGGGCGCAGCTTCGCCATAGCGATCTGATTCTTCTGCGTCTTGATGGAGAAGGGAAGGAAAACGATCTTGAATACCAAAGCGTACAGGATCAAGGCAAGTGCGTAATGTCCCGTAATGTCGTTAAAGAAGGATAAGATCGTTCCAAAGATTCTGTAGAGCCAATCAAACATCTTTTAATTTCTCTTTTCTTCGTTATCGGTGGTGGTTATGCTCTCCTCCGTTTTCTTGCTTGCGTCGCGATTTCTGAATCCCTTTTCGGGCACGGGATCGTACCCGCCCTTAGAGAAAGGGTTGCAGCGCAGGATGCGCCACACGGTCAGGATAAATCCGACGAAAAAACCTCGTTTTCGAAATGCTTCAATAGCATAGGCAGAGCAGGTTGGCGTGAACCTGCAGCAAGGCGGTTTCAGGGGAGAGATGTACTTTCTGTAAAGGCCGATGAGCCATATCATTACGTGCTTCATAGCGGCGAAAACATTTTGAGCGTGGCGAAGGCGGAGGCAAGATGCGCCTCGATCTCGGTGCTCTTCATAGTCACAGCGGCGCTTCTTGCCGCGATCACGATGAGAAAGCCAACCTTCAGGGGCTGCTTTTTTTCCACGGCACGAAGTCCCTCGCGCAGAATGCGGCGAACGCGGCTGCGCACGGTAGCGCCTCCGAGCTTTGTGGAAACGGTCAGACCGATGCGGTTCACCGTTTTTTTCATTGGATGAGCCTTGGCCAATCGCTTTGCGGCATAGTCCGGAAGAATATACACCGCCACGGCAGGAGTAACTGCCCGCTTTCCTTTGGCATACGCTTTTTGATATAAATGATTTTCACAGATGGCACGAAATTTCATAAAGCTTTCCTTTCTCGCAGAGGGAGAACGCATATTTTTTGCGTCCCAACCCACCTACGGCCGTGCAAAAATCCGGGGAAACAAAAACCCCGATAAAGTCGCAGCTTAGAAAGAGCGTTTTATCGGAGGTTTTGTACGTCACACTGCGTGACTCGATCAGTAGGTCAGACGAGCTCTTCCCTTGGCGCGTCTTCTCTTGAGAACTTTTCTGCCGTTAGCGGTAGCCATTCTTTTTCTGAAGCCGTGCTCCTTGTTTCTCTGTCTCTTCTTGGGCTGATAGGTTCTTTTCATGAGTAGCACCTCCTTGTTTTTTATTACCGCGAGATTTCCGGCCCTCGCGATTTTTTGCGTATCCACACAAAAGCCACAAGTATTATACACCAAATGGGAGGAAAAGTCAAGCCTTTTTCTAAAAATAATTATATATATAGAAAAGCATAGAAAAAGAACAGACAATCTATTGACTTTTTCGCGCGTTTCTGCTACAATATCTTTATATATTTATTATATTGGGGGACTGTTACCGTGCATAAGGACGTTGAAAGAATTCTGGTAGGAGAAGAGGAGCTTGACTCCATCGTTACCCGTCTGGCCGCTGAGATCGACCGTGATTACGCAGGCGAGGATAAGAGGCTCGTTCTTGTTTGCATTCTCAAGGGATCGATCGTATTTATGGGTGATCTGATGAAGAAGCTGACCGTACCCTGCGAGATCGACTGCATGAAGGTTTCCTCCTACGGTGCGGGAACCACCTCCACAGGCAGCATCAATATCCATCTTGATTTGGTGCGCCAGGATCTTGATTCCTGCGACATTGTGATCGTTGAGGATATTATCGACAGTGGAAACACGCTTTCTTATCTTGTGGACTATCTGCGCCTGAAGGGCGCAAAGAGCGTTCGCACCTGCACGCTCCTCGATAAGCCCAGCCGCCGCAAGGTGGAGTTCGTGCCCGATTACCGCGGTAAGGAGATCCCCGACGAGTTCGTGGTCGGCTACGGTCTGGATTACGCGGAAAAGTATCGCGATCTGCCGTACGTTGGTGTTCTTTCCCCCTCGGTTTATGCAGAATAAAGAAGAAAACGCCCTGCGCTCGGTTGGTATCTCGGCGCTTGGGTGCAAGGTTTCGCAGTATGAATGCGAGGCGATCGGGGAAGCCTTTGAGAAGGCTGGCTTTGTGCTGCGGCCATTCTCCGAGGTGTGTGACGTGTACGTGATCAACACCTGCACAGTCACGGCAGAGAGCGATGCAAAATCCCGCAAAACGATCCGCCGCGCCATCAAGAAAAATCCCGATGCGCTCGTGATGGTTTGCGGCTGTTATAGCCAGACCTCGCCCACAGAGGTTGCAAAAATCGACGGCGTTGACGTTGTGATCGGAAATCACGATAAGCTCGCTTTGGTGAAGCTCGCAATTGATATTCTTGACAATAAGCAAACAAAACCTTACATTTCAACAGTAAATATTGACGAAGCACCCTTTGAACCGATGTGCATCACCCGTGCGCCGAGAACGCGTGCATATGTGAAGATCGAGGACGGATGCGAGTGCCGATGCAGCTATTGCGAGATCCCGAACGCGCGCGGCCGCGTGCGCTCAAAGCCGATGGAGGACGTGATAAGGGAAGTGGAGGCGCTTTCCGCCGCCGGCACGGCGGAGGTGGTGCTGACGGGCATCGAAACCGCGTCCTACGGCGCAGACCTTGGAGAGGGATACGGCCTGATCGATCTTCTTGAGGCTTTGGATAAGCGAAAAAGCTGCCGCCGCATTCGTCTCGGCTCGCTTTCGCCCGAAAAAATGCGGGAGGATTTCGTGAAAAGGCTTTCTGTGCTTTCGATCGTCGTGCCGCATTTCCATCTTTCGATGCAGAGCGGCTCGGACAACGTGCTTCGCGGTATGCGCAGAAGATACAATACAGAGATGGCACTGGAAGCACTTTTCCGCCTGCGCGAGGGGATGCCCTCCGTGCAGTTTACCACCGATATGATGGTTGGCTTTCCCGGCGAGGGAGAGGCTGAATTCTCGGAAACGCTGGATTTTATCCGCAAGGCGCGTTTTCTTGATATGCACGTGTTCCAGTATTCGAGAAGAAAAAACACCCCTGCCGCCGATTATCCGAATCAGGTGAGCGAGGAGGAAAAGCATCGCCGAAGCGCGATACTGATCGCGGAAAAGAATCGCATCCGTGACGAGATCTTGGACGGTCTTGTTCGAGCGGGAGTGCCGCTCTCCGTGGTGGTGGAAACCGTGAAGGATGGCGTTGCTTCTGCTCATGCTGAAAACTTTGCCGAGCTTCGGTTTTTTGCACAGGATCGCTCGCACGGCGAGGTGATCGATGTTTTGCCGCTCTCGCATAAGGACGGCGTGATTTTCGGAAAAATAAAAAAATAAAGATATATTGGAGAAAACACAATGGAAAACAGCAAAAAAACAATGGAAAAAATCGTTGCGCTCTGCAAAACGCGCGGGTACATTTTCCCCGGCTCGGAGATCTACGGCGGTCTTGCAAACTCCTGGGACTACGGTCCTCTCGGCGTTGAGTTCAAGAACAACGTGAAGAAGGCTTGGTGGCAGAAGTTCGTGCAGGAGTCCCGCTACAACGTAGGTCTTGACAGCGCGATCATCATGAATCCCCAGGCTTGGGTCGCTTCCGGCCACGTGGGCGGATTCTCCGACCCTCTGATGGATTGCAAGCAGTGCAAGGCAAGACACAGAGCGGATAAGCTGATCGAGGATTATGCATTCCAGAACGGCACGAACGAGAATCCCGCAGGCTGGACCTTCGAGCAGATGGCAGAGTTCATCGCAGAAAAGGGAATTGCTTGCCCTCTTTGCGGCGGCAAGACCTTTACCGACATCAAGAAGTTCAACCTGATGTTCAAGACCTTCATCGGTGTAACCGAGGACAATTCCTCCACCGTTTACCTTCGTCCCGAGACCGCGCAGGGCATCTTCGTGAATTTCCCTGCCGTTCAGCGCTCCACGAGAAAGAAGCTGCCCTTCGGTATCTGCCAGATCGGTAAGTCCTTCCGTAACGAGATCACCCCCGGAAACTTCGTGTTCCGTACCCGTGAGTTCGAGCAGATGGAGCTTGAGTTCTTCTGCAAGCCCGGCACCGACCTTGAGTGGTTTGCATATTGGAAGGCCTTCTGCAAGCAGTGGCTTCTTGACCTTGGTATGAAGGAGGAAAACCTTCGCCTGCGTGACCACGATCCCGAGGAGCTTTGCTTTTATTCCAAGGCAACCACGGACTTTGAGTTCCTCTTCCCGTTCGGCTGGGGCGAGCTTTGGGGCATCGCAGACAGAACCGATTACGACCTTTCTCAGCATGAGAAGCATTCGGGCAAGGATATGCAGTATTTCGATCCCGAAACCAATACCCACTACACGCCTTACGTGGTTGAGCCCTCTCTCGGTGCTGACCGTGTGGCACTTGCATTCCTTGTTGATGCATACGATGAGGAGGAGCTCGGCGAGGGAGATACCCGTGTGGTTCTGCACCTGCATCCCGCGCTTGCGCCCATCAAGGCTGCGATCCTTCCTCTTTCCAAGAAGCTTTCCGATAAGGCGCTTGAGCTCTATGACGATCTTGCAAAGGCCTTCCCCTGCGACTTTGACGAGGCAGGCTCGATCGGTAAGAGATACCGCCGCCAGGACGAGGTGGGCACGCCCTTCTGCATCACCTACGACTTTGATACCGAAAATGATGGCTGCGTGACCGTGCGTGACAGAGATAGCATGGAGCAGGTTCGCCTGCCGATTGCTGAGGTCAAGGCATACATTCAGCAGAAGCTTGTATTCTGATAAAATAAGAGAACGCCTTCCCGAAAAAAGGAGGGCGTTTCTTCTTTTTGCCACGAGGTTTGTAATCCGTGTTTTCCTAATTTTTGTTAAGAATTTCGATTGTTTTACCCATTGACAAACGTTTGGATTCGGTTTACAATAAAGATACAATGCCCCAAGAGGGAAAAGGAGAATTGTATGGAAATTTACGCAAATTTGCACCTTCACAGCACGCATTCGGACGGCAAATATACCCCCGAGGAGCTTGTGCGCCTTGCGAAGGAGGAGGGCTACGGCGCCATTGCCGTGACCGACCACGATACCGTGACCGCCAATGCGGCACTGATGCGGTGCGCGAAGGAAAATGGGCTTGAATCCATCTTCGGCTGTGAATTCACCGTTCCTGCAACGATGGGCGAAAATTCGGACTTCCATTTCGTTGCCTTCGATTTTGACCCCACGTATCCGCCGATGGCTGAATATATCCGCGGTATGGCTCTGCGTCAAACGGACAAGACGCGAGTCACGCTCGAGCGTTGCCAAGAGGCGGGCTTTATGACGGATATCACGATGGAGGACGTTTACGAGGCCAACCCCGGCGTCGTGTGGCATTGCAACGAGCAGGTTTTTCGCACCTTGGTAGCCAAGGGGCTTGCCAAGCCTGAGGATTACGAGGACTGGGTGGAAAATATCTTTTATTATCACGAGCATCTTGCACCGATCCCTCCCGCATACCCCTTCAAGGATGCGCAGGGAATTATCGATCTTGTGCACGCGGCGGGCGGCATCATCCTGATCGCGCATCCGCATAAGCAGCTGCATTTTATTGATCGTCTTGCCGAAATGGGGCTTGACGGACTTGAGGTGTATCATCCCGATCTCACGCCTGAGGAGCAGACTGAGGCGATGCGCATTGCTTACGAAAAGAATCTCTTCATCGCCGGAGGCACGGATCACAGCGGCGTGCTTGGCGGCGAATATATTTCCTTCGAAAATCCGGAGGAGTGCCCCTATTATCTTGAGCCGCGCGTATTCGGCACGATGGAGGAGCATTTCCTTGAATTGAAGGAAAGAAAGATTGGAAAACGAGAATATAAACATACCCACACCGCGCGCCGCGGCAAGTATCTTTGATAAAAGGAAGGAAACAAGCATGCGTCCATATGCAAATTTACATCTGCACAGCACTCATTCGGACGGAAAATACACTCCCGAGGAGCTTGTGCTTTTAGCAAAAGGAGAGGGATACGGCGCGATTGCCGTCACCGACCACGATACCGTGACCGCCAACGAGGAGATCGCATACTATGCGAAAAAACACGGGCTGGAATCTATCTTCGGTTGTGAGTTTTCCACCTTCTCGATGCTGGGAAAGCCTGTGGATTTTCATTTCGTTGCCTATGATTTTGATCCCACCTATCCGCCGATGGCGGAATATCTTGCCGGCATGGCCCTTCGCGAAACCGATCAGACGCGCATCGTGTTCGGCTGGGCGGTTGAAAAGGGAGATATTCAGGGCATCACCTGGGAAGAGGTTTTGGAATATAACAAGGGCATTGCATGGCTTTGCAACGACCACGTGTATCGCGCCATGATGGCGAAGGGACTTGTGCGGGCTGAGGATTACGACGATTGGTTTAACAAGAACTTCCGAAAGCAGCGTGGGCTTGTTCCTCCGGCGTATGACTTTTTGCCCACGGAGGATATCATTCGTCTTGTGCACGAGGCGGGCGGCATTATTCTTGTTGCACATCCGTATCAGCGGTTGCAGTACATGGATCAGTTGATCGAGCTTGGTATCGACGGTCTTGAGGTTTACCATTTCTCGGTTTCGCCCGAGGAGCAGAGAGAGGCGCTTCGCATTGCCTATGAAAAAAATCTCTTTATTGCCGGCGGTTCGGATCACGAGGGCGCTCTTGGCGGTATGTATGAGTCCTTTGAAAATCCCGAGGATTGCCCCTACTATGCAGAGCCTCGAACCTTCGGCACGATGAAGGAGCACTTCGACGAGCTGAAAACGCGTAAGATCGGAAAAAGAGGCGCGATTCCCGATTATATCGCCATTAAGGGCAAGCAACATTGATAAAAAAAGGGGATGGCGCCTCCCCGCGCAAGCGAAAATGACGAAAATAAAATGAAAACTCACTTTTTTTGATAAATGAGCTAAAAAAATATGATCTAAGGTTGAAATTCTGCGAATTTCTCCATCAAATTATAGTCATTTTCTATTTCCGTTTTCGAGGCTCGACGTACTTTTGTACGCCTCACGCCTCGAAGAACGAAAATTTTCGCGTGGGATCCCCCTATCCCCTTAACGCATTCGAGGGTAGCTCAAGTTGCAAAAACTTGAGCTACCCTCTTTTTTGTTTTTATGCAAAGAAAAGTTTGCTTTATTCTGCTTTCGGAGTGCTTTGACCGGAGCGCCTGCGTGGGCGGCGCGGACGGGTGCGGCGGCGGATGCTGCCTGCCTCGAGCTTCTTTTTGTATTCCGCGATCTCTGTATCGGTTGCGTGCGTTATTGTGCGCTTTGCACGCCAGGTGTCGTTGAAGTTGCGATGGAGCTTCAAGGTTAAGAATATATCTCCATCCTTTTTGCAGCCGTAGTAATAGATGTATCGCTGACCCTTGGAATGCAGGGGCTTTCCTTTGGAAGCCAGGGGCTTTTTGCAGATCGGGCACAAAGGATTTTTGACGATCGCATCGTCAAGCATTTCGCTGATGGTCACGTATCCGTCCTCGCCTGCATCGGCATCGCCGATCACGGAGGATTCAAGATACTGTCCCTGCGAGGCATCGTATGCGCGGATGCCCTCCTTCACATCGAGCTTTGCAGCCACGAGCGCGGTGAAATACGCATCGTTCAAGGCATCGTGTGCGGGGAGATTTTGCGGGATCTCAAAATGCTCCATCGCGAATTCCAAAGAACGCTGCTTCGTGCCTCCGTCGGTCTGCTGATTGAAGATCACCTGCAGATCGTAGGTGCGGTCCAGCCATTCGGAGGGCAGATCGTGGATATGAAAATTGTCTTTGAGCATCGGAACGTCATCCGGCCCCCAGGTGAGGAAAACAAAATCCTCGCCGCACCAGCGCTTGAAGTTCTCGGCGGCGGTGGGCAAGGGGACGCCCGCATCCATCATCTCTTGGCTGATTCCCGTCAGATCGCTGACGTGCTTATGTATTTTTTTGAAATGCTGCGGCTTCACGATCACGGAATAAGAGCCGCAAACGCGCAGATGCCGATCGAGCTTCACGGCTCCGATCTGGATCACCTCGCCGCGCAGGCGAGCGGAAAGGCGACGCTGAACGGCCAAGGCCTTTTGCGCGTATGCCTGATTCCATTCCAAGTCCAAGGTTATGTAATACATTTTTCTTCCTTAATTATTTGATCAGTCAAAACTATACCATTTAATAGTATATCACAAAAGCAAAAAAAGTCAAGGGGAAAATGCCGTACGGCGAAAAAACAAGCGCGGTTTGGCTGTCTTTTTTAGAATGCACTCTTCGTCGTTAAAATATTGTTCATAAATAACAGCCCCACATACGCAACAAAAACTTATTTATTTTTAAAACAATCCCCACATACGGCATAAAAATGCGCAATATAAAGAAAAATATATCCACTTTACGCAAAACCCTTGACTTTTTCGGGGGCGTGTTGTATAATTGTAGCATCAAAAAATGGAGGCTCGTTTTATGGAGAAAAATATTCGCATCCCCGAACTCTTCGGCTCGCAGGTTTTCAGCGAGGACGTGATGCGCGAAAGACTTCCGAAGGACGTTTATAAGTCACTTGAAAAAACGATGGCCACGGGCAATGAGATCGATCCCACGATCGCAGACGTTGTGGCAGGTGCAATGAAGGATTGGGCCGTGGAGCATGGCGCAACGCATTTCACGCACTGGTTTCAGCCGCTGACGGGCGTAACGGCAGAGAAGCACGATTCCTTCCTTTCTCCCGTTGGGCACGGTAAGGCGATCATGGAGTTTTCGGGCAAGGAGCTGATCAAGGGCGAGCCCGATGCCTCCTCCTTCCCCTCGGGTGGCCTGCGTGCTACCTTTGAGGCAAGAGGCTATACCGCTTGGGATCCCGCATCCTATGCCTTCGTCAAGGACGGCTCGCTTTATATTCCCACGGCCTTCTGCTCCTATACGGGCGAGGCATTGGATACGAAAACGCCGCTTCTGCGCTCGATGGATGCCATCAGCACGGAGGCTTTGCGCTTGCTCGCCCTCTTTGGGGATACCACCGCGAAGCGCGTGCAGACCACGGTTGGCGCGGAGCAGGAATATTTCCTCGTGGATTCCGCGGATTTTAAGGCAAGACGCGATCTCTTCTATTGCGGCCGCACGCTTTTCGGTGCGCCTGCGGTAAAGGGGCAGGAGATGGAGGATCACTATTTCGGTGCGCTCCGTCCGCGTGTGAGCGCGTATATGCAGGCCTTGGACCGTGCACTCTGGGCGCTTGGCATCTCGGCAAAGACCAAGCACAATGAGACCGCACCTGCGCAGCATGAGCTCGCGCCCGTGTTCTCCTCCACCAATATCGCCGTGGATCAGAACCTTCTGACGATGGAATATATGCGCAAGCTCGCGCCCGAATTTGGCATGGAGTGTCTTCTTGCGGAGAAGCCCTTTGCGGGCATCAACGGCTCGGGTAAGCACAACAACTGGTCGATCGCGACCGATACGGGCGAAAATCTTCTGAAGCCCGGCAAGACACCTGCGGACAACAAGAGATTTCTTCTGATGCTGGCCGCCGTTCTCAAGGCGGTGGACGATTATCAGGATCTTCTGCGTATTTCCGCTGCTACGGCAGGAAACGATCATCGTCTTGGCGGCGCAGAGGCACCGCCTGCGATCATTTCGATCTTCCTCGGTGAGGAGCTGGAGGAGCTTGTCAATGCGATCGCCGACGGCTCTACCTATCATAAAAAGGATACGAAGTATATGTCGCTCGGTGTGCCCTCCTTGCCCGGCATCCGTAAGGATAATACCGACCGTAACCGCACCTCGCCCTTTGCCTTCACGGGCAATAAGTTTGAGTTCCGTATGGTGGGCTCCTCGCAGAACATCGCGCTTGCGAATATCGTCCTGAACACCGCCGTTGCTAAATCCTTCTCGGATTTTGCGGATATTCTTGGCAAGGCCAAGGACTTTGAAATGGCATTGGACAAGCTGATCGCCGATACCTTCCGCAAGCATAGGCGCATCCTCTTCTCCGGCAACAGCTATAGCAAGGAGTGGGAGGAGGAAGCGAAGGCGCGCGGTCTTTCTTGCTTCAAGAGTGCGCCCGAGGCGTACGAGCATTTCACGGACGAGAAGAACATCGAGCTCTTCACGCGCTTCGCGGTTATGAATGAGGTTGAGATGCGCTCCCGCCGCGAGATCTTCTTTGAGATCTATCGCAACGTGGTTGGCATCGAGGCACGCACCATGCTTGAAATGTCCATGCGCGACTATATCCCCGCCGTCAGCAAATATATCAAGGATCTTTCCGATGCACTGATTGCAAAGCGAGAGGCTTTGCGCGGTGTGGATACCTCGGTAGAGGAGAGCCTCATCGGAAAGCTCTCGGATCTTCTTTCCAAGACCTATAGCGCTACGCTTGCACTCGAAAAGGCCGAGGCCGCCGCACGCGCCAAGGCAAATGACGAGCAGCGCGCGTTCAGCTATAAGGAGGTCGTTTTGCCGAAGATGGAAACGCTCCGCCGTGCCGTGGACAGCATGGAGGTGCTCACCGCTCGCGAATATTGGCCCGTTCCGACCTACGGAGATCTGACCTACAGAGTTTGATTTTTGTGGAAAGATGTAAACAAACAATGACAAAATCGCAACAACATTACATAAAAATGACCGAAACGCCGGTCGCAAAGCTGATCGTCACCTTGGGTGTGCCGACCACGATCTCTATGCTGATCACCAGCATATACAATATGGCGGACACATATTTTGTGGGCACGCTCGGCGAGAGTGCCCAAGGCGCAACGGGCATCCTCTTCACGCTTCAAGCCATCATTCAGGCGCTTGCCTTTATGATGGGACACGGCTCGGGCACGTTCGTTGCCAAGGCCCTCGCCGATCGTGATACCAAGGAGGCCTCGCGCTACGTTTCCACCGCCTTTTTCTTCGGCACGGGGGCAGGACTTGTGCTGATGACGCTTGGTCTTATCTTTCTTGAGCCGTTTATGCGGCTTCTCGGAAGCACGGAAACTATTCTTCCGCACGCAATGGACTACGGAATGTGGGTGCTGATCTCCTGTCCGCTTCTGATCGGCTCCTTGGTGATCAACAACAATCTCCGCTATGAGGGCAAGGCATTCTATGCTATGTTCGGACTGACGACGGGCGGACTTCTCAATATTCTTCTTGACTATATTTTCGTTCGTATCGTGCCGCTCGGCGTATTTGGTGCGGGTATGGCAACGGCGATCTCGCAGGCTGTCAGCTTCGCGATCCTGCTCCTTATGTATTTCTTCAAGGCGCAGAGCCGCATATCCTTGCGTGCCGTGGCGCGCGAGGCCGCCGTGTATATTTCAATTATGAAGGTTGGCTTTCCCTCGCTTCTTCGCCAAGGCCTTACCTCGATCTCGCACGGTATTCTCAACAACCTCACAAAGCCCTTCGGAGATGCGGCAATCGCTGCGATCAGCATTATCAACCGTTACTCCTCTCTCGTGCTTTGCGTGGGACTCGGCATCGGCCAAGGCTTTCAGCCCGTTGCCTCCTTTAACTATCAGGTGGGCAAGCGCCGCCGCGTCAAGCAGGGCTTGCTCTTCACGATGGGCATCGGCTTTGCGATCAGCACGGTGCTTTGCGTGCTCGGTCTGATCTTCGCGCCCGGTATTGTTTTGCTTTTCCAAAAAAGCGCGGCAGTGGTCAAAATCGGAACGAAGGGACTGCGCTTTGCCTCTCTTGGACTTCTCTTTTTGCCGCTTTCTGTGCCCGTGAATATGCTGTATCAGAGCATCCGCGAGGCAGGCGTTGCCTCTTTCCTTGCCCTGATGCGCTCGGGACTTGCTTTTATCCCCACGCTGCTCATCCTCAACGCGATCTTCAAGCTGGACGGCATTCTGCTCGCTCAGCCCGTTGCGGATATGCTTTCGGGGCTTGTCTGCATTCCCTTTATTATAAAATTTCTTCGCAGATCGGACGATCCTGCACAGGATCATAAGTAAAAAATATGATTCTATGATAAAGGGGCTGTCGCATTTAGGGATAACCGAATAAAAAACGAGTGGAGACATTGAAATAGTGCCTCCACTTTTGTTATATAGGTATTTAAATGGTATCTATGATCTTAACTTTAGTTATTATTCGTTTTATAATACGTTCCGCCGATAAAATTGCTCGGATCGTAGCTGCATTCGCGGTTTTCGTAAAAATAATCACCGCCGGTAAAGGTAATGGAATTGTCATCGCCAAAGGTGAAATCTGCCAATTGGTGATCCGGTTCTGCGGAAGTACCGCTTTCCGGTCCCGGCTCGCTGTCTCCATGCATGACGTGAATTACAGCCACGTCATGGGGTTCTCCCGTATCCCAATCCTCGTATCGGCTTAGCTTAACGGTGCCTTCAAGGAACGTGTTGTTGGCTTTGTTTTCGTAACGCATATAAACGGTATACTCCGAGTAGTCGGTGCTTTGGTAATTCGGAGAAAAGGAATGATTTACAAAATAAAATGAATTGCCGTTTTCATCCAAGAATCTGCCGTTCAGCTTGGCGCATTCCAAATAGTTTACCTTGCCGTTTTTGTATTCATACGGCTCTGCGCCTTCCTTTACGTACGTTCCGAAAGCATACGGCATATCTGACAAATGATAATCCCTTACGGGCACGCCTCCGGATCTGACGGGTTGAATGTGATATCCCTCGCTGACGATCGTGAATTGATGCAGATCGTCTTTTTTGTCCTCGGTATAGCAATCAATATAATCGTAAACCGAAAGCCCGGTTGCATCTTCTCCGAAATTCAAATTCAGATGGAGCGGCGTGTTGGGGTTCCCTTCTTCGAAATAGGTGATCTTATGGGTTCCTTCCTTTTTCAGAGCTCCGTTTTCGTAATACTTGAACGAGCTTTTAAAAAACTCAAAGTAAGCGGATTCAACCGGCCGACAGTCATTGTCATTTGCGACAAGATTCCATTTTACGCCCCTATCTCCGTCTCCGAGCTCCACTACGTTGTCATTGCCATTGAAAAGCTCACTCAGCGCGCATCCCGTCAGTCCAAACGCCATCAACAGAACCAACATTACAGCCAATATTTTTTTCATTGTTATTCTCCTTTGCTTCCGTTAAATATATGTTTTGATCTCAAAGAGAAGGGATCGGAAGCAGCCCTTTTATTTATCATATCAGAAAATCACGAAAATTTCAACTTCTGTGAATAATATAACATAAAAAGAGCCGCCTTGCAGGGGTATATCCCACAAGGCGGCTTTATTGCTTTTGACTTTTCAGTTCTTTTTCTGTAAGGCGCTTATCATCCTCTTTACGGTTATGATATCTTCCTCATCCAATCCTCCGAGGTCAATGAGCTCTTTATGCTCAAGCCCCAGCAAAAAATCCGTGGTAACCCGAAAAATATGCGCCAAGCGGATCAAAATATCGGGAGACGGATACCTTTCCTGAAGCTCATAATAGCTAACAACGGATTTTGTAACCCCCAGCTTATCCGCAAGCTGCTGCTGTGTATAACCTTCACGAAGTCTCAATTGCTTTAAACGATTTCCAAAATCAACCATATCAGTGTCTCCTATATAAAAAGTCGCCTTGTGTGAGTGACTCATCAAGACGGCTTTATTTTTCCACTTCTAAATCTTCCGAAATAAAAATATCGTCATCCAAAAAATCGGTAAGAGACATATGAAAGCCTCTTGCCAACATGATTACGGTGCTTAATGTTACCGTCTTGTTCCTTCCGTTCATTATGCATTGCATACTTCCGTGCTGTATTCCGGATTCCTGCTCCAACCGATATTGAGATATTCCTTTTTCGTGTAACAGCTTGGAAATACGCTTTGCGACAGCATCATTAACAGTCAAGCTCGTGCCCTCCGATAAGAAGATTCTGCTTCCGTAGATTTACCTACATATATTTTATCAATAACGCGAGAAAAATATAAGAAGGCACACCTACATACCCTTGAATTGATCGCCTATCGAAACAAATATATGGTTGAGAAGGCGGACGTTGTAATCGCTTACGTAATGCATGACTTTGGTGGCGCGTATGCAACGTATACCTATGCGAAAAGAAAGGGGAAAGCGATATTCAATCTCGCACAGCGGAAGGTATAAACCCAAATAATAAGCATCGGTGGAGGGCTTTTGGCTCTCCACCGATGCTTATTTGAAAATAGTTTATTTCATATTCTTCACGGAAATGCGCGTGAGGGCTCTTGCAAGCTTTGCCTTTGCAAGGTCGATCTCGGCGCTGCTTTTGGCTTCCTTGATCGCTTGCTCGGCCTTTTCCTTGGCGGCCTCAGCGCGCTTAAGATCCAGCTCGCTTGCCATTTCAAAGGTGGTTGCCGCAATGCGAACAACGCCGTCCGAAACCGAGAGAAAGCCGCCGCTGACGGAAGCAAAGGTATCCATGCCGTCCGCGGTGCGGATGCGCGCGCGCCCAGTGCCGAGCGCGGCAAGCAGATCGGTATGTCCTGCGAGGATCTCCACGTCGCCCGTTGCGGTGCGGATCAGAAGGCTGATCGCCTTGCCGTCCATCACGGTTTTATCGGGGGTAACGATCTGTAAGGAAAACTCTTTCATAAGTCCTCCTTACTGCGCGGCCTTCATTGCTTTTGCCTTGGCAACCGCCTCGTCGATCGTGCCGACGAAGAGGAATGCGGATTCGGGAAGATCGTCATGCTTGCCGTCGAGGATCTCGCGGAAGCCGCGGATGGTTTCCTTTACGGGAACGTAGCGTCCCTCCATGCCGGTAAACTGCTCGGCAACGGTGAAGGGCTGAGAAAGGAAGCGTTGGATCTTTCTTGCGCGGCTGACGGTCAGCTTATCCTCCTCGGAAAGCTCATCCATACCCATGATCGCGATAATATCCTGCAGCTCCTTATAGCGCTGAAGGATCTGCTGTACCGCTCTTGCTACCTCGTAGTGCTCAATGCCGACAACGTCGGGGGAGAGCAGGCGAGAGGTGGAATCCAGAGGATCCACGGCGGGGTAGATACCGAGAGATGCAATGCTACGGGAAAGCACCGTGGTTGCATCCAGATGCGCAAAGGTGGTTGCAGGCGCAGGGTCGGTCAGGTCATCGGCAGGTACGTAAACGGCCTGCACGGAGGTGATAGAGCCGCGCTTGGTGGAGGTGATGCGCTCCTGCAGAGCACCCATCTCGTTTGCCAGCGTGGGCTGATAGCCAACGGCGGAGGGCATACGGCCAAGAAGCGCCGAAACCTCGGAGCCTGCCTGCGTGAAACGGAAAATGTTATCAATAAAGAGAAGAACGTCCTGCCCCTCCTGATCGCGGAAGTATTCCGCCATCGTCAGTCCCGAAAGGCCAACGCGCATTCTTGCTCCCGGAGGCTCGTTCATCTGACCGTACACAAGTGCGGTCTTGGAAAGAACGCCGGACTCCTTCATTTCGTTATAAAGATCGTTGCCCTCACGGGTTCTCTCGCCAACGCCGGTGAACACGGAAATACCGCCGTGCTGCTTAGCAACGTTGTTGATCAGCTCCATGATCAATACGGTCTTACCAACACCCGCACCGCCGAACAGACCGATCTTGCCGCCCTTGGCATAAGGAGCGATCAGGTCAACGACCTTGATGCCGGTTTCGAGGATCTCTGCCGTGCTTTCCTGCTCGGTGTAAGCAGGAGGGGCTTTGTGGATGCAATCGCGGCGCACGCCCTCAAGCTCCGGGCCGTTATCCTGCACCTCGCCGAGGAGGTTAAAGATGCGGCCGAGCGTTTCGGGGCCAACGGGAACCGTGATGCCCTTTCCGGTGTCCACAGCCTCCATGCCGCGGCTCATACCGTCCGTGGAGGACATTGCGATGCAACGCACCACGTCGTCACCCACCTGGGTTGCAACCTCGCAGACCACCTTTTTTCCCTCGTGAGAGATCTCAATAGCGTTCAGCAGATCCGGAACCTTGCCCTTTTCAAATTGAATATCCAATACGGGGCCGATGATTTGAAGCACCTTTCCCACATTCTGACTCATATGCATTCCTTTCTCCGTTGCGGCGGCTTAAAGCGCCTCTGCACCGGAAACAATTTCAGTAATTTCTTGCGTGATCATCGCCTGACGCGCACGGTTATAAGAGAGATTCAGCCCACCGATCATTTCCTCGGCATTCTTGTTGGCGGCGTTCATGGCCGTGCGGCGTGCGCCGCTCTCTGCCGCAAGCGACTGTGCGATCGCACCGTAAATGAGACCGCCGAGATAACGGGGCAGAAGGGAAGCGAGAAGCCCGGGGATATCCTCGTCCGTCATAGGATCCTGTCCGCCTTTTTCAGCAGTCAAGGGTAAAAGCTCCATGTGTGCGGGTACCTGCGAGATCATGGAAACAAAGCGTGTGTAAACGAGAACCACGCGGTCAAAGCGACCCTCGTCAAAGCCGCGCACCAGAAGATGCGCCATGCGCATTGCCGCGCCCACGGAGAGGTCCTCCACGGGGGCAAAGGCATCGGTCAGGCACTCGGCGCGTCCGCGGTAGTATTCCACCGCCTTCTTTCCAACGGGGAGAACGCAGGCATTTTCGAGCCCGAGGGCTTGCACCGTGCGAAAAATACCAACGTTGAAGCCGCCCGCAAGACCGCGGTCACCCGCGATCACAACGTAGCAGGTCTTGCCGCCGTCGCTTTTCTTCGTATAGGGAGATTCGGTTACCGAGGGGGCAAGAAGGATCTGCCGCATTGCCTTGGAAGCAATTTCGCCAAAGGCGCGGCTTTGCTCGGCACGCATTTTTGCGCGGCGTAGCTTCGAGGTCGCCACAAGCTCCATCGCTTTGGTGATCTGCATCGTGCTGTTCACGCTTTTGATGCGAGCCTTGATGTCATTCATAGAGGCTCCTGCCATATTTCTCCCTCCTTTTTCTTTAAAATGATAAGAATTGTTTACTTATTCGTGTTCTTTTTGCAAGCGGCGATCGCATTCTGCAGGCGCTGTGCGTTCTCATCGGAAAGCACGCCCGTCTCACGAATGGCGGCAAGAAGCTCTGCTTCATTCGCCGTGAGATGCTCAAAGAGTGCCTCTTCAAAGCTGTGGACGTCCTCCACCTTCACGTCTTTAAGAAGGTTGTTCGTTACGGCGTAAAGAATACAAACCTGCAGCTCAACGGCCACGGGTGCATTCTTATCCTGCTTCAGCACGGCAACGATCCTCTCACCCTGCGAAAGTCTTGCCTTTGTATCGGCATCGAGATCCGAGCCGAACTGTGCAAAGCCCTGCAGCTCACGGTACTGCGAATAGAGCAGCTTCAGAGGACCGGCAACCTTTTTCATTGCCTTGATCTGCGCATTGCCGCCAACGCGGGATACCGAGATGCCGGGGTTCACCGCCGGACGAACGCCGGCGTGGAAAAGCTCGGTCTCAAGGAAGATCTGTCCGTCCGTGATGGAGATCACGTTCGTGGGGATATAAGCGGAAACGTCACCTGCCTGGGTCTCGATGATGGGAAGTGCCGTCAGCGAGCCACCGCCGTATTCGGGCGCAAGTCTTGCCGCTCTCTCAAGCAGACGGGAATGCAGGTAGAAAACGTCACCGGGATAGGCCTCGCGGCCCGGGGGACGGCGGATCAGTAGTGAAAGTGCGCGATACGCCACGGCGTGCTTTGAAAGATCGTCGTAAACGATCAGCACGTCCTTGCCCTGATCCATAAAGTATTCACCGATCGTGCAGCCCGAATAGGGTGCAATGTATTGCAGAGGTGCGCTCTCGGATGCCGTTGCCGCAACGATCACGGTATAGTCCATTGCGCCGTTCTTGTAGAGCGTATCTGCAACCTCGGTCACGGTGGATTGCTTTTGTCCGATCGCAACGTAAACGCAGATCACTCCCTTGCCGCGCTGATTGATGATCGTATCGGTGGCAATGGTGGTCTTACCCGTCTGTCTGTCTCCGATGATCAGCTCACGCTGACCGCGGCCGATGGGGATCATAGCATCGATCGCCTTGATACCGGTCTGCAGAGGCACGGAAACGGATTTTCTTTCAATGATGCCTGCCGCCTTCTTTTCGATCGGGCGGTATTCGGCGGCATCGATGGGGCCCTTGCCGTCTCTCGGCTGACCGAGAGCATCTACAACGCGGCCGAGCATCGCATCGCCGACGGGAACGGAAACCACGCGCCCCGTTCTCTTCACGAGGCTGCCCTCCGTGATGCCGACGTCCGTTCCGAGAAGAACGGCGCTCACGCAGCTCTCCTCCAGGTTCAGCGCCATGCCGAACGAGCCGTTTGCAAATTCAAGAAGCTCGTTTGCCTTGCATTTTTCAAGGCCGTGCACCTTCGAGATACCGTCACCCACGGAGATAACGTAGCCGATCTCGTCATGGCGCGTTTTGGCGCTGTAATTTTTTATCTGTTCTTTTATGATCTTACTGATGTCACTTGTTTTTGATTGCATGGTATCACCGTCACCTTCCTTAATTTTCTACACCGAGTGCGGTGCTCTGAAGCGTCCTTCGGATCGCATCCAGGCGATTTTTCAGCGAGCCGTCCAGCTGCTTTCCGAGATAGCGGAGCTTCACGCCGCCGAGCAGAGCGGGATCGATCGTGTTCGAAAGGATCACGGTCTTTTTCGTCTCTTCCTCAAGGCGAGCCTTCAGCCTCTCTGCCTGCGCCTCGCTGAGCGGGACGGCGGTGATCGCCTCGGCGCGGATGATGCCCATAGCCTCATCGCAGAGTGCCTCGTAGGCATCCGCGGTGCGCGAAAGCGTGTAAAACGCGTGCTTTGCGGATAGGATCTTCAGAAAAGAGCAAAGATCTTCGTCAAGAGAAGCAAATGCTTCGTCGATCAACGCATCCTTTTCCTCTCGGGAGAGCGCGGGAGAATCCAGCAGAGCCACGTAGTCGGGTACTTCGGCCACTGCCGCCACCGCTTCTCTGAGATCCGAGAGAATGGTTTGCATAGCGCCCCTTTCCTCTGCGAGGAGAAAGAGTGCTTTTGCGTATTCCTTCGTGTCAATCATTTTGGTCACCCATCGTATCGATAAAGCCGTCGATCAGCTTCTCGTGCTCGTCGGCCTTCACGTCACGCGCAACAACGGCCTCTGCGATCTGAATGGCGATCACGGAAACCTCGTCCTTAATGTCGTTTATAGCCTGGCGCTTTTCAAGCGCGATCTGCTCCTCGGCTCTTTCTCTTGTGCGGCGTGCTTCTTCCTCTGCCTGTTTCAGGATCTCCTCCTCGCGAAGCAGGGCGCGGCGCTGGGCGGAGCGAAGGATCTCCTCGCTTTCCTCCGTCGCGCTCTCGAGCTTCTGCTCGTAGCATTCACGCATCTCCTTGGCCGCATCCCGATCCTTTTCGGCACTTTCGTACATATCGTCAATTTCCTTCTGACGGCTGTCGATCATGTTTTTGATGGGATGGAAGAGGATCTTGCGAAGCACGAGATACAGAATCAAGAGGTTGATCCAAGCAAAGATCATAGTGAAGAAATTGACACCTACAAATGATTCAAATTTCTCAAATAACATAAATCTACCCTTCCGTTGTTAGTCCCCGTGTGGGGCGGTTTTCGTATCGTCTTACAATACGAAGAGAAGAAGAAGGGAAATAACGAGAGAGTAAATACCCGTGGTCTCGGTGATCGCGCAACCGAGGATCATGTTCGTACGCAGAGTGCTTGCCATTTCGGGCTGACGTGCCATTGCCTCCAGCGCCTTTCCAACGGCGTTACCCTCGCCGATCGCGGGGCCGATCGCACCAAGGCCCATACAAAGTCCTGCACCAAGTGCTTTTGCTGCTAAAAGATCCATAGTAAAATCCTCCTGAAAATAAATGTTTTATGTTTGTTTTTTTGTGAGACGGAATTAAGTGCTTTTTTTCTTTTTCGCCTTTTTCTTGCGAACGGGGAGCTCCTCGCGCGGCGGATTGGCGCTGCCAACGTAGATCATCGTCAGAAGGCAGAATACGAAGGCCTGCACGAAGCCGGAGAAAAGATCGAAATAGATCGAGAGAATGGCGGGAATGCCTACCTGGAAGAAGGGGATCTCGCCGATAATGCCCGGGATCCATCCGAAGATCAAGGAGGAAAGCCCTGCCAGCGCGGCGTAGACCACGCTCATCAGCACCGAGCCGCCCGCCACGTTACCGAAGTGACGGAAGGCCATGGAGATCGGGTTTGCGATCTCGCTGACGATGTTCATCGGCGTCATCACCACGATAGGCTCGGTAAAGCCCTTGAGCCATGCCTTGAAGCCGAAGTTTTTGATGTTGGAGTACCAAACGAGGGCGGTCGTTACCAAAGCCCAAGCCATTGTAACCGAAAGATCACCCGTTGTGGAGGCGAAGATCTTCGTTAACCCGATCATTGAGCCAAAGAAGGATGAAAGGAAGAGCGTACCGATGTAGGGGGCAAATTTCAGATTGTGCTTGCCCATCGTGCTCTCCACGAGTCCGTAGAGCATATTCACGAGCTTTTCAACGATGACCTGCAGCCCTGCGGGGCGCTTTTCGATCCTCCGCGTTACGATGAAGGCCAAAACGATCAGAAGAACGGTAACGGCAAGAAGCGCAACCGCGGTTTGCGAGATCGAGATCGGAATGCCGAAGAGGTGGAAGGTAAAATACACGCCGGGGCCGGTAATATTAAGATCCATGGTTTACCTTATCCTCCTTTTTGCGGAAAATTTCGCCGATATAAAGGATCGGACGCTGCATTAAGAGAGGCACGGTGGCCGCAATGCCGACGAGAAAGGGAAGAATGAAGGCGAGCACCACGGTCACGGCCATGGTAGCCATTCTGATAATGAAGGAAATTTGCATTCTCGCCGCCATCTTTGCCTGGTATTCGGCGGTGAATTTCGCGATCGCTTCTTCATCCATATCATCCTTTCCGCGCGCCTCCATGGCGGTCAGAAAAAGATTGTCCGTGCTGCGGGCAAGCAGGAAGAAGTTGAGAACGATAACTGCCGCGCCGATCAACGCACTGAGGATCACCTGCCATCTCACCGTTTTTTCAATCCATGCATAGACAAGCACCACGAGTGCACAAACGATCAGCTCGCCGATCAGCAGTCTGACGGTTTCCGAGAGCACGGGATTTTTTTCTTTCATAGCTCCTTCTCCTTTCCCGATATAGTTTCATTCGTTTTTTCATTTTGTATAGATTTTTTGCGTTTTTCCTCCTCCGCGGCCTCCAAGGCGCGCACCTGCGCCATAGACGACGTGATAAAGCGGAACATGGAATAAAGCCCCACGGCCACGCCGAAAAGAATGAGGGGTGCATAGATCCATTCTCCCACGTACCCTCGCTTCGTGGAAAGAAACCACGCAAGAAGCGTCAAAAGCCCCACGGGGCAGAGCAGAGAAAAGATGGACTGCACGATAATGTTAAAATAATAGAAGGCGTGCACGAATTTCGAATACAAAGCGTCCACCTCCTTAAATTTTCACCAGTATATATTATATCAAAAAATATTTTAAAAATCAAGCGTTTTCGGCAAAGTGGCGTATTTCTGTGAAAACTGTAAAAAACGCGTTTGGAATTCAACAGATAAAGAAATATCTCCGATGCCGCAAAAATGCCGTGTCATCGGAGATATACATGCTTGATTGAATGAGATTGTATCAGATCAAGTGATGATTTTGTAAATTAAAGGTTGCATTTTTTGAGGTTCTTCCGCGTAGGTCACTGCGGATAGGAAGAGACTTCTTGCATTCTCAAGCCGCGCTTGATCGCTTGCATAAAGCGTTGCGATGCAGTCTCCCTTCGTGACCGTATCCCCGGCCTTTTTGTGCAAGATGATACCCGCGCCGAGATCCAGCACATCCTCCTTGGTTTGTCTGCCTGCGCCGAGAAGCACGCAGCTTTCGCCAACGAGCTCGGCATTCATGCGGAAAATGTAGCCGCTTTTTTCTGCCTTGACATCCAAGGAGAAGGGGGCTTTGGGGAGCATATCGGGATTTTTGCAGACCGATACGTCACCGCCTTGACCGCCGACCCAGCGGCAGAAGGTCTCAAAGGCCTTGCCGGAGTCCAGTGCCTCGGTCACCCGCCGCATGGCTTCCTCTTCGCTAAGACCGAGCGAAAGGCGAACGATCGTGCCTGCAAGAGAAAGACAGAGCGTGCGCAGTGCGGGACAGCCGCCGCCCTGCAAAATCTCGATCGCTTCCTTGATCTCCAAGGCGTTTCCAACGGCGTTTCCGAGCGGAACGTCCATATTCGTGATCAGAGCGGCCACGCGGCGGCCGTACTTTTTACCGATGCGCACCATCGTTTCGGCAAGCGCGGTGGCTTGCTCGGGGGTCTTCATAAAGCCGCCGCTGCCGTATTTCACATCTAAAACGATGGTCTTGCTTCCCGCCGCCAGCTTCTTTCCCATGATGGAGGAGGCAATGAGAGGGATCGAGTCGATCGTTGCGGTCACGTCACGCAGAGCGTAGAGCTTTTTATCCGCAGGGGCAAGATTGCCGCTCTGACCGATCACGGCGATGCCGTTTTTCTTGACGAGTGCGCAAAATTCCTCGGGCGAAAGCGTGGTGCGGTAGCCGGGAATGGATTCGAGCTTATCCACCGTGCCGCCCGTGTGGCCGAGACCGCGTCCGCTCATCTTTGCCATGATCACACCGCAGGAGGCGGCGATCGGTGCAAGGATCAGCGTGGTCTTATCTCCCACGCCGCCGGAGGAATGCTTGTCCGCCGTGTGTTCGCCAAAGGCGGAAAGATCGATCTGCTCGCCGGATTCGGCAATGGCCGCCGTGAGAAGAAAGGTCTCCTCCTCGTTCATTCCGCGCAGGCAGATCGCCATCAGGAGTGCCGCGGCCTGGTAGTCGGGGATCTCCCCGTTTGAAACGCCATTTGCAAAATAGCGGATCTCTGCCTCGCTCAGCGCCTCACTTCTTTTTTTCTTTTCAATAATATCGTATATGCGCATGGCATAATGCTCCTATCAATGCAGACTTAAAAATGCTCCTTGCCGAAGCCGTGCGGCAGAAGCTCGGAAAGCGTCAGCACGCGGGTGCTCTTGCCGTCCGAAAGAAGGATCTCAAAATCCCCCGTGCAAAACTCTGCCATCACCTGGCGGCAAACGCCGCAGGGCGGAAAATGGCGATCGGGCGCACACTCTTTTTTTGCTCCCACCACAGCGATCCGCTTAAATTTTCTGTGTCCTGCCGCAAGTGCCGAACCGAAAGCAACGCGCTCGGCGCAAAGCGTTGGACCGAAGGATGCGTTTTCCATATTCGCGCCGAGAAAAACCTCGCCCGTCTCGGTGAGCAGTGCCGCGCCGACGGCGATACCGGAATAGGGGCAGTATGCGTTCTCTCTCGCCTTCATCGCCAGCGCGATCAAGGCTTCATTCGTATCTTGCTTCATAGTGTTACCTTGAAAATCAAAGAATTTTTTTCGAAAGATCCTCGCCGTTCATCAGCGTTCCCCTCGTGCCGAGAAGCGCCGCCGCCGTTTGTCCGACGGCAGAGAAGCCCTCTACGGTGCCGAGGCTTTCGGCGGTGATGCCTTTTCCGTAAATAAGAAGCGGCACGCATTCGCGCGTATGGTCGGTGCTGTCATCCCCGGGGTCACAGCCGTGATCCGCCGTGATGATCAGCGCATCCTCCTCTCCGAGATGCTCTAAAAGCGCAGGGAGAAACGCGTCAAATTCCTCGAGCGCCTTTCCGTAGCCCTTCGTATCCTGGCGGTGGCCGTAAAGCATATCAAAGTCCACGAGATTGATAAAGCAAAGCCCGCGGAAATCCCGTTTTGCCATGGAAAGCGCAACCTCCATGCCCTCGGCGTTGCCATGCGTGGGATGACTTTCGGTCACGCCGCGGCCGGCAAAAATATCCGAGATCTTTCCCACGGAGATCACGTCATAGCCCTCCTCGGAGAGCAGGTCGAGAAGCGTTTTGCCCGTTGGCTCCAAAGAGAAGTCGCGACGGTTTGCCGTGCGGGTGAAATTGCCCGGCGTACCGACAAAAGGGCGCGCGATCACACGCCCAACGGCGTGCTCGCCCGTGAGGAGCCTGCGTGCCGTTTTGCAGTAGTCGTAAAGCGTTTCGAGCGGAACGATGTCCTCGTGCGCCGCGATCTGAAACACGCTGTCCGCCGAGGTGTAAACGATGAGGTCTCCGCTCCTAAGATGCTCTTCTCCGTAGTCGCGGATCACGTCCGTGCCCGAATAGGGAAGATTGCAAAGCACGCCGCGCCCCGTGGCATCGGAAAAAGCCTTCAGCACCTCGTCGGGAAAGCCCTCGGGATAGGTGGGAAGCGGATGCTCGGAGACGAGGCCGCAAAGCTCCCAGTGCCCGATGGTGGTATCCTTCCCTTGGCTTTTTTCAACCAAACGGCCGTGCGCCGCGCGCGGCGCATCCGTTTTTTTCACGGCATCCACACCGTCAATATTGCCAAGCCCCAGGGCGCAAAGATTTTTCAGAGAAAGCCCCTTTGCAATGCGGCCAAGCGTATTTGCTCCCGCATCGCCAAAGGCGGCGGCATCCGGTGCATGGCCGATGCCGAGCGAATCCAAAACAATTATAAATACTCTTTTCATGTTTTTGTAAACAATTCTTTTCAAATTACGCCTTATCCATGGTAACAGCAACGTTCAGTGCCACCTGCATCATCTCCGTAAAGGAGTTCTGCCTTGCCTCGGAATCGAGAGATGCTCCCGTGATGATATGATCCGAAACGGTGCAGATTGCGAGTGCGCGCTTGCCTGCCTTTGCCGCATTCATATAGAGGGCGGCAGCCTCCATCTCCACACCGAGCACGCCCATCTCGATCCATTTCTGATTGAAATTCGGATCGGCATTGTAGAAAACGTCGGAGGAAAGAAGGTTGCCGACGTGGTAGCGTGCGCCGATCCTTTCGCTCTCGGTCACCGCCGCCTTCAGAAGCTCATAGGAGCAGATGGGGGCAAACGTGCCGCCGAGGCCGTACTGCGTGCCGTACGCCGAGTTGGTGGAGGCACCCATACCGAGGATCAGATCTCTGACCTGCACGCTCGTTTGCAGAGCGCCCGCAGAGCCAACGCGCAGAATGTTTTCCACGCCGAAAAAGTTATAAAGCTCGTAGGAATAGATACCGATGGAGGGCATACCCATGCCGCTTGCCATCACGGAAACCTTCGTTCCGTTATAGATGCCCGTGTAGCCGTGAATGCCGCGCACGTTGTTGACGAGGCGCGCATCGGTCAGAAAATTTTCCGCAATAAACTTTGCACGCAGGGGATCTCCCGGCATCAGCACGGTCTTGCCGAAGTCCTCGGGCGTTGCGTTGATATGGGGGGTGGGATAGCTTGCCATAGCTTTTGATCTCCTTTTATCAGTAGGTCCCCTTGGGGGTGGTTTCCTGCTTTGCGATACGAACGATGCGGCTGGTTCCGAGTCTTTCTGCGCCCTCGTTCATCATCGCCTCGGCATCTGCCAGAGAGGCGATGCCGCCTGCGGCCTTGATCTTCAGGTGCGGCGCGCGATTTTCCGCAAAGAGCTTTATGTCTGCAACCGTTGCGCCGCCGCCGGCAAAGCCGGTGGAGGTCTTGATGAAGTCTGCGCCCGAGGCGGAAACGACCTTCGTCATTTCGATCTTTTCCTCATCGTCTAGCAGGCAGGTCTCGATGATCACCTTTAAAATTTTTCCTTCGCAGGCGGCGCGGATCTGCTTGATCTCCGAAAGAACGTCGTCGTACCGTCCTTCCTTCACCCAGCCGACGTTGATCACCATATCGATCTCGTCTGCGCCGTTTTTCACGGCGTCCGCCGTTTCAAAAACCTTCGTGGCAGTGGTCATATATCCGTTCGGGAAGCCGATCACGGTGCAGATCGCGAGCGTATCCTTCACGTATTCCTTTGCCATTTTCACGTGCGAGGGAGGAATGCAGACGGAGGCCGTGCCGAAGCGAATGCCGTCGTCACAAATGGCCTTGATCTCAGCCTCGGTTGCACCCTGTGCGAGCAGGGTATGGTCGCAGATAGCAAGAATGTCTTTTACGTTCATAATGTTACTCCTTAACTGTTTTCTTTTTGCTTTTCGATTTGCTTTGTCCAGCATTTGTGGCACATGGCAATATAACGGTCGTTACCGCCGAGCATGACCTGGCTTCCGTGGGTAACGATCTGCCCCTTGGCATTCAGACGCGCATTGACGGTGGCCTTTGCGCCGCAGGTGCAGATGGTTTTGATCTCCGCGATCGAATCCGCCACCTCAAATAGGCGCGCACTGCCGGGAAACAGATGCGTAAGAAAGTCCGTGCGCAGACCAAAGCAGAGCACGGGAATGTTCATCTTGTCCACGATACCGCGCAAGGCATCGATCTGCTCCTTGGTGAAGAATTGGCACTCATCCGCAATGATCACATCGTATTTCTTTTTTTCCTTTTTGAAGATCTCCGAAAGATCCGCATCCTTCGGAATGCAGACCGCCGTTGCCGATAGGCCGATGCGCGAGCGGATCACGTCCGCACCGTCTCTTGTGTCGATCTCGGGCTTGATGAGAAATACGCGCATCCCGCGCTCCTCGTAGTTAAACTTTGTGATCAGCACCTGTGCGGTTTTTGAGGAGCCCATCGCTCCGTATTTAAAGTATAGCTTCGCCATAATGATACCTCTTTTTTTTGCAAGGTCTTGGTTCTTATTATTTTATCATATTTTTGCGCGAAAGAAAAGACCTTTTTGAAAATTCGTCAATCTCACCACAAACGGGGGACGATTTTGATTACTTATGACGAAAATTGAAAAATCCCAAAAATCTATGGAAATTTTTTTCTCCGTATGGTAAAATAGATAGGTACGAAACGGAAAGGAGGGGCACAAATGGTTCTGATCATTGCGGAAAAACCGAGTCTTGCGCGTAATATCGTTGCGGGTATCGGAAAAATGGATCGCAAGGACGGATATTTCAGCGGCGAGGGGTATCTTGTCAGCTGGGCGTTTGGCCATCTTTTTTCTCTTTCGGATATTGAGCATTATAATCCCGCGCCCGCAGGCGAAACGGGATGGACGCTTGCAAATCTGCCCTGCTTTCCCGAGAAATTTCATTTCGAGCTTCGTAAGGGAGACGATAAGAAGCCGGATAGCGGCGTGATCCGTCAGTTTAAAGTATTAGAGCAGCTCTGTAACCGCGAGGACGTGGATACCATCGTCAACGCGGGAGACGCGGACCGTGAGGGAGAGATCATCGTGCGCCTTTGTGTTTCGCACGCGCTTCACGCGCCGAAGCGGCAGATGCGCCTCTGGCTGCCGGACCAGACGCCCGAGACCGTGCGTGCCGCGCTTGCCGACATGAAGGACGAGGATGCGTATATCCATCTTGCCAACGAGGGCTTTGCGCGTACTTATATCGATTGGCTCTACGGCGTGAACCTCACCCGCTTTGCCACCATTCGCGCAGGCACGCTTTTGCGCGTCGGACGCGTGATCGTTCCGATCGTGCGCGCGATCTATGACCGCGATATGGAGATCCGCAACTTTTCTCCCGAGACCTATTATATGCTCCGCAGCCGTGAGGAAAACGCAGGCGAGGTGCTGGAGCTTTGGGGCAAGGATAAGTTTTCGCCCGCAGAGCTCGAAAAATGCAAGGCGCTTGCGGAAAAATACAACGAAACGGGAGCAAAGGTCGTTTCCGTTAAGAGCAAGCAGGACCGTATTCCGCCCGGTAAGCTCTATTCGCTTTCCGCTTTGCAGAACGTGCTCGGAAAAAAATACAAAATGTCCATGGCGGAGAGCCTTGAGATCGTGCAGAAGCTGTACGAGGAGGGCTATCTCACCTATCCCCGTACCAACTCGGAGTATCTCGCCACGGCGGAGAAGGATAAGATCCGCGCCATTCTTGCCGGCGTTGCAAAGCTTGGCTACCCCGTGCGCTTCAAGGATTCAAAGTACATCTTTGACGATTCCAAGATCGAGTCGCACTCCGCTTTAACGCCGACCTATAAAATTCCCGACAGTGCAAAGCTCACGGAAAAGCAAAAGCAGGTGTACGGCACGGTGATGCGCCGCTTCGTTGCGGTGTTCTGCGCCGAGGATTGCCTTGCAGATAAGAGCGAGCTTCGCATTGCCGTTGGCGATCTTGAGGAGTTTGTTCTCAAGGGAACGGTGATCCGCCAGGCGGGCTGGACGAAATATGACGATTACAGCCAGAAGGATAAGCTTCTCCCCGCGCTTTCCGAGGGGGACGAGGTGAAGATCCGCTTTGAGCCTGCCGAGCGGCAGACCACGCCGCCGAAGCACTATACCATCGAAACGTTGAATAACTACCTTAAAAACCCCTTCAAGGACGATAAGGCGAAGGCCAAGGAGCTGGAGCAGAACGGAGAGGTGGACGATGCGGAGGATTACCGCGCGATCTTCGAGGGCTTGGAGCTTGGCACGGAGGCCACGCGTACGGGCATTATCGATAACGCGCGCAAGAGCGGCTATATCGAGCTGAAAAAGGACGTATATTCCATTCTCCCGGGCGGTGAGCGCTTGATCCATTCCCTGGAGCGGCTCGGCATCAGGATGGATAAATATAAGACCAGCGAAATGGGCAAGGCGCTCAAAAGCGTTTACCACGGTCAGATGACGGTGGAGGAGAGCGTGGAGCTTGCCAAGGGTGAGATCCGCCGCATCTTCGAGGAGGGCGCAAAAAGCGCACTTCCGCCGGAGGATACGGGCAAGCTCGGTGAGATCATGGGCGTTTGTCCCAAATGCGGTGCGAACGTGATCCGCGGAAACCGTGCTTACGGCTGCATGGGCTATAAGGATGGATGCGATTTCAAGATCGGGCTGACCATTTGCTCGCGAACCATCCCGAAAATCGCCGTGCAGGCACTTCTCGCTACGGGAAAAACACCGAAGCTGCGCGGCTTTATCTCCAAGATCGGCCGTCCCTTTGACGGTGCGCTCGTGATCAGAGACGGTGAGGCTGTCTTTGATTTTGCGAAGCCTAAGGAAGCGCCGAAGGGGAAAAACGGCGAGGATAAGGAAAAGCCAAAGCGCCAAAGAAAAACAGCAAAGAAAAAAGAAGAAACATAAAAAAACAGAGCATTTGCAAACATTTGTTTGCAAATGCTCTGTTTTTGTAAAATATTTTTCGGCTATACGACCTCTGCTATACTGTAACAACGAAAGGCATACGTCAAAAAGCCGCCCGAGATCCTTCACGGCGATGCTTTTTCCGTTGTCATTCTTGAGCGTCAGCGAAGAATCTTGGGGAAAAGCATCTTGTTCGAGGATGACGACGGACGGCAACGAATTTGTGAAGTTTTCGTTGTTACAGCGTTCTACACCATATACTTGCGCAGCTTTTCGATCGCGCCCTTTTCAAGGCGCGAGACCTGCGCTTGGCTGATCCCGATCTCGGCCGCGATCTCCATCTGCGTGCGCCCCTTGTAGAAGCGCAGGGAAATGATGCCCATTTCACGCTCGGAGAGCTTCGTTAGCGCTTCTTTTAAGGAAATGCTTTCCACAAAGCCCGCATCCCCCTCCTCGTCGTCACCGAGCTGGTCGATCACGTACATGGAGTCCTCACCGTCGTTATACACCGAATCGTAGAGTGACATCGGCTCCACGATCGCCTCCATTGCGCGGGCAATCTCTTTTTCGTCCTCACCGAGCTTCTGTGCGATCTCGACCGTAGTGGGGTCGCGCCCCTCCTTGTGGCAGACCTCTTCGCGCACCTGCAGGGCACGGTAGGCAAGATCGCACAAGCCGCGCGATACGCGCAGGGCGTTGTTGTCCCGCAGGTATCGGCGCACCTCGCCGAGGATCATCGGCACGGCATAGGTGGAAAAACGCACGTTCAGCTCGGTGTTGAAGTTGTCAATGGCCTTGAGAAGCCCCACGCATCCAACCTGAAACAGATCGTCGATCTGCTCCTTTTTGGAGGAAAAACGCCCGATCACGCTGAGCACCAGCCGCAAATTTCCAACCACGAGCTGCTCTCTTGCCTCCTTGCAGCCCTCCTCGCGCACGCGGCGGAGCAGGGCTTGCTTTTCCTCCTCGGTCAGCGTTTTGAGTGTGGCGGTGTTCACGCCGCAGATCTCTACCTTTCCTTTTCGCATAGTATCTCCCTTTCCAAGGCTTTGTTTTCCTTTAGGAAAAGTATTGCCGAGAGAGGAAAAAATATGCGAAAGAGAGAAATGGAAAAAGCAGGGAGATAAGAATCAAAAAGGGGCTGTCTCATTAAGAATCCAATAAAAACAAGGCAAAAAAGAGAAAAATGCAGTAAGATCTATAATCTTGGCGGATTCTTAATGAGAACACACCGGGGGCGAACGGATTTAGAGGAGAAATCGTCGGATGACGAGCGAGAGGTGTACAAGGGTACACCGAGCGAGGAAA
>JAGBCA010000035.1 GCA_017938205.1 Clostridia bacterium
AAAAAGTAAAATAAAATAAAAAAATTCCTTGAAAAGGTGCGGAAGATGTGTTATACTATACGGGTAAGAAAAATTCTCGCGCATAAGAGCGCGGAAAATAGGATCGAGAACGCGGGGTGACGGATTATGTTTGGCATTGGTTTCGACAATGAAAAATATCTTAAGCTACAAACACAGAGCATCAAGGAGCGTATTGACGCTTTTGGCGGAAAGCTCTATCTCGAATTTGGCGGAAAGCTTTTTGACGATTTTCATGCTTCCCGTGTCCTTCCGGGCTTTGCTCCGGATAGCAAGATCCGTATGCTCGCTGAGTTAAAGGACGAGGCGGAGATTATCATTGCAATCAATACTGAGGATATTGAAAAGAATAAGGTGCGAGGCGATCTTGGAATCACCTATGACCTGGACGTTCTTCGTTTGATCGATGCATTCCGAGCAGCCGAGCTTTACGTTGGCTCAGTTGTCATGACGAGATATAGAGAAAATCCCATCGCGATCAACTTCAAGGACAAGCTGGAGCGTCTCGGAATAAAGGTATACAAGAATTATGCAATCGAAGGGTATCCGTACAACATTCCGCATATCGTTTCCGATGAAGGCTTCGGTAAAAACGAGTACGCTCAAACGAGCCGCTCGCTGATCGTTGTTACCGCCCCGGGACCCGGATCTGGAAAAATGGCTACCTGCTTATCTCAGATCTATCACGAAAGCAAGCGCGGCATTCAATCCGGTTATGCAAAATTTGAAACCTTTCCCGTATGGAATCTGCCCTTGAATCATCCCGTCAATCTCGCCTATGAGGCTGCAACGGCGGATTTGAACGATATGAATATGATCGATCCTTTTCATCTCGAGGCGTACGGTGTCCCCACAGTCAATTATAACCGTGATGTAGAGATCTATCCCGTTTTGCGTTCCATGCTTGCGGGCATCCTCGGGGAATGCCCCTATAAGTCCCCCACGGATATGGGAGTAAATATGGCAGGCTTCTGCATTTTCGACGATGCAGTGGTGGCGGCGGCCTCAAAGCAGGAGATCATTCGCAGATACTATAGTGCACTTTGCAATCGCAGAAAGGGCAATGGCTCGGATTCCGAGGTGAACAAGATAGAAATGCTGATGCAGCAGCTTTCTTGTGATATTTCCTTGGACCGTCCGTGCGTGGGAGCAGCCTTGCAAAAGGCTGAGTTGACCGATCAGCCTGCTGTTGCCATCGAGCTTCTTAACGGGAAAGTCATTACAGGCAAAACCTCGTCTTTGCTTGGCGCATCAGCCGCTGCACTTCTTAATGCCCTGAAAAATCTTGCCGGCATTGACGATGCCACGGACATTATCCCGCACCACGTATTGGCTCCTATTCAAAAAATCAAAACCGAAAACCTCGGCAACCACAATCCTCGTCTTCATACGGATGAGATTTTGATCGCGCTTGCTGTTTCTGCTGCGGACAGTCCGCTTTCCGCCAAAGCACTTGCTGCACTTCCTGCACTCAAGGATTCTGAGGTGCATTCTACCGTTATTCTATCTCAGGTAGACACGAATACATTCCGAAAGCTTGGTATGAATCTCACCTGTGAGCCCAAATATCAAACAAAAAAACTGTTCCACACATAAGTTGCGTATAAGCTATGAATCATAATAAAAACAAGGAGTACGAACAAAACGTCCGTGCTCCTTGTTTGTTAGTAATTTAAAAAACTTTTTAATCCTTATCCTGCATCAGAAGCTTATAAAAATCGGATTTTTTCATGCCGCGTTCTTTCGCCGAAGCTTTGATTGCTTCCATATGAGAAAGGCCTTTCGCTTCCCATTGCTTAACATGATCGTCAGGGGATAATTCTGAAAAATCAAGACTATTTTCGTGGCAGAAATTTGAATTTGCACCTTCTATAACAAGAACGTATTCGCCACGCGGATCGTTTTTCTCATAATATCGAACCGCATCGGAAAGCGTAAAGCGCAGAACCTCCTCATTGAGCTTCGTTAACTCTCGGCATATAGAAATTCTTCGCTCACCACCAAGGATCTCGGAGAGATCCGAAAGCGTTGCTATAAGCTTGTGAGGTGCCTCGTAAAAAATCAGGGTGCGCTCCTCGTTTCGTATCTTTTCAATTTGCGCGCGGCGTGCATTTTTTTTCGCATCTAAAAAGCCTTCAAAAGCAAAGCGCTTTGTCGGAAGTGCAGACAATGCGAGAGCGCTGACAACGGCACTTGGGCCTGGTACAACGTGAACGGGTATTCCATGATCTGCCATCAAACGCACAAGATCCTCCCCGGGATCGCTGATCGCAGGCATTCCCGCATCCGTTATCAGTGCGCAGCTTTCTCCTGCGAGTAGCCTTTCCAATATCTTTTCGCCTGCGGAAGCTTTGTTATGCTCGTGGTAGCTTATGAGCTTTGCGCCAATACCAAAAGCTGAAAGAAGTCGCAGGGAATTTCTCGTATCCTCCGCCGCGATAAAATCAACCTCGGAAAGAACCTTTTTAGCACGATCGGAAAGATCTGCAAGATTTCCGATCGGCGTGCCGACAAGATAAAGTGTTCCACCCTCGATTCGGTTTTTTTCTTTTTCCACCTTAAATCTCCTTTTTCGCTTTCGTATTCGTGATCCTGAATGTATCCGGGAAATTTCCGCTTGCGAGGATATGCTCGTAATCCTCCGAATAGGAGCTATGCCCATGATCCTTATATAGGATCAGAGGGGGAGTAACGCGCATGGAGGCGGTAGCACCGTATTTTCCCTCGATGAGAAGCATGGAAGGAGGGGACGCTTCGTCCGCGTGGACGAGGGTCATTCTTTTCGGCTCGATCTTACATTCTCTCATAGCCGAGATCAGATCCGCAAGGCGATCCGGCCGATATACGGCATAAAACGCACCGCCGAATTTTAAAATGCGGGAGGCACATTTGCAAAAATCAAAAATCGTCCCCTTGACTTCGTGACGCGCGATGTTTTTTTCATCGTATTCGTTACGCTTTCCGCTATCACATCGCATATAGGGGGGATTTGAGAAAACAAGCGAGTGCTTATCCTTGCAAGTATATTCACGCAGATCGCAGCAAACCGTATCCATCGAATCAATAAAGCCGTTTGCGGTTGCGTTTTGTTTAACAATTTCAGCAAAATCCGGTTGAATTTCCAAAGCCGTTATGCTGCGTGCTTTTTTTCTTTTTAAAAGCAGAAGGGAAATCACTCCCGTCCCGGCGCCAAGCTCAACTGCACTTTTGTACATTCCGTCTATATAAGCGGCAAGGAGTAACGCATCCGTACCAAAGGTTAATCCGTTTTTTCGTTGTATGAGTGAAATATTGTCGTTGATCGCATCCAATCGGATGGAAAGATTCTGCTCCATGAGCGCACCTCCTTTCGTATATCTTAAATAAGGGCTGTTGCCTGAGCAACAGCCCTTATTTATGTAATTTGAGAAATTATTCCTCAGCGGGAGCGCCAACGGGGCAGGCATCTGCACAGGAACCGCAGGAAACGCACTCATCAGCATTGATCACATACTTGCCATCGCCTTCGGAGATGCATCCAACAGGACAAGCATCAGCGCACGCGCCGCAGCTTACGCAATCATCAGAAATTTTGTATGCCATGGTTAATACCTCCATAAGTGATATTTTAATTGTAACAAAGTCTATCATAAAAATCAAGAGCTTTTGCAAAAAAAGATAATTTTTTTATTCCTCCTCAGGAGCGTCCTTCACCCGTTTTCCGTTTCCAACCTTCAAAACCTTAACATCCTTGCAGGAATAAAGGCGGATATCCTCCTTGCTTTTCTCAGAAAGACGAACCTTGATCTGCTCTGCAAGAGGTCTCGTTTCGATAACGATACCAACACCGTCTGCGGTTTCAACTGTGGAACCCATGGGGGGCGTGATACGAATGGCGTTTTCGTAAACCTCATGCTCGTAACGAAGACAACACATCAACCGACCGCAGGCACCGGAAACCTTTGCGGAATTTAATGAGAAGTTCTGTTCCTTTGCCATCTTAATGGAGACCTGAACGAAATCCATAAGAAAATCAGAGCAACAATAGGGCCTGCCACAGCTGGCAAGACCACCCATAAGCTTGGTTTCGTCACGAATGCCGATCTGCCGAAGTTCAATGCGCGTTTTGAAGGTGGATGCAAGATCCTTTACAAGCTCACGGAAATCCACACGAGATTCACAAGTAAAATAAAAGATCAATTTCGAATTATCGAAGGTGTATTCAACACCGATCAACCGCATTTTCAAGCCGTGTGCCGCGATCTTTTTCTTGCAGATAACGGCGGCATCCATCTCCAGTTGATGGTTTGCTGCAACGCGTTCCGCATCGTCTGCCGTTGCCTTGCGAATGATAGGCTTAAGCGGGGGAGTGATCTTGCTTCCGTCGATTACCTTATTTTCGATCTTGACCGTTCCGTATTCAAGACCGCGCGACGTCTCCACAATAACGTTTTCACCGATCTTAAGCGTAAGATCACGCGGTGCAAAGTAATAGATCTTTCCTGCACGGCGAAAGTTAACGCCAACGATCTCCGTGGGGCCAACAATAGGCGGTGCAGGTGTTTCTGCCTCTTTTTTTGTATCTTTTTTCTTGTTATTGGAATTTTCAGACATAAATGTCGTAATCCTTTCTTTGTTCACACTCGGCTTGCAATCGCACATAGATCTGTGAGAATTGCAGTCATATTACCGTTTTGTTCGCTTTTATTTCGTGCAGCGGTAAAAGCATCGTAAAACCGCAGAAGTCTTGCGTGACCTATACGGGATGCAAGCTCGGATACCTTCGTCATGTCCGTATAAAAAAGCAACGCGGTGTTTTCGTCATATTTGGAAATTATAAGATCTCGAAGTCCATCCAGCACCATATGCATGGAGCGCAAAAAATCGTTTCGTTTTTGCGGAAGCGCTTGTATCGCGCTGTAGAGCTTGAATTTTTCCTTTCCGGGAACAAGTCGTTCAAGTAGGGTGCTTGCAATCTCTCTTTCCTCTGCAAGCTCGTCCCGCTTCTCTGTGTCGAGCATTTCAACGGCCCGACCGATTGCCCCCTGCGATAGCTTGATCGCGGCAGTAAACGCTTCCGGCGAGGATGTCGAAAGGAGTGCAAGCTCGGGGCGTTTCAGAAGTGCCGATCGCACCGCTTCATCCGCAAGCCGTTGCATTCGCACGAGCTGAGCACGGCTTTTGATCGTAGACAGAATTTGTTGAATGTTATCACATAGCAAAAAAATAACAACGCCGGCAGGAGGCTCTTCAAATATTTTCAGAAGTGCGTTTTGCGCTTGCGGTGTCATCACCTGCGCATCCTCTACGATATAAATTTTGTAGGCCGATTCTGTGGGAGAAAGATAAATATCCTCGCGCATGGAGCGTATCTCCTCCACGCCGATCGTGCTCTTTCCGTCTTTTTTCGTAATATACTTTACGTCAACGAAATTTTTGTTAAGAATGCGACGGCAGGAATCACAAGTGCCGCAGGGCAGTGCACTCTTTTGCGCAGAATTGCAGTTTAAAGCAGCAGATAGGGAAATGGCAAGCGTGTGCTTTCCACACCCTCGCGGACCTTCAATGATAAATGCGTGCGGAAAGGTATTTTGGAGAATCGCTCGTCCGAGGCGTTCTTTCGTTGCCTTATTTCCCATGATTTGCGGGAAAAATTCCATTGCGCTCCTCCTTTTTTCGCTTATAATCCACTATTATTATAACAATTGTGCGCAGAAAAGTCAATCATTTCAACGAAAAAATTGAGCAACCCCTTGTATTCTTCTTTTAAATATGGTAGAATATATAAGTAAAACTTTCATCCAAAGTGTTTTTTCGCTTAAAAGGAGGCAACATGGATAAATACTATCTCACAACCGCGATCGCTTACGCTTCGCGAAAGCCGCATATTGGCAATACCTATGAAATTATTATGAGCGATGCCTTTGCACGTTTTCAAAAGCAAATGGGGAAGGACGTTTTCCTTTGCACGGGAACGGACGAACACGGTCAGAAGATCGAAAATCTTGCCGCAGAGGCCGGGATCTCGCCGCAAGCGTACGTTGATAACGTTTCGGGAGAGATCCGCCGCATCTGGGATCTTATGGATGCGGACTACGACTATTTTATCCGCACCACGGATAAGAGCCACGAGCTGACCGTTCAGAAGATCTTTAAGAAATTTTACGAGTCAGGCGATATTTATAAGGGCTTTTACGAGGGCTGGTACTGCACGCCCTGTGAGTCGTTTTTCACCGCAACACAGGCCGAGGGGGGCATCTGCCCGGATTGCGGACGCCCGGTTTCTCAAGCCAAGGAGGAGGCATACTTTTTCAAGATGTCAAAGTATGCGGATCGCTTGATGGCGCATATTGAAGCAAATCCCGGCTTCATTGAGCCCGAGAGCCGCAAAAAGGAGATGGTGAACAACTTCCTTAAAGCCGGACTCCAGGATCTTTGCGTGTCCCGTACCTCGTTTAAATGGGGAATCCCCGTGGATTTTGACGATAAGCACGTTGTTTACGTTTGGCTGGATGCATTGACCAACTATATCACCGCACTCGGTTACGATCCCGATAAGAGCTTCGACGAGCAAAGCGAGCATTTTAAGAAATATTGGCCCGCCGACGTTCATATCATCGGTAAGGATATCCTTCGTTTCCACACGATCTATTGGCCGATCTTCCTGATGGCATTGGAGCTTCCTCTTCCGAAGAAGGTATTTGGCCATCCATGGTTCAATTTTGGACAGGACAAAATGAGTAAATCAAAGGGGAACGTGGTTTTTGCCGACACGCTTGCAGAGGATATTGGTGTTGACGGCGTTCGTCACTACGCGCTTTCTGAAATGCCTTATAATGCAGACGGATCGATCACCTACGAGGCCGTGATCACAAGATATAACAACGATCTTGCGAACAATCTCGGTAACCTCGTCAGCCGTACGCATGCAATGACGAAGAAGTACTTTGGCGGCATCGTTCCCACGCCATCGGAGGAAAATGAGATCGACCGCGATCTGAAAGCCACCGTAGCTTCCGCAATCAAGGCTTCCCGCGAGCTTGCGGGCTCGTTCCATATCGCGGATGCGGTAGATGAAATTTTCTCCATGCTTCGCCGAGCAAACAAGTATATTGACGAAACGATGCCTTGGGCGCTTGCCAAGGATGAAAACGCAAAGGACCGTCTTGCAACCGTTATCTATAATCTTCTGGAAACCATTCGTATCGGTGCTGTCTTGCTGACGCCCTTCCTTCCTTCGACGGCAAAGAATATTTTCTCGCAGCTCGGAACGGATGTTCAGTCCTATGCAAGCATTCAAAGCTTTGGTGGTCTTGCCGCTGAAAAGCCGCTTGGTAATGCGTTTACTCTCTTTGCAAGAATTGATGAGAAGGCGTTTCTCGAAGAAATAGAGAAGCGTCGTCTCGCCTCACTTCCCAAGGAAGAAAAGGTTATCGAAGAGCCGGAGCATGAAGCGGAGATCGCAATTGATGCTTTTGGTGCGGTTGAGCTTCGCGTTGCAAAAATTCTCAGCGCCGAGCCCGTTCCCAAAGCAAAAAAGCTTTTGAAGCTTCAGGTCGATCTTGGATATGAAAAGCGCCAGATCGTTTCCGGAATTGCAAAATTCTATACGCCCGACGATCTCGTTGGTAAAAAAGTAATTATTGTTGCAAACCTGAAGCCTGCAAAGCTTTGCGGCGTGGATAGCTTCGGTATGCTGCTTGCTTCCGGCGAGGAGAATGTTAAAGTTGTATTCGTTGACGACGGAGCAGAGCTTGGAGATCGCGTTCACTGATGAAGTATTTTGATTCCCACGCGCATTACTATGACGATCGCTTTGAAACCGAAGGCAGCGGCGCGGCCGCGCTTTTGGATTCGCTTTTTGCTTCGGATGTTGGCACAATAATCAACGTCGGTACCGCACCAAATACCTGCCTTGCCGCCATCGAGCAGAGCAAGCGTTATCCGCAAATGTATACGGCGCTTGGTATTCATCCAACGGATGGGCAGTATCTATCCTCGCCTATCGAGGCTCTGAAATCCGTGGAAGCGATGATAAAGAACAGCGAAAGTAAATGCGTTGCCATCGGTGAGATCGGTCTTGATTATCACTATCCTGATACGGATAAGGAAAAGCAGATGTATCTCTTTGAGGAACAGATGGCTTTAGCAAAAACGATCCATCTTCCCGTGGTTATACACGATCGAGATGCGCACGCCGATGTTTTTGACGTGATCTGCCGTCATCCCGCGGTGTGCGGTATTCTTCACAGCTTTTCCGGCAGTCCCGAAATGGCGCTTTCGCTTGTCAAACGAGGATATTATATTTCATTTTCAGGCACTCTAACCTTTACGAATGCACGCAAGGTAGCCGAATGTGCGCGTGTGCTTCCTCATGACCGTGTCTTGATCGAAACGGATGCGCCGTACCTTGCACCGCATCCCTTGCGGGGAACACTGAATCATTCGGGTAATCTTCGATATACGAATGCCCGGCTGGCAGAGATTTGGGGAATTACACCGGAGGAATGTGCGCGCATCACCACCGAAAATGCAGAAAGGATCTTTGGACTATGATCGAAAAAGCAATGACGATCACCTATGAGGTGGAGGACGGCTTATACATCAATATGACGAACCGTTGCTCCAACGCCTGCACGTTCTGCATACGTAACAACGGTAGCGGAGCATATGGATCGGATCCGCTTTGGCTCGTGCGCGAGCCAACCGTTGATGAGGTGCTTTCTGCGGTTTTCGAAAAGGATCTCACAAAGTATAAAGAAATCGTTTTTTGCGGATACGGTGAGCCTACCTACCGTCTTTTTGATGCACGAGAGATCGCCTTAAAAATTAAAGAGCGTTATCCGAATATGCGGATTCGAATGAATACGAACGGTCAGTCCGATCTCATTCTCGGCATAAAAACCGCACCACTGTTTGAAGGTGCATTTGATTCTCTCGGTATCAGCTTGAATACTCCCGATGCGACGGAATACGTCAAGCTTTGCCGTCCGATCTACGGGGAAGAGGCTTTTGATGCATTATTGCGTTTCGCCAAAGAAGTGAAGGCCTTCGTTCCCGAGGTGCTTTTGTCTGTCGTGCGCCAAACGCTGACCGAGGAGGAGCTTTCCGCGTGCGCTCGTCTTGCAAAAGAAGCCGGTGTTAAGCTGAAGATCCGTGAATACATAAGCGAATAGCTTTTATACACCAAAGAATCCCGTATAAGGATTTTCAACGCGTGCAAACGTGTTATATAACATCATTATATATGAAATGGGCACGCGACCTACGTCAACAGTTGCCCCCATGAAGCCAAGCTCGTGCATAAGCTCAAGCTTGGCTTTTATATTTTCAAGTGACTCAAAATAAATTCTAAGGGGCTTTTTCTCTCCGTTTTTATAATGTGTGTAATCAAGATAAGAAACCAGTTTTTCTTCATCGTTGTATATTTCTGCTCCATATTTTATACCAATTTTGAAAATTTGATCCATAGTTAAACATTTTTCGCTGTCATATCCAAAGGAAGAAAGCTCGAGAAACGCTTTTCCGGCCTCTATTTTGCCGGCAAATGCCTCCAGTGTTTTTTGCTCTCCTTCCAAAAAACTCGGTACTTCTTTTTTATGACATTTTTCATATAGAGCAACGATTCCATCCGCTACGTCTAAATAATATGCACTTTCCTCAGTTTCAAGCTCTTGGAAAAGAAGCATATCCATACCGAGAAGCTTTTTCTTGATTTCAAAAACAAAAGCCCCTGCGTCCTCACATGAGATCCCCCGATACGGTGAAGTCAACGCGAACCCCCGAAACCCAAGCTCTTTTGCGTTTGTCACTTTTACTTCAAAATTCTCCCATTTGTCACCACATTCAAAAAACAGATCTTTCCAATGGATGCGTAACAAGGGAATTTTTCCTTCCTTTGAAGCCTCTTCGATCCATTGATGCATTGACTTTTCAACAGAGGAAAACGTAACGTAGGTCAGATATGGCAGGAGTGTATAAAAGCGATCTGCGCTTGTGCAGTTATATACGTATCCGTTCAAAGCTGCAGCGCTGTATAGCGGAGCATCATAATGAATAACAAGCTCTGTTCCTGCGTGCAACTGCTGTCGTCCATGCAAGGACGGGTTGTTGGATAGAAGCGTATTCTTTTTGATTCCAAATCGTCGGCATATCTTCGAAACTGTATCACCGCCACGTACGATGTAGGTTCTCGTCGGCGTAAGTATTAAAAGCTTTTGGCCCGGGATCAGATGATCGGGATATATGAGTCCATTGTTTTCTATAATCTTAATTGGAGAAACGGAGTATTTTCTTGCTATAGAAAAAACTGTATCACCTTGTACAACGGTATGTATCAGCATTTTGTTCTCACTTTCTTAATACGGTTATAATTTATTTTACTCCTTTTGCTTGAAGATTGTGAAAATGGGAAGAATCCCATTAGATTCTTTCAAGGAGGATGTATATGGAAAAAATGGAGATCGTTAAAATTGAAGGTCTGGAAATCCTTGATTCACGCGGATTTCCAACGGTACAAGCAAAGGTAACATTGCGATGTGGGGCAGTAGGTATTGCATCCGTGCCATCGGGCGCTTCGACCGGTAAATATGAAGCCCACGAGCTGCGTGATGGATCTGACAAAAGATATAGCGGTAAAGGGGTATTACGTGCGATAGAAAACATCAAAAAGGTAATAACACCTGCACTTCTTGGCGTTCGTGCAAATGACGGCGTACGGGCCGACCATATAATGATAGCATTGGATGGGGTGCACAACAAGTCGAATCTCGGAGCAAATACAATTCTTTCTGTCTCGCTTGCAATTGCCAAGGCTGCAGCCGCGGCATTGGAGATCCCACTTTATCGTTATCTTGGCGGATACACCCAAAACCGTCTTCCAATTCCGATGATGAATATCATAAACGGGGGTATGCATGCTTCAAACGGATTAGATGTTCAGGAATTCATGATACTACCCGTTGGCGCATCCGGATTTGGCGAGGGAGTTCGTATGTGTGCGGAGATATATCATGCACTAAAGTATGAGCTTTCCGTAAACGGATTCTCAACCTCCGTCGGAGACGAGGGAGGCTTTGCACCGATGCTGAAAAGCGATGAAGCTGCAATCGAAATCATGCTAAAAGCAATTGAGCGTGTAGGATACAAGGCTCCGCGCGATGTAATGCTTGGGCTGGATATTGCAAGCGGCGGATGGTACAAAGGTGATTCATATATCCCAACAAAGAGTCAAGAAAAAATGACACGAGAAGAATTGATCGATCACTACAAAAGGCTTTGCACATCCTATCCTATCCTTTCAATCGAGGACGGTCTTGCGGAAGATGATATTGCCGGCTGGCGTATGCTGACGAGCGAACTTGGAGAAAAGCATATTCTTGTAGGTGACGACCTCTTCGTTACAAATGTCAATCGATTGGACCAAGGAATCAAGCAGGGAATTGCGAATACGATACTGATCAAGCCGAATCAGATCGGAACGCTGACGGAAACTGCGGCTGCTGTCTCTTTAGCAAAACAAAACGGATACAAAGTCATTCTTTCGCATAGAAGCGGCGATACAGCGGACACCTCGATTGCAGACATGGCTGTCGCATTTGGCGCGGATTTTATTAAAAGCGGTGCTCCTTGCCGTAGTGAAAGATGTGAAAAATACAACCGTCTTCTTGCAATAGAAGGTGAAATGTTCTCTCCGCACTACGGTTTTTATTGAATAAAATGTATATATTTACGCAAATTCCTTGACGAATGAAAGAAAATATGATATAATTCTATTTGGAATATAATATATTTCAAATTTATTTAGGATTGCGAGGAAGCCGATTTTCAATACCGAATAGGCATCACATTGATGCGAACGGTGAAGATCGGCTCTTCTTATAGCCGGAGGCGATTATGCAGGAAACGAACGAATATCAGCGTGCCCGTGCATCGCTCGAAAGCTACGGTGTTTTCGCATCGGGAACGCTTGGGCGAAGCATGCGTCCTCTCTTTCGTGAGGGAAAGGATGTAGTGATCGTTTGTAAGCATGATTTGCCTCCAAAAAAATATGATGTGGTTTTGTATGAACGCGCAGGAAAGTGCGTTTTGCATCGTGTAATCAAAAAATGTGGGGATGTAAACATCATTCGTGGAGATAATACCTACGCTCTTGAATATGTGAATGATCGTGATATTCTCGGCATTCTTATGGAATTTGATCGCGGAAAAAAGCATCATACGGTTATGGAGCATGGATATAAAATCTATAGTGTTATATGGAACTTCATATATCCTCTGCGCCATGCTATGGTAATTTTAAAATCCCTTCCACGTCGCATTTTTCGCAAACTGTTTTCGAAAAAGAGGTAAAAAACATGAAATTTGGAATGCCTACTCTTGTTGAGTGTACGGACCTTGAGGATTGCGCACGTGTCGCCTCCCGCCTTTCACTTGATTTTATAGAGATCAATATGAGCTTTCCGCAATATCAACCGCATAAGCTCTCCACGAGCGAAGCTAAGCGTATTGCCGAAAAATATGGCGTTTTTTATACCATCCATGCGGATGAGCTGTTAAATCCATTCGATTTCAATCCGGTTGTGAAAGAAGCCTATTTTCAGGTAATGCGAAATACGATCCGATTTGCAAAGGAGCTATCGATTCCTGTAATCAATATGCATCTGATGAAGGGTGTTTACGTTACATTGCCGGACAGGGTTATCCTTCTGACGGATGTGTATTCAGAAGAATATATTGAATCTGTTCGATCCTTTATTAAAATGTGCGAAGAGGAGATCGGTGACAGCGGCGTAAGGATCGCGATCGAAAACATTGATTCCAACGCATTTACGAAAAGTCAGATCGAGGCTTTACCGCTCTTTATGCAGAGCAAAGCCTTTGCTCTGACACTGGACACCGGACACGATATCTGCCTTGATGGTAAAGATCGCCATGTTTTCGAGAAATATCCGCAAAAACTTCGGCATATGCATCTCCACGATTGCGGCCCTGAGAAGCATCCTCATTTGGCTCTTGGTACGGGAATTGTAGATGTTAAAAAAAATCTCGAAATTCTCGCGAAAGAAGGTACCTGCGTTATCGAGGTAAAGACAATCGAAGGGCTGCATGAAAGCGTTAAGTATTTAAGAGAAAAAAGCTTAATGTAACGATGAGGTAAAATATGAATTTTATCACTTACACAAGAGAAGAGGTACTCGCTGCTCTCAAGGCACATAAGGAGTCTATTGCATATACGCAAGCAGACAGAAAGCGCATCTTAAGTAACCCCAATCTCACAATTCTACTGGACGGCTTAAAAGCGCACGCAAAAGAATTTTCAGAGCGACCGATTCTGTCATTATCTTTCCATAATTTCCGCCGATACGAGGAGGATGGAAATCGTAGCGCATACGAGAATGAATATTTTGCACATCGAGGCATGTTAGAAACCTTTGCACTCATGGCATGGATCTATGAGGACGAAGAATATCTTCATAAATTAGAGGACGTTATCTGGGCGATCTGTGATGAATATAGCTGGCCGGTAGCGGCTCATATGCGTGGCACCAGCCTTTCGGAATACCAGGAGGAGTGCCCAAACGTGGATCTCTTCGCCGCAGAAACTGCAGAGGCCTTCGCTGAAATTCTTTCCCTGCTTGGCGATAAGCTCCATCCTACAGTGGTTATGCGTATGAGAAAACGCCTCGAAGAGAGAATCTTCGGGCAGCTGCACCAGGATTTTGCATGGAAAACGGTGAAGATTTGTAACTGGGCAGCTGTTTGCGCCGGTTCTGTCGGTATGGCCGCGATGTATGAAATTAAAGACGAAGAGCGTCTGGCAGACATTCTAATGATATGTTTGGCCTCTGTAGATCGTTTTATCGGTGGTTATACCGAGGACGGCGTTTGCACCGAAGGTACTATGTATTGGTCATATGGTTTTGGATATTTTATGGCATTTGCCGATCTTCTCAAGCGTAGAACCGGAGACAAGCTGGATCTGTTCCAAATTGAAAAGGTTCACCTGATGGCAACTTTTATCAGTAAGGTCTTTTTCCCGCATGGAAGAAGTATTTCCTTTGCAGATGGTGGAAGCCGCACTCAGATCAATCCTTCGACGATTTCGTACCTAAAGAATGTTTATTTAGACATGCAAATGCCATCCGAAGCTTCATTGGTCTTCAAATACCCAACAGATACCAACTACCGTTTTGCCTTAGCCCTTCGTAAGTTTATTGATATGCAGTCTGAGCCTTTCATTGAAAAAGAAAGTGAATTGACTTATATTTTTCCTGCAGCAAAATGGTATCTTTCCACCAGCAAAGACAGGAATATTAGTATTGCGGCAAAAGCCGGGCACAACGAAGAGGCGCATAACCACAATGACGTTGGATCCTTCCAAATTTTCAAAAACGGTCAGCAAATTCTCGCTGATGTCGGCACAGGCGTTTATGATAAATTCTATTTCAGTGACATTCGATACTCGATTTTCTGCGCAGGTTCACAGGGACATAATGTTCCTATTATCAATGGAAAATATCAAAAAACTGGAAGAAAATTCGCGGCAGAAAACACGATAATTGATCAAGAAGGCATAAGATACGATTTCCAAGCTGCTTATGATATTCCTACGCTTGAAAAATTACATAGAGATATTACATTCGACAAGAGCAGCGGTGCGGTTGCTTTGAAAGACGTATATCATTTCACTGAAACTCCAAGTTCAATCGTTGAGCGCTTTGTAACCGAATTTGAGCCGACGTTTAGCGATGGTGTGGTCAAAATCGGACCGGAAGGCGCCGAAATGTCACTTTATTATGATAAAAATGCTTGGGATCCCACACTTTATGTTGAACAAAAAGCGCGTGGCGGTGCAGATTATAAATGCGTTTTCTATTGCATCGATTTCTCTCCAAAAAGTCTTGACAAAGACTTGACATTTGCTCTCGAAATCAAATGATCGGAGCCAACTATGCCGCCCAAAATATTGATACCACTACATATACGAAAAGTCAAACCGAAGTAAAAACCATTGCAAGTCTACCAAACGTGTAAAGTATCTCAACGTGCATAAATTATTCAACATATAAAGGATATAGATATGAAATATATAACTTACAGCAGAGACGATGTACTGAATGCAATAAAATCATACAAAGAATCCATTGCCTACACGCAGGATGACAGAGTTCGAATTTTGAACAACCCTAATCTTGCACAATTGCTCGATGGCTTAAAAACACATGCGAAAGAATTTTCAGACAAACCGATTCTGTCATTATCTTTCCACAATTTCCGCCGATACGAGGAAGACGGAAATCGCGGTGCATATGAAAATGAGTATTTCACGCATCGCGGTATGCTTGAAACCTTTGCACTCATGGCATGGATCTATGAGGACGAAGAATATCTTCACAAATTAGAGGACGTTATCTGGGCGATCTGTGATGAATACAGCTGGCCCGTAGCGGCGCATATGCGTGGCAACAGCCTTTCGGCGTACCAGGAAGAGTGCCCCAACGTGGATCTTTTCGCCGCAGAAACCGCCGAGGCTTTCGCTGAAATTCTTTCCCTGCTTGGCGATAAGCTACATCCCACGGTAGTTATGCGTATGAGAAAACGCCTCGAAGAGAGAATCTTCGGGCAGTTGCACCAAGATTTTGCATGGAAAACAGTGAAGACCTGTAACTGGGCTGCCGTTTGTGCCGGCTCTGTTGGTATGGCGGCAATGTATGAGATCAAGGATGAAGAGCGCCTTGCCGATATACTTATGATATGCCTTACCTCAATGGACCGTTTCATTGGCGGTTATGCAGAGGACGGTGTTTGCACCGAGGGAATCGCCTATTGGGGGTATGGCTTTGGCTACTTTATGTGCTTTGCGGATCTTTTGAAGCGCAGGACCGGTGGCAAGCTGGATCTCTTCGCGATTGAAAAGGTGCATCTGATGGCAACCTTTATCGGAAAGGTGTTCTTCCCGAAGGGAAGATCTCTTTCGTTCTCTGACGGCGGCAGCCGTTCCAGAAGCAATCCTTCTACAATCTCATATTTAAAAACTGTATACAAGGATATGCCTGTGCCCTCTGCGGAGACGATGGTGTTCAAATATCCCACAGATACGAATTATCGCTTCGCTTTGGCACTCCGCAAATTCGTCGATATGCAGACCGAACCCTTTGTGGAAACCGAGGGAATGGACAATACGTTTATTTTCCCGGCAGCGCAGTGGTATCTTTCTACCACAAAAAACAGAGAGATCAGCATTGCCGCCAAGGCAGGACATAATGCGGAGGCGCATAACCAAAACGACGTTGGCTCGTTCCAGATCTTTAAAAACGGTCATCAGATCCTTGCGGATCTTGGTGCCGGCGTGTATGATAAATTCTATTTTTGCGGAAATGAGGCATACTCGATATTCTGTAAAGGCTCTCAAGGGCACAATGTTCCCATCATTAATGGAAATTATCAGAAAGTCGGGAGAAAATTTGAGGCAGAGAACACCGAAATTCATCGCGGCGGCATAGAATACGATTTTCAAGCTGCCTATGAAATCGATACGCTTGAAAAACTGCATAGAGCAATCAGCTTCGATGAGAATAGCGGAAGGACGCATCTTGAAGATACCTATCGTTTTACCGAAGTACCCACTGCTATTGTAGAAAGATTCGTGACGGAATTCGAGCCTAAGCTTGGAGATGGCGTTGTTACCATCGCACCCGAAGGGACCGAGATGTCGCTTTATTATGATAAAGCTTCGTGGACTGTATCGGTGTACGTTGAACATAAATCTCGTGGCGGTGCAAATTATGAATCTATTTCTTATTGCATCGATTTTACCCCCTTAAAGCTTGAAAAAGAGATGAGCTTTGCTCTTGAAATCAAATAATTGGAGTGGTTATGACGGTAAAGGAAAAATTTATCCAAACATACAATGAGCATATCAAGCGTGAGGGAGCAGATAAGCTTTTGGAATATCTTCTTTCCACGTCTTCTGATTTCTTCACGGCTCCTGCAAGCGCAAGATACCATTCCTCCTACGAGGGAGGCCTTTGCGAGCATTCATTGAACGTGTTTGATTGCCTTGTTGGCTATCTTGACAGCCCCCACGTTAAAAACGATTTGAAGCTATCGTATTCCATGGAATCGATCGCTATTGTTTCGCTCCTCCACGATCTTTGCAAAATCAACGTTTATAAAAAGGGCTTTCGCAACGTGAAGGATGAAAACGGCGTGTGGAAAAAAGTGGACACCTTTGAATATGATGATCCAATGCCGTACGGTCATGGAGAAAAAAGTGTTTACATGATCTCTCCATTTATGAAGCTCACAAGGGAAGAGGCCTTTGCGATCCGCTACCACATGGGCTATTCCTCCACGGAGGACCCGCGAAATGTATCTGCGGCATTTGAAATGTTTCCGCTCGCATTTGCGCTTTCGGTAGCTGACAGTGAAGCAACTTATTTTGTAGAGACTGATAACAAAAACAAATAAAGAGGTATAAAAAAATGGGCAGAAAAACAGAACGTGTTTTTACAAAAGTTTCTAATATTAAAGAATATATGGACGTTCTCAAATCTCACGGTGATAAAGTGCTTTTCCGTTATCCTGTGGGCAACCGGTATGAATCCATGAGTTACGCTACCTTCTGCGAGCAGGTAATGAATACGGCGGCAGGCTTTGCCGCGCTGGGACTTGCCGGCAAGCGAATTGCCGTTATCGGCCCTACCGCTCCCGAATGGGTCTCTTCCTATCTTGCGGTGCTTGTCAGCGGTGGCGTTATTATTCCTATGGATAAGGAGCTTGACGAAGCTGCTATTGCAGGCTTCCTTGCGACCGCAGAGGCCGAGGCAATCGTATACGGCAAGGGAATGAAGCAGAAGCTTGCAGGTGCGATCGAAAGTCATCCCACGATGAAACTCTTCATTTCAATGGAAAATGAAGAGGAAAACGAAAAAATCCTACCACTTTCCAAAGTAATTGAAAAGGGAAAGGCGGCGCAGGCAGAAGCACCGTATCCGATTCACGACGGATCCACAGAGGAGCTCGCTGTTATGCTCTTTACATCCGGAACCACCGGCACGGCAAAATGCGTAATGCTTTGTCAGAAGAACATTTGGTCAACACTGGTTTCAGCATGCTCGACGGTTGAGTTTTTCCCTGATGATACGATCGTTTCCGTTCTTCCTTTGCATCATACATACGAGCTGATCTGTGTTCTTTCCGGTATGGATTACGGTCATACGATCGGAATCAATGATTCGCTCGCACATATAATGAAAAACTTTGCCGAGTATAAGCCTACCGGCCTTGTTCTCGTTCCGCTTTTCATTACCACGATGTATAATCGAATTATGACAAAAGCAAAGTCCAGCGGCAAGGATAAGATCCTGCGTGTGATGCTTGCCGTTTCGGGTGCGCTTCGCAAGGTTGGTATTGACCTGCGCCGTGTATTCTTCAAATCTGTATTGGAAGCATTTGGCGGTAGACTTTGTAAGATCGTCAGCGGTGCTGCGCCCTTGAATCCTGAAATGGTAAAGGCTTTTGACGGTTTTGGAATTACGATCGCAGAGGGATACGGAATTACCGAATGCTCTCCCTTGATCTCTGTTAACCCCTATTATGCGCTGAAGAAGGGCTCAGTAGGCCCTGCCGTTCCCAGTTGTACGGTTCGTATCGACGTGCGTGAAACCAATGAAAAGGGATATGAGGAAGGCGAGATCCAAGTCAAGGGCGATAACGTAATGCTCGGCTATTACAAAAACGAAGAAGAGAATAAGCGTGCCTTTACCGAGGATGGTTGGTATCGCACGGGAGACGTTGGTTATATGGATAAGGACGGTTATATTTATATCACCGGCCGTCTCAAATCTGTAATCGTTCTTGAAAACGGAAAGAACGTTTTTCCTGAGGAGATCGAGGAATACCTCAGCCGTATTCCCGAGATCGGTGAATGCGTTGCAGTCGGCAGAAAGGCCGAGGATGGAGAAACTGTAAATCTCTGTGCTCTTGTATATCCGAACACGGAAATTTACGGAGAAACACCCGATAAGGAAAAAGCATATGCCGATATCAATGCAAAGATCACTGAGCTGAACCGCCAGCTCCCCACATTCAAAAAAATCAAAAAGCTTGAAATCGTAGATACCCCCTTCGAAAAAACCACAACGAGAAAGATCAAGCGTCATCTTGTAAAATAAAGGGGCTGTCTCATTAAGAATCCAAAAAAATCAAGGCAAAAAAGAGAAAAATGCAGTAAGATCTATAATCTTGGCGGATTCTTAATGAGAACACACCGGGGGCGAACGGATTTAGAGGAGAAATCGTCGGATGACGAGCGAGAGGTGTACAAGGGTACACCGAGCGA
>JAGBCA010000036.1 GCA_017938205.1 Clostridia bacterium
AAAACGGAAATAGAAAATGACTAAAATTTGATGGAGAAATTCGCAGAATTTCAACCTTAGATCATATTTTTTAGCTCATTTATCAAAAAAAGTGAGTTTTCATTTGATTTTCGTCATTTTCGCTTGCGCGGGGAGGCGCCATCCCCTTTTCTTTATTCCATAATAAAGGTGTAGTTTTTTTCATCCGCAATGCCGCTAAGACGGATCTGCCACAGCGTATCCGCGCCAAAGGCGCCCTTCGGATCATAATCCTTCGTCTGCACCTCCGTTATCTCAAGCGAAAGGGACGGATCAAAGGAAAGCGTCATTCCCTCGGGGAGGGAAACGCTGCCGGGGCGAAGCTCTATCGGCCGCTCGGTGGTGAGGAAGCGGAACTGCACCTCGCTTGGCTCTGAAAGAAACAGCGTATCCGCAACCGTAACCCTTGCCCCCTGCATACTGCAGGCGCGAACGAAGGAACGAAGCGGAGCTTCTTTAGGGTATGCGGTGGCAAGCTCCATCGAAACGCGGCGCCCCTCTTCGTCGAATTGCTCCTCGCTCGATTTATACTGTGCGCCGTTTTTCTGCGCGTAGCCGCCGATCATGGGAAGGTTATGGTAGGCTGAGCTCATATTCCAAATAGAATACCGTTCGGGGGAGAAGGTTTTCTTCGTGTACGAGCCGCTGCCCGCATCGATGAGGACAGGGTGACCGTCCTTATAAAGTAAAAAGGAGCCGACGTCATTATGGTTATGCGATTCGTTATTATGTCCGCCCTTGACGGCAAAATAGAGTCCCTTGCCATCCTCACGCTCGCGGAATACGGCAATACGAAGATCCTCCTGCCAGGCAGAACGCGGCAAGCGGATCTCTGCCGTATCCGTCGGCACTTCTTCATACAGGTCTTTAAGAAAGGTATAGAATACTGCGTAATCGAAGAAATCCCTTCCTTGCGGCACGGTCAGCTTCTCGGCGGTGATGAGCCGCGCAAGCTCCGAAAGCGACGGAACGCCGCTACGCCTGCCGTAGCGATACAGGCGCTTTGCGTTTAAGAAGATATTCGGTCCGCAATCCGCAAAGTTTGCAAAGCGCGAGCTCCATATATACATATTCGGCTCATACGCACCGAGAGCAGCCACAAAGGGATGCAAAAGCAGATCGATCGTGCCGCCGCTCATATCATAAAGAATTTCAAGCGCGGTAAAAAGTGCGCCTGCTGCGCCCTCCCAATAGCCGGGTCCTTCATCACAGCCGCCCGCAGGAGGGCAGGCGGCGATATAATTATCGAGATGCCGCATCGCGCGCGTGGCAACCGCCTCGCGCCGCTCGGTATCCTCTTCCAAAACAGCGGTGCAGAAAAGAATGGCCTGCACGCAATAGGTGCACCAATTATTAACGAGGCCGCCGAAGGCTCCGCTCCAAGAAAACTCATGCTGAAGATAGGGGCGCACCGTTCGATCCAGCGTTTCCCAACGGATGCGTTTGGCAATGATCGGTGACACCGTATCCAGACGATCCTTGACAAGATAATATACGCCCGCAAGCATGGTTGCTGTGGCGGCAGAGCGCAGGTCGATGCCGTGCAGCTGATCCGGGCGATAGACCTCGGGGATCTCCGTTTTCGGACATTCGGGAGAATGCCCCGTATGCGCAGGAAGCACCCACGAGCTTTCCTCTAAGATCGCAAAGATCACGTCGCAAAGCTTTTCAAGATAGCGGCCGCTCTGCGAAAAATATTCCCCCATCGCCAGCTCCACCATCATGGTGCGGCGGCGCTGATACCGAGGATCAAAGGGCGCGCGGCTTCCCGTCAGAAAATAAGAACGGTAATCCGAAAGCAAAAGCACGGGAATCGGCTCGGAAAGCGCGATCTCCGCTTTTTCGAGCAGACGCGCCTTAGCGATCGGATCGATTTTCTTTTCCTTCATATCTAAAAAGAGACGAAGCTCCGTGTGCGGCAGGATCTTCCCTGCTGCAAAAACACCGTTATCCTTAAAGATGCGCATACAAAACACCTCCGTTTTTATTCCAACGGCCTCGCTGATTTCATCTTATCAAATTTCTCATAAAAAGTCAACCGCAAGTTGAAAAAACAAAAATAGAACAACAAAAATATGATTGACTTTAAGAAAATATATAGTTATAATAGAAGCAAAGGCGCACACGTGCGCACGCATACGATATTTTCACCATCAAAAGGAGCGTTTTTTCTATGAAGATCAGGACCGAGCTTTTCCATATACGTACCGCACCGCTTGGCGGCTGCAGTCCCTTGCCGCACTTCCGAGCAAGAAAAACGAGAATCATGCCTACGACCGAGAGCTTCCCTAAGGAGCTTGCCGCCGCCATCGGAAACCAGGTCAAGACCCTGCCCTATCTGATGCAGGACAGATATACCCACGATCTTGAACAAAAGGCTCTCAAGAGCTTCGTGCTTGAAAACGAATACCTCAAGGCGCGCTTTCTTCCCGAATACGGCGGAAGACTGCATTCGCTTTTTGATAAAGAAAACGGTCGCGAGCTTCTCTTTGCCAACCCCGTGATCAAGCCCGGCAACCTCGCCAACCGTAACGCCTGGCTCTCGGGCGGTATTGAATGGAACGTTGGCAACTTCGGACATTGCTACACTACCTGCGACAATGTTTACACCGCGATTTTGCAGGACGGCGAGGGCAACGATTTTCTGCGTATTTACGAATTTGAGCGCAATAAATCCATTTTCTGGCAGATCGACTTTCATCTGCCCGAGAGCTCGCGCCACCTCTATTCGCACGTGCGCCTCGTGAATCCCTTCGACCGCGATACCACCGTATACTGGTGGACGAACATCGCCGTGCCGATCGATCCCAACACGCGCGTGCTTGCCTCCAATAAAAACATCATTTCCTTCGTAGACAAGGTTTGCAACTACGAGAGCCTTCCTTACATCGATGCGATGCCCGGGGTGGATGCCACCTATCCGAAGAATGCCTCCCGCGCCTTTGACTACTTTATTCAAAAGAATAAGGATGGCGAATGCACCTGGGAGAGTGCCGCATACGACGATGGACTTGTGTTCTACGAGCGCTCCACCGCGCCGCTCTACTATAAAAAGCTTTTCTGCTGGGGCGAGCACGGTGCCGGCCGCCATTGGCAGGAATACCTCTCGGACGGCAAGGGCACGGGCTACTATGCCGAATTACAGGCAGGCGTTGCTCCCTCGCAGCTGCATGATATGATGTTCCCGAGAAACTCAAAAATGGAGTGGACGCAGTGCTTCGGCGGCGTAAAGCTCGACAAGGACCGCCTCCACGACAAAAACTACGATGCAGCCGTAGCCTACTTTGACGAAAAGATCGACGAGCGTATGAGCGCGGATGCGATCAACGAAATTCACGAAAAATTCTGCGCGCTTGCCGACTTGCCCGTTACAGAAGAAAGCCTTGCGCATCTTGCATCGGGCTTTGGCGCAGTTGAGATCCTGAGAATGGAAAAGGAAGCGGACGGCAAAGCACCGAAAAACCTTCTTTTCCCCGCATCTCAGATCGGGAAGGAAGAAAAAATCTGGTGCGAGCTTCTGGAAAACGGAAAGCTCTCCGCGCCCGACGTAAAGGCACTTCCCGTTTCTTATATGACGGCAAAGCCTTGGGTGCGCCTTCTCCGCGACAGCGTAAAAGATCCCGACAACCGCAACTGGTTCTCGCTTTACCAGTTTGCAACCGCCGCCTATGAATACGGTACGGTAGAAAAGCTTTCGAACGTTGCATACGAGGACGAAGCAGAATGCGAAGCACAGGTAAAGACCACGCGAGAGGCCCTTCTTGCCTCCATCGCCTGCGCACCGAGCATGTGGGCTTACCGTAACCTTGCCGTTCTGGAAAAGGATGCAGGCAACGCAGAGCTTGCCGAGCAGTATTACGACAAGGCGATCGCCATGGACGGCGCGTTTGACGATTTTGGCATCGTTTCCGAATATCTGCGCTTCCTCAACCTTGAAAAGAAGTATGCAAAGATCTGGGAGATCTACGAAACGCTTCCCACACACTGCAAAAAGGTGGACCGCATCCGTATCACCGTGGCAGGCGCGGCCGTGATGCTGGATAAGCTGGATTATCTTGACACATTCTTTGCCGAAAAGCATTATGCCATTGCCGAGGGTGAGACCTCGCTTTCCAACGTATGGTTTGACTACTGCGCAAAGAAGCTGATGAAGGAAAGAGGTATCGAGAGCGTATCCGACGAAGAGTGGGAGGCACTTCTTGACGAGGTTTGGGAGAAATATCCACCCGCATACGATATTGATTTCAGAATGTCGCTTGACAGAAAAAACAAGTACAGAGTTGCAAATTAAGCATTTTTGTAAAGTTTTGTTTTCTATTTGTATCAAAAGGAGAGAATTTTATGCTTTTAACCAAAGCCGTTTCGGCTCTTGAAAAACCCTTCGCAGATCAAAGCATTTCCGAATTTGAAGAAAGAGATCACCTCACCGCCCTGCGTGGCGAGCGCGTGAGCTTTCAGCTGATCTATACCTATAAAATGGACGACGTGGAAAAGCGCGAATGGGTGCTCTACCATCCCGAGATTTCAGGACCTCTCGCCCCCTATACGACTCTTTCCGCCGTTCGGAACGTGGGAGTGCAGAAGCCCTGCGTTGGAACACCCGAGACCCGTGCGGACAAAAACTATCTGCGCACAAAGCCCGGCCTTTATCCCGATATTCTCACACCGCTTGGCGTTGGAAACAAATTCGTTTCCGCCTCAGATCTTCTGAACAGCATCTGGATCGATATTGACATTCCCGAGAACACCGCTCTTTCGGGCAAGCAGACCCTGACCGTGGATATTATCAAAAACAAGGACGGCTCCAAGGTTGCCACCCACATCTATGAGGTGGATATTCTGCCCATCAAGCTCCCCGAGGAAAAGGTGCTTTACACGCAGTTTTTCTATCAGCAAAGCATTTCGGGCTATTATCAGATCCCCGATTATTCCGCGCGCCATTGGGAGATCATGGAAAACTATCTGACCGTGGCGCGCCGTGAGGGCATGAATACGCTCTTTACCCCCATTTCTCTCGTGCGGCTCCACAAGACGGGTCCCTCTAAATACCGTGCGGATCTTTCGCTCTTCAAGCGTTTCCTTGCGCTCGGCAACCGCCTCGGCTATAAAAAGATCGAGATCGGGCACCTCTTCACGGCGGGCAACTGTGCTTATGCCACCTCTGGTCTTTGCTACTACGAGGGCGGCGAAAAGAAGCCGATGGGGGGCCTGAATGCCACCGATCCCGAGGTAACGGCGGCGCTGCGCACACTTCTCTCTGCCATCATCCGTTATATGAAAAAGTATGACGATGACAGCCGTTTGATCTTCCACGTGGCAGACGAGCCTGCAGCGGATAAGATCGAGAATTTCCGTGCCGCACGCGCCACCATAGCAGATCTCATCGATCCTTACGAGGGCGTGGACGCCATCTACGGCACGTCCGATGCCATTGCGGCATATTACAAGGAAGGGCTGATCCGCTGTCCCTCTCCCGAAACGCCGCACGTGGAGCATTTCTGCTCGCTTGGCGTTGAAAAGCTGTGGACCTATTACTGCTGCGGTCCGACGGAGAAGTATTCCAACCGTTTTATTGCACAGTCCTCTCCCGTTACCCGCTCGATCGGTATGCAGATGTATAAATTCAACATCCACGGCTTCCTTCACTGGGGTATCAACTACTACGGCGGCGGCGATTGCGGCGGCTTCACGCTTCCCTACGTGGACCAGAGCGCGCAGAACTGGGTGAGCGCAGGCGACAGCTTTACACTTTATCCCGCAATGAACGGCACCGCTTACGAATCCATCCGTGCCGTGATCATGCAAGAGGCGCTGCAGGACATCCGTGCCATGCAGCTTTGCGAAAGCCTCTATTCCAAGGAAGCGGTCGTGGCCGCCATCGAAGATGCGTTTGGAAAGGAATTACACTTTGATACCTGCGCACAGGATATTGAAACGATGGAAAGGATCCGCGAAACGATCAACGAAATGATCCGCGCGAAAATTTAATCATCCCCGGAGGAGCGTTTTTTTGCGCTCCTCCCTTCTTTTTTCCTTGGAATTTTAGATAAAAAGCCTCTGCGGCATTGATTTTTTATTTTTTTTATGCTACAATAAGGTATCTTTATGTCAAAGCCTCGCATGGAAAGGTGAAAAATGATACTTGCAATCGATATAGGAAATACGAATATAGCCATTGGCGGCTTTGATGCGGCAGAACCCGCTTTCGTTGCCCGCATCTCCACGAATGCATCCAAAACCGCGGATGAATATGCAAGTAAGATCATGCACACGCTCTCGCTTTACAACATCGAAAAGTGTGACGTAAAGGGCGCGATCATTGCCTCGGTCGTGCCGCCGCTCAATGCGGTGATCAAGGCGGCCGTGAAATTTGTTTACGGCGTGGAGCCGCTCTTCGTTGGTCCCGGGATCAAGACCGGAATCGGCATCCATTGCGATAACCCCGCCTCGGTGGGCGCGGACATCATCTGCGCGTGCGTTGCGGCCGAGAAGCTCTACGGTGCGCCCGCTCTGATCGTGGATATGGGAACGGCAACGAAAATGATGGTGCTGGATGCGCGCGGTGCATTCGTCGGCGTTTCGATCATGCCCGGCGTACTGATGGGGCTGAAGGCGCTCTCCTCCGGCACGGCACAGCTGCCGCAGGTCAGCTTGGAGGCTCCCGAAAAAGTGATCGGCAAAAACACGGTGGACTGCATGAAATCCGGCGTTGTATTCGGCCACGCGGCGATGATCGATGCGATGATCGATCGCGTTTTTGAGGAATACGGGCAAGAGATGCCCGTGTATGCCACGGGGGGACTTTCGAACGTGATCATTGAGCACTGCAGGCACACGGTCAAAAAGGACATCAATATGGTGCTCAAGGGTCTTTATATCCTCTATCAGAAAAACGCATAATCCCCACATTTCTTTTGGTTATTGCCCTCTATGGGGAATAATAAATACATATGCGCCTCACCTTCTTTAAGGGCGGCAGCAAAGGAGAAAAAAATGAAAACAAATCCCAAAGCAAAGGGAATGTCAACCGAAAAGCTCGTGCTGATCTCTGTTCTCACGGCTTTAGTGGCAATTCTCGCGTACTTCGGCGGCTTCATCAAGATCGGTGGGCTTGCCTCCATCTCGCTCACGCTGATTCCCGTGGTTCTCGGCGCGGCACTCTGCGGCCCCCTGACGGGCGCATGGCTCGGCGGCGTTTCGGGCGCAGTATTTTTTATGACGGCTGATGCCGCATATTGGATGGGTCTGCACGCCTTCGGCACGATCGTTACCGTTATGATCAAGGCCATTGCCGCAGGACTCGCGGCAGGTCTGGTATACAAAGCGCTTGCGCGCTTCAACCGCTATCTTGCGGTCATGGCGGCAGCTATCGTATGCCCGATCGTCAACACAGGTATCTTCCTGATCGGTTGTCTGATCTTCTTCCTCGATACGGTGCGCCTCGGTGCACTTGCAGAGGGGCTTTCGGTCGGCGGTTATCTTATCATCGTCTTCGTTGGTCTGAACTTCGTATTTGAGCTTCTTTCGAATATCATTTTCAGCCCTGCGATCGTACGACTTCTTGATTTCAAGCTCGGCAAAAAGAAATAAAAAAGCAAAAAAGGGGGATAGCATGAATCACGCTTATCCCCCTTTATTTTTCAACGCAGAAAGGAAACGATTATGGAAAACAAGCTGTTCGGAAAAACCGTGATCTTTAACGGAGATTCCATTTGCGCAGGGCGCGAAGGCTGCGGCTCTTGGGCCACGCGGATCGCAGAGTGGAACTCTCTTTCCGCCTGTAAAAACTACGCCATCGGCGGCGGTATTATCTCGGAGGGGCTTTGCTATCAGAGCGGAGCACCGCGCCATTCGGTTTCCGGCTCACTTGAAAAAATGCATGAGGAATATCCGAATGCGGACTATATCGTGATCGAGGGTGGCACCAACGATGCAGATCTGCATAGCCATCTTTCGGACAAAGACTATAAGGGCAGCTTTGAGCCCTACGACTTTGGCGGCGACTACGACCGCACCACCTTTGCGGGCGCCTTGGAGAGCATTTTCTACCGTGCGACAAGGCTTTGGCTTGGCAAAAAGATCTGCTACATCGTGGCGCACAAGATGACCTGGGGACAGTGCTTTATCAACCGCCGCTCCTATTTCGATCTCGCGATCGAGATCTGCAAGAAGTGGGGCATTCCCTACCTCGATCTCTGGAACGGCTGCTATCTCAATTCCTCTCTGCCATGGATGTACGATAAGGAAAAAACGGCCGAAGAAAACGAGGCGGCAGGCTCGATGTATATCGACAGCCAGCATCTCACCTCTCACGGCTACGACCTCACCGCCGACATCATTGATTCATTTTTAAAAACACTGTAAGTGTAAAAATCGAACATATCTGTTGTATTATTTTTCTATTTTAAAAAGACGCGCTTGACTTCTTTTTTTTACTATGCTATGCTGATACCGTAAGAAAACAGAAAGGATATTTCCCTATGCTGAAAATTTATAAAATCGATGCAAGCCCCGTCATCGACTTCGCCGCAGAGGAATTAAAAAAATATCTGCGCATGATGATGCCGATGGACGGCGAAATTACAATCGAATATAAGCCCGATGCGAAGGACGGCTTTCGCCTTGGTCTGATGCAGACCTTCGGCCTTGACGTTTCGGATGCCGAGAACACCGAGCTTGACGATATTCTTTACATGGATACAACCTGCGAGGGCGGTATCATCGCGGGCGACAACGCGCGCTCGGTGCTTCTCTCGGTGTATGAGTATCTGCGCCAAAACGGATGCCGCTTTCTCTTCCCCGGCATAGACGGCGAATATATCCCCATGAAAAGGATCGCGCCTGTAAAATACCGCCATAAGCCCTCGATGCGCTACCGCGGCCAGGTGAACGAATCCGCAACCAGCCACCGTGCCATGCTCGAAACCATCGATTTCGGCCCCAAGGTGGGACAGAACTGCTATATGATCCAGTTTTTGATCCCCGGCGATTACTACAATCAGTATTATGGGCACAACAACAACCGCCATCGCACGCCCGAGCCGCTGACAGAAGATCAGGTTTTGCAGTACAAGCGCCATTGCGAGGTAGAAATTGCAAAGAGAGGTTTACAATTTCACGATGCGGGGCATGGTTTTACCATTGAGCCCTTCGGTATTTCCTCCACGGTATTCGATGCGCGTGACGAGGCAATGTATCCGAAGGAAGCCATCGACTGCATGGCAATGATAAACGGAAAGCGCGGCTTCTTCAAGCCCGCCTTCGTATCCGGCGACTCCGGTCTCGGCTACCCAATTTACACCAATTTCTGCAAGTCGAATCCGAGAGCGCGCAAAAAGGTTGTGGACTATATCATCGACTACGCGCGCCGCGGCACAAACGTGGACTATCTGCACATCTGGGAATCGGACGGCGCGAACAATCAATGCGAATGCGAGGCCTGCCAAAAAAAGAGCGCGACCGACTGGTATATACAGCTTCTGAACGAGGTGGATGCGGAAATGACGCGGCTTGGTATGCATACGCGCATCGTTTTCATCGGCTATGCCGACACCATTTACGCACCGGAAAAAGAGCGCATCCATAACCCCGACCGCTTTACCTTTATGCTCGCGCCCATCTCGAGAAGCTATACCTCCACCCTGCCCGAGCCGATCGAGAACGCGGTAGCGCATCCGTACCGCCGCAACAACCCCCTCGGCAAGAAGCGGAAAAACCTATCCGACTTTCTGGCATACGGCCGCGCGTGGAAAAAATCCTTCCCCGGCGCCTCCTTCATTTTTGAATATTACTTTTGGGTACCGCAATACCGCGATCCCTCCTCACTCGCGCTTGCAAGGCGCATCCGCGAGGATGTTTTTGTATACCGCGACGAGGGATACAACGGCATCCTGGAGGACGGAAGCCAGCGCTCGTATTTCCCGACGGGCTTCCCCTTCTATCTCTACTCCCGTATGCTCTTTGATCTTACTCTGACCTATGAAGAGATCCGCGATGAATACTTCTCTGCCGCCTTCGGCGAGGACTTCAAGGACTTCTACGCATATCTGGAAGAGATCGAAAAGGTCTTCGATATTCGCTATCTTTCGGGCGAGCTTTCCGCAAACGAAGCAATCGGCACATACTATAATCCTGCGCTGAAAAAGAGCTTTGAGCGCGTGGAGGACATCTGTGCCGAGATGGAAAAGGTTGTTAAGAAGAATTATAATATGTCCGAGCGCGCAAGGACCGTTTCGGTGCGCCTGATCGAGCGGCATATCACCTATTGCCGTATGCTTGCCAAGGTGCTGGCCTGCAAGTGCGTGGGCGACGATGCGGGGGCAAAGGCGGCGCTGGATACGCTTTGGAGCACCTTCGACCTTCTCGAATACGAGATGGAGGCAAATTACGATCATTCCCTTTGTATGAGCGCGCTGAACAGGATCGTGAAAACACCGAGCGATCTATCGGCAAAGAAAAAGCGCGAGGAAGAGGAATTTGCAACCAGCGAGGATCTGCATTGACTTTTTAAGTTTTTAAGATAGAAAGGATATTTCCCTATGCTGAAAATTTATAAAATCGACGCAAGCCCCGTCATCGACTTCGCCGCAGAGGAGCTGAAAAAGTATCTGCGCATGATGATGCCGATGGACGGCGAGATCACCATCGAATATAAACCCGATGCGAAAGATGGCTTCCGCTTGGGACTTATGCAGACCTTCGGCCTTGACGTTTCGGATGCCGAGGTCACGGAGCTTGACGATATTCTCTATATGGATACCGACGAAGAGGGCGGTATCATTGCGGGCGACAATCCGCGCTCGGTGCTGCTTGCGGTGTACGAATACTTAAGGCAAAACGGCTGCCGCTTCCTATTCCCCGGCGTGGACGGTGAATTGATCCCCATCAAGAGAATCGTGCCTGTAAAATACCGCCATAAGCCCTCGATGCGCTATCGCGGCCAGGTGAACGAATCCGCCACCAGCCAGCGCGCGATGCTTGAAACCATCGATTTCGGGCCGAAGGTCGGGCAAAACTGCTATATGATCCAGTTTTTGATCCCCACCGAGTATTACAACCAGTATTATGGGCGTTTTTACAACAAAAGGCACAAGCCCGCGCATTTGAATGATGCCAACGTTTTGCAGTACCGCCGTGTTTGCGAGGCAGAAATTGCAAAGAGAGGTTTACAATTCCACGATGCGGGGCACGGATTTACCATCGAGCCCTTTGGAATCCCCTCCGCAGCCTTCGATCAAAGAAAGGAAGAAATTTACCCCGAAGAGGCCATCCGTCACCTCGCATTCACGCAGGGAAAGCGCGGCTTTTATAACGGATATCCGCTCTACACAAATTTCTGTATGTCCAGCCCCGAGGCAAGAAAAAGAGTTGTGGATTTCGTAATCGACTACGCGCGCCGCGGCTCAAATATTGACTATCTGCATCTTTGGCTTGCCGATGGGCGCAACAACCATTGCGAATGCGAGAGCTGCCAAAAAAAGACCGCCTCGGATTGGTATATTCTATGGCTCAACGAGGTGGATGCCGAGATGACGAGGCAGAAGCTGAAGACGCGCATCGTTTTTATTGCTTATTCCGACCTTATCCACCCCGCCGAGCGCGAGCGCATCCATAATCCCGAGCGTTTCATCTTTATGCTTGCGCCGATTACGCGCTCGTATACGAAAACGCTGCCCTTCCCCATCGAGGAGGCTAAGACCGTTTCCTATGAGCGCAACCACACCGCTGCTCCCAGATCGCTTTCCGAATTTCTGGCATACAGCCGCAAATGGCGTGATGGCTTCCCCGGGGCGGCCATCGTGTTCGAATATTATTTCTGGATGCCGCAATATCGCGATCCCTCCTCGCTTGCCCTGACCGAGCGCATCATCGAGGACACGCTCCTTTATAAAAGCGAGGGCTTCGTCGGCGTTTTGGAGGACGGAAGCCAGCGCTCCTATTTCCCCACGGGCTTTCCCTTCTACGCCTATTCGCGCATTCTTTTCGACACCTCGCTCACCTATGAAGAGATCCGCGACGAATATTTTTCCGCTGCCTTCGGCGAGAGCTTCAAGGAGTTTTATACCTATCTTGAGAAAATCAAGAGCATCTTTGATATGCGCTATCTTGCGGGCGAGCTTTCCGCAGATGCAAACGTGGGAAAATACTATAACCCTGCCTTCGCAAAAGGGCTCGAAGCACTGGCTCCGATCCTCGAAAAAGCAAAAGCGGCCGTGCAGGCGCATTACAATATGCCGCACCGCGTGCAAACCGTGTCGGTGCGCTTGATCGAAAGGCACATCGAATATTGCCGCCTGCTTGCCAAGGCACTGGCATACAAGGCACTTGCCAAGGACGAGGAGGCGCGCGCCGCCTTCGGTGAGCTTTGGGAGGCCTTCAATCTCTACGAAATGGATATGGAGGCAAACTACGATCATTCGCTCACGGTTGCCACGCTCAATCAGATCTTCAAAACGAATTCAAATCTTCCGCAAAGCGATGAGCCGGTGCTCAATCTCGATTTAAGATAAGAAAGGAATCAAAAAAATGCTGAAAATTTATAAGATCGACGCAAGCCCCGTCATCGACTTCGCCGCAGAGGAATTAAAAAAATATCTGCGAATGATGATGCCGAATGACGGCGAGATCACGATCGAATATAAGCCCGATGCCAAGGAGGGCTTCCGCTTGGGACTTATGCAGACCTTCGGGCTGGATATCTCGGATGCCGAAAACCCCGAGCTTGACGATATCCTCTATATGGATACGGACTGCGAGGGCGGCATCATCGCGGGCGACAACGCACGCTCGGTGCTTCTCTCCGTGTATGAGTATTTAAGACAGAACGGCTGCCGCTTTCTCTTCCCCGGCGTGGACGGCGAGTTGATCCCCGTGAAGAAGATCGAGCCCGTGAAATATCGCTTCAAGCCCTCGATGCGCTATCGCGGCCAGGTGAACGAATCTGCTACCAGCCAGCGCGCGATGCTTGAGACCATCGACTTCGGCCCGAAGGTTGGGCAGAACTGCTATATGATCCAGTTCTTTATCCCGAGAGATTATTACAATCAGTATTACGGACATAACAACAACTCCCTGCGCAAGCCCGAGCCCCTCACTGAAGCAGGCGTTTTGCAGTACAGACGCGTGTGCGAGGCTGAAATTGCAAAGAGAGGTTTACAATTTCACGATGCGGGGCACGGTTTTACCATCGAGCCCTTCGGTATTTCCTCTACAGACTTTGATGCACGCGATGAGGCGATCTACCCGAAGGAGGCCATCGACTGTATGCCTCTGATCGATGGCAAGCGCGGCTTTTTCAAGCCCCCCTTTGCCAAAGGAGGCAAGCACGGCTACCCCATCTACACCAACTTCTGTATGTCCAACCCCGTGGCGAGAAAGAAGGTCGTGGACTTCATCATCGACTACGCGCGCCGCGGCTCGAACGTGGACTATCTGCACATCTGGCTCTCGGACGGCTCGAACAACCACTGCGAGTGCGAGGGCTGCCAAAAGAAGACCACCACGGATTGGTATATCACGATGCTCAACGAGGTGGATGCAGAGATGACGCGCCTCGGAATGAAAAACCGCATCGTGCTGATCGGCTACGTGGACACCATCTACCCGCCCGAAACCGAGCGGCTTCTCAATCCCGACCGCTTTACCTTTATGATCGCTCCCATCTCGCGCACCTACACGAAAACGCTCGACGAGCCGATCGAAAACACCGAGGTGCAGAAATTCAACCGCAACAAGAACAAATTCCCGAAGGCGCTCTCCGCCTACCTTGCCTACAACCGCGAATGGCAGAAGGTGTTCCCCGGCGCGTCCTTCTCCTTTGAATACTATTTCTGGATCCCGCAGTACCGTGATCCCTCATCCCTGTCGCTCTCCAAGCGCATTTTAGAGGACACCCTCGTTTACGAGGCAGAGGGCCTGGACGGCGTGCTGGAGGACGGAAGCCAGCGCTCCTACTTCCCGACGGGCTTCCCCTTCTATCTCTACTCCCGCATTCTCTACGACACCTCCCTCACCTACGAAGAGATCAAAGAAGAATACTTCTCTGCCGCCTTCGGTGAGGACTGGAAGGACTTCTACGCGTATCTTGAGGGCATTGAGCAGGCGATCGACATCCGTTATCTCTCGGGTGAGCTTTCCTCCGACATGGAGATCGGAAAGTACTATAACCCCTCGCTGGTTGAATCCTTTGCCAAGGTGGAGGCCGTTTGCGACAAGGCTACCGAGGTCGTGAAGGCGCATTACAATATGCCGATGCGCGCGCAGACCGTTTCGGTGCGCCTGATCGAGCGCCATATCGAATACTGCCGCCTGCTTGCAAAGGCACTGATCTTCAAGTGCCAAGGCAAGGATGACGATGCAAAGACCGCCTTCAAGACGCTTTGGGACAAATTCAATCTGTACGAATTTGAAATGGAGGCAAATTACGACCATTCGCTCTGCATGGCAGCGCTGAACATGGTCTTCAACACGCCCTCCAACGTTCCTCAGAACGATGACGAGCCTCTGCTTAACGTGGATCTGAAGTCCAACGACTAATTTTTCTCAATCATAACCGGACAAAGGTGCTCTTTTTCAGCATCTTCGTCCAACTTATTTATGCTTGCGTTTTCCGCGCTTTTTGGTTTTTTCGCTTTTCTTTCTTGACTTTCCTTTTCCTTCTTGCTATACTAAAAACATATACACGCGCGAGTGCGCGACAAGGAGAATTTATGATGATATTAACCGAAAATACCCCTTGGATACTGCCCCAAACGGTCAGCGAGCCGATCGAGCGCGCACTGGCGGATCTTGCCAACGACTGGTACATGGTGTTCGGCGCAGAGCCGATCTATATGAAAAAGGAAGAGGTCGAAGGAGAATGCATCCTCTTCTCGGACGGTATAGAAGCTCCGACCGACAGAGAGAGCTTTTCGGCTAAGGTGGCAGACGGCAAGCTTTGCCTTGCGGGTGCTGACGAGTTAGGAATGATCCACGCGATCTACACCTTCTCCGAGAAGATTCTCGGCGTTCACCCTTTCTATTTCTTCAATGATATTATGCCCGACCGCAAGGAGGAGATCTCCCTTCCCGAGGTCTACGATTTTTCGCACGGCTCACCCGCCTTCAAATATCGCGGCTTCTTTATCAACAACGAGGATATGATCTCGGGCTCCTTCCCCGATCCGATGCGCGAGAACCTGATGGATCTCTACTACTTCGAAAAGTATTGCGAGCTGATTTTGCGCCTGCACGGCAATATGATCGCGCCCGGCACCTGCCCCTATCCCGACGAAACCGTGCGCGAGGTGGTTTTGCGGCGCGGTATGTACGTCAACGACCATCACGTGACACCCCTGGGACTCAACGTGTATCGCTGGCCGGAGGATCAGGACTTCTCCTACGTGACCAACCCCGAATATATGGAAAAGGTATGGGCGCAGTGCGTAGATGCGCAGAAGCACCGCAAGATGTTCTGGACGATCTCCTTCCGCGGCCGCGGCGACCAATCCTTCTGGAGCATCGACCCGAACGCTCCCGTCACCGAGGCGGACAGAGCCGCCGTGATCAGCCGCGCCCTTCACAAGCAGGCAGAGCTGATTCGCGCCGTTCAGCCCGATGCGGACATTATGTTCAATATGTATGACGAGCAGGCCGAGCTTTGCAAGAAGGGACTTCTGAGGATCCCCGAGGGCGTGACCCGCGTCTGGCCGAACGACGGTGCAGGCGTGATGAGCGACGGCGGCTCCTGCGCGAAGGGTGACGGCATCTATTTCCACATCACCGCCTGCCGCAACCGCTTCTGCGAGGCCGTCAGCCCCGAACAGATCTACACGGAGTTCAATCGCTTCAAGGATGCGGGGGCAAACGGCTGTCTGATCATGAACATCGGCAACATCCGCCCCTTCCCGATCAGCATCGGCGCGGCCATGGAATGCGCCTATGACGGCAGTGCCTACCGCCACCTCACCCCTGCCGAGGGGCAGAAGGCATATATCCGAAATTACTGCGAAGGCCTTTACGGTACGGCCGCCGCCGAGGTGGCAGAGATCCAGACCGATTATTTCGGCATCTCCAACCTCCGTAAGCCCCGCCCCGATATGCCGCCCTACGGTTATGCGGGCGAATGCCTCGGTATGTACGCCTCGGATTGGCAAGCGGACTATAACCAGGTGCTGACCGACTTCCGTCAGAATATCTATATGCACGAGATCGCGCGCAAGTATATCGAGGCCCTGAAGGGCAAGCGCACCCTCGGTGATATTTTCGACAAGACCGTGGACGATTTCAATGCCATCCTGCACGAGGACACCGCCATTCTTCCCACGCTTTCCCGTCGCGCGCACCTCTTGGAGGCAAAAATTCCGAGCCGAGCCCTTCCGCTTTACAGAAGCAACCTGCTTTTGCAGATCGATGCTACGCAGGGGCTCAACGATGCGATGGAAAACGAGGGGCTTTCCATGAAGGCCTACCGCAGAGGGGACAAGGCCGCCGCCATCTCCTATATGCGCCGCGCGCTTGAGCATATGAACGGAATGCTTGAGGTTCTGCACAGTGCGGAAAATCCCAAGTGGCCGGTATTCTATAAATACGAAACCCTCTCCTGCTACTGGCATACGCGTGATCTTATGCGTTGCGTGCTCTCGCTTCTCGAGGGCAAGGGAGAAACGCCGATCCGTCCCTTCCATAATTTCGGCGGCCACAATAAGCGGATCTACTACTATCATTATCTTCCCGAGCATCAGGGCAATTTCCCATTCCTTAAAAAGCGTTGATTAAAAAAGGCTTTCGCTTGATGCGAAAGCCTTTTTGCTTGTTTTTGTAAACATTTATTCGCTTAATCGTCCTCCGGCACCGTTTCCCCCGCCAAATTGCTTTCCTTTTTTCTAATCATACGAAGGATGAAGAAAAGCAAAATGCCGCCGAGGATAAAGGCAAGAATGTTCGTGCCAACGAAGTTAAACCAAAGACCGTCAAGCCCGAAGCTCCAGAATGCACCCAGGCAAAGCACGGGGAAAACGAGAGCGATGCAGACTGCCATCACCGTAGCAAGCGCGGGCCTTTCGATCGCGGAGAAGAAGCTCTGCGTCATCACGCCGAACCAGCGGAAGAGATACGCAAAGCAGAAAATGCGGATGCCGTGCTCGGCAAGCGAAAACAGAACCGCATCCTCCGCGCTGACGAAGATCGAGGCAACGAGGGACGAGCCGAAGAACATCACCGCCGTGGAAACAAGGCCGATCACGCCCGTGCCGATATAGCCGCAGCGCACGATTTTTTTCACGCGGCCATAGTTTTTCGCGCCCCAGTTATAACCGATAGAGGGAGAGAGCGAATCGCTGATGCCGTACAGAAGCGGCCAGCACAGATCGCTTGCATACATCAGAACGCCGTACGCCGCAACCGCCGTTGTGCCGCCTCCCTCTCCCAGCACCGATATACCGATGCTGATCAGAGAAATATTCATTAAGATCGAGGTCACACGGCCCGCAATGTTGCTGAGGAATACGGGCGAGCCGCAGGCAAAGATCTCCTTGAACATCGAAAGGTGAAAATGCGGCCTTGCAAAGCGCAGAACGGTCTTGCCGCGCAAAAAGGGGATCATCGCCACGATCGCCGCCACGCACATGGAGATACAGATGGCAATCGCCGAGCCGACAACGTCGGTTTTAAATACGAAGAGGAAGAGTGCGAGAAGCCCGATCGTCAAAAGATTTTGCCCGATGTTGATCATCATACTGCTCTTGACGTAGCCCGAGATGCGCAAATAGTTATCCATTGCGAAAAACAGCGTGGTCACAGGGCCGCAGAGGGCAAAGGTGCGCAGATACCGCATCGAGGTTTCAAGAAGCACGGCATCCGTACCCGCACCCATCATGCGGCAGAGCGGCTCGGCGGCAAAAAACATCACGATGCCCGTCAGCGCCGCCGCTGTGACGATCATGATCAAGGAGCAGGAAAACACGTTGTTGGCCGCTTTATGATCCTTCCGCCCGAGGGCAATCGAGATCGGAACCGAGGCACCAACACCCACAAGATCGGCAAGAGAAAAGTTGATAAAGACCAAAGGAAACGCGATATTGACGGCGGCGAAGGCGCCCTCTCCGAGCGTTTGCCCGATAAAAGCACCCTCGAACACGCTGTAGATCGACATGGCAAACATGCTGATCATGCCGGGCAGCGCAACGATAAAGAAGAGCCGCCATGGGTGCATCGTGGCGTACATTTCTTCGGTTTTCATTTTTGGTTTCATAGTTTAAGTCGGTTGCTCCTTTGCGGTCGGATTCTTCGCCACCTGCCGCTTTCGCATCGAAAGCCAATGAAAAAAGCCGTACAGATCGTTTGCGATAAAGGCAACGAAGCAGAAGGTCACCGAAAGATAGGAAATATCGGTGATCGATGCTAAGATCCAAAGAACGATCAGCACAACATCATTGAGCGTATAGGCGAGCGCATAATAAGGACTGCGCCGCATCGTTAAATAAGCGGCGACAAAGCTCGTCGTGACCGAGAGGGTGCTGACGAGGAGATTTGCGGTATTAAAATATCCGAGGATAAAATAAAACAGGACGGTCACCGTGATGGCAAGGAAGACAAGCAGCCACCGCTCCCTCCTGCCGATGCGCCCGACCTTGACCTCGGCGTGCCCCTTTTCAAAGGGGTTTTTTAGCCAGGTAACGAGCGAAAAGATCGCCATTGGCAGGGACATCCCGAAATAGGTGATCATCTCGCCGTAGTAGGCGAAGGAATAGGAAATAACCGTATACAAAACGCAAAAGGTGATCATAAAGATCTGTCCAATGGGCAATCCCTTTGCACAAAGGATCAAAGCCAGAACACCGATCAGCGAGGCCGCAAGGCGCAGATACCCCGTTTTGTCAAAAATAAAAAATGGAATTACAACGAGCAGGAGCGAGCCGAAAAGGAGCACGCGCTCCATGCGCGTAAAAGAGCCGAAAACGGCAGAAAGCCGCTGTTTCATAGTACCTCCGAGAATGCTTTTTATACTTCTTTCGTACCTTTTGCGCGGCGGTATTGTCCCGGCGTAATACCGTAGATCGCCTTGAATACACGGCAAAAGGCCTTAGACTCACTGAAGCCAACCTCGGCAGCAATATCCGCCACCGCCATATCCGTGGCACGAAGAAGCCCCGCCGCATTGCTTGCGCGCTGGCGGTTGAGCGCCTGGTGGAAGCTTTCGCCAACCACCTTTTTGAATATTTTGCAAAAGTTGCTCTTGCTGTACCCCGTCAGAGCAGCAACCCGCTCCACGCTGAGTGCTTCCTTATAGTTATAATAGATCAGCTCGAGCGCCTTCTCCACGTTTTCGATCTTCAGATACTCGGCAGAGCCAACCGAATCCTGCGGCGCAACCTTTGGCGAATCAAAGAGATAGGCAAAGATCTTCAGAATATTTCCCTTGATCAGAAGATCCGAGAGCGCGTGTCCCTCCGTGAGCACCTGCGCACATTCCATAAACAAGGGATATATGTGCTGATATTCACTCTTTCGAAGGTCAAACACCTGCGGCTCGGTCCCCATGCGGGAAAAATCCGAAAAATGCCGCTTGAGAAGCGACATTCCAACCGTGATCGTCATCGCAACGCGCTCGTTATCCTCCGTGGCGGGGATCTCGTGCGAGCACATCGGGGGGATCAGCGTGGTACAGCCCGCCTCCACCGTGAAGCGCTTTTTATCTGCGAGAATATCAAACGAGCCCTCCACGCAAAAGTTGAGCTCAAAATCCGCGTGTCTGTGCTCCTGAAACGGAGACATATGCCCGATACCGATATAATACGGCCGCTCGTTGGATAGGATTTTTTGGTAAAGCAAGATTGGATACCTCCCGTCTGAAAATTTCCACTGAACATTATATCACGCAAATCATAGATTGTCAACCGATTTTGAGTGGTGAATTTTTGGGTATTTTTTTGGATAAACGGTACTTGCCAAAGCCTCTTTTCCGTGCTATACTAAAACCGATAAAAATAAAAATCCGCTTTTGCGCCTATGGCACGGAGCATTTTTGGGAGGATCTTATGGAAAAAAGGCTTTTTTTAGGTGTAGCACGCCGCATCATCACGCCCGTAGTTGGAACGCCGCTTGCAGGCTATCAGCCCGATTGGTTTTCCGAGGCGGTGAACGACGATCTGACCGTGACCGTTTTTTGCTTTGAGCAGGACGGCAAGCGCTCGCTTCTTGCAAGCTGCACCCTGCTTTCCCTCGCCACCTCTATTTCCAACGAGCTTCGCGCTTCCATTGAGGAAAAGTTCGGCATTCCGAAGGCATCCGTGATCCTGCATACGATCCACAACCATTCCGGCCCGAATACCAATATCAGTTACGGTTGGGGCGATGCCAACCGCGAATATCTGAATACCGTCTTCATCCCCGGACTCATGGAGGCGATCGAAGAGGCCGCCGCCAATATGAAGAGCGTGACGATGGCGGTAACCGTCGGTGAGAGTTTTGTCGGCGTCAACCGCCGCGAGCGCACGAAGGACAATACCGTAAGACTCGGGCAGAATCCTTGGGGCTGCTTCGATCCGCAGATGACCGTCATCTCCTTCGCGGATGAAGAGAACAAGCCTGTTGCTAACCTCGTGCATTACGGTTGCCACGGCACGGCCGCAGGCAAAAACCGCGAGATCTCCCGCGATTGGGCGGGCGTTATGATCGATACCTTGGAGACCGAAACCGGCGCGATCACCGCATTTCTCAACGGCCCGGAGGGCGACGTTGGTCCAAGGATCACAAGCGGAGAAACGGTCGGAAGAAAGACCGGTGTATCCGGCAATATCGGCTACGCAATGCGCCTCGGCGCGGTTGCAGGTCAGGATGCCGTTAAGATCTACAATCAGCCGAAATACCGCACCGTTCCCAAAATGAGCGTAACGACGGGCGAAACGATGGTGCCTCTCGCGCCCCGCATTCCCCTTGAGGACGCTAAGAAAAAGTACGAAGAGTTCCGCGGCGAAACCATCAATATCCGCGGCCGCTCCGAACGCCATTACCGTATGCTGATCGAGTCCTATGCGAACGGCTACGAGGAGGTGGCAGGCTACCCGATGGAGCAGACCATTCTGCGCCTTGGTGATCTTGCGATCGTTTCCTGCCCTTACGAGCTTTTCTCGGAGATCGCCCTGCGCGTGAAGAAGGACAGCCCCGTGCCCTACACGCTGATCCTCTCCAACACCAACGGCCAGGAGAGCTACTACGCAACCGAAACCGAGATCTGCCGCGGCGGCTATGAGATCGATATGTTCTTAACCAAATACCTGCAGCCGCCCGTGCCGAACGCGGATTGGTATTACATCACCCAAACACTTGAAAATTTATCGAAAACGGAGGAATAAACAATGTTCAGAATTGGTATTGAAGAGATCGAAGAGGTCAAAAAGGTTATAGAGTCGAAGCAGCTTTTCAAGGTAAACAGCGGTGAGCTGCAGGAGTCCCAGAATTTAGAGACCGAAATGCGCGAGAAGTTCGGCGTTCCCTATACGCTGACGATGACAAGCGGACACGCCGCACTGGCGAGCGCACTCATCGGCATGGGCATCGGCCCCGGCGACCAAGTCATCGTTCCCGCTTATACATACATTGCAACCGCCATCGCAGTCGTTGCCGCAGGTGCGATCCCCGTGATCGCGGAGGTAGACGAGAGCCTTACCATCGATCCTGCCGACGTGGAGAAGAAGATCACGGGGGCAACCAAGGCCATCATCCCCGTGCATATTCAGGGCTTCCCCTGCGCAATGGATCAGATCATGGAGATCGCAAAGAAGTACAACCTCTTCGTTTTGGAGGATGCCTGCCAAGCAGACGGCGGCTCCTTTAAGGGACAGCGCCTTGCCACGATCGGTGATGCGGGTGCCTTCAGCTTCAACTACTTCAAGGTCATCTCCGCAGGTGAGGGCGGCGCACTTCTGACGAAGAACAGAGAGATCTTTGAGCGTGCCTTGATCTATCACGATTCCTCCGCCGTTGCCTTCTTCGGCACACAGCTCGACGGCGTGACCGAGGAGCCCTTCTGCGGCCAGGAATTCCGCACCAACGAGATCACCGCGGCGATCCTTCGCTGCCAGCTGAAAAAGCTCGACACCATTCTTGCTGACCTCAGAGCCAACAAGAAGTATATCATGGATGCCCTCGCAGGTGACTGCGCCTTCATCAAGTCCAACGACATCGAGGGCGATTGCGGCACCACGATCGGTATTCTCTTTAAGACCACCGCGGAGGCCGACCGCTTTGCCGAGGCGATGAACGCCCCCGGCTCCATCCCCGGCAAGACCAAGAAGCACATCTATGCCGACTGGGCTTCCATCATGAACAAGCGCGGCGCCTTCCATCCTCTGATGGACCCCTTCAAGATGGAGGCAAACAAGGACATCATCCCGAACTACACCAAGGATATGTGTCAAAAGTCGCTCGATATTCTCTGCCGCGTTTCCTATATCAGCATAAGCCCCGACTGGACGAAGGCAGAAATGGATGCAAAGATCGCAGAGATCAAGGAAGCACTCAAGGCTTAAGACGCAGCGCTCTATCAAGCCATTCAAAAAGAGAAAAGGGGATGGCGCCTCCCCGCGCAAGCGAAAATGACGAAAATCAAATAAAAACTCACTTTTTTTGATAAATGAGCTAAAAAATATGATCTAAGGTTGAAATTCTGCGAATTTCTCCATCAAATTTTAGTCATTTTCTATTTCCGTTTTCGAGGCTCGACGTACTTTTGTACGCCTCACGCCTCGAAGAA
>JAGBCA010000037.1 GCA_017938205.1 Clostridia bacterium
CGATGCTCGGCTCGTCGAGGATATAAAGCACGCCCGTCAGCGCAGAGCCGATCTGCGTTGCAAGACGGATGCGCTGTGCCTCGCCGCCCGAAAGCGTACCCGCTGTGCGCGCGAGGGTAAGATAGTCAAGTCCGACACTGAGAAGGAAGGAGAGTCGCGCACGGATCTCCTTGAGAATTTCCTTTGCAATCTCCATTTCCCACTCGGAAAGTACAATATTGTTTACAAAATCGAGCATTTTCCCGATAGAGAGGCGGCAGATCTCATCGATATTCAGCCCTCCGACGGTTACGCCCAAAACAAGAGGCGAGAGGCGGCGGCCGCCGCATTTCGGGCAAGCGACCTCCTCGACAAATTCCTGATAATAATCGCCACCTGCCATCTTCATGCGCTTTTCAATAATGCCGACAACGCCATCAAAGGTGGTGTTGGAGGGGCGGCCCTGACCGCCGAAATAACGGATCACGGAGTAGTGGCGATCCCCTGTTCCGTACATAAGTGCCTGCACGGCCTGTTCCGAATACTCGGAAAGCGGCGTATCTAAAGTGAAGCCAAAATCCTTGCCAACCTCGGCAAGAAGAGGGCCCGTCCAGGAATCCTCGGTCATGGTCTTGAAGCCGTTGGCTGCGATCGCCCCCTCGCGGAGCGAAAGCTCCTTGCGCGGAAGCAGCTTTTCAACCGAGATCTGCTGCATATTTCCGATACCCGCGCAGTGCGAGCACGCACCGATGGGGTTATTGAAGGAGAACATACGCGGCTCAAGCTCAGGGAAGCTGATATTATGCTCCTCGCAGGCGTAGCGCTGAGAGAAGCTCATTTCCTCGCCCTCGCTGCCGTCGCGGTTCACGACCGCAACGCCGACCTTTCCTTCCGCCACGCGCAAGGCGCTTTCCACGGAATCCGAGAGGCGGGAGCGAATGTCCTCACGCATCACAAGGCGGTCAAGAACGATGTCAATGGTATGCTTTTGGTTTTTATCCAAGGTGATGGTTTCGGAGAGATCGTACATCGCGCCATCCACGCGCACGCGCGCAAAGCCACTCTTTTTCGCATCGGAGAACACCTTTTCGTGCATTCCCTTCTGCGCCTTTACGACCGGGGCGAGAACGAGAAAGCGCGTGCCCTCGGGCAGGTGCATGATGCGATCCACGATCTGATCCTGCGTTTGCTGCTGGATCTCCTTGCCGCAAACAGGACAGTGCGGAATGCCGACACGGGCGTACAGTAGCCTGAGATAGTCGTAGATCTCGGTGACCGTTCCGACCGTGGAGCGTGGGTTCTTCGAGGTGGTTTTCTGGTCGATGGAAATGGAGGGAGAAAGACCTTCGATCAGATCCACGTCCGGCTTGTCCATTTGACCGAGGAACATACGCGCATAGGAGGAAAGGCTTTCGACAAAGCGGCGGTGCCCCTCCGCATAGAGCGTATCAAAGGCAAGCGAGGATTTTCCGCTGCCCGAAAGCCCTGTCAGAACGACGAGCTGATCCCTCGGAATGGTCAGATCTATATTTTTTAAGTTGTTGACTCTTGCACCCTTGATTATAATGCTTTTTGCCATTGCTTTTATCCTTTTTGATTCTTGAGTTCGCGGATCTGATCGCGCAGAAAGGCGGCCTTTTCAAATTCAAGCGTGCGTGCCGCCTCGCGCATTTCGGCGCTCAGCTGCTCGATCACGCGCTCACGCTCCAGGCGCGAAAGCTTCTTATCCGTAGGCTTCGGCGCTTTCTTGCCGATCTCGATCACGTCTGCGACCTTCTTCTTGATGCTTTCGGGAGTGATGCCGTGTGCCTCGTTATAGGCCATCTGGATCGCACGGCGGCGGTTGGTCTCATCGATCGCGCCGCGCATCGAGCCCGTCACCGTATCGGCATACATAATGACGTGGCCATTGACGTTTCTTGCCGCGCGGCCGACCGTTTGTATCAGCGAGGTCTCGCTTCGCAGGAAGCCTTCCTTATCCGCATCGAGGATCGCAACGAGGGACACCTCGGGAATATCCAATCCCTCTCGCAGAAGATTGATGCCGACGAGCACGTCAAACACGCCAAGTCGCAGATCGCGAATGATCTGCATACGTTCCATCGTTTCCACCTGGTGGTGGATATATTTTACTTTAATTTCATGGGTGAGCAGATACTCTGTCAGATCCTCGGCCATTTTTTTCGTCATGGTGGTGACGAGTACCTTTTCTCCGCGCGCGGTGGTTTTACGGATCTCGCCGATCAGATCGTCAACCTGCCCCTCCACGGGGCGAAGAATGATCTCGGGATCAACAAGTCCCGTGGGGCGGATGAGCTGCTCCACGCGAGAGGAGCTTTCCTGCGCCTCGTAGGGCCCCGGGGTTGCGCTGACGAAAATGACCTGCCCGATCCTCTCTTCAAATTCCTCGAAGAAAAGCGGGCGGTTATCAAACGCGGAGGGCAGGCGGAAGCCAAACTCCACGAGGTTCTTTTTTCTTGCATAGTCACCGCCGCTCATGCCGCGCACCTGCGGTAGCGTTACGTGCGACTCGTCCACGAAGAGAATATAATCCTTCGGGAAATAATCCAGAAGCGTATACGGCGAAGAGCCCGGCTCACGACCACTGAGAACACGCGAATAGTTCTCAACACCCGAGCAAAAGCCAACTTCTCTTAACATTTCGAGGTCATATTTTGTGCGTTCCTCGATTCTCTGTGCTTCAAGAAGCTTTTTCTGACTGCGAAAAAACTCCACTCTTTCATGCATTTCCGCCTCGATCTCGGCAAGTGCCGCTTCCCTTCTTTCGTCGCTGACCGCATAGTGCGTTGCGGGGAAGATGGCGGCATAGGAGAGGATCTGCTCGATCTCTCCCGTGACGGTATTGACCGAGCAAAGCCGATCGATCTCATCCCCGAAGAACTCCACGCGAATGGCCTTATCCTTGGAGGAGGCGGGGAAAATTTCCACCACGTCACCGCGCACGCGGAATTTATCGCGCACGAAGTTAACATCATTTCGCTCATAGCTGATGCTGACGAGGCGGCGGATCAGATCCTCGCGCGACATTTCCATGCCGGCGCGAAGGGAGATCAGAAGATTTTCATATTCCTCGGGATCACCCAAGGAATAAATACAGGAAACCGATGCCACGATGATAACGTCACGCCGCTCAAAAAGCGCAGAGGTCGCGCTATGGCGGAGCATATCGATCTCATCGTTGATCATTGCATCCTTTTCAATATAAATGTCACGGCCGGGGATATAGGCCTCGGGCTGATAATAGTCGTAGTAGGAAACGAAATATTCCACCGCGTTTTCGGGAAAGAAGGCGCGGAACTCCGTGCAAAGCTGTGCCGCGAGCGTTTTGTTATGCGCGAGCACGAGCGTTGGTCGGTTGAGGGCGGCAATGACGTTTGCCATCGTGAAGGTTTTTCCCGATCCCGTGACACCCACGAGCGTTTGCGCGCGCTCGCCCGCCTCAATGCCCTGAATGAGCGAGGCAATGGCCGCAGGCTGATCGCCCGTTGGCACAAAATCACTGACGAGCTTGAATTTTTTCTCTTCCATCCTTCTCTCCTTTCTGAAAATTGGTGGATAAAAAAGACTGCTTTCAACCTTTGCGCAGTCTTTTTTTGTATTCGGTGGGATTAAAAATTTCTAACAGAAAAAAGGGGGGTGTCTGTCATTGTGGAAAATCAAAGATTTCCCACACTTCACCACCGTCGGCGCGACGGCGTTTTGACTGCTACCTGTCGCGCTTCGCGCGAGAGTCTCACTCAAACGAAAATACCACAGGCACGGTGCTCCCTCGAAGTGTCATAGCGCGTTCATAGCCAAAGCTATATAGAGCGCCAAAGCAGTGCCGCGATTATTTTTAGGGGAATTTTTCGTTCTTCGCTCTGAAGTCGTATTTACATACGACGAGAGGGCGAAAACGGAAAAAGAAAAGCAAATCGAATGGATTGGAGGAAAACGAAGTTTTCCAACCTTAATTCCTTCATAGAAGCAACATCGGCTACGAACTTAACATCTATATCCGTTTTGCTTTTCGGTTACACAAAAATAATTAGGCACGATCAGTTGTCCCAGTTATGGTAGACCGCAGTTATATCCTCATCCTCGTTGAACTTATCGAGCATCTTCTCCATATTCTCGGCATCCTCATCGCTTGCAAGCTCCACGTAGGTGGAGGGAACCTTTGCAAGGTCGGCGGTATCGATCTTATAGCCGAGAGCGAGGATCGCATCGCGAACGGCATCGAGATCCTCTACTGCCGTATAAATAGTATATTCCCCTTCATCGCTCTTAATATCCTCAGCGCCGCACTCCAGCGCATCCTCCATCACCTTATCCTCGTCAAGCTCCTCGTCCTCATCGAGAATGGTGATGACGCCCTTTTCCTCAAAGAGGAAGGCAACGCATCCGTTCGTTCCCATATTTCCGCCGTATTTGCTGAAATAGGAGCGCACGTTTCCTGCGGTACGGTTGCGGTTATCCGTGGAGGTCTCAACGATCACGGCAACGCCCGAGGGGCCGTAGCCCTCGTAGGTGATCTCCTCATAGTTGATATCGTTGTTCTCGGAGAACTTCTTGATGGTTCTCTGAATGTTCTCGTTCGGCACGTTGTTTGCCTTTGCCTTTGCGATCAGATCGCGCAGCTTGCTATTGTTATTCGGATCGGGGCCGCCCGCCTTGATGGCGACACACATTTCCTTACCGATCTTGGTGAAGATCTTCGCCTTTGCGGCATCGGATTTTTCCTTCTTGTGCTTGATGTTGTTCCATTTTGAATGTCCGGACATGATTGTTTCTCCTATATATTCTCTTTATTATTTAAATCTTTTCGGGGCTCTGCATACAGATCAGATGCAAAGCAGTCTTGAGCACGCGGCTCGTTGCCGCCGTGAGTGCCACGCGGCTCGCCTTTACGGCGTCATCCTCGCAGGAGAGGATGGTGTGATCGTGATAGAAGCCGTTATACGCTGCGCATAGCTCAAGGATATAGCGCGTTACAACGGAGGGCTCGTATTCCTCCAATGCCGCCTCTACTCTCTCGGGGAAGCGGGAGAGCGCCTTGGCAAGCTCCAGCTCACGCTCACTGAGGGGTGCATCGCTCATTTCTGCCTTGCAATCCGCTTTCTCAAGCACGGAGCAGGTGCGCGCATAGGTGTACTGCACGTAAGGGCCGGTATTACCGTCAAACGAAAGCGCATCCTCCATCATAAAGTTGATGTCACGCATACGGTTGTTGGAAAGATAATAGAACACGATCGCGCCAACACCGACCTTCTCCGCGATGGCAGAGCACTCCAGAGGATCGGGATGCTTTTCCTTCGTGATCTCGTAGACACGGCTGATCGCCTCGGCAAAAAGATCCTTCAGAAGGATCACGTTGCCCGTTCTCGTTGCGAGCTTTGCACCGTTGATGCTGACGGTGCCGTACGGCACGTGCACAAGCTCGTTATGCCAATCGTAGCCCATCATTTCAACGACCTTGAACCACTGCGCAAAGTGCAGAGACTGCGCGGCGCTGGTCACGTATATGGCCTTATCAAATTTGTAGGTCTCCTTGCGGTAAACGGCGGCGGCAATGTCACGCGTGGGATACAGCGTGGAGCCGTCACGCTTCAGGATCAGGCAGGGGGGCATACCGTAGGGCTCAAGATCCACGATGGACGCACCGTCATCGATCTTCAGAAGTCCCATATTGCGCAGCTTTTCTACCTGCGCGGGCATTTTATCCGTATAGAAGGATTCGCCCTTATAGCTATCAAAGGTGATACCAAGCTGACGGTAGGTCTTTTCATATTCCTCAAGGCTGACGGCAACGAACCATTTCCAAAGAGCGATATTCTCCTCGTTTCCTTCCTCGAGCTTCTTGAACTCGGCGCGCGCGGCATCTCCGAGCGGCGAGGATTTCGCACCGTTCGGGTCGGCGGCGAGAGAGGCATCCTCCTCGGCCTTGATCGCATTGTTGATACGAACGTAGAGAGCCACGAGCTCGTCCACGCCCTTTTCCTCAACGGCGGCCTTGTCGCCCCATTTCTTATATGCAACGATCAGCTTACCGAACTGCGTGCCCCAGTCTCCAAGATAGTTGATGCCAACGCACTTATAGCCCGCAAACTCGTGAAGCAGCTTCAGTGAATGTCCGATCACGGTTGTGCCGAGGTGGCCGATATGGAAGGGCTTTGCCACGTTGGGAGAGGAATAGTCCAGCACAACGGTCTTGCCCTCGCCGCACATGGGAGAGCCGTACCTTTCACCCTTCTCTGCGATCTCGGAAACAACGCGCTTTGCAAACGCCGCGCCGTTCACGCGGAAATTCAGATAACCGCCCTGCACCTCCACAGATGCCATTTCGGGCAGAGATAAACCCTCGCTCAGGTTTTTCGCGATCTCCATCGGAGAGCGGCGCAGGCTCTTGGAAAGACGGAAGCAAGGGAGAGCAAGATCGCCCATGGCCTTGTCCGGCGGATATTCCAGCATATCGAGAAGCTCTTCGGCGGAAAGCTCTGCCGAGGGATATTTTTCTTTTATTAACGCCGCAATGGCGCAAGCAGTATTCTTCTTTAATTTCAGCATATATACCTCAAAATCGATCAAAAGGAATTCTTCATTTTTACGTACTTCTTCCCATCCTCCTCGTACGGAACGAGAACGGCAGGAATCAGAGCGTTCATATTAAAGGCGTAAGCCAAGGCGGAGGTGAGACCGCTTTTCACGTAAAACTCGCCGCCCTTTTCGGCAACGAGAACCTCAGGTACGGCTTGTCCGACCTCAAGCTTCATTGAAAGCGTGCGGATCTCCTCCGCATCCACCGCATCGTCTACGTACGAAAGGCGCTCCGGGCAAAGCATGGCCGCAGAAAAGGCGCGCCCCTCGTTTCTGAGACGGAAGGCGGCAAGAATGCAAGCACTGATCTCCTCGGGCGTGGCGTAGGTGGTATCCACCAAGAGATCATAATTTGAAAAATCCATGATATCCACACCGTATTTTTCACTGTAGCGCTTCTTTTCGCTCTCACGGCGGCGAAGCGTTTCGCTCACCTGCTCGGCAAGAGAGCAGGTGCTCTCGCCCGTGCGACCTGCATTCATGATACGAAGAGCGGCAACCTCCGCATCCGTGGAAAGATACACCTTAAAGGTATCCTTTGTGAAATGCCACGCCATGCGCGAATCGATCACGAGCGGACGCGCATCATCGGAAAGTGCGACCAACCCATCGTCGATCTCCTTATCGATCTCGGGATGCGTTTCCATATACACGTTTAGATCCGCGACGCTCATACCGCGCCTCTCAGCCACGGCGCGAACGATCGCTCCCGTGGAATAATACTCCGCCCCCAGCGCTTCGATCAGAAGCTTACCTACTGTGCTTTTACCGCTGCCGAGGTCACCGGCCAAAGAAATCTTGTTACCCATATCTGCTCCTACGCTTAAATTCAAAAAGTTAATCACTATATTATATAATAAAGCGCGCGAGATGTCAAGATATCTTAAAAGATTTCAAAAGAATATTTATTGCGCGCTGACAGTAGAAAAATGCTGAACGGCCAATAAAAAAATGAGAGGTGCGTATATTTTTTTCCAAAGCGGTAAAAATGAGAGCACGAAACCAAAGAAAGGATGTTTTTATGGAAAAGAAATTCAGCTTCAGCGACCAACCCTTGAAAACAAAGATCATTTACGGAGCGGTGATCGCGATCCTCTGCTTCAGCGCAGTGATCGTTGGTCTCGTGGCGGCAAACCGCAAGCCCGATGACACTCCCGACCCCACGCCGCCCGTGGAGGAGGGCCAGACCCCCTCGCCCGACGAAACACCGAAGGACGAGCAGCCCCCGAAAGAGGAGGCGCTGACCTTCTCGATGCCCGTGAGTGGCGAGATCATGACGGCGCACAGCCTCAGCGTTCCCGTTTACTCCGAAACACTTGGCGAATGGCGCTTCCACACCGGCGTTGATATTGCAACCGAGGCCTCTGCACCTGTCTACGCCTCGGCAAAGGGTACGATCAGCAAAATTTTCAACGATCCGATGCTTGGAACCACCGTTGAGATCACGCACAAGGGCGGTATCGTGACACAGTACGCAAATCTGAACCCAACGCTTGCGGAGGGAATCAGCGAGGGTAAGGAGGTCGCATCCGGCGCCATTCTCGGCGTAGTTGGTGACACGGCGATCTCCGAGGTTGGCTCCGAGGCGCATCTTCACTTCGGCATAAAGGTGAACGGCGCATCCGTGAACCCCATGGATTATATCGAGGAGAAAAAGGATAACTCCGGTATTATCTGATGAAAAAAGAACGGCTCAGGCATTACGCCTTGGCCGTTCTTTTTTGTTCCTTTATGGTACAAAACAAAGATGGATCTGTTATTTCGATGTTCTTTCTTGTCTTTTTTCGACATTCTCCGCATTTTTGGCATTGCAAAAAGCGAGCAAAAGGGCACAAAACGATGTTTTTTCACATAAACTCTTGCTTTTGCTATTATTTTGTGCTACAATATAGAGGTAAAAATATTTCATAAGGAATTTTGAGCATGAAAAACATTGCGATCTTAGGCTTTGGCGTTGTTGGCCAAGGCGTGGCTGAGCTTCTGACGAAAAATGCAGCCGAGGTGAAGCGCCTCGTTGGCGACGATCTCTACATCAAATATATTCTCGATCTGAGAGATTTTCCCGAGTCCCCCTTCGCGGACCGCGTTGTCCATGATTATGCGGTGATCGCCAAAGACACCGCGGTGGATGCCGTGATCGAGGTGATGGGCGGCTCGCATCCCGCATTCGAATTCACGATGCAGGCACTCGCAGCAGGAAAGCACGTGATCACCTCCAACAAGCAGGTGGTTGCCGAATACGGTGCAGAAATGCTTGCCGAGGCGAAAAAGAATGGCGTTTGCTATCATTTTGAAGCCAGCGTCGGCGGCGGTATTCCCGTTCTGATGCCGATCATCGAGATCCTGCGCCACAACAAGGTGCGCGAGGTACGCGGCATTCTCAACGGAACGACCAACTACATTCTCACCAAAATGTTTACCTTTGGCGACAGCTTTGAAGCCTCCCTTGCAGATGCGCAGGAAAAGGGCTATGCCGAAAGGAATCCGGATGCGGACATTCTCGGCGTGGATGCTTGCCGCAAGATCGCCATTCTCGGCGCGCTTGTCAGCGGTGCTTCCATCGATCCCGATCGCATTCATACCGAGGGTATCACCGCCATCCGCGCACAGGACGTTGCGGTTGCAAACAAAAATCACATGGCGATCAAGCTTCTCGGCCGTGCCCTCTGCGAGGAGGACGGCAAGGTGATGCTGATGGTTGCCCCCTTCCTGATCGATGCCGATGCACCGCTTGGCGGCGTTCACGGCGTTTACAATGCCGTTGAGGTGATTGCCGATCCCGTAGACAACGTGATGTTCTACGGCCGTGGCGCGGGTGCAGGTCCGACCGCCTCCGCCGTTGTCGGCGATCTTTGCCGATGCTTCACAGAGGGTACGCATACCGCGCCCATCCGCTTCGAGAAGGAGCCCGAGCGTCTTTCGGATTTCGCACGCTTCACCGCCCAGCACTATATCGCTACCGATGCCGCAATTGAAGCGGTGCAGGCTGCGTTCGGCTCGGTCACCGTGCTTTCCGAGGGTGAAGAGCTTGCCGTTCTTACAGATCCGATCAACGAAGCGGATTTTGAGGCCTGCGCACAAAAGCTGATCGCAAGCGGTGCTAAGGTGCTCTCGCATCTTCGTAAGCTCTCTTAAAATTTTATATTTTTTCTTTCGCTGCCACGCGTGGCTTTGACGGTGCTTCTCGCTTGATCTGCAGAGCACTGATTGTCAATGCACGGGTGGCAGCTCCGTTTTTTATTAAGGCAGGTAATGCGATCGCGGTAAGGAAGAAAAGAACGGTGTCGCAAAGCGGGATCAGCGCCATAGAACCTAAGAACGCGCCGAGGATCGCCGCGATCACGTAAAGGATCGCAAAGAGCGCGCTTCGTTCCCTTCCGAGAAAGGATAGGGCGCATCTGCCGTATTCATACCAACAAACGGCCGTGGAGAGCGCAAAGAGAAACACCGATGCAAAAAGCGGCAAGGCATACCGCGTGCCGAATACCGAAGAAAAGGCGGCGCAAAGCAGCGCCATTCCGTCCGTATAGGCCGAGAGATCCTCTACGGAAACGAGAATGGAAAGCGCGGTGAGCATACAAAGGAGCAGCGTATCAAATAAGATCTCACCCATGCCGAGAATCCCCTCTGCGACGGGATCTCCTTCCTCGCTTTTTGCGTGTGCATAGGCGGATGTTCCCGCGCCCGCTTCATTCGAAAGCAGACCGCGCAAAAATCCCTCACGCAGAGCAGAGGCACCCATGCTTCCAAGCACTCCGCCCGCAAAGGAACGAAAGGAAAATGCCTCGGTCAAAACCGTAAAAATCACGGACGGAAGGCGAGAAATATTTGAAAATATCGTTATAATGCAAAGAATTGTGTACAAAATCATTGCGAACGGTATCAAAAACGCCGTGATCCTGCAGATCCTCGCAGAAGATCCTTGAATGGATGCGATAAGAAAAGCAACAAACAATGCAGCAGCAATGTATGGCAAAAAGCGAGTGCCGAGTGCACGCGCCGTTTCCATAACGGCAGCGCTTTGCAGTGCACTTCCCATGGCGAGCGCGAGCGTGACGGAAAGCGCCGCGTATAAGGCAGAAAGCGGCGCCCCAAAAAGATGGAATCTATGACGAACGAAGGTTGGAAAGCCCTTTGTCTTTTCTCCCGGCGGAAGCGAAAGCACCGCAACGGACTCGGCGTATTTCAACGGTGCTGAAAAAAGCGCGGAAAGCAAAAGCCAAAAAACGCTCCCCGCACCGCCGATCACGATCCCTGCCGCAACGCCCGTGATGTTTCCTACCCCCAGCGTGCCTGCCAGGGCAAGCGACATACGCCGAAAGCTGCTCCTTTTATCCCGTTTGCAATGCGTGCGCAAGAGAGCAAGCGTTTTTCGGGGATGAAAGAAAAAGAAGGCGCGCGTGCATATCAGAAAATAACCGCCGCCAAGAACGATCCCGAACGGCAAAAGATTCAAAAGCATAAAGAAAGCACCTCACGTTTATAATTGCTACATTCTATGCTTCGCGCGGTGAAAGATACGCTCTTTACGCACTCTTTCTTTTATTTATGCACTTTAGATTGACAAAAGACAAAAAGCATGGTATACTTATTCTATATTCCTTTTTTTGGAGGTTTTTATGAAAAAGATTCTTTTGTGCCTGATCTGCATTTCCTCTTTGATCTGCCTGTTTGCCTGCGGCGGTCACGAATGCAAGGAATGCGTGGATGGCAACGGCGACCACAAGTGTGATAGCTGCACCAAGACCGTCAGCACCTGTGCGGACACCGATAACAACCACGTCTGCGACCTCTGCAAGGCCACCGTTTCCTCCTGTAAGACCGAGGACGGGGATCACATCTGTGACCTTTGCAAAAAGGTTATGGGCGAGTGTGCAGATACGAACAACGATCATAAGTGCGACACCTGCAGCGCAAAGCTTTCCAAATGTGCAGATACAAACAAGGATGAGATCTGCGATGTCTGTGGTGAGCCCTACAGCACGAAGGTCGTTTTGCCAACGATTCCCATTCCTCTGGGATAAGATTTCCTTTTTGAATAAAAAGAGCAACGCGTATGCCACATTACATTGGCAAAAACGCGTTGCTCTTTTTATCCTTATTCGGATCAGATAAATCGGCGGATCAGCAGATAAGCGAGGGCCGCGCCAAAGAGAACCAGCAGCACGATCCATGCGTGATCCATGATCTTATCCATCTTTTTCGCCGCGGCCTCTTCCCTCTCGTCCAAGGCGCGATCCTCCTCGGTTTCTCTCAGCTCCTCGGGAATTTCGATCATTTCCTCCTCGGCACTCTCGGCCTCGTCCTCCGAAAAATCATACGTTCCCTCACGGATGGCCTCGGCACGCGCCGTGGCGCCGCGAACCATCTCCTCCATGGTTTTTATAACCGCGTTGTCCTCACATCCGATGCGCGCAAGATGATCTCCGAGGATCCTCATTGCATCCTGCACCTCGGCAGGCTCTCTTGAATGCAGCATGCGCTCAAGCTCTCCGTCGCAGCACTCACAAACGTAACGGGGATTTCCATAGCCTCCCATCGTGAGAACCGAGGGGTTCTCGCTCTCGATCGGGGCTTTACAAATACTGCAGGATTTCATATCGATTCCTTTGCTCCTCTTTTATTTTTTACGCAGGGCGGCACGGACCTCCGCCATATATTCGGCTCTGAGGGCGGCCTGCTCGGCCTTTTCCTCTTCGGTGAGCGCACGCTGCTTCATTAGGCGTCCAAGCTCGTTGATACGGTCAATTTTTGCTTTTTCCATTTTATTTTTTCCCTTTATCTTTTAGTCATAACAAGAAACGATCTCGTCCTGCAGAAATTTCGCAAGGCAAGGCGCAAGGACGCGAGTGCCGCGAAGCCGTATTTACATACGGTGAGTGGGGCGAGTCGGCCGGCAACGCAGAATTGCGGAATTTATGCCGACGAGTCTTTCGATGAGCAGAAATTTTGCAAGACAAGGCGCAAGGATGCGAGCGCCGCGAAGCCGTATTTACATACGGTGAGTGGGGCGAGTCAGCCGGCAACGCAGAATTGCGGAATTTATGCCATCGAGATCAGATATAGAGTTTTGCAAGTCCGCCCGTCGCCGTCTCTCTGTAAGAATGGGCGAGGTCGCGCCCGGTTTCATACATCGTGCGTACAACGAGATCAAAGGAGATCTTGCGCGAATCGGTCAGAAAATTGGCGAGGCTGACGGCATTGATGGCACGCATGGCGGCCACGGCGTTGCGCTCGATGCAGGGGATCTGCACGAGGCCGCGGATGGGATCGCAGGTGAGCCCCAGGTGATGCTCGATCGCGATTTCAGCGGCGTATTCGATCTGATCGATCTCCATCCCGAAGAGCTCGGCCAGAGCGGCGGATGCCATGGAGCAGGCCGTTCCGATCTCGGCCTGACAGCCGCACTCCGCACCGCTGATGGAGGCATTCGTTTTAACGAGGTTGCCTATAAGCCCGCCCGTGGCGAGGGCATCCAGGATCGCATCGTCCGAAAAGCCGTGCTTTTCCTGCATATAAGCAAGCGTTGCGGGAAGAACAGCGCAGGCACCGCAGGTGGGCGCGGTTACGATCGTTCCGTTGTCCGCATTCTGCTCGCTGACAGCAAAGGCGTAGGCACAAACGATGCGGTTCTCCCGCGTTGTGGGGCTTTCGTCCATATGCTTCTGGCGGAAAAGATTTTTCGCCTTGCGTTGCACGCCGAGGCCGCCCGGAAGCTCGCCCGTTTTGGAGAGTCCCTCTGCGATCGCGGCCTTCATGGTTTTCCAAACGTCCGTAAGGAATTCGCAAAAATCCTCTCCCTCGTTGCGATACACGTAGTCCGAAAGGCGGATGCCCTCGGCCTTGCAGATCGCGGCGATCTCGGAAAAGGCGGTTTCCTTATATACGTGAAGCGAGGCGGCGAAGGGGCGCCCCTCGATATGGATATCACCGCCGCCCACGCTCAGAACGCGCATCGGGGGCGCATCCAAACGGTCGGCATCAAAGATATCCATGGTATTGGCGTGCGGAAGGCCCTCCGTTTCCGTATCGAAGACGATCTCCGTTTCGCGCGCGCCTGCCGCCATCGTAATGGCGCGGTCCGTTCTATGCCCTTGCCCTGTTTTTGCAAGCGAGCCGTACAGAACCACGCGCAAGCGTTTTGCCTCGGGATGCTCCAAGATAAATTCCTCGATCGCCTTGGAAGGTCCCATTGTGTGCGAGCTGGAGGGGCCTTTTCCCTTTTTATATATTTCGCGAACAGACTTCATTCCCTGCCCTCCGTCTTTTCATTGTATATATTTTATCACACCTTTTGGGATTATGCAATGCCTTTTTCGAATATTCATAAGAGAAGGAGGATCTGCTATGCCAATATTAAGATTTTTTCTAAATGTGCTGCGCGCGCTCTTCTGGGGGTGCCTTTTATTTGCCTTGGATCGCCCGTATCTTGCGGTGCTGACATTGCTCGCCCTTCTCCTTCACGAGGGCTTTCATATCCTTGCGCTTTCGCATTTTCAAAAAGGCGGACGGGTGAAAGCGCATCTGACGGGATTGAGGCTTTTGCCGCACGGCGTTCTTTCCTATCGCGAGGAGCGCGCGGTGGCGGCGGCAGGACCGCTCGGCGGCTTGATCGGAGTGGGAGCCTGTCTTCTTCTTTCGCCGCTTGCGCCCGCTTACCTATACGATTTTGCATTCTGCAACCTACTAACCTCCCTCTCCAACCTTCTGCCCATCGAGGGCTACGACGGTTATCGGATCCTGAAGGCCACCCTTGCCCTGCACGGCAATGCGGATGCCGACAGGATCGCAGGAGGGATCTCCTTCTCATTTTCGGCCGCACTTACCCTGCTCTCGCTCTTTTTTCTCGGTATTCTCGGCGAGGGGCTTTGGCCTGCGGGCGCATTCCTTTTCACGCTGATCGGCTCGATTCCGATCAGCAAAAACACGATTATTGAGAATTCGTGAGAAAAACGGAGAATATGGGAGATTTTTGGAGAAAATCGCACTTTTTCCCAACAAAAAACACGGCTAAATTCATTTAATTTCGGCAGAAGCCCATTTTTTTAAAAAAAATTCGTCAAAAACTATTGCAAAAGAGAAAGTTTTTTGCTATAATGACGAATGTTACCTTATCTATTTGTTTTTATGTGTTTTTAGATAAGAAAAATGAAGCTTAGTGATGGAAGGATTTGGGATTTAAGACGATGGCAAAGCTCATTGAATTAAAAGGAATTTCAAAGTCTTTTGACGGCGAACGCGTGCTGAACAGCATCAATCTTTATATACGGGACGGCGAGTTCGTGACTCTGCTCGGCCCCTCAGGCTGCGGAAAAACGACCATGCTCCGCATCATTGGCGGCTTTGAAACGGCAGACGAGGGAGAGCTTCTCTTTGACGGCGCGCCGATCCGCGACGTGCCTGCCTATAAGCGCCCCGTAAATACCGTATTTCAGAAATACGCGCTCTTCCCTCATCTGAACGTTTATGAGAATATTGCCTTCCCCCTGCGCCTGCAGAAGGTCGCGGAGGAAAGCATCAAGCAGAGGGTGACCGAGATGCTTCGCATGGTGGCGCTCGTCGGCTTTGAAAACAAGGATGTTTCTACCCTATCGGGCGGTCAGCAGCAGAGAGTTGCCATTGCGCGCGCTCTGATCTCGCATCCGAAGGTCCTGCTTCTTGACGAGCCGCTCGGCGCGCTTGACTTAAAGCTGCGCAAGGATATGCAGAACGAGCTGAAGAACATTCAGAAGGCTGTTGGCATCACCTTTATCTACGTTACCCACGACCAGGAGGAGGCGCTTTCCATGTCCGATACCATCGTGGTGATGGCGGAGGGAGAGATCCAGCAGATCGGCACGCCGACGGATATTTATAACGAGCCGAAGAACGCCTTCGTTGCCGACTTTATCGGCGAGAGTAATATCGTTGACGGCATCATGCTTGCGGACAAGTCCGTACGGATGTCCGGCCACACCTTTGAGTGCCTGGACGGCGGATTTGGCAAAAACGAGCCCGTGGACGTTGTGGTCCGCCCCGAGGACGTGGACGTGGTTGCACCCGAAAAGGGCATGCTGACCGGAACGGTTACCTCCGTGACCTTCAAGGGCGTGCATTACGAGATCATCGTGGATATCGGGGGCTTCAAATGGATGATCCAATCCACCGATTACGTTGCGCCCGAGCAGCACATCGGCCTTTATATTGAGCCCGATGCCATTCATATCATGAAAAAATCCAAATTCTCGGGTATGTTTGGCGACTACTCCTCCTTCTCCGATGAGATCGATACACTCTCCGATGCCGATGCGGCCGAGGAATTTTAAAAATACCAAGAGAGGAATTTGCTTTTCGCAGATGACGGTATTTGTCTGAAAATGAAAAAAAATAAGAGTCTTATGCACTCGATAGCGGCCGCGCCCCATATCTTCTGGGCGGCGCTCTTCATCGTTGTGCCTTTGCTGATCGTTGTATATTACGCCTTCACGGACGTGGAGGGCGGCTTCTCGATGGAAAATATCTTTGGGCTGACCGAGTATTTTGATATTTTCCTGCTTTCGCTGGAGCTTGCTGTGATCGCGACCTTCGTTTGTCTGCTCGTTGGCTACCCGATGGCTTACTTCATCGCCAAGGCCGATCCTAAGATGCAGAAGATCTATATGATGCTCCTGATGCTTCCCATGTGGACAAACCTTTTGATCCGTACCTATTCCATTATGGCCATCCTTGACGACGGCGGCTTTCTCAACACGCTTCTCGGCACGGAGCTCCATATCATCGGCACCAAGGGTGCGGTGATCTTCGGTATGGTGTACGACTTCCTTCCCTATATGGTGCTTCCCATTTATACCTGCATTTCCAAGATCAATAAAAACATGTGGGAGGCGGCAAGCGATCTCGGCTGCAGCCCCCTGCAGGTGCTCACCAAGGTCATCCTTCCCCTTTCGCTCTCGGGCATTATCTCGGGCGTAACGATGGTGCTCGTGCCCTGTATCAGCACCTTCTATATCTCGCAGAAGCTCGGCGGCGGTACGTTTGAGCTGATCGGTGATACGATCGAGAGGCAGTTTGTTTCCGGAACGCTCAACGTGGGCGCGGCGCTCTCCTTCGTAATGATGATCCTCATTCTCATCTCCCTTTGGGTGATGCATAAGTTCTCCGACGGACAGGAAGGAGGTATCGTGCCGTGAAATACGCATCCAGAATTTATCTTTGCCTGATCTTCGGCATTCTTTACATTCCGATCGTTACGCTGATCCTCTTCTCCTTCAACGCAACGGACTCCACCTCTGTATTCGGCGGCTTCTCGCTGATGTGGTATAAGGAGCTTTTTGCCTCGCCCGATACCTTTATCGCGCTTCGCAACACGCTGATCCTGGCCGTTTGCTCCTCCCTGCTTGCCACGGTGATCGGAACGGCAGCGGCAGAGGGCATCTACCGCATGAAAAGCAAGCTCTTCAAGCGTGCGCTCACCTCTGTGACCAATATTCCGATGATGAACCCCGATATTGTGACGGGTATGTCGATGATGCTGTTTTTCGTGGCACTTGTCGGCATTCTCGGGATCGAATACGAAAACTTCGGCTTCACGGCGATGCTGATCGCGCATACCACCTTCTCCCTGCCCTACGTGATCCTCAACGTGCTTCCGCGCGTGGAGGACTTCGGAAAATCGCTCTCCGAGGCGGCCATGGATCTCGGCTGCACGCCGTTGCAGTCCTTCTTTAAGGTGGAGCTGCCGAATCTTATGCCGGGCGTGCTTTCCGGTCTGATGATGGCCTTTACCCTCTCGCTTGACGACTTTGTGATCTCCTACTTCGTTGGCTCCTCCAGCTTCCAGACGTTGCCTCTTCTGATCTATTCGATGACCAAGAAGAAGGTGACGCCGGATATGTACGCGCTTTCCACGCTGATCGTTGTGACGATCTTCGTGCTTCTCATCGTTTCCAACGTGCGAAACGGCAAGAAAAACAGAAAGGGGGGCGCGAAAAAATGAAAAAGCTTCTTTCGCTTTTATCCCTCTGTCTTGCCCTTCTGGCGCTCTGCTTTACCCTGACGGCCTGCTCCGACGGGGAAAACGAGGGCGACGATGCAAGCACGATCGTGCTGAACGTTTACAACTGGGGCGAATATATCTCGGACGGCTCGCTCGGCTCTTACGATACCAATGCGGAATTTGAAAAATACTGCAAGGAAAAGCTTGGTAAAAACGTGAAGGTGATCTACACCACCTATGCGACCAACGAGGATATGTACGCCAAGATCACGAGCGGCGCAGGCACCTACGATATTATCATTCCCTCCGACTATATGATCCAGAAGCTGCGCGAGGAGAAGATGCTCTACGCCTTTGATCCCGCGAAAAATATTCCCAATTATCAGTATATTCAAGACACCTATAAAAACCTCTTCTACGATGAGGAAAACCTCTATTCCGTGCCGTATACGTACGGTAAAGTTGGCATTATCTACAATAAAACGATGCTGACGGAGGAGGATCTTGCAAAGATCGAGGTGGGTGAAGGAAGCTGGAGCTTGCTCTTTGATGAAAAATACAAGGGCAAGATCCTGCAGTTCAACAACCCACGCGATGCCTTTGGCACGGCGATGTACTGGAAGGGCATCAATATCAACTCCGCCGAAAAATCCGATTGGGACGAGGCGCTGCGCCTCTTGACCGAGCAGAAGCCTCTCGTGCAGGGCTACGTCAGCGACGAGATCTTCAACAAGATGACGGGCGGCTCGGCCGCGATCGCGACCTATTATGCAGGTGACTATCTCTCGATGGTGGAGCGAAACGAAAACCTCGGCTTCTTTTACCCGAAGGAGGGCACCAACGAATTCGTTGATGCGATGTGCATTCCCAAAAACGCAAAGCAAAAGGAGCTTGCTATGGAGTATATCAACTTCATGCTCTCCGAGGAAGCCGCCGTTGCCAACGCGACCTATATCTGCTACGGATGCCCGAATACCCTTGTGCTGGATAGCGACGAATACCGCGAAGAGATGGGCGACGAGGCCTACGAGGTTCTTTATTCGCAGACCGAGAATCCCTACCCCTATGACCCGATGTATTACGGCTTGACCAGCGGCGAGATGGGTGAGGCCGGCATTCAGGCGCTGGTGAACAACTATTGGGAAACGCTCAAAACCGAAAACGCGATCGAGCTCTGGGTGCACATTACGAGTGCCCTGATCGTCGTCGGCGTGCTTTCCTACGCGATCTACGATCTTTATATTAAGAAAAAGCGCTCTCGCTTCTATAGAAAGTCGCAGAGCGGCAAGTAAGCTTTATCACATCTATGAGAAAAAGCCAAGGACATGAACTGTCCTTGGCTTTTTCATTTTTTCATTTAAACGATCGAAGGTGCGTTTTCTTGCGCCTGTTTTTCTTTTTGCTTTTCTTCTCTTGCCAAGCGCCAAATGCCAAGCTTTTTCCAGGCATAGATGCAACAAAGAAGAAGCAGAGCGATCGTTACCAGCCATGAGAGCGTGTAGGAAACGAAGAGACCGAAGATCGTGTGGAACCTTTCGGTCGGCGTTACGAACAAGATCCAAGCCACGCGCACGGCAAGTCCGATCAAGCTTGCAACCATAGAGATGATCGAATAGCCGATTCCTTTTAAAACACCGGAAATCACATCCATGATCCCGCACAGGAAATATGTAGCAAGCATGATATTGAAGATCTCCAAAACCGCCGAAACGATCTGATCACGATCGGGATCATTCGCACCGATATACAGCGACGAAAGCTGCTCTGCAAAGAGGATCTCTGTTTGCGCCACGAGGATTCCTGCCAGGGTGACTTGGATCACGGCATACAGGAATACCTTGTTAAGGCGATGGAATTTTCTTGCGCCGTAATGCTGACCAATGAAGGTCATAGCGGCGTTTGCAAAGGAATTCATTACAGTGTAGGTGATGCCCTCTATGTTGAAGGCGATCGTTTTTGCCGAAACAACGTGCGGCGGAAAGGTATTCACCGCACCGGTAATAATGATATTCGAGATAGAAAAAAGCGAGCTCTGCAGTGCCATCGGAAGACCGATGCGCATAATTCTTGCAACCAACCGCGATTCAATGCGCAGATTGCGGATCTTCAGCTGATAGCTTTCTCCGCGTCTTTTCATCAAAATCAAAACCACGGCGATCGCGGACATATACTGCGATATGATCGTTGCATAGGCAACGCCGTCCACCGTCATATGGCAAACCAAAACGAAAAACAAGTTCAGCAGGACGTTGACAAGGCCGCTTGCGGCAAGTATGTAAAGGGAGGTTTTGGAATCTCCGACGGAGCGCAGAATGGCCGCGCCAAAGTTATAGACCGCACTTGCAGGAATGCCGCAGCATATGATCGTCATATACAGCACGGCTTTGTCGTAAAATATCGCCTGCGTTTTCATCACCGTGAGAAGCGGGCGGGCAAAAACGAGACCAACGGCCATCAAAAGCAGACCGCCGATCACGGAAATCGCCATGGACGTATGAACCGTGCGCGAGACGTTTTCGTTTTCCTTCGCGCCGTAATATTGCGCGATAACGACGCCTGCGCCGGATGCAATACCAATGGCGATATTCACGAAAAGAACGGTCAACGATGCCGTGCTTCCCACGGCGCCGAGCGCGTTCGGATCTCCCGAAAAACGGCCGACAACAATATTGTCCGCCATATTATACATGACCTGCAAAACACCTGTCAGTATGATCGGAAGCACAAAGCCCAGCATTCGGGCAAAAATCGGGCCTTCCGTAAGAGGTCTCTGCCCCTTAGCTTTTACCATGATCATCCCTCCGAAGCATAGAAGTTTTGTTGCAAAGAAAGCGCACTTTCTTTAGTCCTCATCATCGGCCCCACGCATAGCCTTTGCCTCTTCTGCAAAGGACAGAAGCATGGCGCGGTATTCCTCCGAAAGCTCCAGAAAAACGACTGCATTTTCCGTGCGGGAGCACACCTTCATAAGGTGCACCGTATCGGGGCCCATAGTGGGCGTATAATTATAACGGCGGAAGCCGGACTCCGGCTTATAGGAGCGATATTGCTCGCCCGTGAGGGCTTCGATGCTTACGATGTCGGAAAGATCAACACGGCAAAGCGCGGTTCGGCGCTTGCCCGAAAGCTGCGTTACAAGAAAGATCGGCGTTCCCTCCGAATCGCGGGTGACCTCATAGGAATACGAGCTTCCGAGATAGCGCGAATAGATCAGGACGGAGGCCACGAGAAGGATCAGCGCACCAAGCTGCACGATCCCTTTATATGCGGAAACAAAATACGAGAGAATAACGGCAATAGCGGCCGCTCCGAGAAGGATAAAGAAGACTCTGCGCGCATTCTGATTCTTCGGCACGGGTCTTACGGCAAATTCCTGAATCATTACGGGTGCTCCTTTCTTGAAAGCTTGTAATCGGTGAATACGTTATACGTTTCATTGTTTTCATAGATCGGGAGCATTGCGAAGGGCTCTTCCGAATCTGCGCCCTTTACGAAGATCTCAAGACGGATCCACTTGCTTTTCACCGCACCGTCCGCACGGTCAAAGGCATCCACACCGTCAAAAACGAGCTTCACGTAACGATACATGGCAACACGCTCGGCAGCAACCGCGCCGCCCGTACCGAGCACACGCCCCTCGTTATCCACGAGACGATAGGAAAAATATCCGAGATCCTCTCTCGACAGGCCGTCAAGGCCGTATTTTTCTTCCACGACATCGATCGTTGCAACGTTCAGGCGCAGCGAAAGCTGGAGCTGATCCGCCCCGTCGATCACCACGAGATGATCCGAGAAAAAGTGCCCCGCCTCGCTATCATCGTACGGAAAGCGGATATCCTGTGTTTTTGCGCCGATCGCGCCGCCTGTTTTCTCGTAATACGCGGTAAGCGTATCGTTGAAGTACAGATTTTTAATGTTTTTCGGGTAGTATTCAAAAAGCACCAGGCGAAAGCCGAGCACACCCACGACAAGCAGGATCACAAGGCCAACAAGAATGCGCATCATCCAGCTCGCAGGACCGTGACTGCGAGGAACCTCGTCCACCTCGTTATAATCGCCGTATCGCTCAAAATCTTCCATAAGGTATCTCCTTAAAAACACATTCTAAGGGCAAGTATACCATAGGCGCGCGCGTGTGTCAAGGGTGGAAAAGTAAATATTCTGTTTACTGCACCTGCACGCCCTCGTTTTTCTCTACGGAAAGCGTTTCGCCCGTTGTGATCACCGTTAGGCGGGCGCGATCCTCACCCGTTTTTCCATCCGAGGACAGAGAGATCTCGCATCTGCCGCTTTCCATCCACGGCACTCCGACAAAGGCGGGGCGATCCAGAACGTTACCAAAGGTATCATTTACCGTACAGGTCTCTCCATCAAAAAACAGGTTAGCACCTGCAGGGATCTTGGTTTCTATTTTTATTGTTTTCTTGCCAAAATGCAAAGTTGGATTTACAATATCAGGCTTTTCATGCGGAACAAGATGCAGATCCTTCAAGCAGATCTTATCCGATCCGTATACCGTGATGTCCACGCCGTCGATCGTTTGATAGTTCAGACGCGTGCGGTAATAGCCGTAAAATTCTTGGAGATGGTTATAGGTGGTATAGGCCAATTCCTTGCGCGGCAGAACGGAGGTTGGCAATGTGCCGTTCTGGTTTTCATAGAAGGCAAAATACCGCCAGCCGACAAAATCCGCCTTGATATAATGCTCCGCCGTGCGGCGCTGATTGAGAGAAAGATTGCGCAGGCCGATCACGATCAGCGCACCGGAGCCGTCTCCCTTGCACCAAACGCCGAGACCGCGGAGATTTTCCGGATTTTTCGGGGCTTCAAAGCGCAGAGAGGTTTCTGCCGCAAGTGGCACGCTTTCGTTCATCGGAGCAAGCGTGACTGCGGCAGGGTGATCGTATACGGCGGCGGCAGGGAGCGCCTCCAAGCGAAAGGCAGGTACTTGCGCCGCAAAGGGATTATCAAGGCTCACCGCTCCGCTTCCCCTCTCTATCGTAGCGCACGAGGTACGAGCACGAACGAGCGCTCCGTTTTTCAATACAGCACCGTTTTCGGGGATACGAAGATAGGCCTCCGTTTCGGCAGTCGGGCGATACTGCGCGCGAAGAGCGGCGTATTTTCTGAGAATTTCCGAAAGCGGCTCGGCGGCAGGAAGCTTACCGAGCTTGCGGAAGGTTTCAAGAGTGGCAAGTGATGCTCCCGTAGCAAAGGCTTTGGCGCAAAGATACTCCAGATCCTCGGGATATACGTCCTCATTGATCCACCATCGCTCGGGATCTCCCTCACGCGGGAAGAGATCAAACCAGCCAAGCTCGGGCGTGATGCCCATGCGTTCGGCCGTTTTTTTATTATATTCCACGTGCGCATCCACGCAGACGCGGTGGGCATTGAGCGAGGTGTCGATCGCGCCGTAACGCGAACGCACGTACCACGTGCCCGTATACTGCGGATTATAGCAGCAATCAAAGATAATATCCCGCTCAAGATGGTTAAACATCTCGCGCACGAAATCCATCGCGTGATACCAGACGTAGTCCTCTCCATCCAAAACGAAGGAGCCATCCAGAGCATCAAGATAGAAGTAGTCTGCGCCGCTCTCATTATAGAATTTCGCCGTATTGCGGGCGATCTCGTAGAACAGCTCCGAGCCAACACGCGCCAGGGGGATCAGGAAATACTGCTTCAGCTGACGGATCACGCTTCCCTTTTTGTGTGCGGCAGGGCGCGTCCCCAACGCACCGCGCTCAGCCACCGTGAAGCGGCCGTTTTCGGCCAGGGAAAACTTGATCAGCTCGTCATCGATCCAAAGATACGGGGAGCTGACGAAAAGGTAGCCCTCCTCTGCCGTGACGCCCTCGGTGCTTTCAAGAACGGAAAGCACATCCGCAGAAGCGGAAATCTCCTCCGAGAGCGTGAAGGTGGCAATGAAGTCAAGATCCTTATGCGGCACAGGCGTGACGTAGGAGGACTCCGGCACAACGAAGAAGGAATAGGTTTGCAGACCGACGAGCATACCCGCCTCGTGGAAACGATCGACCACAGCCTTGAACTCCTCGATTCCGCCCTTAAGCTCCTTGCGGCAACCAAAATCGCCCTGCAGATAATGCGCATAGTGGTGCAGCGTGATCTGCGTCAGACCAAAGCGGCGCATTTCTTCAATGATGGAATCCACGTTTTCGAGCGTGGCCGTATCCTGCATCAGAATGAAATAATCGCCGCGTGCGGCCTTTGCCGCACGGTCAGCATACGGGCCGCCAAGAGAGGACTTCGGCAGCTCGCCATCGGGGATCTCGTCAAGGATCTCGCGCTCGATCATGCGCACCTCTCCCTTCGGTGCGGCAAAAAACGCAGCCTTCGCGGGGTAGGTGCTTCTCGCCGTGGAAAGCAGCCCGATATGCGGATAAGCCGAAGCGACCAAGGCGCGGTTATCCCCCGGATGCTCCTTCATATGCGTGGCAAGCGTCATTCCCATCATCACGGCCTCGTATGCACCGTCACCATCCGAAAGATTCACGTTCAGGAAGGAAACAAAAAGAAAATCCTCTCTTGATACGCGGCACAGCGTGAAGGTAATATGGGTCTTGCTTTCCTCTACGGTAAGATCCATCTCGGTTCCGTCCTCAAACGTGAGAGAAAGGATATTCCCCGTGCGCACGGCACCGACCGAGGGGATCTCCTTACGGTCCTCCGAAAGGATCACAGCGGCAGGCGATGGAATCAGGCGATCCTCGCCGTTTTTTGTGCGAAAGGCTTTGTTTTTTCCGTCCTCGGTGATCTCATAAGTGAGATAGGCGGTTTTAAAAAGGATGGACATGGTAATGTTTCCTCCTACGATAGTTCTATTATCTATCATTATACAAGACAGATGCGTGTTTGTCTTTGAAAAATCGTTTCTCTTTTTTGCACAATATTAAATATATTTATAAAACCACCAAAAAGAATACGATGCAGAGAATGCACTTTATTCAAATAAATTTGCACAATATTCCGATGTATTGTTGACAGGAATGAAGGGATATGCTATACTGTGCGCGAGGTGATTTTATGATCGTTAAAATAGATGCGCTTTCCGAATACGATTTTTCGCTTTCGAAGATCGCGGCACTTCATCGCGTTCCAACCTATCGCACTCTTCTGATGACATCCAGGCCGAAAAACGGCTTTTTATACGTTACGAAGGGCACGTGCGAATTTGAGATCGGATCGGAGCACATTGTGCTCTCCGAGGGGGGCGTGATGTATCTTCCTCAGGGCTGCACGCATACGATGACCGTCACGAGCGAAACAATTGAATTTTACCGCATTGATTTCAATCTCACCGTAGACGGCGAATTTACATTTTTTTCCGAAAATCCGATCAAGTTGACCGACGTTGCTTCACCAAAGCTTCACGAGGCAGCGATCGCGCTGACTGAGGCAACAGCCTTGGGGGGCAATCGCATTCTGCGAATGGAGAAGCTCTGTGCCATTATCGGTGCGCTCTGCCACACCCCATCACCAACGCGAATGAAAAAGCTCGCCGCCGCCGTGCACTATCTGGACAATCATTTCGCCGAGAGCGTGAACTGCCGTCACCTCGCCGCGCTCTGCTTTCTCAGCACGGCACAGTTTTACAATCTCTTTCACACGCACTTTGGCCTTACGCCCTTGGAATACCGCGATCGTCTGCTTCTGCGCCGTGCAAAAGCGATGTTGACGGGATCCGACGTTACCGTAGCGGAAACGGCAAGTGCGCTCGGCTTTAAAAGCGCCGCATATTTCAGCCGCTTTTTCAAAAAGCAAACGGGGATCTCCCCCTCGGCTTATGCAAAGCAAAACAGGGATTTTTGATCTCTTCAAAAGATACAAAAGTACAAAGCGAACGCAAGGAAATTCTTGCGTTCGCTTTGTGTTATGGGGTGATAAAAAAGATATTCTACCTTTTTAACCGATGGATTTGAACCCACATATTATCATAGCCTCCCTCCCGGAGGGAGCCTTATGTAGGGTGCCGCACACTTGCCCGCGTAGATCCGTTAATTAAATGCTTTTCGACGGAAGGAGAAAAGCTTCCTTCCGTGATTTCCAAACCGCCGACGAATACCACCTTGATGCGTTCCTTGGACTCGACCACTACGCATTCGATGATCTGACGGACGAGTCGGTCATCATATTCCATCGGGCGATTTTTAATGCCGTCAAGTATCGTGAAAATCTCATCAAGTCGGGATTTCGTATTTTCACGTTTTTGCTTTCTTTCGGCTATCTGTGCAAGCTGTTGTTGGAGCTTGCTTTTTTCATCCATAAGCTCTTTCACTCTTTGC
>JAGBCA010000038.1 GCA_017938205.1 Clostridia bacterium
AAAATCTGCGGATGAAGCTCTTCGTATACCGTAGAATTGCCGACAATATAAGAACCAAATACCCGAATGCCAAGCTCCTGCTCGCCAGCTGGGACGTTTGGATCAAATACACGCCCGAGGAGGCAAGGGCTCTGCTTGCGGAGCTGGATCCGAATCAAACCGTTTTCTTCGATTATACCTCCGAATCGGAAAGTGGAAACGACTTCACGAAATGGGACGTTTTGGGAAAATTTCCCTGGATCTTCGGCATTTTTGGCGGAATCGAAAAGCAAAACGATATCCGCGGAAACTTGCCGCTGATGAACGAAAGGCTTTCGCTCGCAAAGAACGACGCAATGTGCCGCGGTATGGTTTTCTGGCCCGAATTCTCACACGGAAATCCTCTCAACCTATATTATCTTGCCGCAAACGCCTGGGAGGCGGAAGTTATTCCCTTGGATACGCTTCTTGAGAGCTTCTGCGAGGCAAGATATGAAAAGAAAAACGCAGGCGCAATGCTCGCGATCTGGAAAAAAATGCTCCCGATCGCAAGGCTGATGACCTGGGCGGGCCCGGCCGACGAGTCGATGATCGGGGACGATCTCTACGAAGATATCCGTGAACGCGCCCCCTTCAAAGCGGAGGAGGGCAAGAAATACGAGATCATTCTTGCACCCTTTATGGAAACGAAGGCTGCCGCTATACAGATCCTTTCGATGCTGACAGAAATCCCGCTCGACGATGAGAAGACGAGAAGGGATGCCTTCGACGTTGTGAGAACCGTGATCGGCCGCTTTATCAACGCAGCCATTCTGCGCGCCGAAATAAGCTTTGCAAAAAAGGATGCCGAGGGGGTTGAAAAAGCTTCGCAAATCGCCGTTTCCCTCATTCAGGCGCTGGGCCTGCTTCTCGGCGGACACGAGGATTATTCTCTTCTTGCATCGCTTGAACGGCTGAGGACGGAAACGGAGGTCAATCCCAATTTCGAAAGAACGCTCAAGAACAACGCAGAGCATGAATACAATCGTGCGCACATTTATGAAAACGCAGTTTATCTCTATCTGCCCGAAGCAAAGCTTTGGCTGGGGGCGGCAACAGAAGCCGCAAAAGCGGGTGTGCCGCTTGACAAGAACGTGCTGAAGGCAGAGATGGAAAGGATCCGCGCCGTTTATTTCGATACGCCGCTGAAGGAAATGAAGAGAGAGCATAAGCCCCTCTCCGAGGTGGCAATGCAGGCCAAAGATATTATAGAGCAGCTGAAATAAACCGCCGAAAATAGAGAAAAATACTCCTTTTGTAAATAATATTCTGTTTTTATTTGCAGAAAAAAACCGTATAATATGGATAGATCCGCGCTTGCGGAAAAGGAGGAGCAACGATGATACTTCCAAGAGTGAAGCAATACGAGGCGATAGAGGGATGCTTTGCGGACGAGCTACAGTTTGCGCCCACCGCCGATGGCCAATGGGCGAGCCGCATTCTCGGGGCATTTTGCCCATTGGCGCGCATCGGGATCGGCGAGGACGCCACGGTGCATTTAGAAAACAAGGATATGAACGCGGGCGCATATACGCTTTCTGTGAAGGAAGACGGCATTTTCATCGGATACGGTGACAGAGAGGGGCTTCGGAATGCGATCGCCTCGCTCTCCTTCCTTATAAAAGAAGACCGGATCGGCTGCGCCGAGATCACGGATGCGCCCGACCATCCCTTCCGCGCCTGCCTTTTGGACCTGGCGCGCGGCTACGTGGATATAGATGCCCTGAAGGAGCATGTCACGCGCATGGCGAAGCTGAAATACAGCGTTTTGCATCTTCATCTGATGGACAGACAAACCTATTGCCTTGCATCGGACGTTGTGCCAAACCCGGATGGGCACAAGCTTTACACGAAAGAGCAGATGCGAGAGCTGATCACGCTTGCCGAGGATCTTGGGATGGAAGTTATTCCCGAGATCGAATTTCCCTGCCACGCCGTCAACCAGCTGAAGGCTCTGCCGCAGCTTGGATGCGATATCATCGACAAGCGCGCCGCCATTGAAAAGGTGCGCGCCGCCACGGGAGATCGAAAGATGCAATTCGTGGATGCGGACAGATGTGTAAGCCAATGGGCGGTCTGCATAGGAAAAGAATCAACCTATGAGATCTACGGCCGGATCATCGACGAGATCTGCACGCTTTTCTCCGGAAAGATCCTGCATATCGGCGGCGACGAATTTGATTTTCCGAGCCTTGCCGCACATCCGCATTGGGACAACTGCCATGCCTGCCGCGAAAGAATGAAAAAGGAGGGGCTTTCCTCCACGAGAGAGCTCTATTATTACGGATTGCGCCGCCTTTACGAGATTGCTCGTGCACACGGAAAACGCATGGCTCTCTGGAACGATCAGCTTGACGTATTTCATCCCATTGATATTCCGAAGGATTGCCTCATCTACTTCTGGCGCGGCGATATCATCACGCAGGAAAAGGGCGTTTTTCAGGCGTTGCTCGATCAAGGATTCGAGGTGGTCAACGCGCACTACAGATACACCTACTTTGACCATGATGGGGAGATGCAGGAAAGCAATATCCGTACCTGGACGGCAAGGACGGAATTTCTCGGAGAAAGAGATCTCGAAGGAAAGATCTGCGGCGGTATGCTCTCCTGCTGGGATTTTGCCATTCCCGAATACGCGCACAACCATTACGTTCTTCCGCCCGCCATGGTGCTTTTCGCCGACAGAGTCTGGAACGATGCCCCTTGCGAATACGGCGAATGCTACAGAAAGGCAATGTTTGCAGCCATTTCGGGAGATAACGAAGCCGATATTGATATATTCCGCTTCTTCCGCGAGATTCTGCCCCCAAGATGCAGGCACGTGCGCCATTTTCTTGAGGACATAGATCTCGATTCCATTGATATTTCCGCGCTCCGGGAAACGATTGATCGGATCGATGCATCACAGCAATCCGTGCATTACGGACCGCTTTCCGTCAAGGAGCTGAAGCGGCTTCTCGTTGGCATCTACGGCGCGATCCAATAAAAAATCCCCCCTTTGTACGACAACCGAAGGACTTCGGATGCGTATAGAGGGGGATTTTTATAACATTTTATTGTTCCTTACTTTTTCTTCTTGAAAAGCTTCATGCCGTTGGTGCTGCCTCCGTCACAAAGCACGTCCACACCTGCAAGATAGCCGTTCCGCTCATCTGCCACGGTTGCAAGGGCGAAGCCAAGCTCCTCGGGCTTTCCCATACGCTCCTCTGCGGAGAAGGGGATCAGCATTCCGCCATCCTCTTTTTCAAGATTTCCCATATCGGTAGCGATCAGACCGGGGCTGAGGGATACCACGCGAATGCCCTTCTTGCCGTATTCAAAGGCGCACTTCTGCGCATACCAAACGACGAAGTTCTTGGAAAGCGAATAGGCAAAGCCCTTGCGCTGATACTCACCCTTGGCAAGATTGCTTTTTTTGACAAGCTTTTTGAGGAAAAGCGCCTCGTCCGTTTCGGCAAGCGCATACACCTTTTTATTGATAATGAAAGCGGGAAGAATATACGCCGAATTGGAGGAAACGTCCACGATCACGCTGCCCGCCTCCATCACCTTGGAAAACTCCTGGTTGATATACACCGTCCCAAGCGCATTGATACGGAGAATGCCCTCCTGCGTTCCCTTCATTGCGGGCGAAACACCTGCCGAGTTGATCACGTTCTTCACCGTGCCAAGCGAGCAAGCAAAGGAAACAAGCTCCTTTACGCTCTCGCGGTCCGAGGTATCGCAGGTCTTGGCATATGCCTCATATCCGAGAGCCTTCAATTCTTCGACCGCCCCCTCCAGCTTCTTCAAGGTTCTGCCCGAGATCACGATGATCTTATCCTTGGGCATAAATTTTGCGGCCTCAAGTCCCATACCGCTGCCGCCACCGGTAATTACACATACATTTGCCATTTGTTTTCTCCTTTTGTTTTTCCGCCCAATACGCTCGCGCACAGACGGGGTGATCTGCATTCTAATTATAGCTTAACCGATTCAAAATGTCAATTCATTTTTTCGGATGCGTTTTTCTCTCTTCATGCAACAATCACAATTTCCTTGCAAGAAAAAATTATTTTTTATTCAACACCGTGCAAAGAATTTGAACAAAATGTAAAGATTGACAAGTTTTGGATTTTTTTTGCAAAAGAAATGGAATTTTTCCTTCAAATATGTTATAATATGTGGAGCGAAATGCGCGAATGAGTTATTTTTTTAATTTTTGCTTGCGTTTTTCGTTATTAAGGATGAAAACAAAAAAATTTTATATTGGAGGAAACTCAAAAATGGCAAAGAAGTATTGTTATCTCTTTACCGAGGGTAATGCAAACATGCGTGAGCTCCTCGGCGGTAAGGGCGCAAACCTCGCCGAAATGACCAATATCGGTCTCCCTGTTCCCCAGGGCTTCACTATCTCGACGGAAGCATGCACGCAGTATTACGAGGACGGCAGACAGATCAACGCTGATATCATGGCTGAGATCAACGAATACATCGTTAAGATGGAAGAGGTTACCGGTAAGAAGTTCGGCGACCTTAAGAACCCCCTGCTCGTATCGGTTCGTTCCGGTGCGCGTGCATCCATGCCCGGCATGATGGACACTATCCTGAACCTCGGTATCAACGAGGACGTTGTTGAGTACATGGCAAAGGCCAGCGGCAACGAGAGATGGGCTTACGACTGCTACAGAAGATTTATCCAGATGTACTCCGACGTTGTTATGGAGGTTGGTAAGAAGTACTTCGAGGAGCTCATCGATAAGATGAAGGAAGAGAAGGGCGTTACTCAGGATATCGAGCTGTCCGCTGCAGACCTCAAGGAGCTGGCGAACCAGTTCAAGGCTGAGTACAAGGCAAAGATCGGCTCTGACTTCCCCTCCGATCCCAAGGAGCAGCTCATCGGCGCCGTTAAGGCCGTATTCCGTTCTTGGGACAACCCCCGTGCAAACGTTTACCGCCGCGATAACGACATTCCCTACTCTTGGGGTACTGCCGTTAACGTGCAGGCAATGGCATTCGGTAACATGGGTGACGATTGCGGCACCGGCGTTGCCTTCACCCGCGATCCCGCTACCGGCGAGAAGAAGCTGATGGGTGAGTTCCTTACCAACGCACAGGGCGAGGACGTTGTTGCAGGTGTTCGTACTCCCATGCCCATCGCACAGATGGCTGAGAAGTTCCCCGAGGCATTTGCTCAGTTCACCGAGGTTTGCAAGATCCTCGAGAACCACTATCACGACATGCAGGATATGGAGTTCACCGTTGAGCACGGCAAGCTCTATATGCTTCAGACCAGAAACGGTAAGAGAACCGCACAGGCTGCTCTGCAGATCGCTGTTGACCTCGTTGCCGAGGGCCACAAGACCGAGCAGGAGGCCGTTCTCATGATCGACCCCAGAAACCTTGACACCCTTCTGCATCCCCAGTTCGATGCAAAGGCTCTGAAGGCTGCACAGGCTATCGGCCGCGGCCTTGGTGCTTCCCCCGGCGCTGCTTGCGGACAGATCGTATTCTCTGCAGAGGATGCTGAGGCTTGGAAGAACGCAGGCAAGAAGGTCGTTCTCGTTCGTCTTGAGACCTCTCCCGAGGATATCACCGGTATGAAGGCCGCTCAGGGTATCCTGACCGTTCGCGGCGGTATGACCTCTCACGCAGCCGTTGTTGCTCGCGGTATGGGTAAGTGCTGCGTTTCCGGTTGCGGCGAGATCAACATGGACGAGGAGAACAAGAAGTTCACGCTTGCAGGCAAGACCTACACCGAGGGTGACTTCATCTCCATCGACGGTTCCACCGGTAAGATCTACGACGGTATCGTTCCCACCGTTGACGCTGTTATCTCCGGCAACTTCGGTACCATCATGGGCTGGGCTGACAAGTACAGAAAGCTCAAGGTCAGAACCAACGCTGATACGCCCGCAGATGCTAAGAAGGCACGCGAGCTTGGCGCTGAGGGTATCGGCCTTTGCCGTACCGAGCATATGTTCTTCGAGGCAGACAGAATCGCTGCATTCCGCGAGATGATCTGCTCCGATACCGCTGAGGAAAGAGAAATTGCTCTTGCAAAGATCCTTCCCTACCAGCAGGGCGACTTCGAGAAGCTTTACGAGGCTCTCGAGGGCAATCCCGTTTGCATCCGTTTCCTGGATCCCCCGCTCCACGAGTTCGTTCCTACCACCGAGGAGGACATCGCTGCTCTTGCTAAGGCACAGGGCAAGACCGTTGAGCAGATCAAGGCTATCATCTCTTCTCTGCACGAGTTCAACCCCATGATGGGTCACAGAGGCTGCCGCCTTGCCGTTACCTATCCCGAGATCGCAAAGATGCAGACCAGCGCTGTTATCCGCGCCGCTATCAACGTTCAGAAGGCACACGCTGATTGGACCGTTAAGCCCGAGATCATGATCCCCTTGGTTGGCGACGTGAAGGAGCTTAAGTACGTTAAGAACGTTGTCGTTGCTACCGCTGATGCCGAGATCGCCGCTGCCGGCGTGAAGCTCGACTACGAGGTTGGTACGATGATCGAAATCCCCAGAGCTTGCCTCACCGCTGATGAGATCGCTCAGAACGCAGACTTCTTCTGCTTCGGTACGAACGACCTTACGCAGATGACCTACGGCTTCTCCCGTGACGATGCCGGCAAGTTCCTCGATGCTTACTATGACAGAAAGATCTTCGAAAACGATCCCTTCGCTAAGCTCGACCAGACCGGCGTTGGTAAGCTGATGGGCATGGCTTGCAAGGACGGCCGCGCTAACAATGCTAACCTTCACATCGGTATCTGCGGTGAGCACGGCGGCGACCCGACATCCGTTGAGTTCTGCCACACCCTTGGCCTTGACTACGTTTCCTGCTCGCCCTTCAGAGTGCCGATCGCACGTCTGGCAGCAGCACAGGCAGCATTGAAATAATTTAGCACAAATTTCAGAGCCTTGGAGCCAAACGCTCCAAGGCTCTTGTTTAATAAAATGATTTCATCGGTATCTGTGATAAGCACTATTTTTCAAAATTAAAATAAAAATATGTATTGACAAGTGTTTTTACATATGTTATAATTATGTAAAACATAAAAAATACAATGTGAGGTGATGTAATGGATTATGCAAAAACAATTTTGGAAATGCTTGAAAGAATTAAAACTCTGGAGGAAAAAGTAACCATGCTTGAAAACAAAGATTTAACCCAAAATACGAACGATACCAAAAAGTCAAACTATACCAATCTTACTCAAAAAGCCAGAGAATACATCACAATGTCAAAAATGAAAGCCAAGGAGAGCGGTGAGAAGGAACTAATACTATTATGTAATGACATTCAGAAAGCACTTAAAGTTACACAACGACCGGCTTCTATTTGTACCGCGATGTACGATTCAATGAGCATTAACGATGAAGTTGTTTTTGCTCCTCCAAAAGGAAAATCAACTACGCTTAAAATAAAATACTATCTTGATTAACAAGGATTCGCTGATCAATTTGCTAATCTTATAGATAATGAGGATAATTGATTTTGTTTCAATAAGGACAAAGGGAATTGTTCAAGAGCATTATAAAGCCTTGGAGTCAAACGTTCCAAGGCTTTTTTTGTATAACGAAAACAACGGCTACCGCTTTTTGGGTAGCCGTTGTTTTTTTATTCACCATCCGTCCAGACGAATTGCGGCTGATCCTGATACCGCTTTTTAAAAATTCTTCGGCGGAAGAGGAAAGCCGTATATACGATCCAAAGGGTGAAAAAGACCGCGCAAGCGATGATGGCATTCGTCAGCGAGCTGCCCGCAAAATTCAAAAGAAGAAGCAGAGGCGCGATCATCACCATCGCCGGGAAATTTGAAAGAATATAGAGGCTGGAGGTGGGGGTTTGCAAACCGGGATCGATCTCCTTCATCAGGATCATACCGTTGGAGGCCGTGCCCGTCATCGTACCGAAGCTCATCAGAAAGAACTCGTGCTCAAAGCCCTTAAAGCACTCCTTTGCGACCAGGCGGATATACGCATAGGTGATCACGGTTCCAATCAGGCTGAGGATCACGATCGGCAGAATGTATCTTCTGATATCGTTGATCTCGATGGCCGCAACGCCCGCCACGATCATCAGATCGAAGGCAAAGCCCGAGATACGGTCCATCTGATAATTGTTGATATATTCACGATGCATCAGCTGCTTCTTACGCAGACGCTTGACCACAAAGCGGATCAGCATAGCCGCCAGCGATGCCCAAAGGAAGTTAAAGCCCCAGGCGATGCTGTTTGTGAAAGCGGAGAGGCGACCGAGCAGATACATAAAGCCAAAGGAGAGCGCGTAAGCCAAGGCCACGAAGCCCGCCTGAAGAGAAAATTTATCCACGGACTCATTGTCCGGGATCTCCGTTCCCGTGGGGTTGGTTTGATCTACAAACTCCTTTTCGGGGCGGGCGCGGCGAATGTATAGGCCACTATGTTTTTTGTGAATATTGATATACAAAACGCCAAACACGGAGGCAACCACGAAGCCGATCGAGGCCAGAGAGAGACCGAAGCTTCCATTTCCCGCAAACTGCGTTGCAGGCGTATTGGTAAAGTTGATATCCCAGCTCAGAGCGTTGCCCGGTCCTTGACCGAAGGCCAGCGGCAAAATCAAGCCGCAGATATAAGAGATCACGTTATCGCCGTACTGCGTGAAAAGAAATAAAAGCAGCGTGATCCCGAGGCCAACGAAGGCCTGCAGCATATACGTTCCGCCCTGCAGAGCACCAAATTCAACGACCTGTGCGCGATTCGTCTTATGCGTGCTCTTCTCCGTTTTCAGTGACATAGCGGCAAAGCCGATGGCAAGGCAATGATAGGTGATGACCTGCATCATGCGATTGTCTACCAAAACGAAGCCGCACTGCTTGCAGATAAAATTCACGAGCAGAAGCACACCGCCGCCAAGCAGAGCGGACGGGATAAGACAGTTTCGGAAAAGGGGGATCTTGCGTCTGAGAATATTGCCAAGCATCAAAAACAGAAGCAACAGGCCAAGCTGCGCGGGAAACGCCCAGACGGCACCGTAGTTCGCCATTGTAAAATCCCAACTCTTATTCATAATAATCTACTCCTTTTCTCAAGGATTCGTCTACATGATCTTTATTCGATGCATAATCGATGCATCTATTATACTATATTTTTTCCAAATTTTCTATTTTCAAAATGTAAACAAAACAGAAAAAAGCCAAGAAACGGCTAAGGAAAACTCATTTTTCAAGGGGCTTCTTGCGGTATTGCTCGGGACTTATGCCAAAGCGTTGCTTGAAGGCGCGGCTAAAGGTATATATTGAGCTATAGCGCAACAGCTCCGCGATCCGCGTGATGGAAAGCGTGTTTTCCGCGATGTGCAGACGCGCCGTTTCAAGGCGGCGCGCGCGGTAATAATCGGAGAGGCTCTCCGATGTAACGCGGCGGAAAAGTGCGGAAAGATAGCTATAATTATATCCCGTGAGAGCGGAAAGCTCTTCGAGGCTTTCCATCGAATAGATATGCGTATCTATATAGTGCATCAAGCGTTGGCAAAGTGCTTCGGGGCGTTCGGTGGCTTTATGCGGATCCTCACGAAAAAATCCGCGTGCAATACGGATCACGATCTCTAAAAACAAGGCCGCAAGCAAGCGCTCCGAATGCCGCTTTTGTGCATCCAGCTCGGCGATCGCGGTGCTGACGAGGGAGGCTATATGCTCATCCCTGACGGTGCGCGCATCGGCGGCGGCATTTTGATCCATGATCATGGATAGATCGGCCATCAGGCTTTCATCCGTGGTGGAAAATGAAAAGAAATCGTATTTTAACGGATCCTCCCGATCCGAAACGATGGCGTGATGATCACAAGGAAAAGAAAGATAAATATCTCCGCGCGTGATCGGAACACCGATGCCATTGGTATAGACGGTTCCCTTCCCGCCCGTAGCAACCGTGATCTCAAACCAATCGATATGCGCGTGCTCCTCGATCACCGTTTCGCCCGTACAGTAAAGGCGGCCAAGCTGATAGAGGCGAAAATCCCCAAAAGGGCGGGGATCTGCTATAAAGGGCTTATTCAGATGATAAGATTTTTTCATACGGCGTCCCGCCGCACGGGTATCGGACATACGTATTCCCCTCCTTTTTTCTTTCATTATATCATCAAGATGAGCCGCCGTCAAGAAAAAAATATCAAAAAAAGTTAAGTAAAAACAGAGGTTTTTAACAGAAATACAAAAAAATGCTAAACGTTTCTAAAAAAGGGCTATTTACAGAAGGAAAAATATGCGTTATACTATAAGCAATGACGTTTCTTCTCATCCAAAAAAAAATCGGCTCGAACAAAAAGGAGAATTTTATGAAAACAACGATTGCTATCATCGGCTGCGGCCGCATTGCGCAGAACGCGCATCTGCCCGTCCTCACAAAAATGGAGGACGTACGCATCAAATACGCCTGCGATATCCTTCCCGAAAAGGCGGAGGCCGTCAAGAAAAAATATCCTGCCGTTGAGCAGGCGATCACAGACTATAAGATGGCGCTTGCAGATCCCGAGGTGGATGCCGTTTTCGTTCTGACACCGAACTTTGCACATTACACGATCACGATGGATGCGCTCAAGGCGGGCAAGCACGTGATGTGCGAAAAGCCCATCACCGTGAGCTACGCGCTCTCCGCAGAGATGGCTGAGGAGGCAAAGAAGCAGGGCAAGCTGCTGAACATCGGCGTTTGTAACCGCTATCACAGATCCGTGGAGCTGATCGAGGAAATGAACCGCAAGGGCGAGCTTGGCAACATCTATCACGTGTACTGCTCCTTCCGCGCCTGCCGCTCCATTCCCGGCCTCGGCGGTGACTTTACCAACAAAAAGCAGAGCGGCGGCGGTGTTCTGATCGACTGGGGCATTCACTTCCTTGACCTTGTTCTCTATGTTCTCGGCGGCGCGCACCTCAAGACCGCGACCTGCGATGCCTACTGCGAGATGGCGAAGGACATGAAGAGCTACCGCTATAAGAGCATGTGGGCGGAGGATACGAAGAACCTCGAAAGCGGCATAAACGACGTGGACGACTGCATTTCCGGCTACGTGCGCACCGACAAGGCAAGCATCTCCTTCAACGGCGCCTGGGCGGAAAACATTGACGAGCCGGACCAGATGTACATCGATTTCCTTGGTGACAAAAAGGGCATTCGCCTGACCTATTGCGGTCAGTTTGCGCTCCTTGACGGTGAAACGCTGGAAAGAACCGTGACCGAGCACGAGATCCCCAATATGTACGCCGCGGAGGACCGCGCCTTCCTGGATGCAACCAAAACCGGTGAGAAAAACCGCAACTACATTGACAACATTCTTGAGAGCATGAAGCTGCTTGACACGCTCTATGCCTCCTCCAAGGCAAAGAAGGAGATCGCACTATGATGAAAACGAAAAAGATCGGCTTTGTGGATCTCTATCTCAGCGAATGGCACGCAAACAACTATCCTGCATGGATCGAGGTGGCAGCAAAGAAGCTCGGCCTTTCCTACGAGCTTGCATACGCCTACGGCGAGCAGGAGATATCCCCCTTTGACGGCAGAAGCGGAGCGGATTGGTGCCATACCTTCGGCGCAGAAAAATGCAAGAGCATTGACGAGCTTTGCGAAAAAAGCGATGTGATCATCGTGCTTGCGCCTTCCAATCCCGAGGTGCATCTTCGCTATGCAGAGGCGGTTTTAAAGCACAAAAAGCCAACTTATATTGACAAAACCTTCGCTCCCGACTACAAAACCGCAAGAGAGATCTGCGCGATCGGCAAAAAGCACGGCACGCCGTTTTTCTCCTCCTCCGCACTTCGTTATGCGACGGAGACCGAGAAGGCGCTCGGCGCGCAGGACATATTTCTCACGGGCGGCGGAAGCAATTTCCCCGAATATTCGATCCATATGATCGAGATGCTCGTGAAAACGATCGGCCTCGGCGCCGAGAGTGTGCGCGCCGAAAAGGTCGGCACGCAGACGCACGTTTTCGTTTCCTATGCAGACGAAAGAAAGGCTTCCATGACCTATGCACCCGCCCTGCCCTTTACGCTCTATGCGGCAAAGGCAGACGGCTCGTCTATATACGAGCCGATCAGCTCCGATTTCTTCCCTTCCCTGATCGAGGATATGCTCCGCTTCTTTGAAAGCGGCGTGCTACCCTTCCCGAAGGAAGAGACCTTAGAGGCCATGAAGGTGCGCGAGGGCGCGCTCCTTGCGGCCGAGAATCCCGGCAAAACGCTTATGCTTGCCGATCTGAAATAAGAGAGGTGGAAATATGAAGCTTGGTGTGATCAGCGATTGCTTTGGGCGCCCGATGGCAGAGAGCATTGCGCTTGCGGGTGCTCTTGGCCTTGACGGCATTCAGATGTACGCCGTGGGCGGTGACATCTGTCCCGAAACGCTTCTCGGAAACGAGGAAAAGCTTTCAGAATACAAGGCGCTTCTAAAGAAGCACGGTCTTACCGTGAGTGCACTTTGCGGCGACCTTGGCGGTCACGGCTTTGAAAGAGAAAACGAAAATGCGGCGCGCATTGAGAAGACCTGCCGCATCGTGGATCTTGCGGTCGCTTTCGAAACGAAGGTTGTGACTACACATATCGGCGTGATCCCCGAGGATGAAAATAGCGAGAAATACAAGACGATGCTGAAGGCTCTGCGGGAATGCGGCGCGTATGCGGCAAGCAAGGGTGTGACGCTTGCGATCGAGACCGGCCCCGAGACCGCACCGATCCTGAACCGCTTTGTGCTTGCGGCGGGGGAGGGCGTTGGCGTTAACCTTGATCCTGCCAATTTCGTCATGGTGACGGGTCAGGATCCCGCCGAGGCGGTGCGCCTGATCGGCAAAAAAATCGTGCATACGCACTTAAAGGACGGAAAAATGCTCAAAAGATCCGATCCTTTAGAGATCTACAATCATTTTGCCGAGGGCGGCATTGAGGCGCTCAACGTAGCAGACTACTTTATTGAAACCCCCGTTGGCGAGGGTGACGTGGATTTCGCGGCCTATATTTCGGCGCTGAAAGAGATCGGCTACGACGGCTTTCTCACCATTGAGCGAGAAACGGGCGCGGATCCTTCGGCTGACATCCGAAAGGCGGCGGAATATGCGAGAGCGAATTTTGCTCTTTAATGATTTTATAAAAAAACGGGAAAGGAAAACCTCTCCCGTTTTTTTATTCGGTTATGCCTGAATGCGACCGCTCCTCACCGAAATATTCTCTTGGCGAACTTCCCGTGATCTTTTTGAAATTTCTGTATAGAGTGGAAAAATCGTTATAGCCGCAAAGGCCGTATATTCCCGTGATCTTATAGCCCTTTTCCATATATCGGATCGCGGCGCGAATGCGGCAGGTGTTCAGATATTTATGAAAGCTCATTCCCGTGTGCGCGGCAAAGGATTTACAGAAAAAGCTTTTTGACATCGCGCAGGCCTTTGCCATTTGCACAAGCTCGATCTGATCCGAAAAATTGCTTTCAATATATTCCACGCAGTGCGCAATGCGCGCCGCTGTTTCGTCCCCACGCGGTACGGCGGGAATGCTTTCGGTCAGATTTCTCGCAAATATCATGATCAGCGCTAAAGCATACGCGCGGATGACCTCTCCTGCGCCGATCCGCTTTTCGGAAAATTCAAGGTGAATCTTCTCAAGCAGATCCTTTACAACCAAAGACTCCGCCGAGGAAACGGCAGCCTTGGTACAGGGATCGAATGCACGTGGAGCGTTTTTTAAAAAATTCACGGCGAGCCGATTGGTCTCATTGGCCTCGCCCAATATATCGGGCATAAACGAAAAGGTGAAAAGCTCCATGCTTTCCGTCTGCTTGATATGATGTATCTCGCCGGGCGCAAGCAAAAACATATCCCCTGCCGACAGAGCGGCCTCGCCGTATGCCGTGGAATGCAAAAGACTGCCGCCAAGAACATAATAGAGCTGAAAATAATCGTGGCTATGCGGCTTTTTGGCCTCCTCCGAATGTCGGATGCGCTGAATATGCACGCCTTGCATCGCATTTTTATAATAACTTAAAACGAATTTTTTATAATCCACCGTCATCACCTCGCGATCAGTATATCACATCTACATCATTTTTGCAATATAAAAAATATTTTTTGCAATGTACCTGTGTAAAAGATATGATATAATAAGATCACAAAGCATCCCAAAGGAGAAAAACGCGGTTATGAATTACGTCATGCAAAAAGAAGAAGAGCTGAAGCAGCAAATTTTTCCCCAAACGATGAAGGAGGACTTTGCCGACTTTTGGAAAAGCGCCGTCGAGGATCTGAGAAAAAAGCCTCTCACAGTAAAAAAAGAGAAGCTTTCGCTTCCCTACGATAAGAGCTTTTCGACCTATGAGATCACCTATAACACGCACGACGATACCGAGATCCACGCCTACTTCTCTTGTCCAAAAAAAGAGGCCGGCGAAAAACTTCCCTGCGTTGCTTTTTTCCACGGAGGATCGGGCTATAAACATATCTGGCACGATATTCTTGCCACCGGCGTTTGTTGCTTCGCGATTGACGTGCGCTCCCAAGGTGGAACGAGCGTTGACAAAGCAATTTACACCTCCGGAGACCGCATGGGCGGACTCATGACCTGCGGCGTACTGGACAAAAATGAGTTTTATATGAAAAACATTTATCTGGATGCCGTTCGCGCGATCGACGTGATCGAAACGCTTGACGAGGTGGATGCTTCGCGCATCGTTACCTTCGGCGGCAGCCAGGGCGGTGCACTTTCCATCGTTGCCTCCGCGCTCAGCGGAAAGGTGAAAAAATGCTACTCCTGCATTACGAGCTATTGCTGTCTGAAGCAGAGAAGCGAGAGCGGCAGCGGCGTATTTGAATCCACGCACGCCTTTCTGCGCGTATATCCCGCGCATACAGACACAGTGATGGATACGCTTTCGTATTTTGATATCGTCAATATGGTTTCGCTTTTAAAAGTGCCCGTATCCTTCTGCCTCGCGCTTGCAGATCCGATCTGCCTGCCACCCTACGTGTATTCCGCTTATCACCACGTGAAGGGCGAAAAGAGCATCGAGATGTATCCCTTCGTTCACCACGAAGTTCCAAACGATTATTTCCTTTTGGCGCACAAGGAATTTTCCGAGCTGTAAGAAAAAAACGACAGAGAAATCTGTCGTTTTTTTCTTATATAAAAAGCATTTCACTCACTCGAGATAAAATACCTCTTCCAGATGCGGCTGCGCGCCGGTTTCGGGATCGAGCGGCATATCCATTACGTCCTTCATATACTCGTTCCACTTGTCAACGATGGGGCTCTCGGCCTGCACGCGCGTGGCGTACTCGATGCCCTTCTCGCACTCATAGTAGCCAAAGAGATCGTTTCCTACGTTCCAGATCGAATAGTTTGAGATGCCTGCGGCCTTCAAGAGTGCTTTCAGCTCCGGCCAGATCTCATTGTGGCGGCGGATGTACTCTTCTTTTTTGCCCTCCAGAAGGACGGCTTTCCATGCATAGCGTTCCATTTTTATCTCCTTTTTGTAAATAATTGTTTTCAAATAATCATTTTTCTATTGATTCGATATGAAGCAGGCGCATATCGCCCTTCTCCATTTTCATATCGATAAAGCGATCGTTGACGGTGACGCTCTCGCCCGTCAGAAAATCGGTGGCACGCATATCACGCTCGGGCAGGCAGATGCGGCGATAGCCGTTCTCCTTTGCCCAAAGGCCCACGTATTCACCGCCTGCAAACACGGCATCCCCTGTGCGGTTATAGAGATGCACGCCCGCAAGCAATGCGATATGCGAAAGCAGCGCCCTCGGCATCGCAAGAGGCAGAGAGAGCACGCAATGATAATCCTTGCATTTTTTCCAAAGCACCGCCGCGCTTCCGTCCTCAAAGCGAGAAAGCACGTAGCCCTCCTCGCGCGGAAGCGTAGGCGTGGGAAGCGTATTTTCTGGATAGACAAGGCCGTTAAAGGTCGCTTTCTGCTCCTTAGGTGCAGGATCGATGCGGAGCGAAAACTCACAAAGAGATTCACTGTACGCACCGCTATTTCCAAGGAAGAGGAGCGTTTTTCCACCCTTTTTCAGCTTTTCCGTGATGGCGGCAAGCTCCCTCTCTGAGGGGTTGACTGCGGCAAGGAAGATGATCAGACGGTATTTTTCTGCCGGGAATGCAGGATCGCATACATCCGAGAGAAGATAGTTATCGTAGGGGAAGCCCGCAAGCTCCATCTGATCCAAAAGCTCCCAGGTGGCAAGCGGCGTGCGCCGATCGTCAAGAGAGGAGTATTTATGCCCCTTTTCGTCCACGATAAAAGCGACCTCGCTTGGAAAGAGATCCTTTTTCTGCTCGGCAAGCAGGGGGATGCTCCTTCCGATGACGGATAGCATTTCGGGATCGGAGAACCAACCGCCGAACATATCAAACCACCAGATGCCCGTGTGGCTCGTTGCAATGCGGGCAAGTGCCTGCGTGAGCTTTGCAACGCTTCCCTTCACGTCCGAAGGGCCGTGCCATACGGCGCTGTCGTAATAATCGTTATCCGGCATGGCGTGCGCAAGGTTTTTGCCCATACCCGTGGTGAGGCAGGTGCGGATATCCCCCTCGCACATCCAAAGCTTGCCGTGCAGCTTTGCGCTCTCAACGGCAGAGGAAAACTGCCAGTGCTTTGCACAGTTGGTTGTGGAAAGAAAATCCACGTCAGGCGATGAAAGCACCTTACCGAGCGCGTGCAGGCCCTTGAAATTCTGCGGCATGGCAAACACGTAGCCGTAGAACACGCCTGCAAGGCGCGTACCGTCCGTGTATTCCTTCACGGCGCGGCAGAAATACAGAATGGCATCCGCAACGCTCTCGTTGTGATAGTCGTAATAATCCAGAACTGCGCGCTCTGCTTCGGGATCGCGAAGATACCCGTTATTGCAATATCTGCGCTCCACGGGATGCGGAAACTCTATCGAATCAAGCGTGGGATATTCTCTTCCATGCGCCTCGGCAATGGCAGAAAGGCTTCCGTAGCGATCCATAAGAAACTTGTGGTAAGCGCGCAGATTGACCTCGCTGTAATCGTAATACTGCGGATTGTATCGGCACTGATACGCCCACTCCTCCGTGCCGCCTGCGGCGATATGATAGCCGATGATGCGCTCCGACCACTTGGAGGCGGAGATATGGTCGATCAGGGCATAGAGCGCAACGGTCATCTCCTCAAGCCAGAGCTTCGATGCAAAGCATTCCCTCTGTGCTTCACCGCGGCTGTCTCTTGCAACCTCCTCGGGGTGCATTTTTTGCCACCAGATAGGAGGCTCCAGGCAAACGCGCGGAATGACGAATACGTCCTCCTTGCCCGTGGGAGCAAGATCCATAAGAACCTTATCCACCATCGAGAAATCATACTGCCCGTAGCCCTTGAAAAAATTTTCGCAAAGGGGTCGAAGGCCGCTTTCCATATTGATGCCCTCATCCCCGGCATAGATCGGAAACATAAAGAGCTTGACGCCGTGTGCGCGCATTTCAGCAAAGTTTTCTTTCAAAGGTGCGTAACTCATATAAGCGATCGGAATCAGCTCTCTGCCGTCAATATCTATAACGCATTGCTTCTCCGACCATTTTGTTTTACAAACCATTGCTTTCTCCTTTTATGAAAACGAGGAATTGCTCGCCTTGATCCGCTTATAATCCTCGATATACCGCTCCTCGGGCAGGGGCGTGCCGTCACCAAAATGCTCCTGTGCCAAGCGGCAGGCGCCAAAGATCTGCGGCAGGCGCGGAAGAATGACCTTTGGCTCATACGGCAGGCGCGAGAGCAGGATCGGCATCCAAAGCTCCGATGCGTGCAAAAGTCCGCCGCTGAAGATCAGAATATCGCCCGTATCGCAGAGGCTATGCGCCAGGGCAATGCGATCCGCAAGCTGGAAAAAGCTTGCTTCCACGATCCGTTTTGCTACACGGTCACCCGCGCGCATGGCGGAAAAGACGAGCGGAGCAAGAGCGGCGATCGAACGCGGCGCATCCGCATACAGCTCCATAAAATGCGACATAAAATGCGAGCCGATGTGCTCGTTGATCATGGCGGTGAGAGCTGTTTTTTCGCCATAGCCCTGGTGCGCCTGCATGGCGGCACGCAATGCCTCTCTGCCAAGATCAAAGCCGGAGCCACCCTCCTCCAACAGGTAACCGCCACCGCCAAAGCTGCGCATTTCACTTTCCGTCTTTGCAACCACGGTCGAGCTCGTTCCAACGGTGGCAACGATGCCGCGCTCCACGCCAACGCAGGAGGCAAAGACGTTTTTCACATCGCCGCCAATACCAAACGGGATCCCCGGATAAGTCGATGCAAGAAAGCGCTCCAGCTGCTGCCGCTGATCCTCTCTTGGAATACCGGCAAGACCGATATATATACCGCGCACGCCGTTTTTTGAAAGGGGGAGAAGTGCATCAATCCCCTCCTTCATGACCGCACAGGTGCGCTCCATACCAACCGTATTCGGATTCGATGCGGAAAGAACGATGCGCGAGAGCACCTCGCCGTGCGAGGTGAAGAGCACAAGCTCCGTTTTTCCGCCGCCGCCATCCACGCCTATGAAAGCCGATGCACCATCCTCGGCCGCCGTGCTGATCAGGGCATCCACCGTAACACCGAAGAGGCGCGAAAGCGCATACACGGTTTGCAGCTCAGGGGCTGCAAGGCCGCGCTCCCATTTGGAAACCGCCTGCACGGAGACCTTCATATGCAAGGAAAGCTCCTTTTGCGAAAGCCCAAGGCGGGTGCGATGGTATCGGATATTACCGGCTAAGATCTTTTCGAGGTACATACGCGCCTCCAATCGTTTTTATTATTTTTATTTTACTACACCTTTTGCAGTATGTCAAGAAACGCGCACGGATTTCTGAAATATTTTCATGTAAAGCCGCATTTTTCGGGCACGGAAGAAAAAATGAGAAAATAAGACTGAAAGGCAAGAAAAAAGTGCCTTGACGAACCTATAAAAATATGCTACAATGAAAAAAACGGAGGGATGATATGACAAAGAATGACATTCTGTTCATCGGCGTTGCCGGTGGCACGGGCAGCGGCAAAACAACGCTGGCCGAGCATATACAAAAAGCCTTTTCAGACGACATCACGATCATCGCGCACGACAGCTACTATCTCGATCAGTCCGACAAGACCTACGAGGAGCGATGCCTACAGAATTACGATCATCCCGATGCCTTCGAGACGGAGCTTCTCTGCCGCCATCTCGATACGCTGGCCGAGGGTGGGGAGATCGATGTGCCGATCTATGACTATACGGTGCACAACCGCGCGAAAAGAACGATGCATGTTTTCCCAAAGCGCGTGATCGTGCTTGAGGGGATCCTGATCCTTTCCGACAAAAGGCTCAGAGACCGCCTCGACCTCAAGATCTTCGTTGACACCGATGCGGACGAGCGCATTCTCCGCCGCATCAAGAGAGATACGGAGGAGCGCGCGAGGTCTCTTTCCTCCGTGATCGATCAGTATCTCACCACCGTCAAGCCCATGCACGAGGCCTTCGTCGAGCCAAACAAAAAGCACGCCGATATTATCGTTCCCGGCGGCGGATCAAACCCCGTTGCGCTGGAGATGATCTTCTCTCATATTCGCCGCCATTTGGCAAAATAAGCAAATAATACTTTACATATTTGGCATTTAGCTAAAAAAGGAGCACCATGGAAACCAATCAAAACCAAGCGTTGCCGCTTTCAAAAAGAAGCGAAACGGCAAAGGGAATTTTCTTCGATGCCATGACTGCGATCATAGCAGGCGCGATCGTCGGCTTTGCGTACTTCTTCTTCCAGAACTCCAACGGCTTTGCACCCGGCGGCGTTGGCGGCCTTGCGACGATGACCTATCATTTTCTCGGAATGAGCGGTATAGAGTTTCCCTGGGCGGTGCTGATGCTGGCCTTTAATATACCGATCTTCATTCTCGTTTCCATATTCGTTAACAAGAGGCTCGGTCTTATTCTGATCCTCTATATGTCCGTGCAGTCCTTCAGCGCGGAGCTTCTGGAGTTCCTCGGTGCACAGCCGTACTGCCTTGCCAACAACGGCCCGGACTTTGAGATCGTTTTCGCTTGCCTTGCAACGGGCATCATTTCCGGCATTGGCTTTTCCTTGATGCTGCGCCGCTTTGGCGCAAGCGGCGGCACGTACGCAATTTCCGCCTTGATCAAGCGCGCGCGCCCCGCTACGAACATTGCATACGTTTCCTTCCTTCTTGACGGAAGCGTTGTGTTCGTTTCCTTCTTTGTTTACGGAATGCGTATCACCCCCGTGATCTGCACGCTTCTCAACCTCTTCGTTGCCAACGTGGTGGTGGATTACGTGCTTGCAGGCGTGAAAAACGGCTACCGTTTCGAAATCGTTACCAACTCGCCCGAGCCGCTTGCCGCAGAGCTCCTTGAAAAGCTGCACCACGGCGTTACCCGTATGCAGGTGGTGGGTATGTATTCTCACAGCGAAAAATATATGCTGATCTGCATCATCCGCAAAAAGCAGCTCGGTGAAATGATGAAAATCCTGAAGGGCTACCCCGGCTCGTTTGCAAGCTTTGAAAAGGTAAACGAGGTGTTCGGCCGCTTCAGAAAATAAAGAGAGGAAATAAAATGAAGGATTTTCTTTTAAAATTTGCGCTTCCCACCGAGGAAAGCGACATTCTTCTTCCCTACTTCGAGAATGCCAAAAAGCGCCTTGAAGCAGAGAAAGCGGAGATTTTTAATTTTGAAAAATACGACTGCTATACCTATATGAAGGAGGATCTTGCGAGGGTGCGCGATGCGCTTCTCCTCGACAAGGACAATCTCCTTTACGCATACTTTCTGCACGAGATCCTTAAAACGAGAGACCGCGAGCTCTTAATGCGCACATCAGCACCGAGAGCCGAGGATAAAAACGAGCTTTACGACACTCTTCCTCTGTTTGCACTTCTCGCAGAGATCCCTGCAATGCGGGAGGAGCAGAAAAAGCACGGTATTCCCGAGGACGTTCAGCGCGACACGGCGAATATGTTTGAAAACCAGGTGCAGGACTTCATTAATCTGAATGGCCACCTCGGCATCAAGGGATATTTCTTCTGGATGCTGCGTTTTCTCGACCTTCATATCCTCCGCATTGGCCGTTTCAACCTCGAATACAAGACCTTTGGCGAAAGCTACGATGTTTTTGAAACCAAGGACGGACTTCTCATGATGCCCACCGAGGGGCGCTTCCACCGCTCCGGACAAGTGCTCGGCAGTGCCGGATGCGAGGACGAGGACGGCGCGTTTGATGCAGTACTCACCGAGACCGAGGATGCTTATATCGGCTATCCCGTGGTAAACGGTGTTTGCAAAAACAAAACGATCATGCTCCAAAAGAGCGAATGCCAAAAGCTTCTCTCTAAAGGGGACGCGGTAATCAGCGTGCACATTCCTTCGGGCTGCCCAATGACGGACGAGATCACAGAGCGCGATCTTGCGCGTGGTGGACAGATCGTTGAAAAATGCATCGGCGAGGCGAAGGCCTTCATCTGCGCAAGCTGGCTGCTCGACGTGCAGATCCCGAAGCTTCTCGGCAAGGAAACGAATCTCACGCGCTTTGGCGCGCGCTACGAGAGAGCCCCCATCAAGAGTCAAGGCGATAGCGTTTACGAATACGTATTCCTCTGCCCGAAGAGCACACCCGTGGAGGCACTGCCCGAAAAGTCCTCCTTTGCCAAGGCGGTAAAGGCACATATGCTGGCGGGCGGCTACCTTTACGGAGCCGTTGGCGTATTCAAAAAGAGCGATCTTTACTAAATCTTCTCTTTTTCGACTTCCATCACGGTACAAATTCTTTATTTTTTACCATTTTAATACAAGATCCTCTGTCACATTCCGTTTTTGGATGACAGAGGATCTTCGTTTTTATACGGAGGGAATATCCGGCAGATAATCAAAATGATCGCGCACGGCTCTTGCGGCTGCAACGGTCGGCTGCGTGGGAACGGCATTCTCATCGTGCTCGTAAACCGCAAAGCAGGCAAAGCAGCCGAGCATCGGTCCGATCATGCGCAGGATCTTTGCGTGCGTACCTGCGGCGAGAAAAATAAAGGGAACGGAAAGCTCCTTTTTCAGCATCTGCGTGATGCGCAGATTTTCCATCTCCTCCTCTTCGCTGTTTGCACCTACAACGATCTTTACGATATCTGCACCGCGGCGCACCTGCTCTTTGGCTATTTCAAGCACCTTTTCGGCAGGGAGAAAGCGTAATACGTGCGAGGACATGAGGACCTCCTTGCCCATGCTGTGCAAACGATCGATCAAGGCCATCTGCTTTTCAATGGCTTCCTTATTGTCGGTCATCTGATATTCCTTATCCTCGCAGAAGAAGTCTCCGGGCACGTCGGCAAGCGTGCCGCCTGCCTCCATAGCCATCAAAAGCTCCTCGGCACATTCCTCATAGGTGCGGTCGATATTCAGATTCCAACGGTAATCCGTTACGTAGATGGGACGGCCGGCCGCGGCGGCAAAGACGCGGGAAAGCTCTTCCTTCGTCTTATACTGTTTTTCCATCTTGCAAAGCTGAACGGCAATGGCATCCGCACCCGCATAGATGCAGTTTTTGATATTGCTGATCGCCTCGCGCGGTGTGCGCTTCAAGGTCATGCCCATGACGAATGGCTGTGATGCATTCAAAAAAGAAGGTTTCATTTATTTCTCTCCTTTCAACCCGGAACCATAGCAATACGGCCGCAGTCGATGAAATGATTTGATCCCGTGATCGATCTTGCCTTATCCGAGCAAAGGTACATGATGAAGTCCACGACCTCCTGCGTTTCGGCGGCTCTGCCCTGCCCCGTTTTCATATTTGCCATGGCGGGGCGCGTCATGACCGGACCGGGGGAAACGCAAACACAGCGGATGTTATGCGCAAAGCCAAACTGCGCAATGGATTTCGTCAATCCCGTCATGATTCCCGCCTTCGCCGAGGGGTAAGCCATGCCCGCGGGCGAGCCCTCCTCGCCCGTGACCGAGCCGAGGTTGATGATCACGCCGCTATGCTGCTTGACCATCTGGGGACAAACGGCGTGCGCAAAATAGAACGGGCCCTTGAGGTTGACGTCAATGCCCCAATCGAACACCTCGATGGGGGTTTCCGGAAAGGGCTTATCACAGTTACACATACGAAGTTCAAAGCCGCCCGCGAAATTAAGGAGAATATCGATCGAGCCGAAGGTTTCCACGGCAAGATCCGCCGTTTTCTTTACCTCGGGATAGTGGCGCACGTCGCAGACGGAATAGATCGCCTTGCCCTGCCCCTTCTCGTTGATGGCCGCGCAAAGAGGGATCAGCGCCTCCTCATTGATATCCGCGAGAACAACGTTTGCGCCCTCGGCGGCAAAGCATTCGGCAGAGAGCCTGCCCATGCCCGATGCACCGCCCGTGATAATGACAGTCTTATTCTGAAAGCTCATAAAAGATCCTCACTTAGAAAAATTACTTACACGCCTATTGTAGCATCTTGACATCTCTCTGACAATAGATTATAATATAAAAAAAGAGAACGATTCTATAATCCAAAAATGGAGGGAATACGGTGCAGATCGAGAATTTCACGCATCTTTCGCTTTTTCGAATTTTCAAATACTCCGCAGATAAGGGAGCGAGCTTTGATTTTCTGAAAGCGCCGCGCCCCTGCTACTTTCTTGCGGCAATGCTTGAGGGAGAGGCCGTATTTGAAAGCGATCTCGGAGAAAAGCATCATATCAAAAAAGGCGATCTCCTTTTTATCCCGCAGGGCACAAAATACCGTTCTACATGGGGCAATTCCTGCAAAAATGTATATATTAGTTTACGTTTCGACTTTGAACCGATGACGGGATTTCAAAATCCCGAAACCTTGCTGCTGCAAAAAATCTGCGCAGAAAATTCAAAAAAGCTTGTTGACGATCTGCTTTTGGCCCATTGCCTTTATGAAAAAAGCACCAAGGATCAGCTTCGTGCGCTTTCGATTTTTTATGCCGCTTTAGCATCGATCCTTCCGCATCTTAAGCGTGCCCCCTTGCCCGCAAACGACCGCCGCCTTTCCCCCGCGATCGACTATATCCGCGCGCATCTTTCCGAGGATACACCCGCGCCCTATCTTGCAAGGCTTTGCAATATGAGCGAACCGAATCTCTATCTTCTCTTCCGAAGGCAGATGAAAGAAACGCCCGTGGAATACAAAAACCGTCTGCGCATTGAGCGCGCCATGCAGCTCTTACAGTCACGCAAGGATATGCCGATCGAGCAGATCGCCGATGCCGTGGGCTTTGAATCGGCCGCGTATTTTCGCCGCCGTTTTAAGGACTATACAGGGCAAAGTCCCAGAGATTTCAGGAAAAGAAGCACGGAAAAGCTATAATGACGATCGGAAGTCGAAATAGTGCTACCCTGCACTATTTCGACGCCAAATCTCTGATTTGGCAACAAATTTTCGCATATAATCATTATAAAAGTGCCGCCTGCGGAGCTTCAAGCCGCAGGCGGCGTTTTTTATATGATCAGTTCTTTTTTGGAAGAATAAAGCCGTATTCATCGGGCACGGCGTTGAATTTTCCGAGTGTTTGCACGGGATCCTCCGACTCGATCCACTTTTTGCCGCCGATGGTGATACGGAGCTTGATCGCAGTCTTTCGGTTCCATTTTTCTCTTGGAACGGCGGTGAATACGCGATACAGCACCGATCCGTCCTCGCGCACCTCACGTTCAAGGCGATGCTTTGCAAGCTCCTCGTTCACCTTTTCGCCAAAGAGCGACTGATGCGATGTGGCGTTGGAATCAAGACCAAGCCCGGGCGCATAACAGAGCAAGGACTCGCCGTGTGTCGGCATCGGGCGCTCACTGACAACAACACCGCATTCCGGCATAAAGAGATCAAACTCATAATGCAGAGTTACGTTCTCGCCGAGCGGACAACGAACGGTTGCGAGAACGCCCTCTTCCGTCTGATCTACACGGAAGGCGCGTTTTTCATCCAGAGCGATCTCGCCGTCACCGAGGCGATAGGCGTTTTCTCCCTCGGCGTAGTAATAGCCGATCGGTGCCTTTCCTTCGGCAATGCGGGCTTCAACGGCAGGAAATTCCGTGGCAAGGAGCGTTTCCAGCCATTTTACGCGATCGAGCAGTTTTTCGGGGAAAAACTTGAAGCCCTCGGCCTCCGAATGGTAGCCAAGGCGGCTGTCCTTCTCGCAAATTGCGACCATGTTTTGGGAATTCTCCATCTCGGCGCGCACGATCTTCTTCATTTCGGCAAGGATCTCGCTTGCATTTCCCTCTCCCTTGCCAAGTGCGGCACGCAGGCGGTAGAACTTCAAAATGTTCAGACCGGAGGAGAAGAGAATGCCGAGTGCTCCCGCAAGCGTGGAAAGCTCGTTATCCTCGGGAAGCGGAAGAAACGAAAGCCCCTTTTGGAAGTTTGCCGAAATGCGTGTGGCTAAGGTGATCGCTTCATCCAAGGTATGACCGCGGAAGAGGCATTCGCCGATACGGTCACCGTCCGGGACGTCGGGCAGGAGCCAGGTGCGCGAGAGCGGATTGTTTTTCGGCAAAAGCTGCAGCTTCCATACCACACCGTCGTGCATCGGGCCGTAGTAGTTGAACATCACGTTCGTGGGATAATTTTTATAGCCCGCCTCAAAGGCGTTCCATGCGGCAACCACCCCTGCGGCGCAGCTTTCGCCATAAAGGCGAGCGGCGTATTCCAGAAGGAATTTTTCCTTGCTTTCAAACGTGTCGAGAAAGGAGAGCGCGCCCGAGGCGCGGCTCATCAAGGAAGGATAGTTTCCGAAGTACCAGCACTCCATAATGCCCGTGGTGCCAAGCTCGCGCGCGATCTTATATTTATCGTAGAGGATGCCCGGAGCGGGGATATAGGGCACGGTGGCAAGCTCGTGCGAATTGCAGACCTGCATCTTTGCCCACATCTCACAGCCGCGCTTCTTCGCTTCCTCGGCGGTGGCGATATAGGTATCGCAGGGGCCAACGTAGGAGAGCCAATAATCCCAGGCAACGCGCGGCTTTCCAAGCTGCATATTGATGCCGCCGTCCTCGAAGTTTTGCATCATCACCACGTCAAGGGGGCATTTCTGTGCGTATTCGCGCACGTCACGTTCTTCCCAATAGCGGTGGCTATAAGTCCAGCTGATGAATGCCGCACCCGTGCCCGCGCGGCGGATGCCCTCCTTGATGGTATCCACGCAATAGGCAAGGTTTTCGCCGCGGCTGAATTTTTGACAGCGCGGACAGTGCACGTAGCTGGCAACCGAGGGGCAGGTGGTGGTTCGCTCCCCCGCCGTGATGCTGATATAACCGCCGAGATCGGGAACGGTGCGAAAGAGCTTTTCCACCGCGCCGATCACATATTCGCGCGATGCCTCCTGCCTCAGGCAGATCGGATGCCTGCCGTTGGATCTTTTGCCGCCGAGAAGCTCCGGATGCGTGGCGGCCTCCTCGTCCGTGATGCCGTGCGGCTCAATGGCAAAGATAAAGACCTTCACGCCGTAGCGCTTACAGCGTTCTACCACGCGCGAAAGCTTTGCGATGCGGCGCGCGACCTCTTCCTTATTCTGCGAGAAGATCGGCATATCGATCAGGGCGCGGAAGCTTGTATAGATCCAAAGACCGTTGGTGCCGTTATGTGCAAGACGGTTCAGATACGCCTCGGGATAATAATCCACCTCGTCAAGAAGCTCGTCTCCGAATTTCGGGGCGCGATTGGTGGGGCTGAAGAAGCCGCGCGTCATACGCGTTTTGATATAGGGACGCCTTTCCACCGTTCCGAGCGGAAGGAACGGCCCTTCATTTTTCGTCATTTCCTCTTCAAGATAGACGAGCGCACGGCGCACGCCCTCGGTCTCCTCTGCGGTTACCGTTACGCCGCTCTCTGAAACTCGGATGCGAAAGCTTTCGCTAACGCCCTTCACGTGTCCCTTTTCGATTACAATGGGAAAGCGGTCGCCGCCGACCTTCGTGACCGAAAGAAAGGCCGCGAGATCCTCGTAGGCAGAGGAAAGAATCGTTTCCCCCTCGGGAAATTTTTGTTTTATATAGAGCCCTTTTACAGAGATCTCGCCCTCGCGCGGGGTCACTCGTTTGCCAAAACCAAGTGGCGCACGCGCGTGCACGGGACTCGAAAGATCGGCAATAAAGCCCGGGCTTGGCTGGCGGTCAAAAAACGGATCGATACGCATAGCAAAAAGCTCCTTTTTCTTACATATAGTCCTATCATATCACAAACGATAGACGGCGTATTTAGAAAATCGTTTTACTTTTTTGAAAAATCGTAAATATATTTTTTATAATACAATGCGTTCCGATCATCCTTTTGTATCATTCTCCCCATCCTTTTTGCGCTCACGGATATAAGCCGCGGGGGATTTTCCCATCATTTTTTTGAACACCTTGGAAAAATAACAAGCGTTTGCAAAGCCGCAGGCCGTGGAAAGCTCCTCGATCGATCGGACGCCCTCGCTGATCAGACGCAGAGCGTAGCGGATGCGCAGATCGTTCAGATAATCGGTGAATTTCGTACCGGTCTTTCCGCGGAAAAGATAAGAAAAATATTTTTCGCTATAAAAGAAAATGCTCGCCACAAGACCAACGCTCATTTCGGGGTTTTGCAGATTCTCCTGAATATAAGATTTGATCGCGGCAAGGCTGCGGTCCTCTGCGCCGCTCTCCTCGCAAACAAGATAGGAAAGCGTGTGCATAAATACGGATTCCGTAATATAAAGCGCATTCTTTTCCTGCACGCGGCGGATCGATTTCATCCAATGATCCAGCAGATGCTCCTGAGAAGGATAAACTGTGACGGGCGCTTCCGCGCCGATCTGCGAAAGGATCGAGGGTATCCCCTCTCCGATCATGGATATATATAAATAGGTAAGCTCGTGCTTGGTTTCCACGATCTCATGCATCTGCCAGGGGTGCACGAGCACAAGTGTTCCCGGCTTGACGGAGTAGCTCTTTCCCTCATGGCGCAGCTCGCCCTCGCCGCAAACGAAGAGATACAAATAATAATGAGAATAAAAGAAGGGCTGTCGCAGCTTGTGCAGCTCCATCTCATATACGAAATGATTGTAACTTATCCTGCTGATCGGGGAGGCATTGGCAACGGTGATACAAACGTCGCGCATAAAAATTCTCCTTTGCATATTCCATTCTATATCCATATCATAGCATTCATTTTGCCAAAACGCAATAGAATATGGAATTTTTTCATATTTTTCGGGATTTTTTATCTTTTCAAAGCGATGCGAGTGTGCTACAATAGTAACAAAAAAATCTATGGAGTTTGGGCATGGGTTATCTTCTGATCGTTGTATTTACACTTCTGAACCTCGGTGAGAGCATTGCTGTTCGCACCTATGCAAAGCGGCACGGCAGCGGCGGTATGCTGATGAACGCGATCGTTGCGCTCTTTGCCGCGCTCTTCTTTCTCGTAACGGATACGGGCGGCTTTTACGCGCCGATCGAGATGCTCCCTCTTGCACTGATCAACGCTTGCCTTTTCGGCGCGGGCTTTTACTTCACCTTCATTTCCTACCGCATCGGCCCCTTTGGGCTTACGCGCTTGCTCTCCGGCTTTTCCCTGCTTTTCTCGATCTTTTACGGCATTTTCTCTCTCGGCGAAAAGCCGAGCGTGCTGACCTATATCGGAATTGTCGCTATCTTTGCCTCTATGGTGCTGATCAATTACAAGAAGAAGGGCGACGATGATGAGAAGGGCGTATCTCTGAAATGGTTTATCTGCATTATGACCTCGGTGATCGCGAACGGCTTTATCTCGATCCTAACGAGAATGCAGCAGATCCGCTTCAACGATGCCTGCTCCAACGAATTTCAGTTTATTTCCATCGGCGGCTCGTTTCTGATCCTTGCCGTTCTCGGCATCATCCTTGACCGCGACAAGCTCCCTTACATTTTAAAGCACGGCTCGCTTTACGGCCTTATCGGCGGTGTTTTCAACGGTGCGAAAAATTTCCTCACCCTCATCATCTATACGCTCCTGCCCCTCTCCATTCTCTCTCCGATGAAAACGGGACTGAATATGATCGCAACCTTCGCAATGGCGCTCCTGTATTATAAGGAAAGATATACCAAGCGTCAGATGATCGGCGTTACCTTAGGCGTTGCCGCCGTTCTCCTGCTCGCGATTTAACATAAATCGGCAAATAACAAAACAATTATTTACATAATGGAGAGTTTTATGTTTAAAATCTATACGCTCGATACAAACGAAACCGTCACCTTTGCGGCGCACGAGCTGCGCAAGTATCTTCGCATGATGATGCCCGAATGCGGCGCTGTCACGATCGAATACAAGCCCGATGCGAGCAGCGGCTTTCGCCTTGGCTTGATGCAGCAGCTTGGGCTTGACGTATCCGACGTGCAGGATGCGGAGCTTGACGATATTCTCTATATCGACACGGACTGCGAGGGCGGCGTTATCGCGGGCGACAATCCGCGCTCGGTGCTGCTTGCCGTTTACGAATTCTTTCGCCAAAACGGCTGCCGCTGGCTGATGCCGGGACCGGACGGCGAATACGTTCCGCTGGAAAACATCAAGCCCGTAAAATACCGTTTTGCCCCCTCCTGCCGCTACCGCGGCTGGGGAACGGCCACCGCACACGAGCAGGGACAAATGATGGAATACGTAAATTTCTGTCCCAAGGTTGGTATGAACCTTGCGCTGATTGAGTTCGTAATTCCTCATCAATACTGGAACGACTATTACCGCCACAACAAGAACGAAGAAAACCGCCCGCCCGAGAACGTAACGGCAGACAACGTTTTGCAATGGAAGAGACAGCTGGAGGCAGAGATCCAACTGCGCGGCCTGCAATTCCACGACGTTGGGCACGGCTTTATCCTCGATGCCTTTGGCGTTCCCAAGGACGATGCCCCTGCCGGCTCGGAAAGAGTTCGGGATATGATGATTCCGCCCGAAAACTACAAATACACTGCGCAGCTCGCTGAGATGGGCGGAAAACGCGGCATTTGCCGCGGATCGGGCTGGTACACGCAGTTCTGTATGTCTGATCCCGAGGCAAGAACGCTTTTTGCCGACAGCGTGATCCGCTATGCAAGAAAGCATCAAAACGTGGATTTCCTACACGTTTGGCTGGCGGACGGATCGTTTAACCATTGCGAATGCGAAGAATGCCAAAAGAAAAAGCCCGCCGATTGGTACATTATGGCGATGAACGAGATTGACGAGCGGCTGACCGCAGAGGGACTTGCCACCCGTATCGTTTTCATCGCTTATACGGACACGATGTGGGCACCCGAAACGGAAACGATCAAGAATCCAGAGCGCTTCTCGCTCTGCTTTGCTCCCATCACACGCACCTACTCGCGCACGCTGCGCCCCGATTATATGCCGAAGGCGACCACCGTTCCCTACATTCGCAACAAGAACCAAGCGAACCGCCCGAAGGATATCGACGAGCATTTTGCATATCTTTCGGATTGGAAGCAGGTTTTCGGCGGCTCTATCATCGGCTTTGAATACCACTCCTGGTCTGCGCACGTTTACGATATCAGCGGTCTGCAATTGGCACGCCGCGTCAACGAGGACGTAAAGATCTATAAAGACTTTGCCGTGGACGGCTTGATCCAGGACGGATCGCAAAGACACTTCTTCCCGCACGGCATGGTCGTTTACTCCTACGCAAGAACGATGTTTGATACCTCGACCGATTACGATGCGATTGAGGAGGATTACTTTAAAACCGCTTACGGCAAATGCTATAAGGACGTAAAACGCATTTTGGATGCAATGGCAAAAGCCATCCCCTACGGCTATTCCTCGCGCACGGATGCGGGACGCCGCCCCAACTACTACTACGATCCGAGCATGCTCTCGCGCATCCGATCCGTGCAGGGGCTCGTTGCCGAAATGCGCACGCTGATCAAGAAAAACTACACTTCGACAGTCAGAATACAAACCGTTTCAATCCGTTTGCTTGAGCTTTACATGGATCTCGTTGAAAGCATTGCAAAAGCTTTCGAGCACAAATGCATTGGCGAAGACGAGAAAGCACTTGAATGCTTCCAAGCCATCCGCATAGAGCTCGGAAAGAAAGAGGCCGGCCTTGTTCCCTACTACGATCACTTCCATTTTATGACCACTCTTCACGCCTGCTTCTGGGAGGGAACGAAGACCACGGATGCGCAAAAGAATGCATCCACCAGCGAAATGATGTATCTTGACGGAACCGTCTAATTCGAGAATAAAAGGAGATTATATCAGTTATGAGCAAAATCGAGAAAATTCGCCTTGGCGTTGTCGGCCTTGGGCGCGGATTGCAATCCGTTTTGGATATTATTATTGACGATGACGTGGAGCTTGTGGCCATCTGCGACAAGAACCCCGAGATGATTGAAAAGGCAAAGGCAAAGCTAAAGGAGGAATTCGGCATTGAGGAGATTGCCTCCTATCTTGACTTTGAAGAGTTTCTCAAGGCAGACACCAACACCGTTGTGATCGCGACGGACGCCGTGATGCACGTGCCATTCGTGACGAAGGCGATGGATGCCGGCAAGAACGTGCTTTCCGAGATCCCCGCCGTGAATTCTCTTGAGGAAGCAAAGGCGCTGAAAAAGGCCGTTGCCTCCCATCCCGAGCTGAAATATATGTGCGGCGAAAACGATTGCTTCCTCGGTTATATCGAGGCCTGGAAGGCAATGTACGAGGAAGGAAAATTCGGCGATATCGTTTACGCCGAGGGCGAATACCTGCATACGAAGGATTACCGCTCCTACAAGGCAGAGGACTATAAGGACGGGCACTGGCGCACCTACAATCCCGCGATCAAATATTGCACGCACGATCTCGGCCCCTTGCTTTATATCATGGACGACAAGCCCGTTTCCGTGACCTGCATGGTGCCCGACGTGCATTACAATCCCTATAAAAAGGATTCTTACGTGGAAAACGCCGTGATGCTCGTGAAGACCGCGAAGGGCGCCGTGATCCGCATCTGGATCTGCTTCGGCGCATACGTTGGCTACACGCACAATTACGCGATGTACGGCACGCGCGGTATGATCGAGGTGGACAAGAGCAAGAGCCGAACCGAGGCGCACTGCAAGGCAAGATTTTCGGATACGCCCAACTCCTTCGACGGCGAGAAGATCGACGTGCCGATCACCGTTTTCTCCTTCCAGGACGGCAAGGGAAAATCCCATCTCGGCATCGACCGCAAGATGATGCGCGCCTTCTTCAACTCCATCAAGGAGGACACAAAGCCCCCCATCGACGTGGATCTCGGCATCCGCATGGCGCTTGCGGGCATCCTCGCGCACGAATCCTATCTGCAAGGCGGCGCAGCCGTTGCGATCCCCGATCCCGAGGATTTTGAAATTTGAACAAAAAGGCCTTGAGCGGTTTTGCTTTTTTTGCAAAACCGCCCGTTTTTTTCGAAATTGGGATTGCATTTTTTTACGCTTTGTGCTATATTATTTTTAAAGATTTAAAAGTGAGGAAGGAAACGGGGATATGAAGGGCAATAAGGATTTTCTCGGTACAGAGCCCGTAGGACGGCTGCTCTTCAAGCTCGCGATCCCAACGGTTCTTTCTCAGCTCGTGAATATGCTCTACAATATCATAGACCGCATATATATCGGTCACATTGCGGGCATCGGCGATCTTGCGCTCACGGGCGTTGGCATCTGTATGCCGCTGATCATGCTGGTTTCGGCCTTTGCCTTTCTCGGCAGCGCAGGCGGCGCGCCCAGAGCATCTATCTTTCTTGGCGAGGGCAAGCGCGAGGAGGCGGAAAAGACGCTTGGCGGCTGTTTCTCCTTTCAGATCCTGCTCTCGGCCTTGCTGACGGCACTTCTGCTCCTCTTCTCCGAGGACCTTTTGCTGGCCTTCGGCGGCAGCGAGAATACGATCGGCTATGCGGTGGATTATATGCGGATCTATGCGATCGGCACGGTGTTCGTGCAGCTGACGCTCGGCATGAACGCCTACATCACCGCGCAGGGCTTTACGGGCTTCGGCATGGTTTCCGTGCTGATCGGCGCAGGGCTGAATATCCTCTTGGATCCGCTCTTCATTTTTGCTTGTGATATGGGTGTGCGCGGTGCGGCACTTGCAACCGTGATCTCGCAGGCGGCATCCTGCACTTTCGTTCTTTTCTTCCTTTTCAGCAAAAAAAGCACGCTTCGCATCCGTGCGAAGAATCTGCGCCCCGAGGCAAAGCTGCTTCTCCCCTGCATTGCGCTCGGCCTCTCCCCCTTCGTGATGCAAGCGAGTGAGAGCGCGGTAGCCGTTTGCTTTAACACCTCCCTGCAATCCTACGGAGGTGATATTGCCGTGGGGGCCATGACGATCCTGACGAGCGTGATGCAGTTCGCCATGCTTCCCCTGCAAGGTCTTGCGCAGGGCGCACAGCCGATCACAAGCTATAATTTCGGCGCAAAAAACGCCTCGCGCGTAAAAAAATCCTTCCGTCTGCTTCTCTTAGTAAGTCTTATCTATTCCTTCACGCTTTGGGGATTGATCATGCTCTTTCCCCGTGCGTTCGCCGGTATGTTCACCACCGAGGCGGCACTTCTTGATTTTACGGCGAGAGCACTTCGGATCTACTGCGCGGTGCTTTGCATCTTCGGCCTGCAGACCGCCTGCCAGATGACCTTTCTTGCGCTTGGGCGCGCAAAAGAATCCATCCTTGTTGCCGTGGTGCGCAAGTTCGTTTTGCTTCTGCCGCTCATTTATATCGTCCCTCTCTTCACAGAGAGCAAGGTGATGGGGGTATATCTCGCAGAGCCGATCTGCGACTTTTTGGCCGTTACCTTCACGGCATTCACCTTCCGCCATCATTTTAAAAAAGCGATGCAAAAAATAGAAGAAAGCAAAAAAGCATAATTTTTGAAAGGATATACCGATATGAAAAACTACCGTCTTCCTCTTTCCAAGAGCATTCCCTTCTGCAACGAAAAGTTTTACGAGCTGCTGAGTGAGGCAAAATCGCTCGGCTTCGAGGCGATCGATTTTGACATTGCGGGCGCTTGGAGCACACCCGACATTGAGGATGAATATTTCCTGCATCTTGAGGAGGGTATGGCGGCCGTGATCGAAAGCGGTCTGCCCGTCAACTGCATTCACATCCCCTTCGGCGACCGCTGGAATCCCTGCCTGCATGACGAGGATGCAAGACGCGCCGTTGTAGAGAAATTTCGTGCGATCATTGCACGCACCGCGCCCCTGAAGCCCCTTGGCTACATCGTGCACGGCAGTTTTGAGCCAAATTTTGATGATGAGAGAGAGGCGAAGATCGCCCAGCTCGTAAAGTCCATGCGCGAGATGGCAGATGCAACGGACGCTTACCTTTGCATTGAGATCCTGCCCCGTACCTGCCTTATGAACACCGCAGCAGAGGCAAAGCGCATCATCGAAGAGATCGGCATTGACAACGTGCGCGTTTGCGTGGACGTGAACCATTTCCTTCAAGAAAAGAGCGAGGACGGCGTGCTTGCACTCGGCAATCTGATCGTGACCACCCACATCTCCGACCATGATTACGAGAACGAGCGCCATTGGATGCCCGGCAAAGGAAAGATCAACTGGAACGCGCTGATCGGCGCTTTTGAGAAGATCGGCTACAAGGGCGTATTCAACTACGAGCTCGGCGCACCGCTTGCCGATATTAAGGAAAACTACAAGATTCTTTTTGATGCGTACAACGCAAGTAAGGATTAAAATATGAAATTTACATACGACCATGATCTTCATATTCATTCAAAGATTTCCAGCTGCTCGGCAGATCCTAAGCAGACAAATGAAAAAATTCTCGCTTACGCGAAGGAAAATGGGCTAAAAACGGTTTGCCTGACCGACCACTACTGGGACGAGCGCGTGGAAGGCCCGAGCGATTGGTACGCCGTGCAGAACACGGCGCACGTGAAGGCGGCTCTTCCCTTGCCACAGGCAGAGGGCATTCGCTTTCTTTTCGGTTGCGAGACCGATATGCGCGCGGATATGACGATCGGTATTTCGAAAGAGCGATTTGACGAATTTGATTTCGTTATCATACCGACCACCCATATGCATATGAAGGAATTCACCGTTCCCGCGGAATGTGCAGGTAAGCCCGATAAGCTGGCAACGCTCTGGGTGGAGAAGCTCGATGCGCTGCTTGCGATGGATCTGCCATTCCATAAGATCGGAATCGCGCACCTTTGCTGCTATTTGATCGGCGGCGGCAACGACACCCTATACGAAAAAACGCTCGCAGCCATCAAAAACGAGGATCTCAAGCGCATCTTTACAAGAGCGGCGGCACTCGGCGTTGGCATTGAGCTGAATCAAGGCGATTTTATGTTTGATCACGGCGCAAGGGAGGATATTCTTCGCATCTTCACAGCCGCAAAGAATTGCGGCTGCAAATTCTATCTCGGAAGCGATGCGCATCATCCCAAGAGCTTTGACAAAGCCCCCATTTTCTTTGAAAAAGCAATCGAGCTGCTTGGTTTAACCGAGGATGATAAGTTTATCATTTAAAAAAACGGCGTATTGCAAACAGTTGTTTGCAATACGCCGTTTTTTCTTGTATTCTTCTTTCATTAAAGCAGAGAGAGAAGGTAGTCCTTTACGCCATCGAGCTTGCTTTCCTGCCATTTCCCGTCCTCCGCCCTCTCGGCAAGAGGGCATACGACATCAAAATTCATTACGCCATGCGGAAGATCATCTTCGGTTTGTTTCTTGAAATAAGCCTCCCACTCTTCCTTTTTGGCATTTTTGTATTTCTCGGGCTCCAGAAAGATCCTGCGGCGGCTCTCCTCCAGAACGAAGGCCTTGGCGGCAAGAGGAATGAGCGTTTCGTATTCCTTGGCGCTTACATTCGCGAAGATCGCGGGCAAGGGGGAAAGCGATATTCTCTGCTCGCCGCGCGTAAGCCGTGCGCCGATGGCTTCAAAGGAGAATTTTTCTTCTTCCAGCGAAAGTCTTAAAAGCAACCCGATGTCGGTATAGGCATGGGAACGCTGATAATCGGTATCAAAAATAAAATTGCCAAGAGAATAGAAGATCGCTTTTTTGCCTTCCTCTAAGATCTCGTAATTTTCGGGCACGTGGGGATGATGACCGACCACGATGTCCGCTCCGTATTCGACGTATTTGAGGTAGCGATCGCGCGTGTAGGGGTTCGGAAGCGCGGAAAACTCCTCGCCACCGTGCGAGATCACGATACACCAGCGACATTTTGCCTTGATCTCTCGGATGCGCTTTTCGATCCTCTCCATATAGTTCCAAAGGAAAACACCGGGCTTTTCCTCGGTTGCACCAATGCAATCGGGCGGATAGCCAACGGCGATGATGCCGATGCCGCCCGCCTCGTCAAGGTACAGCGGCGCAGAGGCCTCCTCAATATCCAAGCCTGCACCTACGGTCATACAGCCCATTTCGGCGGCGATCCTGTTGGTGCTTTCGATGCCTGCACGGCCTGCATCCATCGTGTGATTATTGGCAAGGCAGAAGATATCCGCTTGAATTTTTTTCAAAAAAACAGTGGCGGCAGGGTCCATCGCGTGGAAGAAAATGTCCTTGCTTCCGTCATCGGTTGCGTGGATCAATGCGCCCTCCACGTTGGCAACCACGTGATCCGCGCTGTGAAAGAAATCCAAAATTTCGGGTGAGAGAAGGCTTTCATCCTCCCATTTTTTCTCCATATAGCGGTCAAAGCCGATGTCACCCGTAAAGACGATCGAGGTAGCGGTCTTCATTTGTATCTCCTTTGCTTTCTCTGATGAAAACAGTATAACACAACGCAGAAGCTTTAGCAATCACATCCGATAAAAAGCAGAAAAATATGCAAAAAACGAGTATTTTTGTACAATAAGAAAAAAAGATGCGTTCCTATTGCTTTTAAGCGAAAAATATGTTAAAATACACGTAGAATATTTTTTGGAGGTTTTTTACCATGCCAATGCAAATGACATTCCGCTGGTACGGCGAGGGCAACGACAAGATCAGCCTTGCCGATATCAAGCAGATCCCCGGCGTGACCGGTATCGTTTGGGCACTGCATCACAAGATGCCGGGCGAGATCTGGGAGATCGACGAGATCGCTGAGGTGAAAAAGCAGCTCGATGCCTACGGCTTCAACATGGATGTGGTTGAGTCCGTGAACGTGCACGACGATATTAAGATCGGTCTGCCCACGCGCGACCATTACATTGAAAACTACAAGCAGTGCATCCGCAATCTTTCAAAATTCGGCGTGAAGGTGATCTGCTACAACTTCATGCCCATCTTTGACTGGACGAGAAGCAACCTCTTCCACCCCGTGGGTGACGGCTCGACCGCTCTCTTCTACGAGAAGAACATGATCCAGGACGACTATAACGCAATGGCAAAGTACATTCTCGATTTTACCGAGAAGTACAATATGTCCTTCCCCGGCTGGGAGCCTGAGAGAATGGCGAAGCTCGACCAGCTTTTCAAGGCCTACGAGGGTGTGGATCACGAAAAATTGTGGGAGAATCTCAAGTATTTCCTTGAGGCCATCATGCCCACCTGCCGCGAGTGCAACGTGAAAATGGCGATCCATATGGACGATCCGCCGTGGGATATCTTTGGTCTGCCCCGCCTTCTCGTTGACGAGGCGAGCATTGACCGCTTCCTTAAGATGGTGGACGATGAATACAATTGCCTGACGCTCTGCTCCGGCAGCCTTGGCGCAAATCCCGAAAACAACGTGGCGGACATCGTTCGCAAGCACTGCGACAGAATTGCCTTTGCGCACATCAGAAACGTGAAGCACTTTGAAAACGGCGACTTCTCCGAGGCCAGCCACCGCGACTGTGACGGCGATACCGGCATTCTCGATATTCTGAAGGCTTACCACGACTGCGGCTTTGAGGGCTATATCCGCCCCGACCACGGCAGACACCTCTGGAACGAGGGTCCCGGCAACGTGCGCCCCGGTTACGGTCTTTACGACCGTGCACTCGGCATTATGTATATGCTCGGCGTTTGGGATATGCTGGATAAGCTCGACAAGAAATAATTCTTTATATTTTATGAACGGCAGGCGAACACCTGCCGTTCTTTCAGAAGGAGTTTTCCATGTTTTTTAAGCCCTTTCCTCTCCCGATTCCTCCCACTTTTCCCGAAAAAGAGGTAAAGATCACGGATTTCGGTGCCAAAGAGGGTGCGTTATGTACCGAGGCGATCGCAAAAGCGATCGATGCAGTGCACACATTGGGTGGCGGCCGCGTGGTCATTCCCGAGGGCAACTGGCACACCGGTCCGATCCATATGAAAAGCAATATTGAGCTGCATATTGCGCGCGGTGCGACCGTTTTTTTCACGGAGGATCGATCCGCATATTTGCCCGTGGTTCTGACAAACTACGAGGGCATTCGTTGCTACAACTTTTCCCCGATGATCTACGGCAACGGCCTTACCGACGTAGCGATCACGGGCGAGGGAAGGCTTGAGGGCAGCGGCCCCGCTTTTTGGGAATGGTCGAAAGCGACGCTTCGCGGCAGAGACCGTCTTTACGCCATGATGCGAGATAAAACGCCCGTAGAGGAAAGAGTTTTCGGTACAGAGGAGGATGCGCTCCGATCTCCGTTTTTGCAGTTTCTCAACTGCAAAAACCTGCTTATTGAAAACATTTATTTACATAATTCTCCGTTTTGGTCCTTGCATATCGTTTGGAGCGAAAACGTGACCGTGCACGGCATCACGATTGAGAATCAGACCAATTCCCCAAACACGGACGGCGTGAATATCGATGCCTGCAATCGCGTTCTGGTGGAGGGCTGCAGGATGATAACGCTCGGAGACGATATGTATTGTCTCAAGTCAGGCAGGAACGAGGACGCATGGGAGGTCGGCAAAGCCTGCGAAAACGTAGTGATCCGCAATTGCCGCGGCATCGGAAAAAGTAACAGCGGCGGAATCGTGATCGGCAGCGAGATGAGCGGCGGCGTGCGCAACATTTTAGCCGAAAACTGCGAATTTGAGGACAACCTCAACTGCATTCGTATCAAATCCAAGGACGGGCGCGGCGGCGTTGTTGAAAATATAGATTTCAAAAACATCCGCATGGGGCGCGGTCTGCGCGGCATCAACTACACCTTCCGCTATTCCTGCGAGGCCACCGATGCGCCGAGAGAGCCCGGCAAGCATCTGCCGATCCTGCGAAACATTTATGCGGAGGGCATCACCTGCGGCGAGGTGGAGCAAGGCATTGCAATTGACGGCATTCCAAACGGCCGTATGGAAAATCTTTGCTTCAAGGACATTACGATACACGCAAAGAAATGCCTGACGGCAGACACCGTAAACGGTCTTTCGATGGAAAACGTGCGTCTTTTTGAAATTTCAAAATGATCTCTTATACATGCCTTTTTTATAAGCGCCGAGCCATTTCTCGGCGCTTTTTACTTACCCTGTTGCATTATTTTTAAATTTATGATATAATTAAAGCATCCGTATGCGCATAGGATCCGTTTTTTTCCTTCTGCGCAAGACGCTTTGACAAGATACGAGGTCTTATATGACAAAAAAAGAAAAGAGAGTGCTGCGCTGGGTACGGCTGGACAACGCCGCGAAAATATACCCTGCCGCAAGACGAAGAAACTGGAGCAACGTGTTCCGCCAATCCGTAACACTTTCCGAGGACGTGGACACCGAGGCTTTAAGATCCGCCCTCAAAGTCACCGTGAAGCGCTTTCCCTCCATTGCCGCGAGACTCAGACGCGGGCTTTTTTGGTTTTACCTTCAACAGGTAGAAACGCCGCCAACGATCCGCAAGGAACAAAGCTATCCGCTTGTTTTTATGAGCAACAAGGAGATGCGGAGATGTGCGCTTCGCGTGATCGTGTATCGCAACCGCATCGCCGTGGAATTTTTTCATTCTCTGACGGACGGTACCGGCGCGCTTATCTTTCTGAAAACGCTGACAGCGGAATACTTAGAGCAAAAATACGGAATATCTATCCCCTGCGAGAACGGGATCCTGGATCGGCGGCAGCACCCGTCCGCTGAGGAGCTGGAGGATAGCTTCTTAAAATACACCGCCCCCGTAGCGGCCAGCCGAAGATCAAACAACGCATGGCGGCTCGTTCAGGATCCCACCCCCGGCGGATTTCTGAACCTTACCTGCTTTTCGCTCCCCGTAGAGGAGGCACTGACGGCGGCACGCAGCCGCGGCATCAGCCTGACGGTGCTTTTGAGCGCCGCGATGATGCAGGCATTGCAAAATTGGCAAATGGAAAAGGTGCCCTCCGTGCGCAGGAGAAAGCACATCAAGGTTCTGATCCCCGTCGATCTGCGAAAGCTTTTTCCAAGCAAAACACTGAGAAATTTTGCAATGTACACCATTCCCGAGATCGATCCAAGACTCGGCGAATACAGCTTTGAGGAGATCTGCAAGATCATTCAGTGCAAGATGGGCGAAGAGATCACGGCAAAGCATATGAGCACCGTGATCACGAAAAACGTGCAGGACGAGCGCAATCCCCTTGTTCGCCTGATCCCCCTGCCGCTGAAGAATCTGGTGATGAAGCTGATCTTCGACAGCGTGGGAGAGAGAAAATCCTGCCTTTCCGTTTCCAATCTCGGTGCCGTCAAGCTCCCGGAATGTATGATGCCCTACGTGCAGAGAATCGATTTTATTCTCGGCGTGCAGGCGGCCGCCCCCTACAATTGCGGCATACTTTCCTACGGCGACACTGTTTATATCAATTTTATCCGAAATACGCGCAATCCCGATCTGGAGCGCCATTTTGCTGCCGCTTTGCAGGAAATAGGGCTGACCGTGACCGTGGAGAGCAATCAAAGCTGAGAGGTTTTTATATGTTTTGTATCAAATGCGGCGTTAAGCTCGCCGACACCGAGAAAAAATGTCCGCTTTGCGGCACGGTAGTGTATCACCCGACGCTCAAGCAGGAGGACGTTCCCCCTCTGTATCCCAAAAACCGCAATCCAAAGCTGCAGGCCAACCCCAAGGCCTTCAACGGCATTATCATTTTTCTCTTCCTGATCCCGATGCTGATCTGCCTTTTATCCGATTTGAAGCGCAACGGCGAGCTCAACTGGTTTGATCTCGCGGCGGGCGGAATCCTGCTTGGCTACATTGTTGTGGCGCTTCCGCAATGGTTTCAAAAGCCGAACCCCGTGATCTTCGTTCCTTGCGACTTCTTTGCCGCTACCGTGTATCTTTGGTACATCGATTTTGCAACGAAGGGCGGCTGGTTCTGGAGCTTCGCTTTGCCGGTTACAGGGGGATTTTGCCTGATCGTCTGTGCCATGGTAACGCTGACGCATTATCTGCACAGAGGCAAGCTTTTTATCTTTGGCGGCGGCTTTATCGCGCTTGGCGCCTGGACGATCATGCTTGAGATTCTTTTGGACCTCACCTTCAACGTGGCATTTATCGGCTGGGCGATCTATCCGCTGATCGTTCTCGCGCTGATCGGTGGCGGACTTATCTATCTCGGCATCAGCGCCTCCGCACGTGAAACGCTGGAGCGCAAGCTCTTCTTTTAAAGCGTATGGAAGGTGAAAAAAGGCGTTGCCGCTGGGTAAACCCCCAAAATCCCCTCTACTTAAAATATCACGACGAGGAATGGGGCGTTCCCCTGCATGACGATCAAGGGCTTTACGAGCTTCTGATCCTCGAATCCTTTCAGGCGGGGCTTTCCTGGGAATGCGTGCTCAATAAAAGAGAAAGCTTTCGCTCCGCGTTTGACGGCTTTGACATTGATAAGATCTGCGTATACGGCGAAGAAAAGATCGAAGCGCTGATGGGGGATCCCGCCATCATCCGCAACCGCCGTAAGATCACAGCAGCCGTGAAAAACAGCGCCGTTTTCAAAAGGATCCAAGCGGAATACGGATCGTTTGCAAATTATATTTGGTCCTTTACCGACGGAAAAACCGTTTTTGAAGATTGTACGGTGCGAACAGCCTCGCCGCTCTCGGATGCCGTTTCGGCAGATCTCAAAAGACGCGGCATGACCTTCGTTGGCACGACGATCGTGTATTCCTATTTGCAGGCCATCGGCGTGATCAACGGGCACGAAAAGAACTGTGCATGGCATCGAGGAGAATAACAATAAGACAATGAAATATAAAATAAGTAAAGAATTTTTTCCATTTTCGCATTTCAAGCCTCCGATCATAAACGGAAAGCTGCTCTGCCGTGTTGGTGCGCTCATGCCACCGTCACGCAGTCTTTTTAGAGACCCTGCTCTCTCGGTAACAAAAAGGCACATACAAAGCTATGACGGCAAGGAGATCGAGCTTCTGATCCTCTCTCCGAAGGAAGAAAAGACGGAAATGCCCTGCCTTGTGTATTATCACGGCGGCGGCTTTATCTTCAGCGCCTCCTTTCACCACTACGATATTGCAAGAATCTACGCTAAGGGAGCACAGTGCAAGCTGATCTTCGTGCAGTACCGACTTGCGCCGAAGCATCCCCATCCAACCCCATCCGAGGACTGCTATGCCGCCCTGCGCTGGGTCTTTGAAAATGCCGAGGCGCTCGGTGTTGACGCGCAAAGGATCGCCGTTGGCGGTGACAGCGCGGGCGGTGCGCTCGCGGCAGCGGTCTGCCATATGGCGAGGGATCGCGGCACCCCGCTCCCTTGCTTTCAGCTTCTCGTGTATCCTGTCACCGACCGCAGAATGCAGACCGAGTCCAACCGCATTTTCACGGACACACCGATGTGGAGCTCCAAATATTCCAAAAAAATGTGGCGCGCCTATACCCCGGATGACAATGCCGCAGATCTGGCCTATGCATCGCCGATGGAAGCAAGATCCTTTACGGGGCTTCCGCCCGCCTACGTGGAAACAGCGGACATTGACTGTCTGCGCGACGAAGGGCTTGCCTACGCCGATGCGCTGTGCGCGGCAGGCGTGGAGGTCGCGCGCTATAGCACGGTTGGAACGATCCACGGGTTCGACATCGTAAAAAAATCCACCGTTACAAAAGCCGCAATCGAAAAACGGATCGCGTTTATGCGTGAGCGGTTTATGGCGGAGAGCCTTCATTCCCAAAACGGAGAAAAAATATGAAACGATTAAAAAAACTGATACCGTTTCTTCTCTCTTCCCTTCTGCTTTCGGCTTGTTCAGCCCCCGAAGCCACGCCTTCGGGCAGTTACCGACAAATCAGCATGGACGAAGCGGTGCGGATGATGGAAACGGAAACAAATTATATGATTCTTGACGTGCGCAGACCGGACGAATTTGCCGAGGGGCATATTCCCGGTGCGATCAACGTTCCGAACGAAACGATCGGCACGGATGAGATCCCCGCGCTGCCGAACAAGAATCAGCTTATCATGGTTTACTGCCGTAGCGGCAGGCGCAGCAAGGAGGCGGCTGAAAAGCTCGTGAAGCTCGGATACACGAGCATCGTGGAGTTTGGCGGTATCCTTGACTGGAAGGGTGAGATCGTAAGCTGAATTGAGGCTTCAAAAACTATGAATATTTCAAATACGTTTTACGCACGCGACCGCGCAGAGTGGCGCGCTTGGCTTGCGGCACATTTCAAAACCGAGAAGGAAATCTGGTTTGTGTTCCCCACGGTCGCTTCGGGCGAGATCGGCGTTTCATACAACGATGCCGTGGAGGAAGCGCTCTGCTTCGGCTGGATCGACAGCACCGCGAAGTTTCTTGACGAGCAACACAGCGCGCGCAGATTTACGCCACGCAAGCCGGGCAGTCCTTATTCGCGGCCAAATATCGAACGGCTGATATGGCTGGATGCGCGCGGAATGCTAAGCGAGAGTGTGCGCGAATGCGTACTGCCTTTGATTCAGACGCCTTATGTATTTCCCGCAGACATTCTGGAAGAAATTCGGCGTGATCCGATGGCGTGGCAACGCTACCAAGCCTTCTCCGAGCCATACAAGCGCATTCGCATCGCTTATATCGATGCGGCGCGGCATCGCCCCGAAGAATTTCAAAAGCGACTAAAAAGCTTTTTATCCAAAACCCGCGAAGGAAAGATCATCACCGGCTACGGCGGGATCGATAAATATTACAAAAGCGAAGCACAGGAATAGCAACAGACAGTTGCTTGCGCGATGCATACGGCTGTGCTACAATAGGATCACAAGCATAAAGGCGGTGATTATATGGAAACAAAGGATATTATTCTGGAGCTCAGAGTCAAAAAGGGACTTTCGCAGGAGGCGCTTGCCGAGAAGGTTTTTGTTACGCGGCAGGCGGTTTCCCGTTGGGAAAACGGAGATACGGTCCCAAATACCGAAACGCTGAAGCTGCTTTCCAAGGAATTTGACGTTTCGATCAACACGCTGCTTGGCTCACCGCGCAAGCTCGTCTGCCAATGCTGCGGTATGCCGCTGGAGGATGCAAGCATCAGCAAGGAGCCTGACGGCTTTTTCAACGAGGAATACTGCAAATGGTGTTATGCGGACGGCAATTTTTGCTACACGAGCCTTGCGGAATTGACGGATTTTTTAGTCGATCATATGTCAAACGAAAATTTCCCGGAAGAGCAGGCGCGCGCCTATTTTGAAGATTTTCTTCCGAAGCTGAACTACTGGAAAAGATACGAAGAGCTTGGCGGTGATGAAAAATTCGCCGAGTTTAAAAAGCAATTGATCCGGGAGTTCAACGCTCTGCATATAGAGGGAATGCCCGAGGTCACGACCCTAAACTACCTTGTGGGCGGATACATCAATATGGAATATACGCTGCCAAGCGGAGAGAGGGTGAAATTTCTCGATGACAACGCCACCTATCTTGGCTATCAGCTTGAGAGCGAGTACGGTGACGGACGGTGCTTCGGCATTGCCGCAAGCATGGATTTTCTTCTCGTCTGCACGTATGGAGAAGGCGGCGAAGATCCCGAACTGATCGTATATAAAAAAAGATAGAAAAAATGCCGACGGATGATCCGTCGGCATTTTTCTGTCACGCACCGTACAGCAATACCCCCATTGCACCGGAAAGCAGGATCAACAGGATCGGGGAGACGGCTCTCTTTTTCCAGCGGAAATAAGCAAAGTGGATCACCGCCACAACCGCTAAAACGATCAGTACATTGGAGTCTAAGATCGGGGTGCTTTGTATATTTTTAATTCCAAAGCCAAGGCTCATAAGCATCGTAACCGCAGTACCGAGGATCAAAGCAATGATCACCGGGCGAATGCCGCCGAGAACCGCTTGAACGCCTCTGTATTTCAAAAGATGTGTGAGCACCGAGGCGATCAAAAGAATAATGAAAAAGGACGGAAGCACCACGCCGAGCGTGGCAAGAAGCGCACCGAAAATACCGCCCTGCGATGCGCCGACAAAGGTTGCCATATTGACGGCGATCGGCCCCGGCGTTGACTCCGCAACGGCAATGAAGTTCAATAGCTCCGCCTCCGTCAACCAACCGTTTGCAAGGCAATCGTCTCTTATCAGAGAGATCATGCCGTAACCGCCGCCAAAAGAGACCGCACCGATCTTCAGAAAGGTCAAGAAGAGTCTAAGATAGATCATTTTCTCTCCTCCTCGTCGCGTACGCCTTTCTTCAGATCCCGCACGGCATAGATCACAAGCCCCAGGGCACCGAAAATCAGGATGTAAAAAATCGAGGAAAAGCTTACCGAAAACAGAGAAAACAGTATCATAGCCACAAGCGTAGACAGCATAACCGCTACGTTAAACACCGTTTTCTTGATTTTCTTCAATATCTTCAGGCCTGCGGAAAGGATAAGGAACAAAACGCATGCCTGAATGCCTCTGAATGCGGATGCCACCCACCGTATTTCGAGGAAGCTGTTAAAGAAAAGGGATATAAGATAGATGATGACAAATGACGGAATACACATTCCGAGCGTTGCAAAAAGCGCGCCAAAAAAACCGGCCTTTTTATATCCGATATAGGTAGAGCAGTTGATCGCGATCGGCCCCGGCGTTGACTCTGCAATCACCACAAGGTCCATAAACTCATCGCTCTCGATCCATTTCTTTTTGGAAACGAACTCATTATCCAGCAGATGGATCATTGCATATCCGCCGCCAAAGGTGAAAAGACCGATTTTCAGCATCGATAAAAAAAGCTCGAGCACGGTTTTTATTTTTTTCAATGCTCCGCCCCTCTCTTTCGTTTGATTCTGTCTCGCGTCAGATCGTAGCTGGCGCCAAGCAGCCAGGCAACCGTATCGCTATCGCACTCCGCAAGCGCAACCGTCAGCCAATGTGTTTTGTTCATATGATACGCGCGGTAAATGCCGGGCTCTACATCTGCAATTGATTCAATTACCTCCGGAGAACACTTTAAATTGACAACTTCTATTTGCATATCTCCGCATTTCCCAAGCTTTCTCTCGCTAATTCGCATAGCAAGCGCAAACCATTTACCGCTCGACTCGTGACGAAAGACGCCCGTGGTGAAATCCTCCTCAAAGGGATAATCGGCTCTTATATTGTAGGTATCCAAAACAAGGGATTCAAATTCTTCGCGCGTCATAACGATCTCCATTCACGGCTCTATGAAACCATTATATCATACAATGCATTTTTCCGCCGCCGCACTAAGTGTTTTTATCCATTATACAACACAGGGTAATCTTTGTCAACGCGTATAACAAGTTTTCTTTAGCATCAGTTCGCACGAAAAAAGCGAAAAGCGACGAAGCAAAAAAGTCCTCGGAGGGGTCCGAGGACTTTTTTATCACCACAGGGTATCCACCTGGATCTTGCTCCAGCCCGCTTTCGTGTAGTCACCACATATGGGCATTACCTTGCGCAACAGCGCGGCGGTGTAGGTGCGCAAAAGAGCCCCCATGCTTTCGTCAATGCTTTCAAAACCGCCGATCGCGGCAAGAGTGACATATGGCATACCGTTGGACAACGTATGCCATGTGGTGTGCAAAAAGCCCGAAAGTCCCTGCTCCTTGGCTGTGGAGATCACCGCACGCATTTGCGAATCACCACGATCCCATGGGCACAAAAGGCAATCAAAGCCCGCCTTCGCAAAAACATCAGCGGTCTCCACGGGCGCATATTTTGCATCGTATTGCCAATCCGCAATGATAAGCTCTCGGCTCAAGCGCGCCAGCATATACGCTTCCGCCTCCGAGGATTTCGCATTGCAGCAATAGACATTCTTCGGATCGTAACGGTCGTGGCGGTATAAAAACATATCTCCCCACACGATCACTCTCCGATTTTTCTCACGCATCTGTTCCGCGATCTCATTGAGATAATCACAGATAAAATCCATGTTTTCCTCCGTATATTCAAAGCCGTAGGCTTCGTCACAGCCGATATGAAAATAACCGCCTCCACCGCAAAGCTCACAAAGCTCATCGCGGATCCTGCCAAGCAGCTCTTTCACCTTGAGCTTGCGGATATCCCAGCACCAGCCGTCCTCGCTGAAATAGGTCTGCAGCGCGGGATTTTGGTCAAGCACGACGTGCTTTCCGTGCATCACGCGTCCTGCCGATGCGTGCCCCCAATGGTTAAACATCGGGATGATCTCAAGCCCGAGATCGTTTGCTTCCCGAACGATAGGAGCGATCTGCTCCTTCGTAAAGGCGTTCTGCCACGAAAGCTCCTTCATGCAGTTGTACTTCAGCATACCCCAAAACTCCAGAACGATATGGGTGTATTTCAATGCGCCGCAAAAGCGAACGAAGCGTTCCAATTCCCAAATCTCGGTTTCGGGGAAGATGCAGAAATGCACCATTCGGTTTTGAACCGCCGGCTTGTCCTTGATGCGGCAGCACGAAAGCTCGATCGCGAGCGCTTCGCCGCGGTCGATCGCGTGAAAGCGGTCAAGCAACGTCATAAAGCCGCGAAGCAGATCCTTCTCGTTTTCGGCGAAAACGCAAATTCCGTCCGGCTCGACATTGATGCTGTAATCGCAGCCGTCAAGGGAAAGTGGCTTTGCATTTCCTATGGAGAAAATATATTCGCCACTCTCGCAGATGCTTAATGCAGAGCTTTTGAAGGTAAAGCCCTGCCAGAATTCCTTGATAATATCCTTGTTCAGGCAGCGATGCGCGGTTGCTGTGACGTTGCCAAAGAAGGTAAAGCAGCCTTCGGTATAAACCATGTTCTGTGGATGAAAGATCATAAGAGCCCTCCGCTTTTTATTTTCCTAAATTATATCACGTATGTTTTCTCTCAAAAACTGTTTTTTTAATCAATGAGGTGGATTTTTCGGTCACGTTGTGCTATAATGATCATAACAACAAAAGAATAAAAAAGGTGATGCATCCATGATATATAATTGCGAAAATCTTTCGTTTCAAATATTAACGGTTGACCGTTATTATCATCGAGACGGCTGTTTTGATGTAAAAGCGCGTCCCTATGCAGCACTTTCCTATCGCGTTCGCGGGACGGGTGATTTTGAGATCGGAACGAAGCGTTTTTCTACAAAACCGGGAGATATCTTATTTTTGCCCGCCAATACACCTTATAAGGTTGAATATTCGGTCAGCGAAAGCATCGTTGTCCATTTCGATGCGTGCAATTATACCGAGATCGAAAGCATCTGCGCCTTGAATGGCTCAAAAATCGATCTTTGCTTTGAGCATTTGCTTGAAGCATGGAAAGCGCGGCGATCGATCCATCAGGCCAAATCCATCGTTTATGATATTCTCGATAAAATATCCATCGATCAACAACAGGCCATCAGCGATGCGGCAGTTGCAACATGCGTTCGTTATATGGAAGAGCATTATTTTGATCCGGAGCTGAACGTCGAAGCCTTGTGCGATATATCCTTCGTCAGTGTCTCAAGCCTGCAAAGAGCATTTCTAAAATGCCTTGCAACATCGCCAAAGCAATATCTGAACCGCCTTCGAATGAATCGCGCCCTGGAGCTTTTGGCAAAAAATGAGCTCTCCGTCAAAGAAATATCTTCCGCTTGCGGCTTCAAGGACGAAAAATATTTTTCCAGAGCCTTCCGCAAAAGATACGGGCATCCGCCCGCTCAGCTGAAGGATTATATGTTCGTGTGAGCGCGGATGAAATCTGTACATCAAGAAGAAAACGGCAAAAAAGGCTGAGTCATTCGTTTCGTGACGATCTTTTGACTCGGCCTCGTTTGAAAACGCCTATTCAATATCATTTATGGTCCTAAAAAACTCGCGAAGGATAGAAATGCGAATTTTTTTGAAGTTTTACACCTCGTTGCCGCAAAAATCCACCCATTTTTTTGTTTCCGGATCTATGCATATTACCATTTTGCAGTTAAAAAACACTTTTGATATGTTGAAGCCTGCTCCGAGGCAAAAGAAAAAACACATCGAGGATGTGTTTTTCTTTTTGTGTTATACAGCCAATTTAGATGCCGCGGCGAAAAAATCAATAAAATCAAGGGGTTGGGAGTTTTTGAGACGGTTTCATGTGCTTCCTTAATATATGCCAATAGATTTATGACACTTCCCTTGAACTTCGCCGAGCTTTTCTCGTTCTCTTTTTCTCTGCTTTTTTGTATTGTTTGTACTTGCTTTTTACGTAAACAACATCACCACTGATCGGAAAAGCAAGCATAATAAGTCCGATAATTACTATACAAATACGCGTTGCAACTATCTGCTTGTTTGTTAACTCGGTGTTGTTAATCACTATATCATCAACATAGATTTCTACTATCCAAGGCAGATGATCCATTCGAAGATACCTTATCTCTTTTCCTATTAGCAGATTGCAAAGCTCGTCAAGGTCATAACCGATAGTCGCATATAATTCTTTTGCAAAATTTGGATAAACCAACTGAAATTGATCTCCGTTTGACATTTCAACAATTACTACTTTTTTGCCAGAAGCATAATAAACATCTGCAACCGTATCGCTTGCCATGGAAGTATTTTCTTCGCTTGGATAGGAATATTTAGCAAACATAAGGACACAAAATGTTATAATCAGGGCGATAGCTATCACAACTAATATTGAAGAGATTATCATCCGCCATATATAGTCTTTTTTTGTCATATAGCTACCACCTTTCTTTTGTTTTTGTTATTTTTGTACATCGATGAAATACCTATAGTAATCTTCGATCAGCTTGTTTCTCTTTTTATAATTAAGCATTTCAATCTTTTTCTCGTTAATCCAATACGCCTTTTGAATAATGTCATAGGCATATCTCTCGTCCTCGGTTTTCGGGGGATTGTTGAGAAAGTAGGTCTTGCATCTGAGCAATGTTAATTTTACTTGATAATATGGCTTTAGGTCTATCATTTCCGCGCTTCTTTCGGGTGGTAATACACATTATACCGAAAGAATGCGGGAAGTCCAGAGATTTTTGAAATTTTATTTGTTTTCTTGCGAAGATTTTGCGGTGTTGAGAGAAGCAATCAGCATACGCTTGATTTCTTCGGCTAACGAAAGCAACTTATCAAAATCGTAAACAATTAAATTTGTGCGCTTCAACAAGGTGAGCCAATAAATACTTTCACCCGTTTCCTTGAGAGAAATATGTAATTTGGAGATAAAATCTGCTTTACTGTTTCCGTAAATCGCCTCATTTATATTCGCACCTACACTGGTAGCGGAACGCAATAATTGTTTTGCAATCGTCGTATCCTTTTTGCTCTTTGAAAATTCCTCGTAGAAAAAGCACAATCTGCGTCGCAAAGTCCATAGACTTTTCAAGTAATGGGCTATTCATTGTCTTCACCTCTCTTTGAAATCATTATATCACATTTTTAACTAAAAATCAATGCTTTTCGACCCAAGGGAGAAAAGCTACCTTTTCTTTTTCTCTCTTCTCTCTTATCTCTTGTCCGGAAAAGTCGCGCGGGAGATTTAGAGAAAAGTGAAGAGTGAAAAGAGAATAGTGAAAAGTACAAAAAGAAAAAGCCGCTTGCGCGACTTTTCTTTTTGTCAAAGGGCTATAAAAAAGATGTTTTTGGCGGAGTGCTTACGGGATTTGAACTCTCGCATTCGTTCTATGCTTGATTATTGAAAGATACATACTCTTGGTATTTTCTTAATACAGCATTTCGCATATAGTTTTCGATCAATAACCAACATGGATTGCCGCTTTCGTCAACAGGAAGAAATATTTTTTCTCTCGAAATTCTGCTATCGTTAATTTCTCTGTTAAAGTTATATTTTTCTGACAATCTATTAAGCATTGCAGCTACAAACAAATACTGATAAGCGCTCAATTTGTCGTTTTTCAAATGCGTAACGTGATCACTTGCCACAAACTCAAACGGCTCATAGAAGCAAGAGCCTACACTTCCACTATTTGCAAGGCTTAAACAATTATTAAATTTACGTACTCCATCGGCATTTTCGATAAAATTATCAACACCGTTATTAAGTGCAGAGGAAGAAACATAGGGTGTTTCCCCTGCAATTTGATGCTCTCTAATAAGTCGTTTCCCTCGCTGAACTTCTGAAAAAATATCCTTTACAAAGAACTCACGCCAAGTAACACTTTTAAGATTGGTTAGGGTTGTACCCCCCCCCGAATTTCCAAAATTTTCCTGTTTGCGTATTCGAGGTATTCTTTTCTCTTGATTTCTTCACGCTCTTTGATGAAGGTTTCCATAAAGTCGTAGTCAGGTTGCCCGTCATTATCAATTGGAAGCATTATTCTTTGCCTTTTGAGACGTCCGGTACCCATTTTATAACCGTAATTATATTTGTCTTTTTGTTGAGTGATTTGATTTGTAATAAATAAAGCAACAAATTCGTTACTGTGCCTTTTAAGCTTTAACTTTCTGCAATCATTAGAATACAATGCTTTGTACTTATGATAAAAAGAATAACCGACACTTCCATTACGATTAACAGATATAGCGTTTTCCTCAAGTGTTTCGTTAGTGTTTGAAACATAATACTTTATGCCGTTATTAGATGCTGTTGAAGTTATATATGGAATATCTCCTTCAACTCTCTCAGCATCATATATATCTCGCCCTGACTCAATTTCGCATATATCACATATAAAAAACGATTTCCATTCTCTATCACTTATCTGTAACATCTTCATCACCTCCATCAAAGAGATATTTTCTGCCCTGCATAATCATTGAAAATTCAAAAGAAAGATAATCACCTATTGTTTTATCAAAATCTTCCTCCGTAGGCAACTCATCGTTAAAATAATAGAAGCTATGTAGCCACTCATCCGTGCTTTCAACAGTCGTTTCAACGCAGAATTTGGTTTCACTTTCTATTTTGTCAAACCAAACATCAAGCAAGTGTTGCTTTTTATCTTTGGCGGATTCCGTTTCAACAAGTCCTATATGGGGAGCAACCTTATAACCATCGTCCTCAAAATTGATAAATTTACATTTTTTGTCGGCGGGGTGCGGCTCTCCGGCGGTAAATATTGCTATACAAGGCATTGTACCAACGCCGTAAAACGTGTCCTTGCTAAGCGTTATTACTCCCTCTAAGGTATGGTGCTTATAAATATTTTCCTTTATTGCCTGTTCCTCTTTGGTTTTTCCCGTCATTGATGACTGAGGAACGATAACAATACATCTTGCGCCCACCGATAACGAATTAAGCAGATGTTCCGTAAATGCCAACTCATACAAATCGGGATTTTGCTTAGAGCCTTGCGAATACGGCGGATTCATCATACCAACTGTTGATTGTTTTAACTGTAATTTGTTGGGATCTTGCTTTAGAAAATCATCGTTGATCAAATTGCTCTTGCCATCGCCACGCAAAATCATATTTGTCGTTGCTATGGTAAACATATTAGGGCGAAGCTCTATACCATGGAGTTGGTTGCGGCGAATACTCTTTTGCTGTGCAGGATCGTCTTTTGCTACGGCGAGCATATTGTGCATTGCCGCAATTAAAAAACCTGCCGTACCACAACAAGGATCAAATACAACGTCAGTCTTTTTCAAATCGGCAAGGTCACAAAACAGCTGAGTAATATGCTTTGGCGTTAAAATAATACCAAGAGTTTGTCCATCTCCGCCAGAATAGCTCATAAACTCTCCGTAAAATCTACCAATGTAGTCCTCGGCAGACCTTGAATATCTGATTGAACGATAGATCGTTTTATTCAAAAATTCCGCAAAATGCTTTAGTGGTGTTTTGTTCAACTTGGCATCGATTTCATTTAACTTCACGGTGTCCTTAATGAAAGCAAATTGACCTAAAATTTTATCTTTCTTTACCGCAGGAGAAACATTGGCTCTTTGCAAGTTGCTATTGATCGCATCATAAATCTTTTGACCGTCGGTTTTAATCTGGTCGCCTGTCAAATCCTCAATAGAGAAATTCTTAAATTCCATTTCTCGAAGTGCAAGCATAATTCCCGATACAATCAGAGGTTTTTCTGTATCAAGCAAATTTCCGTAGTTTCTTAAATCCTCGTGAAGTGTCGCAGCGTCCTTCAATATTTCAGCGGTTTCTTTTTCGGCATCGGTACTTTCCTTCAATATTTCTCTGATATAATACTCATCTATATTATCTTCATTGAAGGAAATAAATGATTGCACCTCGGGTAATTCGCGGTAGTATTCTGTTTCATCTACATAAATTGGGCTGATTTTATGCTTTTTCTGATCCCCTGATACACCGAAGGCAATCACTTTTTTATAGCTTGTATTTTTCACAAGGTGCTTGGCGTAGAATAAAGCTCCGTTAACGGCGTAATCGGTAATATCACTTGTTTTCATAGAAACAAGCCCCTTGCCATCAAACTTTATATGATGCGACAAATCCGCTTTATCCTCAATAACGAGCAAATAATCCTTTACCACACCGACATACTCGGGGAATCCTGCTTTTCCGGTACCTCTCTTCGATGCGGTCCTTAAGGCATCGTTGAGTTCTTTTATTGTACTACCTTGCGGGTCAAGGTGTATATCTGCTTCGTTTAGAAGCGTAAAAACCCACAAATCAGTTCTAACTTCTTTTTTAGCCATTGTTTTTCTCCTTCAAATCCTTTGCGAGTATTTCAGTCAAATACTGATTAACGCTATATCCGCGTTCTTCTTTTTTTCTTTCATGTATTAGTTCCATCATTTGCTCATAAAGCTCGGGCGGCAGTCGCAAAGGAATCGGAATTTTTTGCTTTGTCGGGGTTTTTGATTTATTCACCTTCCTACCTCCATTTTGATATCATAATATCTTGATACTATGATATCATATAAGGAAGAAAATGTCAATAATTTTCAACAAAAAAGTGCATAAGGATTTACTATGTACAGGTAAATAGTATTCAATTTCGGGGAGTTCAAATCCCGTAAGTGTTTAATATCTTTTTCTCGTGACTATGCGAGAAAAGGATAGAAAAACAAAAAAGCCTTGAAAATCAAGGCTTTTCGCGGCTATATCTTTTTTATAGCCCTTTTTTGGTTGCGGGGGCGGGATTTGAAATAATGGTGAAGAATGCTAAGTGCGTACATATCCCAGTCCAGTCGCATAGTTGTTGCGCGTCGCTCGGTACACTCTCTCCTTCAACGCCTTGCTTTGTGGACTTCCGTCGCTAAAAACAGTACTCAACTGTTTTTAGCTCGTCACCCAACGAGCACCGCTCGTCGTTCTCGTAACCCGAAGGTCATAGAGCACAGAGCCGCCACCGCGACCAAAAAGAAAGAACTCAGGACACCCGAATGGGTAACCTGAGTTCTTTTGTATGTGTGGAACTAAATCTCGTTTTTAGGGTATGTGTGTGCGACAAAAAGTACTTTTTGAAACCCCTAGAAAATAAAAA
>JAGBCA010000039.1 GCA_017938205.1 Clostridia bacterium
GAAGTTTGAGACCATCAGCTGCTACGACTTCTTACTTGCTGAAACACAGCCGAAGGTAGAGGGAGAGTATCCGAGAGACAACTACTCCCGTCTGCTCGTGCGCTTCGAGGGAATGAAGAAATTTGATCTTTCGATCGTGGTTGAACCCGCAGGAGATGCCAAGCAGTATTCCCTTCCTACCTGCGAGTGGAAAAACATCTGAATATAGAGGAGAACAAAAAATGTATACATCCGAAAGACATCCAAATTTAGTGCTTAAGCTGAACGTTCCCTTCGCGCTGAAGGACGGCGAGAAGATCGCGCTTGACTATGCGCCGATCAAAAAAGCGGACGGTACCATTCTTATTCCCGCCAATATTGACGGTATCAGCGGCAAGGCAGAAGCTGTGGACGGTAAGGCATACATTGCTCTTAACGAGATCAAGCTCAACAAGAAGTTTGACGAGATGGGATGCATCATCCTTGATAAGGAGATCGACGTTTCCGAGATCAATCGCAAGGACGATCTCGATCTGATGCTTCACTGGATGGGTGAATTTATTTTCGACGTTGAAAAGATCCCGATGCAGAGATCCTATGGTCCCGCAACGAGCGAGGAGAGAATGGGATTCCGCCGTGTGGGCGAGGATATCAAGGCAAGACTGCTTGCAAGAAACAACAAGCACCCCTACCTCTTTGCCACGCAGGAGGTTTTCGATAAGATCCACGCGGCATACGTTTCCGAGGAGGAATCCGAGCTCAAGGCGATCGTTATGAAGCTGCTCCCCACCTATACAAAGTACTTCGACGAAGAGCAGTATAAGATGAACGAGGATATGACAGCACTCATCAAGCCCCTCGACGATCCCTACGAAGATGGCTACGACGTTGGCGGCCGCGCAGGAGATCCCAACGGCAAGCTTTCTACCTGCTCTTATCTTGCAATGGCGTATCAGATCACAAGAGATACGAAATATGCCAAGCTTGCATACCTTATTATGAAGGAAATGATCCGCCGCCTGCATTGGGGTCCCGGTCACTTCCTCAACACCTCGATGGCAACACTCGACTACTGCCAGTGCTATGACTGGCTCTATAACGTATGGTGTGAGCTCGGCTACGATCTCAAGGATCTGCGTGCCGGCATTTATACGCACGGTGTTCTGCAAAGCTTTAACTCCATGATTTACGATAAATGCGATTACCCCAGCCCCAGGCAGGGCACGGGCTGGCGCTTTAAGCTGAAGCCCGATAACTGGAATGCCGTTTGCAACACGGGCTCGATCGTTGGCGCGGCGATGCTCATTTGCGAGGGCAAGGGTGGCTACATCACCGATCAGATTCTTGCCGTTTGTACCGAGCAGATCGGCGCTTCCCTCTCCTCTCTGATGCAGGACGGACTCGTTCTGAAGCAGTATGCAACGGATGGATCATACGTGGAATCCAACTCCTATTGGTCCTACGGCACAAACAACCTCTTCAAGATCCTTGCCGCTCTGCACAGCCTGCTTGGCACAGATCTTGGCTTGCATTACACATGGGGACTTGATAAGACCTGCTACTATGCAATCAACACTGAGAGCGCTGAGTACGTTGGCTGGAACTACCACGACGGTAGCCTTTCTGCCCAAGGAACAAGCATGTTCTACTCCTTTGGTTATATTTCCGGCGACAAGAACCTCTATGCGCTTCGCCGTGAGCATCTGAAGAAGGGCAAAACGCCCTCGATGTTCGATCTTTTCTACGAGCCCTCCGTGCTTTCGGAGGAGGTTCCCGCGCTGGATGCTCTACCGCTTGACTATCTGATGGAATCCATTGATGGTTTCACAGTCAGAAGCGGATGGGAGAGAGGATCGATCTACGCAGGCCTACTCGGCGGTAAAAACCCCAAGGGCGGCAGCCATCAGCAGATCGACTCCGGCTGCTTCGTATACCACAACCACGGCAAGCTTTGGTTTACCGACCTCGGCTCGGATTACTACAATTTACCCGGTGGTTACTTCGGAAACAACCGTCTCTTCCGCAGAAACGCAGAGGGCAACAATACCCTCTTTATCAATTCGCTTCCTTTTGGTCAGGCTTTGGATAACAATTCTCCGATCACCGAATGGAAATCCTCCGATGCGGCTTCCTATTCGATCGTTGACACCACCGCGGCTTACGGTGATAAGGCTATAAAAACAACGAGAGGTATGCTTCTCACGGCAGACAGAAAGACATGGGTGCTTCGCGATGAAGCAGAATTCAAGGAAGCGGAAAATGCTTACTGGGTTGCAAACTTCGAGAGCGCGAAGATCAAGTGCGAAATTGCAGAGGACGGAAAGAGCTGCAAGATGTCCTACGAGGACGGCGCGGCTATCAACGTATATCTCTTCTCCGATGCTGACGTGAAGTTTGAGACCATCAGCTGCTACGACTTCCTCCTTGCCGAAACGCAGCCGAAGGTAGAGGGAGAGTATCCGAGAGACAACTACTCCCGTCTGCTCGTGCGCTTCGAGGGAATGAAGAAATTTGATCTTTCGATCGTTGTTGAGCCGGTTGGTGATGCTAAACAGTACGCAATGCCGATGTGCGAGTGGAAGAATATCAAATAAAAAAAGTTTTGGGCGGTCGCTTTTCGGCGACCGCCCTTTATGTATTCCCCTTTTACTCAAAACGCCCTTCCTTGATCGCGGCGGCCAGAAGATCTCTGGCAAAGGTCGTATCGTCGAGATACGCCACCGCCGTCAAGCCATTTTTCGAATAAAGCTGCGTATAGCTATCCACCATGACGTAGTAGGTAGCTGAAAAATCAATATTGTTATATACGCTGTTTCCGTAATCACTCATGGCAACCGCATAGCTTTCGTTCTGGATAAACTGATACCAAAGCTTTTCTCCCGATACGGAGCAAAGCACCATGCGGTTATTGAACGGAAACAGAGAAAGAAGATCGGCATAGCAGACCTCTCCCGCCTCAAGATCATAAGGCGAACGGGTCTTTATATAGCCGCCCGCAAGCACGATGCCGTAATCCTCCCCCCATTTTTCAAGAGCCGCTTCAAGATAAAGCTGTGCCATAACGGCAGATAGCGTATCAGAATCCATATGGGAATCCACAGAGCCGATGACATCGTATGCATAATCAATTATCGAACTATACTTTTCCTCGATCGCCTCAGCGGCAGCATCGTCCTCTAAAGCACGGTAAACCGTGCTTCTGACGGTTTCCGCCTCGGTCACCGCAAAGCCACCCCGAAGATCCAGCTTGATCTCGGCATGGGAGATGCCATAGTTTTCACCGCCGCCCTGCAGGTGATAGGTACCGAGATCATCCTTCAGAACGTAATAGGAATGCGAATGTCCCTCAAAAACAATATCCACGTAATTTGCGAGCGAGGACTGATAATAGGAGGAAAGCGCGCTCGTTTGCACGCTTTGCGTTCCGCGCATGGAATTGCCGTCATGCAAGGAATAAACGATAAGATCCGCCCCCGCACCGCGCAGCCGCTCTGCCTCGGCGCGGACGAGGGATGCAAGTGCAAGTCCCGTTTTAAAATGCACGCCTTCGACCATATCCGAAGAGATCGAGGAATAGCAATCGCCGATCGCACCGATGATGCCAACCTGCACGGCGCCGAGATCTACCATAACGGACGGCTCGCAATAATCTGCGCGTTTTCCCGTTTCGTTATCAAAAACATTGATCGCGAGAAACGGAAAATCAGCAATGGCGAGATTTTCGCGAATGGCATCCTCGCCCCAGTCAAACTCGTGGTTTCCGAGCGTCATAGAGGAAAAATCCATCGCATTCATCCATTCCGTGATGATCGCGCCGCCCGTAAGATTGGACTCCGCAGAGCCCTGCCACATATCACCCGAGGATAGAAGGATCACGTGATCGTCTCTTTGTCTTGCGTTTTTAAAATAGGTTGATAATTCGTCAACCCCCGGTTGAGAATCCGTATCACAGAATTTGCCGTGCAGATCATTGACGGCATAAAAATCGATCACGACGAAGAGGTATTCCGCGCATCCGTCACAGTATTCATCGTTATTATCATCCCGATGCACATGGCCGCAATCAATAGGCTCCGACCATGGACTGTCAAGATAACGCGTGCCGTCTCCGATGGCGCGAACCCGAACGCTCTCGCCCTCTCGTCCCTCATATTCGGTTATATCGTTTTTCAGCCTGACAAGCTCGTATCCGCAAGCGACCTCGTAGGCCACTGCGCCATCCACAGCCTCCCATCGCACCGCTATTCCATCCGCCGTTAGCTGCGGAGCGGCAAGCGTCACCGCTTCCGTGGGTGCGCAGGAATAAAGACTCAAAAGCATGGCCATCAATCCAAGCCAAACACCGATCTTCTTTATTGTCTTTTTCATAAATGCTCCTTTTTCGGCGCGAAGCGGCCGAACCATGATGCTTCTATTATAAGACCTTACGCGATTTTTGTCAAGAAGCGGCGAAAACGAGAGGATCTCTTCCAAAAAACGCACTTGACAAAAAAGTGAAAATATGGTATCTTTTTTAGAGAAAAGGTCATGCTGAAAGGAAACGAAAATGGATTACCGTATTGAACACGATTCTATGGGCGAGATGCGTGTGCCGGCCGATGCGCTTTGGGGCGCACAGACACAGAGAAGCCTTGAAAATTTTAAGATCGGCGTTGGCACGGAGACGATGCCCGCCGAGATCATACACGCATTTGGTATTTTAAAAAAGGCGGCGGCGCTCGCCAATCACGCGCTTGTTCCCGCACGGATGACCGAGAAGAAGCTTTCCGCTCTGATCGCGGCATGTGACGAGGTGAAAGCAGGCGCGCTGGATGCGCATTTTCCGCTCGTTGTTTTCCAGACAGGCTCCGGAACGCAATCCAATATGAATGCAAACGAGGTGATCGCGGCGCGCGGCAATGCGATCCTTGGCGAAAAGGTGTTGCACCCGAACGATGACGTGAATATGAGCCAATCCTCGAACGATACCTTCCCCACCGCGATGCACATTGCAGCCGTTCTTGCGATCGAGGATCGGCTGATCCCTGCGGCAGAGGATCTGATCCGAACACTTCTGCGGCTTGAAGAGGAAAACCGCGGTATTGTGAAAAGCGGAAGAACACACCTGCAGGATGCCACCCCCATTGCATTCTCACAGGAGATCAGCGGATGGAGATCCAGCCTTGAAAGGGATACGGAGCTTTTGAAGCGCGCGCTCCCTGCCCTCTACGAGCTGGCGCTCGGCGGAACGGCGGTTGGCACGGGTCTGAATGCACCCGAGGGATTTTCCGAGCGGGTGGCGGCGGAGGTTGCCTCTCTGACGGGCAAACCATTCGTGTCCGCAAAGAACAAGTTCCACGCGCTGACCTCCAAGGATGAGCTTGTTTTTGCTCATGGCGCAATGAAGGCTTTGGCCTGCGATATGATGAAGATCGCAAACGACGTACGTTGGCTGGCAAGCGGACCGCGGTGCGGACTTTCGGAGATCACGATTCCCGAAAACGAGCCCGGCTCCTCCATCATGCCCGGCAAGGTCAACCCCACGCAGTGTGAGGCGGTAACGATGGTGGCCGTGCAGGTGATGGCAAACGACGTTGCCGTTGGTATGGCTGCCTCACAGGGCAATTTTGAATTGAACGTATTTATGCCGGTTTGCATCTACAACTTCCTTCAATCGGCAAGACTGCTTGCAGATGCGATCCGCTCCTTTAATGACAACTGCGCCGTTGGTATCAAGGCAAACAAGGAAAAGATGCACGAAAACCTGCACAATTCCCTGATGCTTGCTACGGCTTTAAACCCTTTTATCGGCTACGAAAATGCGGCAAAGACCGTGAAGCTTGCGCATGCGGAGGGCATTTCCCTGCGTGAGGCCTGCATCCGTCTCGGCTTTCTCTCGGCGGAGAAATTCGACGAGATCTTCTGCCCCGAGAAAATGGCAAACGAATTTTAATAAAAGAAAAAGCGGCTCTACCATTGCGAGGAGCCGCTTTCGTATTACGAATTTCAAGAAACTATAAAGCTCACGAAGCTACGGTCATCATAGGATACGTTACCCTCCACGAGCCCCTTTGTACTGCGGAGATCACCAACGCAGGTTGGATCCTCTGCGAGAGCTTTGGCAAGATAGCTTTCGCTTTCAGCAAGGGTATCAAAGAGACAGGGATAGCCGTCCGATGCAAGAACGACAAGATCCCCCTCTCGAACAGGTGTGATCTTTACACGATCTGAATGGATCTCTCCGCCGTTGATCACGTCATAGCCAAATTCCGAATCGCTGTTTGCGAAGCGCAGGTACTGCTTCAAAAACGGAAGGATCGCTTCTCTGCCGGGATCCGGCTCGGTGGGGTGGCCTTCAGATTTAGCCACGTATAGAACGAACGCGCGAAGATCGGCAAAGAGCGCATCCCCCTTGCGGGTGAAGGTATAATTCTTGCCGCCCGTTCGGTATTGGCAATCGCCAAACGACCATATCTCACGCCGTGCTACACTATAGATCACGATGCTTGCCTGCAATCTTTCTTCGGGTGCAAGTGCTTCAAAAGAAAGACCGCGGCGATGATATTCTTTGCGCACGAAAGAATTCAGCCGCGCGATCACATCCGCAGCGCAAAGCTCCCCCGGCATTTCGGAAAGCGCGTTTTTCAAAAGTTCCGCAACGAAGGAATCACCGCGCATACCGTCCCAGAGGCGATCCCCCTTCGGGGTTGCACCGTCGATCACGGCAATAAAGCCATCGCTGATATGGATGCGGTCGCCACAGCTGCTCCCTTCGCCGCCCTTCGGCAAAAGGAAGGCTTCTTTTATAATCATCGGAGTATTGATCGACATATTCTTTTTCTCCTTAAAAATTGCTATGGACAGTATAACATTGCAAGATTCTTTTGTCAAGGGATACTCGCAAATAACCCTCTAAACTCTTGACAGAAGGGCTGTTTTCAATTATAATGAAAGTAAGAATTCATCATATCAGAGGCATAAAAATGAAGAAAAAGCTGATATTGGTTGCAGCGCCGCCTGCCTGCGGAAAAACCTACGTTTCCGAGCTTATTGCAAAAGCACTCGGAAACGTAACGTATCTTGATAAGGATACGCTCGCCCCCATGCTTCGCCGCTCCTTTGCGCTTTGTGGGCAAGCTCCCGATATGGATGGAGATTTTTATCGTGAAAACTTAAGAGCCTGCGAATATGAAACGATTTTAGATCTTGCATTCTCCGCTCTGCGTTTTGAGCAAACCGTAATACTGAATGCTCCATTCAGTACGGAAGTGAGGAATACCGACTTCATACAGAGCTTAAAAGAAAAAGCGCACGGTTTGCAAGCAGATCTGATGTTGATATGGGTCAGCGCGCCGATCGATGTATGCTTTGAAAGGATCAAGGAAAGAAATGCGGACCGCGATCAGTTAAAGATAGCAAATTGGGAAGAATACGTAAGAAAAATCAACTACAACGCGCCAAAAGAGCTTGAAAGCGAAAATGCCGTTGATACGTTTTTTATCTTTGACACATCGACCGATCAAACAACGAAGCGCGCGTTTGACGAGGTCTTGAAAATTATAAAGGACGAAATATAAGCTTTTTTGCAAATATTACCGTGCATTTTGAGGTTTAATATGATCATACATCCAATCGAGCCCGTGTTCAATGTGGCGTCAAGGATCTTGATTCTCGGAAGCTTTCCTTCTGTGAAATCACGCGAGACGGCTTTCTTTTACGGGCATCCGCAAAACCGCTTCTGGAAGGTTGTCAGCGCAGTTTTTGGCGAGGATGAACCGAAAGCTATACCTGAAAAGCGTGCTTTTCTTTTAAAAAACGGAATTGCCCTTTGGGACGTGATCGCTTCCTGCGAGATCGAAGGGAGCGCGGACAGCACGATCAAGGACGTAAAGGCGAACAATCTTTCCCGCATTCTCGATCACGCAGAAATTAAAGCGATCTTTGTGAACGGAAAAACGGCGAAGAAATACTATGATCGTTATATTCTTCCTACGATCGGGCGCGAGGCGATCTGCCTGCCTTCCACCTCGCCCGCCAATGCAGCATTCAGTCTAACAAGACTGATAGAGGCTTGGAAGATTATTCAAGAAATTTAACTTCTGCCACGTTTTTTGTATTTGTTTTTAAAGTTATGGAGGATATACAATGACACCCATTCGTTATGAGCTTTGGGAGAATGCGCCCGAAAGAGGCGAATATGCTCCTTATATGATGCACTATGCTCCTACCGAAAAACGCACCGATGCGGCTGTGTTTCTGATTCCCGGCAGCGGCTACTGCAATGATCCTTCCCGCCCTGTGCAGGAGGGTGACCGCGTGGCACGGTATCTCTGTGAGAGGGGCATTTCCGTTTTTATGCTGATCTACCGCGTATTTGCTGAGGCGGGCTATCCCTGCCCTCTGCTGGATGGCAGACGCGGTATGCGCCTTATTCGCCACCGCGCGGCGGAATTCGGAATCGATCCTTCCAAGATCGTTTCGCTCGGTTATTCCGCAGGTGGGCATCTCGCGGCTTCGCTGGTTGGCTATCACGAGCCGATGGAAGGAGAAGGTATGGATGAGATCGATGCAGAGGACTACCGCCCGAACTATCAGGCGCTTTGCTACCCTGTTATTTCGCTTGATACGACAAAAGAATACACGCATACGGGCTCTGCGAAGGCATTGCTTGGAAAGTCACACGCGGCGCTTGAAAAAGCGCTTAGCTTTGAACAGACACAGGCCGCGCCCGTGCCGCCAACCTTTCTTTTCCATAATTTTGACGATACCTGCGTGAGCGTGGACAATACCCTGCTTTACGCTTCCCGTTTGCACGCCCTTGGTGCGGAGGTGGAGATGCATATTTATCCGCACGGCGGCCATGGCATCGGCCTGCCGCTCGACGATACCCCCGTGATGAATCACAACCGCGATTGGCTGACGCAGCTTTTGCGCTGGCTCTCATATCAATCGTTGCTTTGATATATAATAATTCGAGGTAATCTTATGCTGAAAACAAAACAGGATTTTTTAAAATGCCTTGAAGATATGATCAAGCCGCTAAAAAATTACTACACAGAGGGAAAGGCAGGCATAAAGCTTGGAAGCTTCGGCGTTTCCTATTCCGATGAGGTCGCGCATATGGAGGCCTTTTCCCGCGTTTTGTGGGGACTTGCGCCGCTTTGGGGCGGCGGAGAGGAATGCGAGGACTTTGACGAGATCTACCTTAAAGGCATCGTGAGCGGAACGGATCCCGAAAGCCCTGAATATTGGGGCGAGATCCCCGCATCCTCCTCCGATCAGCGCATCGTGGAAATGGCAGCTCTCGGACTTGCTTTGATCCTTGCGCCGCACAAGGTATGGGATCCGCTTAACGACAAGGAAAAGAAGAATTTTCATGCGTGGATGATGCAGGTGAACAACGAGATCCAGAGCAATAACAACTGGCAACTTTTCCCTCTCATTGTCAATCTCGGCTTCAAAACGGTTGGCGCGGAATATGATGCGGAGCGCATGAAGCGCTCGCTTGCATCGCTTGACAGCTTTTATCGCGCTGACGGCTGGTATCACGACGGAAATACCGATCAGGTGGATTACTATATTCCCTTCGCGCTTCACTTCTACGCGCTGATCTACGCAAAGGTGATGGAAAAAGAGGACCCCGAAAACAGCCGCATCATCAAGGAACGCGCCGCACTGTTTGCAAAGAGCTTCGTGTATTGGTTTGACGAAAACGGATCGGCACTTGCTTTCGGGCGCTCGCTGACTTACCGATTTGCGCAGTGCTGCTTCTTCAGCGCATGCGTATTTGCGGGCGTTAAGCCCTTTCCGATGGGCGTGATGAAGGGCATCATTGCACGGCATTTCGAATGGTGGCTCTCGCAGCCGATCTTCGACAATAGCGGAATTCTCAGCGTTGGATATGCGTATCCGAACCTGAATATGGCGGAATTCTACAATGCGTACGGCTCGCCATATTGGGCGCTGAAAGCATTTCTTTTCCTCGCAATCGACGAAAATGACGAATTTTTCACGGCAGAATCGCTTCCCTTGCCAAAGCTTGCTCCCGTTTTGCCGATTCCGGAGGCATACATGACGATGCAGAGAGTGAACGGCTACACGGTTGCTTTGACGGGCGGACAGTGGGCGACCTGGCATCCCACGCACTACCCCGAGAAATACTCAAAGTTTGCATATTCCTCGCGATACGCCTTCAACGTTTCGAGAAGCACGGATTCGATCTACAACGCATCGCCCGACAGCACGCTTGCCTTTGAGATCGACGAGAGAATCTTTTATCGCGGAAAATGCATGGAGCACCGCATGGATGCGAACGGTTGTCATTATTCAAAATGGTCTCCGTGCCGAGGCATCACTGTGGAAACGGTGTTGACACCCACGGACGGCGGACACATTCGCCGTCACACAGTTACGGCGGATTTTGACTGCACTGCGTACGATACCGCTTTTGCAACTCCGATCGGAGGCGGTGGTGAAATCCACGGAGGCGGCGAAGAGGTGCTTCTGCCCTGCGAGCCGAACGCCAATCTGATTTTCCCCCGTTGCGAGATCAAGGCCGTGAAATATCGGTTTGAAAAAGGAACAACTACGGTGGAAACGACCGTGGTGTATCCGAAGGGTTAATACATAAAAAATTCAAGTCCCGAATGATGCGCATTTGCTTCATTCGGGACTTTTGATTACGAGAGCATTTTTTTCTTGACTTTTTGCGCGCGTGGTGCTATAATGAGATTGCCAAACAAAAACGAATAACGATCAAAGGAACAGCTCTCTGTATTTTATAGGGGGTATTATACCCTTTTTTCATTTTTGCACATCAACTTTCAGAATTAGGTAAAAACGCTGGTTCCGCTAAGTTGGTGTGGTGAGCTATCCATATCGTTAGTTTTTGTTTGGCGACAATTGGAGTCGGCGTTTTTCGGTGCGACGGCTTTGGCTGTCGCACTTTTTTATTTTTTGAGGCAGTTTTACTCTGCCAAGCGCATCGAAAAAACAAAATCAAACAAGGAGAAAAAACATGAATCAAGAAAACTATTCCGCAGAACTCGCTATCAAAAAATGGGCTAACATTATCCACATTTGCGCTTATCTTATCATCGGCTTATTCACATTTGCCGGATTCATTATGCTTTGTATCGATGCTGATGACTTTTGGTGGATGTTCTTTGCGTTTTCTGCCGGCGGTTTAATTCTTTCGCTCCCAGCCTTTGTAACATCACACTGTATGAACGGCCTTGCAGAAATTGTTGGTAATACCAAAAAGATGGCCAACGGCTACGGTGTTGCAACCAATAACCAATCCGATGATATACTTCCCGAACTTTAAGAGGTTTTTAGAATGAGCGAGAGATATAGCCGAATATTTTCACTATGTAATAACTTATACACAGAGGGGGCACCGATTGTTATAAAAGCCGGCGCACTTCATAAAGACAATGAAACAAGTTGGCTGATTGCACAGCTGAAATTTCAAAACATTTCGCAAAAGACGGTCAAGCTTGTCAAGGTTGAACTGAAATGCTTCGATTCCGTCGAGCGTCCAATCGAAGAGAATGTCACCTATGAATATCTTGATCTAAACGAAGCACGAGATTCAGATTTCGGTTCAAATCGTCCTATCAGAATTGCAAATACCTCAGTCAGATCTTTTTCTGCACGCGTAACGGAAGTTGGTTTTTGCGATAATACGATTTGGAAAAACCAAACCGATGCTTGGAATCCTATCCCTGCGCAAAATGCAATCCAATCCTTAATTTCCGATCACGAAACATTGATTGGATATAAAAACATTTTCGGAAACAACGCTAACCACACTATCGTTGAAACAAAAGATTTGTGGCTCTGCACTTGTGGCTCCATCAATCATACCATTGAGCAAAGATGTCACAAATGCAATTCCGCTTTGACTGATCTGAAATCAATCGATACGCACTTGCTAAAAAAAGAAGGCGCATATTTTTTAGCGTGCAAAGCTTGTCAATCTTCTGATGTAAACCAAATTAAAGAAGCTATTACCATTTTCGAAAGACTTGGCGACTTTAAAGATTCGACTGCACAAATATTAAACGCTAAGGATCAAATAGCCAACGCCAAACAACGAGAAAAAGAAAGAAAAGACACGTTGTTCCTGTTGTTTGAACTTATAGCAATTATTGGTATTATTGCCGTCAACTATTTATCCGCCCCTCAAATGTTCTCCGGTTATAGTTCACTTCCCGTCCTTATCGGATTTCTTCTTGTTCTAACCGGATTGTTTTTTGCTATAAAACAAATCGTGGCATATTTGAGAAAGAAGATTTTTGATTTTAGGTTTTTCTATTCAATTCTCATGTTTCTTATCTCAACCGGCTATGCAATTTTTGTTATACTCCAGCTATGATCCTCTTGTAATTTTTCCTAATCAATCTTTATGTATAGCAAGCGCCGCGATCCTTTGGATCGCGGCGCTTGGTTTTACTTTATGAAATTTTCAAGTATATATTTTGCGCAGTGGGCGGAATTGTCGCAGATCACCTTGTCCGCGAGGGCTTTTAGCTCATCGGAGGCGTTTTTCATTGCGAGGCCGAGGCCTGCGGTTTTTATCAGGGTTACGTCGTTGTCACTATCGCCGACCGCAATCACTCCGGAAATATCCACACAGAGCATTTTTGCAAAGGCGGCAAGCGTATTTCCCTTGCCTGCAGAGGACATAAAGACCTCAATATTGTTTTCATCGGATTGTACGGCGCAAAGCTTGCCGCTTTCGATAAAGGTGTGCTTGCAAGCTTCAAGCGCATCGTGATCTTCAAAGAAGATGCAGATCATTTCGATCGCTTTTGATTTCTTTAAAAAGGCATCCATATCGTCAACGCCGGTCGCCGACTCCTCAACGATATCACGGAAGGATCGACCGACGTTGCATCGATCGAGGTGCGCGGGGGTGTGCTGCTTAGGCTCAAAATGATTCATGCCGCTTTCGTGAACGAGCGTATACGTATTGTATGGCTTTACCGTATTCATTATAAATTCTACAGTTTCAGCGGGAATGTAGTGCGCGAGGATCATTTTTCCCTGCTCTTTATCCCAAACCGCCGCGCCGTCCGAGGTGATGAAGTAGCGCACGGCGGGATCGACTAACAGCTCCTTTGGCATCTCGCTCAGGGTGCGCCCCGTGGTTGGAACAAATTCCACACCAAGCTCACGCATCTCTTTGATGGCCTGCAGGTTTTCTTTGCTCACGCGTTTATCCTTGCCGAGAAGCGTTCCGTCAAGGTCGCTGGCGACCAATTTATATTTCCTTTTATCTTCCATAATACACCCGTAAATTCTATATACTAAAAATGAACATAGGTATTATATCATATACAGTTTTAAAAATCAAGTTTTTCGCTATATTTGTAGCAACGAGTGGCAATAAACGGTGCAGCATTTTTTTAAATAAATGTTTTTTAAAGAAAAAACATTTACAAACGAATGGAATATATGCTATAATTGGATCGTAAAACAAAACTGTTGTAAGGAAAAAAATCAATATGAAATTGAATCCTATTTTTTCCGATCACGCCGTTTTTGCGGCAAACAAGAAAATCGCGATTTTCGGAAGCGGAAGAGGGTGCGCGGTCGTGCGGCTTGGCGAGTTTTCGATCGATATTCGCTCCGATGCAGACACCTGGTGTGTCGAATTGCCCGAAATGGATTACGGCGGCCCTTATACGCTCGAATTTTCGAGCGATGAGGAGAAAAAGACGCTCAGCGATATTTATATTGGTGAGGTGCTTTTATTCTCCGGGCAATCCAATATGTCCTGCACTCTTAAGGATTCCAACACACCGAAGGAATACTATTCCGATGCCCTTCCCTTGCTTCGTTATATGAGGATCGCGGACGCAGGTATTGCAACTCCATGGTGCTTAGCCAACGGTGCAGACGCGGTGCGCTGGAGTGCGCTCGGCTACATTGCAGGCAAGGAATGCATGCTGAAAAAAGGGGTTGCCATTGGCGTTATATGCTGTGCGCAGGGTGCATCCGTGATCGAGAGCTGGATGCCCGAGGGCACGCTTGAAGAAATCGGAATTCGTTTATCCAAGGAAGAAAAGTTTTTAGATCATTACCATGAAGAATACGGTGAATGGAACTGTGATGCTTTTCTTTACGATCAATGGCTGAAACTTGTGATCCCCTACACCCTGAGCGGCGTTGTTTGGTATCAGGGCGAAAGCGATGCTTCGCCTGCGGAGGGGGCGGTTTATCTTCGAGAGCTTGAAGCGCTGATCCACGCTTGGCGGCAGGATTTTAAAAATTCGGAGCTTCCCTTCGTTATCGTTCAGCTTGCTGACACAGAATCGCGCATCGCCCTCGGCGAGGGGTGGCACTTGATCCAGCGCGCGCAAGAGGAAATTTCCTCCCTTGTTCCAAAGGTTTATACCGTTATTTCAAGGGATATATCCGAAACGGATGATATTCATCCGCCGAGCAAGCACGCGCTTGCTTGCCGAATCGCAAAAACGGTTATAGAAAATATTTTTTAAGGAAAGAGTATCAGAAAGGAATTTTAGCTATGAAGCTCGGATCAAAAACAGATTTATTTTATCCTTACGGTGAGGATCGATACAAGAAAATGAAGGAATACGGCTTCGACTATGCCGATA
>JAGBCA010000040.1 GCA_017938205.1 Clostridia bacterium
AAAACGGAAATAGAAAATGACTAAAATTTGATGGAGAAATTCGCAGAATTTCAACCTTAGATCATATTTTTTAGCTCATTTATCAAAAAAAGTGAGTTTTCATTTGATTTTCGTCATTTTCGCTTGCGCGGGGAGGCGCCAGCCCCTTTTTTTCGGATCATGGCGCGGATACGTCCTCGTCCTTCACATACGCAAGGATATCGCAGAGGTCGCATTCCAAAGCCATGCATATACGATCTAAAATATAACTGTCGTAGCGAACAACGCGATTTTTATAGTAGCGGTCTATCGTTTGAAATTTAATCTCGGTTCGCTTTGCCAGCTCATATCGCGTAATGCCACGCTGATTCAAATATCGATCTATCGTCAGTCGTACCATGAACACTCCTCCTTTGATATCATTTCAAGCATCGCAACCCTCAAGATACGCCTTGATCTTCCCGATCAGATTCTCCGCATAGAGATCAAAGCCCTCGTCGCGGGGATGGAGGCGCAGATCCGCAAAAAGTGCCGTATCGTGCGGTACAAGATCGATTCCGTCGATCAGCGTGACGTTCGAAAGCCCCTGCACTGCCTGGGAAAGCTTTTCCTTCACGCTTTCAAATGGGCCGAAGGGCTTTGCTTCATCTGTATTTGCACGCCAGATCGGCGTAATGGCAAAAATCTTCGCCTGCGCGTAACGCTTTGAAAGCGCGGAATAAAAGGCTCTCGCCTCCGAGAGAAAATCTTCCCCATCTGTGGTGGACCAATCGTTGGTGCCGTAAGCAACCGTGATATAATCAATGTTTTCTTCGTCCGAAAGCTCTGCAAGCCCTGCGCAGAACACTTCGCCGCCGATGGCCTTATTGATCTCCTCGGCATCCAGCGCCTCGGCAAGGCGCATCGCATAGCGGCGGGCAGGATAGCGCGCATCATACCCCTGTGTGATCGAATCGCCGTAAACGAGAAGCCGTTTTGCAGGCTTGATGGGAATCACGCTCGCGCCATCCGCAAGCGTGAGAGCAAAATCGGTGACGCGCACCAAGGCAGGGAAATACACGGCAACGGTCTTTTCGCCCGCACCGAGAGAAAATTCCTTTTCAAAGCGGCCGAGGGGATAGTTTTCCACGGTGTAATCCACGGGGAGCGTTTCCTCGGAAAAATTCGATAAACTGCCAAGATACGCACCGTTGACGGTCACGTCAAACGAAAAATAAGTACGCGATGAACGCTTCTCGGTCTCGGCCACGAGCCCGAGGGTTTCGCTGTTGGTTTTAAAAAGAAGCTTCACGCCCGCGCAGCAAAGCGAGCGATCGTGAAAACTCGTGTTTCTTTCGTTGTAAAATGCATCTTCCGCCTCGGAAAAGCGGTAAAAGCGCAGATTTCCATCCTCTATCGGCATACGCACGGCGCCAAGCGCCACTGCACGCAGCTGTTCTTCCGTCAATTTCATTCGTTGTCCTTTCACGCCTTCAAAGCGAATCTATCACAAACGTTGAGGCGTTCCATATACGCCTTGACCGTCACGCGGCACAGCGTATTTTTAGACCGTCTTAATAGCAAACACAGTTTCTTCCCTCGCCGCAAGCTCGGAAAGGATCTGCTCCTCGGAAAGCTGTGTTTGTCTTGCAAACACGATGATATTGATACCAACGTGCGAGGAATGGCCGCTGTTGGGCTTGGTGATCTCCACCTCCTGCACGGGGTAATTTTTTTCAAGACTATCCACAAAGCGCTGCACGTCATAGACCGAGGCGATCTCCACGTAGAAAACGTAGGAAACACGGCTCAGCTTGTAGCGGTATTCGATCTTCGGCAAAAGTCCGTTGACCAAAATCGCGATCAGCGTACCGAGCATACCGCCCTCGTAGAAGCCCGCGCCAAAGGAAAGACCGATGGCCGCCGCCGCCCAAAGGCCTGCCGCCGTGGTCAAGCCGATGACCTGGCTCTTTCCGCGCACCATGATCGTACCAACGCCGAGAAAGCCGATGCCCGAGATGGTTTGTGCGGCGATACGCGTGGCATCCTGGCCAATGCCAAGCTCGTCAACAACGAAAAGACCGATCAGTATCGTCAGCGCAGAGCCAACGCAGACGAGGATGTGCGTTCTCATTCCCGCAACGCGCCCGTGCTTACCTCTCTCTACGCCCAGAATGAAGCCCGCCAAGCAAGCAAGAAAAATTCTCGCAAAGACCGTTACCAAATTGAAGTCACGCATATACGTAATAAAAGCCATCTTCCGATCTCCTTTTCATGATTTGACTATATTTGTTTACTTTTTGTTTATTCTTCTCTTATCTATCCATTCCTTTACGGGAAGCTGAGAAAGAATTACCGCAAGGAACACGATCGCACAGCCGAGCAACTCTCTGCCCGTCAGCGTCTCATGGAGCACCACGGCGCCGCCCAATACGCCGAACACGGATTCCATCGATAGGAGCACCGAGGCCACGGCCGGATTTGCCCCCTTCTGGCCGAGGATCTGCGCCGTATAGGCGATGCCGCTTGAGCCGATACCGAGGAAAAGAATGGGAAACACGTTTCCCCACAAGCACGAAAGAGATGCTCCGTGCTCAAAGATCAGCGAGAGCACGGTGCCCACCGCGCCCACGGTGAAAAACTGAATGCAGGACATTCGGATGCCGTCGCATCTTTCGCCGAAACGGTCGATCACCATGATATGCAGAGCGAAGATCAGCGCGCAGATCAGCACCAAAAGATCCGAGGGAGCAAGCGAGAAGCTCTCGGTGATACAAAGGAAATAGAAGCCGATCACCGCGATCCCCACGCTGATCCAAACGTGCAGAGGCGATCTGCGGCCGAGAAAGAGCGCATAGATCGGAACGATCACCACGTAGAGCGCGGTAATGAATGCGGTCTTGCCCGCATCCGTGCCAACGATGCCGAACTGCTGAAAGGCGCTGGCCGAGGCCAGCACGAGGCCGCAAACCACGCCGCCGATCCATTCGATCCTCGTCACGTCAAGGCCCTTTTTCGAAAAGAGCCGCCGCTCGCCGCCGCGCAGCTTATCAAACAGCAGGATCACCAAAATCAAAAAAAGCCCCGCGATCCATCCGCGCGCAGCCGTCAGCATAAACGGCGGAACGGCGGCCGCCGCCTTCTGTGCCGTGAAGGCGAAGCCCCAGATGGCCGCCGCCAAAAGGCACAAAAGCGAGGATACGGTGCTTTTTTTCATCTTATTTTCACTTCCCTGCGTAGTTTTTTCTCTTCCAAAAATAGAAATATAGACATTGTATCACATCTTATGCAAATTGTCAAGCGAAAGAGAACCTTTATTATCGGCGCAGTGTGCGGTTTATTTTTTTCGTATGGTCTTGACCTTTTCGATCACGGCATTGCCCTTGAGGATCAGTTTTTCCTTGTTTTTGCGCAGGAAGCGGCGCAGCTGACTTTTGTGGTGGCAGAGCTTTTCCTTGCAATTTTTGCAGGAGAGGCACTCGTTCGTTTGCTCGCGGAAGCGCTCGGGATGTAAAAGCTCCGTGATCTCCCACACCAGCATCAGAAGAAGCGCCACACCGAGCAGTCCCCAGGTGAAGAAGTGCGGAATGAAGATCAAGGGCGTGAACATCATGGCGTAATCCCAGTTATAAATACGGCAGCTGCCGCAGCATTTGTTCTTCATAAACCAGGTCTGGAAGGGACAGAAAAAGAGAATGCAGATCATGTCGCAGACCGAGTAAAAGAGGCTGATGAGAAGCAGGATGCCTTGGTCGATCCAGCCGATGAAGTAGGCCGCGCCGATCACGGCGTTCAGGCCGATCCAACAAAGAGCGACGGCAAGTGTGGAGCGAAAGGTGCTTTTTCTCTCCCCCGCCGTCTCCGCGGGGATATAATTGCGCGCAAACTGCTTTTGGCAGCCCATGCTCTCAAGGCCGGACGGGAAGAAGCGCAGAATCATCTCCGAAAGAAAGACGATACCGATCACCGCCAGAATCACGGGGCGGTTTTCCACGTCGTCAAATGAAAATCGTGAACCGCGCACGCGGTTCACGATATAATACGCCAGCACGCTGAGAAAGAGTGCCGACCGAAAAATAAGCTTAAAGAAATGCAGGCGCGAGATAAGCGAAATTTTCGTTTTTTTGGGCATAGGTCCATCCTTATCGTTTCGTTTGTGGGCTGTCAGCCATTAAAATTCATCGGTGGGAAAACCGCCTCCGAGATCCTCCTCCATTTCAAGGAAGAATTGCTCCAGATACGCATCGAGCACACCGCTCGCGGTCAAAAATTCCAATGCCACGACGACGAGGCCGAACACCGTGCCGCAAATGCCGAGCACGAGTCCCGCGATCGACATACCGTCAAAATACCCGAGATGGCGGCGGGAAACGATTGAAAACACGATCGCAAGCACGCCGAGACCAAGGCCAAACCAGCCGCCGCAGCAGCAAAGAATAAAGGAGGCAATGCCAAGGATCAGTGAAAGAATGGAATAGATCATCGTGCGCGGCTTGGAAAGATTTTCGATCACTTCCGAAATGTTTTCCGCATCTGCTTGCGCGCTTTGGTATGCTCCGCCATCCTCGGGGCCTCGATTTTGATTCTGATCATATCCGAAATCTTCGTTGTTCATGGATAACTCCTTTCTGCGAGTCTCGTTGTAATTTATATTATTTTAACATATTTTGCGCAAAGTTGCAAGATGGGATTGCAAGTTTTTTTATTTTATGATAAAATGAAGAAAAACGCGCATACAAAAACCAAAAAGAGGAGGAAACGCCCATGGAAAAGCAATCTGCCTTCGCGCGGCGATGGCTGCTTTTGCAGCTGCCGTTTTTTCTCTTCGTTCTCGCTTATGCGACCGCCGTTTACTTTTCGCAGAAAAACGGCTGGGGGCTTTTCTCCTGCCGCGTGGCAAGCGAGCTTCATTTTTATTGCCCCGGCTGCGGCGGCTCGCGCGCGGTGCTCGCGCTCTGCAGAGGGCGCATCCTTTCAGCTCTGCGCTTCTATGCGCCTCTGCCGATCACGGCCGCACTCCTGCTTCTCTCGGATGCCCGAATGCTCCTTTTTTTGCTTGGCAAGGGGCGCTTTCCAACGCGCCGCTTCGGCTACACCTGCATGGTGATCTGCCTTGCAGCCGTTTTTCTGCAATTTATTCTTCGCAACGCCCTTCTTTTCTTTGGGATCGATCTTTTAGGCGATATTATCCATTAAAATGCAAATAATTGTTTGCATTATGCGTTTACTGCATCGATAAAGCGCAAAAATGCGCGGTCTCCTGCCTCGGTGTTTTTATAAACACCCGCATCCTCAAGAACGCGTACGAAGGTTTTTCCGATCTCGGCAAAAAGAACATCGCGTACGTTCTCCTTCGTGATCGAATAGCCGCCGATGAAGGATGCAACCCATGCCTTATGCTTTGCGGTTTTTTCCGAAAGCGCAAGATCCTTGCCCGTAAGAATGGCATCGGCAACGGCCTCCATCTCATCCTTCAGACGGGCGGGGAGCACGGCAAGACCCATGACCTCGATCAGACCGATATTTTCCTTTTTTATATTATGCAGCTCGGCGTGGGGATGGAAGAGGCCGAGCGGATGCTCCGCCGTTGTGCGGTTGTTGCGAAGCACGATATCGAGTTGATACGCATCTTTCACGCGCCTTGCGATAGGCGTAACGGTGTTATGCGGCTCGCCCTGCGACCGGGCAAGGATCTGTGCACTCTCGTCGCTATACTCTCTCCATACGCCGAGGATCTTATCCGCAAGACGGACGAGGTCCTCCTTTTTTTCGCTCTCCAGACGGATGACGGACATCGGCCAGGCAACGATGCCTGCACGCACGCCCGAAAATCCCGCAAAGCAAAGCTCTTTTTTGATCGGCGCCTTTGCCATTGCAAAGGTGTACGCTCCGCCCTGCATATGGTCGTGCGAGAGGATCGAGCCGCCAACGATCGGAAGATCCGCGTTCTGGCCGATAAAATAATGCGGGAACACGGTGACGAAATCCAAAGCCTTCTCAAAGCTCGAGCGATCGATGCGCATCGGCTCGTGTGCCGCGGAGAGCGCAATGCAATGCTCGTTATAATATACGTAGGGGGAATACTGTAAATACCAGCGTTTTCCTGCCATTTCCACGGGGATCTGGCGCAGATTTTGTCTTGCGGGGCGCGTAATATCCCCCGCAAAGCCCTCGCACTCGTGGCAAAGCAGGCACTTCGGATAGCCGGATGCCTTCTGCAGCTTGGCGGCGGCAATGGCCTTCGGATCCTTTTCGGGCTTGGAAAGATTGATCGTAATATCCATCACGCCGTACGGCGACTCCACCTGCCATTTGAGATCCTTTGCCACGCGCGCGGTGCGTATGTAATTCACAAGCCCCTGCATACGGTAAAAATCCGTGGTGGCGGCCTTCGGATCCTTTTCATAGAGCGTGTAGAAGCGATCGATCACCTCGGAGGGACGAGGCGTGAGAACGCCCATCAGCGCAGTATCCAGCAGCTCGCGCTCCGCGGTGCTCTCCTTGTCGATCACACCGTTCTCGCCCGCAAGGTCGCAAAGCTCCGAGAGGATCTCCTCGGCAGAGCGTGCCTCACACGCACGCTCCTCGGAAAGCTCGCCCGCGTGCAGAAGCGAAAGCCACGCGTTCATCACGTAGGTCTCATCCTCCGCGCGAAGAAGTCCGCTTTTTTGCGCGTACAGCGCAAGCTCCGATAAAAGATAAGTCAAAGAATGCTTCATTTTTTCGTCCTTTATATGCTTTTACTTTTCTCTGATAGAAATTTCACCCGAGGAGAGGCAGAGGGTCTCGCCGTCCCTTGAAAGGCGCAGAGCGCCGTCGTCCTCGATGTGCTCCACCGTGGCAAAAAAGCACTCCTCGCCGCGCATCACAGTGACCTCCCGTCCCACGATCGGGCAAAGTGCGCGATAGGCCTCGATCTGCGCCGCACCGTCCTCGGAGAGGCTCTCCAAAATGCGCGCGATCATCCGTGCGGCGAGAAGCTCCCGGTCCACGGGCTCTGCCGCGTGCGCATCCAGCGCGGTAGCAATATCGGCAACCTCGGGCGGCACGGCGCGAACGTTGATGCCAACGCCGATCACCGCATAGCGAAAGCATCCGCTTTCGGGATCGATCTCCCCCTCGGTAAGAATACCGCAGAGCTTTTTGCCGCCAAGCTTCAGATCGTTTACCCACTTGATCTCGGGAAGGACCCCCGCCGCATCCTGAACGGCACGGCACATGGCGACAGCCGCCCCCGTGGTGAGCAAAACACCGTCTCCCGCACCGTGCGAGGGATATACGAGCAGACTCATATAGATGCCGCCGCCCGCAGGGGAGGAAAAGCTTCGGCCGCGCCGCCCGCGCCCCGCCGTTTGCCGCTCGGCAATAAAAACGGCCGAGCCGCCGCCCGCAAGCGCATGCGCCCTTGCGGCATCGTTTGTGGAGGATATCTCCTCGTAAACGAAGATCGGAGGCGCGTCCGCACTGAGATGGGCGCGAATGCCTGTCTCGCTGATGCGATCCGGGCAGGATCTACCCTCGTGCTTATTTTTCATGCGCACAGTCTCCCTTTCTTTTATATATGTATTGTAGCACACGCATTTCCCCTTTGTCAAGGAATGCGGGGCGTTTTTCAGGGAGGTTCTTTCCGATTATTTCGCAAGCATCGCGTTTTTATATTAAATTTTTAAATAAGTTTATAAAAAGTACCCTGCTTCGTCACATAGGTTTCACAAAAAAAGATTATACTATAGCCAACGAAAAATCCCTTAAAGGAGTTACTTATGAAAAAAACAGCGTTTTCGCTTTGCCTTTTGATCTGCACGCTGCTGCTTTGCGGCTGCTCTCTGATCCCCTCGGATTTTGCCACGAAGGCAGACCTTGAGGCCCTGAAGGAGCTGCAGACCTCCGCCGCAGGCGACGAGTATAATGTCACCATCAACGCCACGGAGGATGCCTCCCGTCTCGGTGCGGCCAAGGCCTTGCTCTCGGTGGTAAGCATCGAATGCGGCTTTGAGGAGCTTGTCTCCTCCGGCTGGTTCGGCTCGCCTCAGACCTCCCTGCGCGAAACGCTCTATTACGGCTCGGGCGTGATCTATCGGCTCGATAAGGAAAAGGGCGATGCCTTCATTATCACGAATTACCACGTGGTATACAACAGTGCCGCCACCACGGAGGATCACATCAGCGACGACATCAAGCTCTATCTCTACGGGCAGGAGAACGAGGCAGATGCCATTCCTGCCGAATTTGTGGGCGGCTCGGCCAACTACGACATTGCCGTTCTGAAGGTAACGAGCTCCGCCGTTCTGAAGCAGAGCATTGCCGCTCCCGCCACCTTTGCCAACTCGGACAAGGTCTCGGTGCTGGACACTGCGATCGCGATCGGAAACCCTGCGGGCATGGGCATTTCCGCCACGGCAGGCTACGTCAGCGTGGATAGCGAGGAGATCACTCTTTCGGTGACGAGCACGAGCTACGTGAGTATGCGCGTGATGCGTGTGGATACGGCAGTCAACGGAGGCAACTCCGGCGGCGGCCTCTTTGACGAAAGCGGATGCCTGATCGGCATCGTGAACGCCAAGATCGCAGATTCCGATATTGAAAACATTGCCTACGCGATCCCCTCCAACGTTGCAAAGCATCTGACCGAGAGCATCCTCTCAAGTGAGGATGGCGTTGCCACGCGTTGCGTTCTCGGCGTTGTTCCCTCCGTTTCCTCCTCCAAGGCGGTATACGATACCGAGAGCGGCAAGATCGCCATTATCGAAACCGTTGCGATCTCCTCTCTCTCGGACGGAAGCTTTGCCGAGGGCAAGCTTTCCGAGGGCGACGTGATCCGCTCGATCACGATCGACGGCAATACCATCGAGATCCAAAGAAAGTTTCAGCTGATCGAAAATATGTTTGCCGCACGCGTTGGAAGCACGGTGGTTTTCGGGATCGAGAGAAACGGTGTTGCTATGAGCGTTTCCTTTACGATTACTGAAAATATGGTAACGATTATGTGATTTTGGGATGTCATATTCGGCGAGAACGAAAACGATGTTTTTTTATATTATTCTTAGCATCACAAAGGATACATGACAATGAAGGATTTGGTTTTTGATTTTGACGGAACGCTCGTGGACTCCATGCCCACCTGGGGCGGAAAGATGCTCCGCATCCTCATAGAGGAGGGCGTTTCTTATCCCGAAAATATTATAGAGATCATCACCCCCTTGGGGGATGCGGGCACGGCGCGGTATTTCCGCGAGACCTTCGGCGTGAAGGCCTCCTTTGAGGAGCTGATCGGCCGCATGGATGCATACGCTTTACCGAAATACCGTAACGAGATCCCCGAAAAGGAGGGCGTGGGGGACACGCTACGCACCTTGAAGGCGCGGGGACACCGCCTTTTCGTGCTCACGGCCTCGCCGCACCATATGCTGGACCCTTGCCTTGCACGCCTGGGGTTCACGCCGCTCTTCGACGGCGTTTTCAGCTGTGACGATTTTTCCACAACGAAGGCCGATCCCGCCATCTACGACCGCCTTTGCGCACGCACGGGCTGCAAAAAGGAAAACCTCGTTTTCTTTGATGACAATCTCGGCGCCTGCGAAACGGCAAAGGCCGCCGGTGTTTTCACCGTCGGCGTATACGACGACTCCGGCAAGGCCTCCTTTGAACGGCTGAAGACCGCCACGGACAAAAGCGTTCTCGCTCTGTCCGAGATCTTGGATCTTGACTTATCATAAGAGGAATTACGACATGAAAAGAAACGATATCCGAAAGCTGCACGGCTTCTTTGAAAACGAATTAAGAAGCGGGATCCTTTCCTTCTGGATGCAAAGATGCGAGGACAAGGAATACGGCGGATTTTTAAACTGCTTTGATAACAAGGGCGAGAGGCTCGTTTCCTACGACAAATACACTTGGAGCCAGGGTCGCTTCGTTTGGATGTTCGCTAAGCTCTCCGCCACACAGGGCGTAGACTTCAGCAAAGCGGAGCGCGCGGAATTTCTCCGCCTTGCAGAGCAGGGTGCAAAATTTCTCATGCGGCACTGCCTGATGGGCGAAAACGATCTGCGCTGTGTGTTCTTAATGAACCGTGACGGCTCTCCGAAAAGAGTGGAGGGCTACGAGGCGCTTGATATGAGCATCTACGCGGACTGCTTTGCCGTGATCGGCATTGCACGCTATGCGCTTACGAGCGGTGACAGGGAGGCCTACGAATTTGCGAAAAAGCTCCACGCCTCCTGCGCTTCGCGCATTGAAGATGGCAGCTTTAACACCCTGCCCTATCCGCTCTCGAAAAAGTATCGCGCGCACGGCATCCCCATGATCATGTCCAACACGACAAAGGAGCTTTGCCTTGCGGCGGATGCAATGGATGCACCGTACGGTGCGTATCTGCGTACGCTCGTGCGCGGCTACACCGAGGATATCCTTGACCACTTCGTGGACGAGCAAAGCGTGATGCACGAGGTGATCCTCTCGGAGAGCAACGCCTTCTTTCCGCAGATCCTCGGCCAGCACATGAACCCCGGCCATACGATCGAGGATATGTGGTTTATGCACGAGGCGGGCGAGCTTTGCGGCGAAGCAAAATGGAACGAAAAAATTGCCGCCGTTGCAAAAAAAGCCTTCGAAAACGGCTGGGACGAGAAATACGGCGGCATTCTCCACTTCTCGGGCATCGAGGGCGGTGAGCCGCTCGGCGACTATACGGGCGTGGAGACCGAAAAAATGACCGATCAGCTCTCGGATTGGGGCAGTAAGCTCTGGTGGGTGCATTCCGAGGCACTCTACACCTCGCTTCTCTTCTATTTTGAAAGCAAAGATGCAGACTTCCTTGCCTGGTTTGAAAGGGTGTTTGCCTATACCTTCGATACCTTCCCGAGCAAGGATCCCGAGATCCGCGAATGGATCCAGATCCGCACCCGCGAGGGCGCACCGCAGGACAAGGTGGTGGCTCTCCCCGTCAAGGACCCCTTCCATATCACGAGAAACCTCGTGCTAATCCTGGAGCTGTTGCAATCCAAAATGTAATTATCCAAAAGCTCCTTATATAGCAAGAACAGAGCCTTCTGTGATGGAATACAAGACCATCGCAGAAGGCTCTGTGTTTTATTTTTATAATAACTGCAAATATAATCATTCCTTGCTTTCATTTTCGATCTTTATTAAGATGTACTTTGGTTTTTTGATCAGTAGTCCCTCGGTTGTATTTATAAGTGCAACCTCGCCCTGAAGATGGTACAATTCCCTGATCTCTTTTGGAATCTGCAATCTTCCCAATTTATCTATTTCCTTTTTTACACCGATATCTTTCATACTTACACCCTTTAAATTTTTTCTTTGTCTTATCATAAGACAAAGTTTTCTTGAATTTAGTATATCATAAGATATGTCCTATGTCAAGACAAAGGGAGATATTTTATGGCAAGAATTATAGATACGGAGAAAAAGAATCTCATTGGTGAAAATCTTAAAAAGCTCCGCACACAGCGTAATATGAGTCAGCAGGCACTTTCGGATAAGCTGGAGCTTTACGGCGTGTACGTTTGTCGCGGCTCGGTTTCCAGAATTGAAGACTATTCCAGAACCGTAACGGATATTGAGCTTTATGCGATCGCAGACGTATTATCGGTGGATATCCACGAGCTTTTAAAGCAATAACAATACGCAGGGGGCCTTCACATTCAGGTGTAACCGAATAAAAACGCGGAGATGCTATTTTCACATAGCACCTCCGTGTTTTCTTGTTATTAAATTTTTTATGTTTTTTGCGGCGCATCGTCACGCTCGGCTTGCTCCTTCATTTCCTTTTCTGCCGCCTTGCGCGCTCTTTTTGAGGCAAGCCGCTTGATAAATTTATTACCCCACCAATAAAGCATATGCCCCGAGGCGGTTTCAATCTTTCTTTTTTTATTTCTCATGATCCAAATTCCCTTATTTGGTAAACAATTATTTGCAATTTGCTATATTTCTGATGATTTCGCCCGCCATCATAAGCCCCGCAACGGAAGGAACGAAGGACACGCTTCCAACCACTCTTTCGCCGTTTTCGGCGGCAGGGCGGATCGGTTCCTCCTTGGAATATACCACCTTCAAGTGATGGATGCCGCGCTTTCTCAGCTCCGTGCGCATCACACGCGCCAAGGGGCAGACCGAGGTTTTGGAAATATCCGCGAGCTCTAACATCTCCGGGTGGAGCTTATTGCCCGTGCCCATTGCGCTGATCAGCGGCGTTCCCGTGCGGTCGGCCTCACAGGCAAGCGAAAGCTTTGCGCTCACGTTATCGATCGCATCCGCTATATAATCGTAGGAAGAAAAATCAAATTCGCCGCTGTTTTCGGGAAGGTAGAGCATTTTGCGCACCTCTACGCGGCATTCGGGGTTCACGGCGCGCACGCGCGCCCTTGCCACCTCAACCTTATCCTTTCCCACGGTGGAAAGATCTGCCACGAGCTGGCGGTTGATATTCGTTATATCCACGACGTCCGCATCCACGAGCGTCAGAGCGCCGATGCCGCTGCGCGCAAGCGCCTCCACAAGATAGCTGCCAACGCCGCCGAGACCGAACACGAGCACGTGGGCATTTTCAAGGCGCTTCATGCCCTCGGCGCCGAGCAGGCGTTCGGTGCGTAGATAGAGATCCTCTCTTCTCATCTTTTCTCCCTCTCCCTTCTGCTTTTCTGATACTCAAGGGGCGTTTGACGCATCTGCTCCTTAAACACCTTGCAAAAATAAGCACTGGAATTGAAGCCGCAGGAAAGCGCAAGCGCCGTGATGTTTCGCTCCCCATCATCCAAAGCACGGCAGGCCGCGCGCACGCGGATCATATTTATATAGGAAACGATCGAAAGACCGAGGTGCTTCGTGAACAAGTGGCACAGATGGTATTTGGAGATAAAAAACTCGTCTGCCAGCTGACCGATGCTGCGGATGCTTGCATAATTTTCATGAATATAGCGAACGATCTCCTCCATGCGTCTCGGCGCGTGCTCCTCCTGCTCGCCGATCCTCTCCTTGTCCGAAAGGAGAAACAAGATCTCAAAGGTATAGCCGGCAAGCAGTGCCTCCTGCCCGCCCTGCGCGATCTGCCTGTCATAGCACACAAGCAGGGACTGAAAAAGCGCCGAAAGCCGCGCCGCATCCTCGCCCGCGGGGTGCAAGACCGAAACGCCGTCAAGGCAGGAAAGGCTCTCTACGATCGCGGGTGAAAAATACCGCGAAAGATACCCTTCGTCAATATGCAAAAGCGTTCGGTGCGCAATGCCGCCAACGGTGCGGTGCAAAACGCACGGCGGGATCAGAACGATCTGCGATCCCTTTATCTTATAAAAGCGATCGCCGACGAAGTATTCTCTTTCTCCCTTCTCAAGAAAAAAGATCTCGTAATACGTATGGTCGTGCATTTCAAGCATTGAGCTTTTGCCGATGCGCCGATTCACGTAAATACCGAGGCTCTCCACGGATTCATCCGAAGTCACAGTGATCCCCCCCTTCGCTTTCTACTTTGATTGTAGCGCAAAACGCCGCCGATGTCAACGGATTTTTTGAAATAAAAGCGCAAGATTTTTATATTTTTTTGTTTTTTGACAAAATATTGATAGATTTTTTTGGAAAGATGTGCTACAATAGTGGCATAAATAAAAAGCACAAGGAGATTTTTTCCGTGATCTACGAAAACAATACTGTAAAAGATTTGAAGATCGCCTACGTTGGCGGCGGCTCCCGCGGCTGGGCATGGAACCTGATGAAGGACCTTGCAGGCGCAGAGGATTTTTCCGGCGAGGTTGCACTCTACGATATTGATTTTGAGGCAGCGAAGCATAACGAGCAGATCGGCAACGAGCGCGTTCCCGCAAAGAACTTCAAGTACGTAGCATACAAGACCATCGGCGAGGCGCTCACGGGCGCAGCCTTCGTGGTCGTTTCCATCCTTCCCGGCACCTTTGACGAAATGGAGAGCGACGTGCACGCGCCCGAGAAGTACGGCGTTTGGCAGTCGGTGGGTGATACGGCAGGCCCCGGCGGTCTGATCCGCGCCATGCGTACCATTCCCATGTTCCAGGAGATCGCCCTTGCGGTGAAGGAATATTGCCCCAACGCTTGGGTCATCAACTACACCAACCCCATGGCCATCTGCGTGAAGGCGCTTTACAAGGCATTCCCCGAGATCAAGGCCTTCGGCTGCTGCCACGAGGTATTCGGCACGCAGAAGCTGCTCTCTGCCGCTCTGAAGGAGATCAAGGGCATCGATGGCGCAACGAAGGACGATATCCGCGTTGAGGTTACCGGCGTGAACCACTTCACCTGGCTGACCAAGGCACAGTACAAGAATATCGACCTCTTCCCCGTTTACGCCGAGTTTGCCGCGAAGCACTATAACGAGGGCTTCTCCGAGAGCGGCACAGGCAACTGGCTCAACGATTTCTTCGCTTGCGGCCACAAGGTGAAGTTCGACCTCTTCCAAAAGTACGGCGTGATTGCCGCCGCAGGTGACCGCCACCTGGCAGAGTTCATGCCTCCCCACGCATATCTCAAGAATCCCGAGCAGGTGAAGAGCTGGCTCTTCGGCCTTACCCCCGTTTCGTGGAGAAAGCAGGCACTTCTTGATCGTCTGCAGAAGAGCGAGGACTACCGCAGTGGCAAGGAGGAGTTTACCCTTGACATCACGGGCGAGGAGGGCGTTCGCCAGATGCGTGCGATCCTCGGCCTTTGCCCCTTCGTTACCAACGTAAACCTTCCCAACATGGGCCAGATCCCGAACCTTCCTCTCGGCTCGATCGTTGAGACCAACGCCGTATTCGAGTCCGGCAACGTAACTCCCGTATTCGCAGGTAACGTGCCCGAGAGCATCTATCCTCTCATCGTGACCGCGAACAAGGAGAACGACGAAATCGTGGACGCTTGCTTTGAGCGCAGCCTCGACAAGTGCTATAAGGCGTTCGCCGCAAACCACGCCCTCGTAAATCTCTCCGATGCAGAGAAGAAGGCACTCTTCGACGAGATGGTTGCAAACACCAAGACCTACCTCGGCGAGTATAAATAATTCCATTCGATCATAATCGCGGCAGGGATGCCGGCAATGCATCCCTGCCGCAGCTTTTTTATTTCAAATCATATATTGGCTATAAGCCATTATTATATTCTTATAGCCAATTCATATTTTTGCTCTTTCCATCTATAATATTGGCATAGATACTTTGCCAATATTATTGGCTTTTATGGAGGGGCTTATGGACAACCTGACACTCGGTAAAAGAATACGCGAAGCAAGACGGGCAAAAAAATTCACACAGGAATATCTGTCTGAAAAAGCAGGTATTGCTCCTTATTATCTCGGAGAGATCGAACGCGGCATAAAAGCCCCCAGTCTAAAAGTCTTTATCGCCATCACCGAAGCCCTTAAAGTTTCTGCCGATTCACTTCTACGGGATTCTATCACAGCAGGCAGCCTTTGCATCAACAATGAAATCTCTGAACTCCTCGACACACTCACGCCAAAACAAAGAGCCTGCGCGGTGGATGTTCTCAAGGCCTATATCCGCGCCATTCAATCTGCCGGAGCGAACGAGAGCGTTTAAAACGCCCTCGTTTTTGTTTTTCTTTCAAAAAAAATTTGAATGCAACAAGTTTCGACATTTTTCTCCGTTTTGTTATGCTATAATTGGCTCATAGCCAACATTTTTGGCATATATAACAACAAGGAGAAGAAAAAATGAAAAACGAAATGACACGTCAAGTAGATGTGCTTGGAAGAATCGTATTACCAAAAAGCGCAAGAGAACATTATGGAATCCATGAAAATGATACGGTTGAAATCGAAGAAACGGCAGAAGGTATTCTGATCAAAAAAGCACCAACAAAAAACGCAATAAAACAATTAAACAATAAAACTACACCATAAAAGATTTATGCCCAAAGGCGCGACATTTTTAAAGATAAGAATCGCGCCTTTGGGCATATTTTTTGTGTTGAACCGATTTTTTTGCAAATATGAAAACAATCGTTTGCAAACAGACAAAGTTTTTGACCGTTATCATAAGGAACTTGATGCTCTTACACAATTATAAGGATCTATGTGGTTTTACACTTTTATACATCTCCGGATGATCTTGTTCTTGCCTTCCCTTGCAAGAGAATAGGCCGCGCGGCCGTATGCAGGTGCGTTTCGGTTTTTAACATCCCTTTTCTCCTTTTTATCTGTGTCATTATTTTAACATAATTTTCTATTTCTTACAATCCCTCTCTTTCAAATTCTGTATTTTTGTGTTTTTTGCCCTATTTGTTAAAATCTTGTCAGAATAAACAAAACTTTACTTGCGATTTCCGACGAAAGTGTACAATTTGCCTTGACTTTCGCGCCGTTTTATGGTATATTTAATATGTTAACTGTATATATTAAATTTAATATATTACAGAAGTATCTTTTTCCTATTACGCCTTCCGGCAAGAAACGAAAGGAAATTCCATGCCACTTTTCAAATTGGGCACGACCCACATTCCCCACAGAAAAAATACCGCAGACAGTATGCCCCTGCGCATGCCTCCTCCCGCCGAGGTTCTGATCCCGATGGTTCAGCACATCGGTGCACCCGCCGCCCCGACCGTGAAGGAGGGCGACTTCGTGTATCTCGGCCAGAAGATCGGAGAGGCAGGCAGCTACGTCAGCGCACCGATCCATTCCTCGGTCTCCGGAACGGTGAAAAAGCTTGAGACCCTGATGCGCACGGACGGCAGGACCGTTCCCGCGATCCGCATTGCATCGGACGGGCTGATGACGCCGGATCCCTCGATCACGGTTCCCGTACCGACCGATTTTGAAAGCTTCTCTGCCGCCGTGCGCGAGAGCGGTGCCGTTGGTCTCGGCGGCGCAGGCTTCCCCACGAGCGTGAAGCTGGATGCCGAAAAGAAGGGCCTGATCCGCACCGTTATCATCAACGGCGCAGAGTGCGAGCCCTACATTACCTCGGATACGCAGACGATGCTGAATGACGGCGCGGATATCTACGACGGTATGATGCTTCTCAAGCGCTTCATCAGCGCAGAGGAGTTTTTCATCGGTATTGAGAAAAACAAGCCGAAGTGCATCGAAAAGATGCGTATGCTCTTCGCGGAGGAGGAGAATGCCGACGTTTCCGTGGTTGCCCTTCCCTCCACCTATCCGCAGGGCGGAGAAAAGATCCTCATTTATAACCTCACGGGGCGCGAGGTGCCCGAGGGCAAGCTGCCCGCGGACGTTGGATGCCTCGTTCTGAACGTGACCACGCTGGCCTTTATCGGCCGCTATTTCCGCACGGGAATGCCCCTCGTGGAAAAATGCGTAACGGTGGACGGCTCCGCCGTGCTCCATCCGAAAAATCTGATCGTCCCGATCGGCACGCCGATCGATGCGGTATTTGAATATGCGGGCGGCGTTTCGGAGGATCTCGGCAAGGTGCTTTACGGCGGCCCCATGATGGGTCTTGCCATCTGCAAAACGAGCGATCCCATTCTCAAAACCACGAACGCGATCACGGCCCTCAAGGCCAAGGACGCGCTCCCCAAGCCCACAACCCCCTGCATCCATTGCGGCCGCTGCGTTGCCGCCTGCCCGATGCGCCTCAATCCCACGCAGTTTTCCAAGGCTCTGCGCCTGCCTGCCGACGATATGATGGAGCTTTTGAAGAGCACGAAGCTCGGCCTTTGCATTGAGTGCGGCTGCTGCTCCTTCGTTTGCCCCGCGGGCAGACCTCTCGTGGAAAACAACCGCATTGCAAAAGCAAAATTCAAGGCACACCTTTCGGCAAATCCCGTTGCCGTAAAAAATCAGAAAGCATGAGGAGGAAAGACAAATGAATAAGCTGATCGTATCCTCCTCTCCCCATATCCGCTCGTCCCTGACCACACAGCGCATCATGCTGGACGTGCTGATCGCCCTGCTGCCGACAACGGTAGCATCGATCGTTCTCTTCCGCCTGAAGGCGCTTTGGCTGATCCTCACCTGCTGTCTGACCGCGCTTGCCACGGAAGCACTCTTCCAGCTGATCGCAAAGCGTGAGCAGACCATCACGGACGGCTCCGCTCTCGTAACGGGACTTCTGCTTGCGCTGAGCCTGCACGCCAACGTGCCTCTCTGGCAGGCGGCCGTGGGAACGGCGTTCGCCATCGCGGTCGTGAAGCTCTGCTTCGGCGGCCTCGGCAAAAACTTTGCCAACCCCGCGCTCACGGGCCGTATCTTTATGCTGATCGCCTTTGCCGAAGCAGCGGGCGGCGCATATTCGCACAAAACCGTTCTGAACAACTCCGCCTCGGTCATCGAGACCATGGCAACCCCCCTCAACAAGATCAATGAAGCAAGTGCAAAGTATCTGCCCCCTCTGAAGGATATGTTCCTCGGCACGGGCAACTGCGGCGGCGCGATCGGCGAGGTCTGCTCGCTGGCTCTGCTCATCGGCTTTGCATATCTTATGATCCGCCGCGTGATCTCCTGGCACACCCCCGTAACGGTCGTGGGAACGGTATTCGTTCTTTCCTGGATCCTGACAGGGCGCATCGATTTCGCGCTCTACCACGTGCTTGGCGGCGGCCTTCTTCTCGCCGCGATCTTCATGGCGACCGACTACGTGACCACACCCATCAATAAGACGGGCAAGCTCGTGTTCGGCTTCGGCTGCGGTCTGATCACCGTTCTGATCCGCTTCTTCGGTGCATACCCTGAGGGTATTTCCTTCGCGATCCTCTTTATGAACATTCTGACGCCTTATATTGAAAAATGGACGGCGGCGCGCCCGCTCGGCGCGAAAAAGGGAGGTGCAAAGAAATGAAAAACAAAACGCTTGCACTTCTGAAGCCCGCCATCGTGCTGACCGTGATCTGCATCGTCAGCGCCGCGCTTCTTGCGGTGGTAAATAAATTCGCCGCCCCCTTGATCGAAAAGGCGGAGCACGATAAGCAGATGGCCACGCTCGGCGTGGTTCTCCCCGAGGCCGAGGGCTTTGAGGAGCTCAAAATCGAAAACGCTCCGAAAACCGTGAAAAAGGTTTATAAGGAAACGAGCGGAAAGGGCTATGCCCTTCTGATGACCGCGGAGAGCGGCTATCACACGCTGGAGTTTTCGCTCGGCATCGATGCCGAGGGCAAGATCGCAGGCCTGAAAATGACCTCCACCTTCCATTCCGGCGGTGACAGCGGTCTCGGCAGCGCTCTGCCCACCTTCCTCGACTCCTACAAGGGTGTCGGTGAAGATCTTGAGGGAAGCGTGGATAAGGTCACCAATGCGACCAGATCCTCTGCCGCCATTCGCTCTGCCATGGCGGACGCCTTCAAGCTCGTTGAAGATCTGAAAGGAGGCGCGTAAGGATGAAAAACAATAAAATGATGATCTTTTTGCGTGGCCTCATTCTTGAAAATCCCGTGCTCGTTCTGGTGCTCGGCACCTGTCCCACCCTTGCGCAGACCACGAGCGTGATCGGCGCACTCGGCATGGGCATTGCCGCAACGCTGGTGCTGATCGGCTCCAATGTGGTGATCTCTGCCCTGCGCAGGCTGATCCCCGACATCGTGCGCATTCCCTGCTATATCGTTATCATCGCCACCTTCGTAACGGTGGTACAGCTTCTGATGCACGCCTATCTGCCCGATCTTTACGAAATGATGGGTGTTTATCTCGCCCTGATCGTCGTGAACTGCATCATTCTCGGCCGCGCCGAGATGTTTGCAAGAAAGAACGGCGTTTTAGACTCGGCGGTGGACGGCCTCGGCATGGGCCTTGGCTTCCTGCTTGCCCTGCTTTGCATGGCAACCGTCCGCGAGGTGCTCGGTGCGGGCACGTTTGCGGGACTTGCCGTTCCCTTCTTTAAAACCTATCATATCCCGATCCTCACGAAGGCCCCCGGCGGCTTCCTCGTGTTCGGTATCCTGATCGCGATCATGAACAAGATCAAGGAAAAGGATGGCGGCGTGAAGCGCAAGTCCTTCTCCTGCGAGGGCTGCCCCTCTGCGGCGCATTGCAAAAAGGCCTCCTGCCCCGAAATGATCGATATGCACACGCAGCTCGCAAACGATAACACCGCAAAGGAGGAAACCGAAAATGACGCTTAAATCCCTGATCCTCATTCTGATGAGTGGCGTTCTGGTCAACAACTACGTGCTTCAGCGCTTCCTCGGTATCTGCCCCTTCCTCGGTGTTTCCAAGAAGTTTCAGCAGGCCTCGGGCATGGGCATCGCAGTTACCTTCGTTATGCTTTGTGCCACGGCAGTGACCTGGCCGATCCAGACCTATATCCTGGGCGAAAAGCTTGCATATTTGCAAACAATCGTTTTCATTTTGGTAATAGCCGCGCTCGTGCAGTTTGTAGAGCTGGTGCTGAAAAAGTTCATCCCCGCTCTGCACGCATCGCTCGGTGTGTACCTTCCTCTGATCACAACGAACTGCGCCGTTTTAGGCGTTACCATCAACAACATCACGGACGGCTACAATTTTCTTGAGTCTATGGTATCCTCGCTCGGCGTGGGACTCGGATTTTTGCTTGCCATGGTGCTCTTCGCGGGCGTGCGCTCGAAGATCGACAATTCCGCGCCCCCGAAATGCCTGCAGGGCTTGCCCGTCACGCTGATCGCGGCCGCCATCGTCTCCCTTTCCTTCTACGGATTTGCGGGCGTGGTGGAAAATCTCTTGAAGTGAGGTGGAATGAATGCTTGATATTTTAATTCCCCTTTTGATACTTTCGGGCGTTGGCCTTCTCTGCTCGGCGCTTCTCGTTGTGGCGGCAAAATATTTCTCCACCGAGGAAAACGAGCAGCAGGCCGCCCTGCGCGAATGCCTCCCGGGTGCCAACTGCGGCGCCTGCGGCTACAGCGGCTGTGACGGCTATGCAAAGGCACTCGCTGACGGCGAGACCGAAAAAACCAACCTCTGCGTTCCCGGCGGCGATAAAACCGCGCGGGAGCTTGCCGAGATCCTCGGTACGGAGGCTGAGGACGTCGTGGAGCTCGTTGCCTACGTTGCCTGCGGCGGCACCTGTGACGCCTCGGGAAGAAAATACGATTATCGCGGAACGCCCTCCTGCGTTTCGGCAAGCGCCGCCTTTAACGGCGACCGCTTCTGCTCCTTTGCCTGCCTCGGCTACGGCGACTGCATGAAGGTCTGCCCCAGAGGCGCCATTTCCATTGAGGGCGGTATTGCAAGGATCGAATCCTCGAAGTGCATCGGCTGCGGCCTTTGCGCAAAGACCTGCCCCCACGGCATTATCCATCTTGTGAAGGACACAACGCGCGTTGTTGTGAAGTGCTCGAACAAGGACAAGGGCGCAGAGGTAAGAAAGATCTGTAAGAGCGGCTGTATCGGCTGCGGCAAGTGCGAGAAGAACTGCCCCTCCGGCGCTATCACCGTGAAGGACAATCTCGCAACGATCGATTACGAAAAATGCACCGCCTGCGGCCTTTGCGTGGAGGTTTGCCCCGTGCATTGTCTGGAGGAAGGAAGCTTTCTCTGCGGAAGCCGCTTTTCCGTGGAATAACCAAATTACATCATGAAAAACGAAACGAAGATGCGCACGCGCCGTGACCTGATCCTTATTCTCTCTTTGCTCGCCATCGGCCTTTTGCTTTTTCTCCTTCTGCGCCTCACGGCAAGGGAGGGGGAGCGCGTGGCGGTGATTCTCGAAAACACCACGGTGGCGGAATATCCCCTCAACGTGGACGGAGAGTTCCCTCTCCTCGGAGGAAAAAACACCCTCGTGATCGAAAACGGAGAGGCATATATAAAGGACAGCCAATGTCCCGACCACACCTGTGAGCGGACGGGGCGCATATCCAAGGTGCGTGAGCGCATCGTTTGTTTGCCACATAGGTTGACCGTCAAAGTTGTTTGAAAACAAAGGGGCTGCCTCAAATTCTCGTTTGAGTCGGCCTCTTTCATTTAAAATCAGGAAAGGAGAAAAGGCATGAAAAACAGCACGCGGCTTCGCCGCATGACAACGCTTTCTCTCCTTTTTGCTTTGGCAATGATCTTTTCCTTTGTGGAGAGCCGCTTGCCGACCTTTATCCCGATCCCCGGCGTGAAGCTCGGGCTTTGCAACGTGGTCATTATCTTCACGCTGCTATCTCTCGGCGCACCGTCTGCCATTGCCGTTTCGCTTCTTCGCGTGCTTCTCTCTTCGATCCTTTTCGGCAACGCGGCCGCCTTTTTCTATAGCCTTGCGGGCGCGATCCTCTCACTTGCCGTGATGATCCTTTCGAAGCATTTTCGCCTCTTCTCGGCCGTTGGCATCAGCGTGCTCGGCGGCGTGATGCACAACATCGGCCAGCTTCTGATGGCGTGGATCCTTCTCGGCACGGCGGGCGTGATGTACTATCTGCCCGTGCTCCTGATCGCAGGCACGGTGGCAGGTGCGCTGATCGGCCTTCTCGCCGCCTATCTTTCAAAGCGCGCCGAGAGCTTGAAATTATAACCTTACCCTTGCCGCGCTTTCGCAAAAAGAACGAAGCAAAATGCGCCCTTTCGCATTTTTTAGGGCGCATTTTTTGTTTTTTATTGACATACCGAGAAAAGCATGATATCATAAATACATATAATTATAAAAGGAGAAACCAACATGAGCATTGCACTGATCACGGGCGCATCCAGCGGCATCGGCCGCGAATTTGCAAGGCAATTAAAGGAGCGCGGCGATATAGAAGAGTTCTGGCTGATCGCAAGAAGAAGGGAGCGCATGGAGGTGCTGGCCGAGGAGCTCGGCATTCGCGCGCGCATCATCTGTGCCGACCTTTGCACCGAGGAGGGCATCTGCGCCGTGCGCACGGCGTTAGAAAGCGAAAGGCCTCAGATCCGCGTACTGATCAACGCAGCGGGATTCGGCCGCTTCGGCGCACACGATCAGATCTCCGAGCGTGACACGGTTCGTATGATCGACCTCAACGTCAAGGCCCTCGTTTTGATCACGCACATGGCTCTGCCCTATATGGAAAAAGGCGGCCGCATCATCGAGATGGGAAGCGGCTCCTGCTTTACACCTCTGCCAAACTTCAACGTGTACGCATCCTCCAAGGCCTTCGTTCTGCATTATACCAAGGCTCTGCAATACGAGATCAAAAAATACGGTGTACGCGCCACGGCCTTCTGCCCCGGCTACGTGCATACCGAGTTTTTGGATGCGGCAGGCACGGATAAGGCCGTCAACCGCCCGAAGAAAACGAAGCCCCTGCTCTCGGTGGAAAAGGTGGTGCGCGGCTGTTTGCGCGCCTCGGAGAAGGGGCGCACCATGTATGTGACGAATTGGTACACGAAGATGCAGCATGTGCTCTTCAAGCTCCTGCCCGATCGCATTCTCACCACGCTCTGGATGGGGATGCAGATCGAGGCAGACACAGAGAAAGTGAGCGAAAATGAAAACAAAGATTGACAAAAATGCCACGAAAGAAGCCCCTTCGCGCAAGGGCTTTGCACCGGGAACGCTGACTGCGCCCCTGCCTCCCGCGCTCGTTACCGTGGGAGAGGGAGAGAGTGCGAACGTGCTGACCGTGGCCTGGACGGGCATTCTTGCCTCCACGCCGCCAAAAACCTACGTTTCCATCCGCCCCTCGCGCCATTCGTATAAGATCTTAAAGGAGACGGGACAGTTCGTTCTGCATCTGCCGAGTGCCGATCAGGCAAGAGCGGTGGACTATGCGGGCATCTTTACGGGCGCGAAGGTAAATAAGTTCGAAAAATGCGGCTTTGAAAAAACGGAGAGTGAGACCGTCGCACCGCCGACGATCGCAGGCTGCCCCCTGGCGCTGGAATGCCGCGTGACCGAGGTGATCCCGATGGGCTCGCACGACGTTTTTATGGCAGACATTCTGCGCATTACCTGCCACGAAACTCTGCTTGACGAAAAGGGAAAGATCCATATGGAAAAGGCCAACCTTCTTGCCTACGCGCACGGCGAATATTATACGCTTGGCAAGCGCGTTGGTGCCTTCGGCTTCTCGGCGGCAAAAAAGAAAAAGCGCCCGCCGAAGTCCGTAAAGAAATAAAGGAAGGGAGCATCACCGATGAAAAACCAAACAACGGAAAGCACAAGAGAGATGCTTCTCTCCCTGATCGAGGCGGAATATGAGAGTGACGCCGCGTTTGAGCGCGCTACCGGTTTGCCCGAAAAGACCGTAAACAACTGGCGGCGCGGCCGCAGCGCCTCCTTTATGAAAATGCTGCCGATGCTCTCGGAGCGCTTCGGCGTGCACGTCGGCGCACTGATGGATATGCCCTTGAAGGGCGAGGCGGCAGAGCTTTCCGAAGAGGAATTGCATCTGTTGCATCTTTACAGAAGATCCCGCACCCTGCCAAAGGAGATGCGCTCCGCGCTGATCGAAACCGTGGAGACCACGATCCGCCTTTACATTGAAAGTGCGGAAGCCCTTGCCGCAGATGGCGGCAAAAAACGCAAGACAAGCACGAAAAAATAAAAAAGAGGAAAACTACAATGCTTTTAACCAACGGAATTTCGCCGATGTCGCACCGCTTCGGCCTCTACCGCGCCATTGAGCTTTGCTGCGAGGCAGGCTTTCGCTCGCTCGATATTGATTTTTGTGATGTAAAAACGCCGCTTCTTTCAGAGAACAATCGGCAGGCCATTGCGGAGGTGAAGAGCCGCCTTGCGCATTACGGTGCGATCGCGCATCAGGCGCACGCACCCTTCCCGATCGGCAAGGATGCCTACCGCATCCCCGAGGAAAACATAGACGAGCTGCTTCGCCGCACGCTGGAGGCTTGCGGTGAACTCGGCGTTTCGCAGGTGATCTTCCACCCCCTTCGCGCCTATGATACCACCGCGGAGGAGCGTATCGAAGCCAACCGCAAAGCGCTTGCTCCCTACGGCGCATACGCAAAGAAATGCGGCGTTAAGATCGCGGTGGAAAACCTCTTCTGCCAGCACAAGGAAAACAAGAAGAAGCTCACCGCCAACGCCTGCTCCACGGGCGCAGAGCTTGCTGCCACGGTGGATGCTCTGGGGGATGGCTTCGTTGCCTGCCTCGACGTTGGGCATTCGGGACTCGCGGGGCAATCGGCGGCCGAGATGATCCGTATTCTCGGAAAAAACCGCCTTCACGCTCTGCACGTGCACGACAACGATTACTTCTCGGATCTGCACCTGCCGCCCTATTTCGGAGAGATGGATTGGGATTCGATCATCGAGGCGCTCGCCGAGATCGGCTATAACGACAGCTTCACCTTTGAGATCGTCGGCAAGCCTCTGACCTCTCTGCCGGATTCGCTCATTCCCTCGGGACTTCGCTTCTGCTACGACATCGGCATGGACTTCGTAAATAAGATCGAAGCAAGAAAAAAAGAGCTCGGAACTTTGTAAAAAAGGAGAACGTACATCATGCTTTTAACCATCAATTCAAACTTCTTCCGCCCCTTCGGCATCCTCGGAGAGATCGAGAGATCCATCGAGGCGGGCTTCCGCTCCATTGATTTAAACCTCTGCCTCTACAAGGAGAACGTGCTCTATTTTTCCGAAAAGGATCATTACGTAAGGGAGATCAAGGCGCGCCTTGCAAACGGCGGCGCGGCGATCCATCAGACACACGCCCCCTTCCCCTCTTACAGAGAAGGGGAGGACGACTACAACAAGCTCTTGAAGGAGCGCACCCTGCAGGCGATCGAGGTCTCCGCGGAGCTCGGCGCAAAGCAGGTGATCGTGCATCCCATCTGGTTCAGAAACGACACCCCGGCCGTGCAGATGGAAAAAAACCTCGCACTCTACGAGCCCTACGGCAAGCGTGCCAAGGAATGCGGCATCAAGATCGCGATCGAGAATATGTGGGGCTATATGCGTGACTGCTCCGACAAGATCTGCGCCAACGTGTGCTCCACAGCCGAGGAGCTTTGCGCCTATGCGGATGCGCTTGGCGAGCAATACACCGTTTGCCTCGACGTTGGCCACGCGGGGCTGACAGGCGAAATTGCGGACAGAATGGTGCGCGTGCTCGGCAAAAAGAGGCTCGGCGCGCTCCATATCCACGACAACGATTTTTATCACGACAGCCACACCGCCCCCTTCTACGGCAAGATGAACTGGGATGCGCTCACAAGCGCCCTCGCAGACATCGACTATAACGAGAGCTTCACCTTCGAGGTGGAGGGTGCCTTCTGGCCGCCCGTCAACGAGCTGCGTGTTCCCGCCGCAAAATATCTCTATGAAATCGGCGCATATCTCGTCCGCGAGATCGAGAGAAAAAAGCAGAAGCTTCTGTAAATAAAAAGGGGCTGTCTCATTAAGAATCCAATAAAATCAAGGCAAAAAAGAGAAAAATGCAGTAAGATCTATAATCTTGGCGGATTCTTAATGAGAACACACCGGGGGGCGAACGGATTTAGAGGAGAAATCGTCGGATGACGAGCGAGAGGTGTACAAGGGTACACCGAGCGAGGAAACGGCGATAGAATAAAAAACAAATTCAAACGGAGAAAACCGTAGGTTTTCAACCTCGATACCATTTAAATACCTATATAACAAAAGTGGAGGCACTATTTCAATGTCTCCACTCGTTTTTTTATTCGGTTATCCCTAAATGCGACAGCCCCTTTTTTGTATTTCTTTTCGAACACTCTCCGTGCTCGGCAGGTATCGGTTATTTTGTATTCAATACGCGGCGAATCATAAAGTCCACGTTCTCACACACGTTTTGCACGGTCAGATGAATCTCGGGATTGCTCCTCTGCCAAACAACGAAGAGCTCATGCACAAAGGCTTGGCCAACCTCCTCCGTACCCGCAAAATCCAGCTCAACCTCTCTGAAGCCGGAAATTACCTCTCCGAGTCTTCTTGCCTCGGAGCGAGAAATGGGGTCCCCGTTCGGAAAGAAATGCGCAATCGGGATCGCAGTCCTCACAAATCCCTCCTCCACGTTTGAAAAACGGTCAAACACCTCGCGTGCGGTTTTTTTGCTACTGTTATATAGCGTCATCGCAACCAGCGTTCCGCCTGTTTTTTGAAGCGTCGAAAACAATTCGTCGTGAAAATTATCACGCGTAAAACGCACGTTATCCGAAACGATCAGAAAATCGTCCATCATATGCGAGGTGAAAAAGATTCCTTCGCCGGAATGCAGGCTCTTTGCGGTTGTAAATTTTCCTGCAAACAAAAGCGCCGCGCACTCATCGATCGGCAGATCCTCACCGGACTCCTTCATCACGTATTCACGGATATTTTGGAAAATACCCACGCCGTCATCCTCGATCAGAAGGGTGGTTTTCACCGTATCCACACGCACCGTGAGGTAAATATTTTCCGATCGGGAATGCTCAATGGCATTGTTCATCATTTCCATAAAAGCATACCGCCAGACCGAGATCACGTTTTTGGGAAACGCACGGATCAGCGGCTCAAAATCCGCCGAGCAGATGCGGCTCTCCGAAAGTGTACCGCCGTTTTTATATGCAAAACGATATTCCTTATAAGTTAGGGTAAAATCCTCCCCGTTTTTCGTAATATATCCATCCTCCAGCAGCTCGGAAAGGTAATTGTAAACGGTGGATCTCGCTTTACCGAAGGAATCCATTGTTTTTTTGACCAGCGCCTTATCTTTTACGCTGATCAAACGAAGCATGTATTGCTTTACCTGTTCTTTTTCGGTTTTCATTTTCACCCCTCCTTTTCTATTATTTTATCATTCTTTTCCAAAAAAATCAAGTCTTATTCTAAAAATTCAAAATTTATGATCCATTTCTTTATTTCTTACCGTTTAAAAATTCCTCTAATGCAACCGCGGCAGAAGCAAGCTCCTTTTCAAACTCGCGCACACTGACGCGCAGGGCGCCGTGCCCGAGGATCACGAACTGCTCATCCTTATCCGAGCTGACCACGCGCACGCGGTATTGCTCCGCCATATGGTAGGTGGTTTTCTCAATAAAGGTATCGGCGGTCTGCTTTTCCTTGGTGTAGACCACCGTGACGGGGCCGATCTGCTCCTCGCTTCCAAGCCCTTCCTTGCGCCGATAGGCATCAAAAACGATCAGCGCACGGCATTTTTTCGTCGCAGCAAGATTGCAGACCGTGCGGATGAGGGCATCTCTTGCATCCCCGATGTCCGCCTCTGCCATTTTCTTAAGCGCAGGCATGGCAAAGATCACGTTATAGCCGTCCAGCACGAGGTATTCCTCCTTGGGCGGCTCTGCCTTTCGGGGCTTTTTCTTTTGCTCCGAGGGCGCGGCATTGACCTTTTTCTCCGAAACGGTGCGCGGCTTGATCTTTCCGTAGGTGCGCTCAAAGATCGCAACCCACTCCTTCTCGGAAACATTCTCCTGCTTTTTGGGAATAAAGACCTTAGCCTCGGCTTCTTCGGGCGCATCCTCCGCGCCGTAGCCCGTCGGCAGATGCATCATATCCTTGGCCTCGTACCAGGGAACGGCGTAGCCGCTGCCCGCCTTGCAGAACACCGAATCGGCAGTGTGCCGCTCGTCAAGATCGGGATCGTACCCTCTCGCAGAGATGACCTCCTCGGGGTTATGGCAGGGCGCGTACGGACCAACCGCAAGCGAGATCTTTCCCGCTCCCTTGGTGTAGGCGCGCAGGGTCGTCGGATAGGAGCGCAGGCAGACCACAGGCGCGTTGCCGATCAGCACCGTCACACCGCCCTCGCTCGTGTGGCTCGTAACCGTGCCGCCCATCGTGGCAATATCCGTCAGCGCGCGGCCGACCGATGCATCGGGCAGCTCCATCGTAAAATCAAAGGTCGGCTCCAAGATCACGCCCTCGGCCGAGCGGATGCCCTGGCGCACGGCGCGATAGGTTGCCTGGCGAAAATCTCCGCCCTGCGTGTGCTTCAGATGCGCCTTGCCGCGGATCAATGTGATGCGCACGTCCGTTAAGGGTGCGCCGAGAAGCGCCCCGCGATGCGCGCGCTCTTCAATGTGCGTTAAGATCAGGCGTTGCCAGGAGAGCGAAAGCGCATCCGTCTGGCAATCCGAGCCGCAAACGATCCCCGAGCCGACGGGAAGCGGCTCGATCAGAAGATGCACCTCGGCATAGTGGCGAAGCGGCTCAAAATGTCCGTAGCCCATCACGGGCTCTGCCACCGTTTCGCGGTACAACACCGTTCCCTCGTCAAAGCCGACCGAAAGCCCGAACCGCTCCTCGATCAGCGTTTTCAATACCTCCAGCTGGATCTCGCCCATCAGCCGCACGCGGATGCGCCCGGCCTCGTTATCGTAATGCAGATCCAAGGCGGGATCCTCCTCCGCAAGCGTGCGGATGCGCGCAAAGGCATCCACGGCACTCACGCCCTCAGGCAAAAGCATACAGTAATCGAGCACGGGTGTCAGCACGCTTTCTGCGCCTGCCTCTACGCCAAGTCCCATGCCTGCCATCAGCGCGCGCGTGCCGTAGAGCGCAACCATCGCCCCTGCCGCGGCCTCCTTGACGGGCTTTGACCTTTCGGCGGAAAATACGCGGATCTCCTCGATCTTTTCTCGCACCTCGCCCTCCGAGGTACGAACGGTGATCTCCTCCTTCGGGCGCAGACTGCCGCCCGTGATCTTGGCAAAGGCGATGCGCCGCCCATCCGCATCTCTCGTGATCTTAAACACCCTTGCACCAAAGATGGTTTCGGAATAGGGTGTTTCGATCGTATAGGCATCGATGCATGAAAGCAACGCATCTACACCTTGGTTCTTCAGCGCAGAGCCGAAAAGGCAGGGAAACACACGGCAGCGCTTGATCGCACGCGCGATCTCTTCCTTTCCGAGCCTGCCGCCCTCAAAATATTTTTCCATCAGGGCGGTATCGTGCGTGGCAACGTCCTCATAGAAGGAGTCGCTCTCGTCCGCCGTAAAATCCACGCAAGCAAGGGAAAGATGTGTGCGCAGATTTTCGATCATTTCGGCTCTTCTGCCGTCAAAAAGATCACATTTGTTTACAAAAATGAAGGTTGGAATGCCTCTTTTGCGAAGAAGCTGCCATAAAGTTTTCGTATGCGGACGAACGCCCTCCGCGGCACTTACCACCAAAACCGCATAGTCCTGCACCCAGAGCGTGCGCTCGGTCTCGCAGGAAAAGTCTACGTGCCCCGGGGTATCGAGCAGGGTGATCGCCGTGTCCTTATACTCCATCGTTGCCTGCGAGGAAAAGATGGTGATGCCGCGTTTTTTCTCCAAAGCGTGCGTATCCATAAAGGAATCTCCGCGGTCCACGCGCCCGAGCACCTTCGTGATGCCTGCCGTATACAGCATGGCCTCGGAAAGCGTGGTCTTCCCCGCATCCACGTGCGCAAGAATACCGAGAACGATCCGTTTCATTTGCGACACCCCCTCTTTCTTTGCAGATTGTTTTTTATAGTGTATCACATCGGAGAAAAAAAGTCAATGTGCCTTCATTTTGTGTTTTTGTGCGCTTGCACGGTTCACAAAACAAATTACCGTTTGCCCGCACGGTGCAGATAATAAAACAGTAGGAAAACAAACGAAAAATCCCTTGCAGTTTCTAAATACTTGTGCTATACTTAAAGAAAAGCAAAATATAGGAGACGGTCTTTATGAAAAAAAGCTATTGGATCTATAACGCGGGTGACTACGAGATCTATCACACCAATCTCGTCAACGCAAGGCGCCAGGAATTTGGGGTGGATTACCCCGTAGTCTGGAAGGTTTACGGCGTTGAGCCCAAGGTGGATTTTCATGCGGACGTTTATGCAGAGGAGGACACCACCTTCGTTTTGCATCTTGAAGGAAAGGGCTACGTTTTCGTGGATTTCTTTGAAAAAGAATTCGCGGATGGCGCAATGTTAGACGTTGCAGATCAGGATGCACCGCCCGACAAGCGCTACCGTCCCGGCGTGCGCGTGCCGCTTTCCAAGGGCGAGCACCATCTGCACATTTGTTGCTTAAATCTAACAGGTCTTCCCGCCGCCTATATTGAAAGCGAGCACATTGTTTCGGACGGCTCGTTTTATACGGTTGGCCCGGCAGGCGAGCATATCCCCGTTGGCTTTAGCGAAATGCATGACAGCCTCGAAAAGATCCCCTCGCGCTTTCTTTTCTCCTACGAAAGAAAATACCCCGTTTCCAAGGAAACGCGAAACGGCGGCACGCTCTTTGATTTCGGCAAGGAGCTCTACGGCTACCTTTACGTCAAGAATGTTTCGGCAGACGATGCGCTCCACGTCAGCTACGGCGAATCCATGGAGGAGGCCTTGGACGTAAAGCACTCCATCGTTTGGGAAGAGGTTTCGGGAAAGAGCGAATATAAGCTCACGGGACGTGCCTTCCGCTATATTTTCATCACGGGGGCAAACGATCCTGCCGTGGAGGCGGACTACGAATACTTAGATCTTCCCTATCGCGGCTCTTTTTGCTGTGATGACGAGGCAGTCAACCGCATTTACGATATGTGCCGCTACACCCTGCATCTCAATACGCGCGAGGTGCAAACCGAGGCGATCAAGCGCGATCGCTGGCTCTGGGGCGGCGATGCCTATCAGGGCTTCAAATTTCACGCGTATCTTTTTCACGAGCCGGACCTCGTGCGCCGCTCGCTGATCGGTATGCGCGGCAAGGACCCCGTCACCGAGCATATCAACACCATTGCGGACTACAGCCTTTATTTCATTCTCGGAACGCTCGAATATTACGAAACCTACGGCGATCTTGATTTTATCCGCTTTATCTATCCGCGCTGCAAAACGCTGATGGACTTCTGCACCTCGCGCGAGGACGAGGACGGCTTCTTCGTGAAAAAGCTGGACGATTGGATCTTCGTGGACTGGGCAAACATCGACAAGGACGGTCCTGTCTGCGCCGAGCAGATGCTCTATATCGCATCCCTGCGCGCCATGGCAAAAATGGCCGCGCTGATCGGACGGGACAGCAAGGAATACGCGCAAAAGGCGGAAAGGCTCATCACGCTGACAAACGAGCGCTTCTGGTGCGAGAAAAAGGGCGCTTATATTTCATCCTTCACCTCCGGGCGCGAGCAGGTCACTCGCCATGCCAACATCCACGCAATTCTCTTCGGCATTGCAGATGAAAAGCAGACCGCCGCGATCATAAAGAACGTTCTCGAAAATGATGCGGTTCCCCCGATCACGACTCCCTTCTTCGGCGGCTTTGAGCTGGACGCCATGGCAAGGATCGGCCGCACCGATCTTGTAGAAAATCGTATCCGTACATATTGGAAGGGAATGCTCGACCTCGGTGCAACCACCGTCTGGGAGGAATACAATCCCGAATTTTCGGGTACCAAGCACTACGAAATGTATAACCACAAATACGGAAAATCCCTCTGCCATGCATGGGGAGCCTCCCCGATCTATCTGCTTGGCCGTTACTTCCTCGGCGTTGCCCCGACGGACACGGCCTACAAGACCTTTGAGGTGCGGCCGCATCTTGGCGGCTTCGGCTTTATCGAGGGCACCGTTCCCGTCGGGGAGGGCGAGGTGCGCGTATATCTTTCGAAGGAGGTCCTGCGCGTATGCGCGACCAAGGAGGGCGGCACGCTGATCTACGGCGAAAAAACGCTTGCACTCCCCAAAAACGAAACTATAGAGATCAAATTGCAAACAATTGTTTTAAAAAGCAAACCTATCCAAGAAAGGTCAAGAAAAATGAAAATTTTTGCAGAGAAACTTCTCACCCCCTCCTATTTTACATACGTGGAGGACGAAACGCCCCTCGCACCCGACTCTGTCACAGCCGCGGGCGGCTATCACTTTGCCTGGATGACTGCGTTTGACGTTGGCGTTGACGTGCATTTTGATCCCATCCCCAAGGCCTACATCGGCGCGATCTCGGTAAAATTCTCCGCTCCCGCCGTATCGGGTGTGGAGGTGCTCGTTGACGGCAAGACCGCAGGCTGCTATTTCGGAGAAAGCGGCTATCGGGTTGGCTCTGTTGCCGGCGAAAACACCAATCTGATCGAAAAGGCAGAGATCACCGTGCCCGTCGGCGCATACGGCAGTGAGATCCTTCTGCGCCTGCACGGCGCAATGCAGGCGATCGATATTGAAAAGATCGAGCTCCTCGGTGCATCCCTTGATGACGAGCCTACGCTCTGGCCCGCCCCGAAAAGGGTCACCTTCCTTGGTGAAAATAAGCGCATCGCGGCCGTGAGTGCAAAGGGCGGCGCAGAGGCGGAATTTGCCGCCGATTTCTTTAAAGAAACGCTCGCCGAATGCTCCCCCCTGCCGCTTTGTGACTGCGGCATCACCGTTTGCTTTGAAGAGACCGCCGATCCCGCCTACGAGGGCGAGCGCTACACGATCGACTATAAGGACGGAACGCTGACCGTCACCGCCGCCGAGCGGCTCACGCTTCTCTACGGTGCGGACACGCTAAGACAGGCGCTGAATGCCGAGGGGATTGCCCTTCTTTCGGTGGACGACAAGCCCACCTGTGCCTTCCGCGGCTTCCACCTCGGACTTCCGCACCTTGATTATTTTGAATTTGCCGAGAGATTTTTCCGCTACGTGCTTCTGCCTCTGCGCTACAACTCGATCATCGTTGAATTTGCGGGCGGTATGCACTTTGACAAGCACCCGGAGATTTTGGAGGCATGGCTGGAGGATCAGCGCCTGCGCGAGGCAGGAGAGATCATTGCCGCTCCCATCCACAACGAAATGGGCGCGCGCGGCACGGTGCTCGAAAAGGCGGACGTGGCAAGATACCTTGCCTCTGCAAGAAAATACGGCCTCGACGTGATCCCCGAGGTGCAGTCGCTCTCACACGTACAGTATCTGACCGCCGCGCATCCCGAATTCGGAGAATATGACGCAGCACCTGCGAAGGAGATCGACACGCGCGGCGAGGACGAGCGCCCTGCCGAAACCGTTGCGCATTGCTATTGCCCCTCCTGCGAGGGCGTTTACGAGGTGATGTTTGACATCATTGACGAGATCGTGGAGGTCGCAAAGCCGAAGAAATACGTGCACCTCGGTCACGACGAGGTGTATCAGCTCGGCGTTTGCGAAAAATGCAAGGAGAAAACCCCTGCTGAGCTTTACTATTCCGATCTGATGAAGCTCTACGGGCATCTGAAGGAAAAGGGACTGACCGCTATGATCTGGTCGGATATGCTCCATCCCGCCCCCACCACGCATTACGCCTGCGAGAGCGTGCGCGAAAGAATGCCCAAGGACATCGTGTATCTTGACTTCATCTGGTATTTCCACGTAGACAAGGACATTGAGGACGAGCTTTTGCCCTACGGCAATCCCCTCATGATCGGAAACCTTTATTCCTCGCACTTCACGCGCTACAGAAGCCGCATGATGAAGCCGGGCGTGATCGGCGGCGAATGCTCCACCTGGGTAGCCGTTGGCGAGGAGGAATTTGGTGACAACGGCAAAATTTTCGACGTTGCCTACCTCTCCGAAATGCTCTGGAATCCCGAAAATTACGAGGAGAAGAACCGCCGCGCCTACACGGAGCTGATCGCAAAGCACGTGCTTCCCTATCTTAGATGCGGCCTGCACGGTGCGTTTGCGTCTGGAGGCTACGATAAAAAGGCGCTTACGCTTTCGGGCAAGAAGCCCGCGCTTCCCGCCGTTCTCTCCGAGGCGCGCCCCGAGGCGATCCTTGCCGAGGACTTTGCCTTTGACGGCTCTGCCACCTGCGACCGCCTGCTCCTTGAGCTGACGCTTTTACACCCGATGCGCCGCATCGTTTGGAAGGATCTGCCGCATCTCGGCTCTTACACCGTCACCTACGAGGACGGAACGCAGAGCGAGATCGAGCTTCGCTACGGCAGAAACGTGATGGAGCTTTGCCACACCTACGGCATGCCGAAGCCTACGCAGTATTTCCGCCACAACGGCTACGTCGGCACCTATTTCTCGGATCCGAAGGCGATCGGCAAAACCGATTGCGGCGAGGATCTGACGCTTCTCGTTTACCCCTGGGATAATCCCTGCCCCGAGAAAAAGATCACAAAGATCGCCTACAAAGCAGTCAACGAAAACGTTCACCCCATTCTCACGAATGCCGAGATTTTAACAAAAACAAAGTAATTTGCAAATAAATATTTACAAGGAGAAAACTATGAAGAACTACAAAGACATTCTGGCCGAGAACCGAGCCTTTGCGGAGAGCACCTTTGAGAAGCTGAACAAAAAGACCTTGCAGATGGCGATCCGTTCCCGCGAAAAGATCGTGGACGGCGTGGAGGCAAACGGCCTGCATCACGAGGTGGAGCCCACCTATTGGACGAGCGGCTTTTTCGGCAGTATGTGCTATATGCTCTACGCATATACGAAAAACGAGGAATATCTCAAAACGGGAAGGGCGCAGGAGCGTCTGCTGGACGCGGCGTTTATGAGAGAGGATGAGCTTCACCACGACGTGGGCTTCCAGTGGCACATTCTTTCGGGCGCAAGTTATACTCTGACGGGCGACCGCGATTCGCGCCGCCGTGCCTTCTATGCCGCCACCATGCTCTTCTCCCGCTTCGTGATCGACGGAAAATACATCATCGCCTGGCCGGGGCAGAAGGAGAAGAACTGGACGATCATCGACAGCATGATGAACGTTCCGCTTCTCTACCGTGCCTCAGAGCTCCAAAACGACGACCGCTTTGCCCGTGTGGCAATGGCACACGCCGACACCCTGATCCGCACGCACCTGCGCGAGGACGGCTCGGTGGCCCACATCGTGGAGCATGACCGTGAGACGGGTGATGCTATCTGCTCCTATGCGGGACAGGGCTGCGCCGTTGGCTCCTCCTGGTCGCGCGGCCAGGCCTGGGGACTTTACGGCTTCATTCTTTCCTACATCCATACGAAGGAGCAGCGTTATCTCGATACCGCGCGCCGCATTGCCGATTACTTCCTTTCCTCTGTGGAAAAGGACGGATACCTGCCGCGCGTGGACTTCCGCTCCCCTGCCGATGAGCCCGTTTACTATGATAGCACCGCGGGTGCTTGCGCGGCCTGCGGCCTGATCGAGCTTGCCAAGGCTCTGCCCGAAAATGAGGGTGGCTTCTATCTTGACGGCGCGGTCAAGATCCTGCGCGCAATGGAAGAAAAATTTGTAGATTACAATACGGAAAACGACCACCTTCTCGGCTACGGCACGGTGCGCTACCCCATCAAGGGCGTGTACACCCCCGAAGAGGCGAAGGTGCATATCAGCATTATCTACGGCGACTTCTTCTTTACCGAAGCGATTTTGAAATTGTTGGAGGCGCCCTTCCTTCCTTGGTAAGACGAAAAAGGAACCTTTTGGTGAGATCGAAAAGGATTGGGAATTTTTATTGAATTGTGCCTCCTTGAAAATTGGCACGTATTTCATAAGGTATTAAGGTTGGAAAACTCCGTTTTCCTCCAATCTATTTAGAATCCTTTTCTATTTCCGTTTTCGGGATTCGTCGTACCTTTGTACGACTATCATCCCGAAGAACGAAAATTCTCCCGCAAAACCCCTCCTTTTTCGGTTGCAAGCGTAGCCATAGCTATGTGCGAACATAGTTGAAAAGCTACAAAAGGAACCCCAAAACCCCTCCTTTTTTCAGTTGCAAGCGTAGCCATAGCTATGCGCGAACATAAAACACAGATAGATTGTAGATCGAGGAAAATCAAATGATTGATTTTAGCAAAGCAAAATCCCCCGAATTCTGGAAAGAGGTACGCGAAAATGCGGCTTACGCGCCCCTGATCGAGCAGGTGCGCTCCTATTATAAGCCCGACGATGCGTTGGATTTTGGCGTTCTGAAATTTTCCGCTCGCTTCAAATACTATAAGGACGGCGACCGCAGCACCTTCGAAAAGCCGTATTTTCACCGCCGCCGTGATCTCTCTGCGCTTGCGATCCTTGCCTTGATCGAGCCGGAGAGAGAGGATTACATCGAGCGGATCAACGACCTTATGTTTGCCATCTGCGACGAATACAGCTGGTGTCTTGCCGCACATACGCGCACAAGCCCCGGCGAGGCGGCGAAGGATCCCTATAACGTGGATCTTTTCAACGCGGAGACCGCCGCGATGATGACGCTGCTTTGCGAGGTTTTGGGGGATCGTATCGCCCCCGCGGTGAAGGAGCGCACCGAGATCGAGGTGCGCCGCCGCGTGATCGAGCCCTTCAAGGCGTGCCCTCAGCCCGGCGAATTGAATCATAACAACTGGTCTGCCGTTGTGTCGGGCGGAACTGCGATCTGCTTCCATTTTCTCGATCCCGAGAGCTTTGATGGGGTGATCGAACGCTTCAAGGCAAGCCTTTTTGATTTCATTGATAGCTATGAGAATGACGGTACCTGCACCGAGGGCTTTTCCTATTGGATATACGGCTTCGGATATTTCCTCTTTCTTGCCGATCTCGTGCGCGAGCATACGGGCGGCACGCTTGACGTTTTCAAGGAGGAAAAGGTGCAAAGGATGGCGACCTTCCCGCAGCGCTGCTTCCTGCCGCCCTCGAAAGAAACTCTCAGCTTTGCGGATGGAACGACCAAGGGGCTTGTGGATATCGGCTGCTGGTATTTTCTCTGCAGGGAGTATCCCGATACGGTAACGCCCCTGACGCGAGAGCAGCTTTACCTTTGGCCGGGCAACGTTGGCTTCCAGTATTATCTGCGCAGCTTCCTCGCCTTTGATCCCGTGCTCTCCGTACCCGAGAAAAGCGAGATCCGCGACTACGTTTTGCCCGATGCAAGGCAGGTCGTGATCCTAAAGGAAACTTACGCCTGCACCGCAAAAAGCGGAAACAACGCCGAGCAGCATAACCATAACGACGTGGGACACTTCATTTTTGCGGACGAGGACGGCCAGGCGCTCTGCGACCTCGGCGCAGGACTTTATACGCGCGAATATTTCAAAAACGAAACGCGCTATCAGATCTTCTGCAACCGCTCGAAGGGGCACAGCGTTCCGATCTTCGACGGCGCGGAGCAGAAGGCGGGCGCAGAGTTCCAAGGCAGCTTTGCCTACGAAAACAGCACGCTCACGATGGAGCTCGCCGCGGCCTACGGCCTCGATGCGCTGAAATCCTGCCTTCGAACGATCAATTTTGACGACACGGGTATCACCCTCACCGACTGCTTTGATTACAAGGGACAGATGGTCACCGAGCGTTTTGTGACAAAGCGCGAGCCCTCCGTGGAAAAGGGCTGCATCACGATCGGAAGGACACGCCTCGTCTTTGATCCCGCCGTCACCCCCAAAGTGCACACCGAAACCCACGATCTTCACGGCTTCAAGGGTGATTCCGTTCCTGTTTATTGCATTGACTTTGACCTCCCCGCCACCGCAAAGGAATTTTCCCTGCGTGTGGAAGTGTGCAAATAATCGTTTTTGAAAGCATTTTATCCATAGAAAAAGCGCCTGCGGCTTTTCTCTGTTGTTCTTAACGGAAAAATTACGGGCGCCACAAATCGGCAGAGATATTGTTTTCTCTGCCGATTTGTGGTATAATGAGTACGATAAAACTTTGGAGGAGTAAATATGTCTCTTGATTATAATAAAAAGAATATTACTCTTGCCAAAAATCTTCGTAAAAATGCAACACCGCAAGAAAATCATTTGTGGTACGATTTTCTATCAAAATATGAGATCAGATTTCAAAGGCAAAAAGCCATAGACAATTTTATTGCAGACTTTTACTGTCACAAAGCAAGACTGATCATAGAAATTGATGGGTCACAGCATTATACCGAAGACGGCAAACAAAAGGATGAATTCCGAACAGAAATACTTGAAGGGTATGATCTAAAGGTCATACGGTTTACAAACCGACAGATCAATACAAACTTTTCTGGTATCTGCGAGTATATTGATGCTACCGTAAGAGCCTCCCTCCGAGAGGTAGCGAAGCGGCAGAACGGTAGTGAATGGCGTTGATAACGCCAGAGCCGTTCTGGACCGAGTCCGCAGACGAGACGGTGGCACGCGGCAGGGGTTTCCCGAAGCGAATGAAATGAGCTTTTTGGGGGGGCGCTGCAAAGCCGTGACGGAAGGAGCCTGCGTGACTTTAGGTTTGCGCTAACTTTATTGTAACGCGCTCTCCCTCACCCGACTTCGTCGGGAGCTCCCTCCCGGAGGGAGCCTTAGAGAGTATGCAGCCATAGGGGTATGGGCTTTGCCCGAAGCCTACGCCGCTTGCAACGCTGTAATACAAAGGCGAAGCTGGCGATAAACAAAACAATAAACCTGTTACTGTTTGTCAAGAGCTTTTTGAAAAAATACAAATAAAAAAGGCGTAACAACAAAGCCGAAAAGCTCAAACAATTTTGAGTGTTGAAAAAAGGGCATGACTAAAAGACCACC
>JAGBCA010000041.1 GCA_017938205.1 Clostridia bacterium
TGCGTTCTCAGGTTGCGACAGCCTTACAAGCGTGACGATTGGCGACTCCGTCATATCGATCGGTAATTCTGCGTTCTCAGGTTGCGACAGCCTTACAAGCGTGACGATTGGCGACTCCGTCATATCGATCGGTAATTCTGCGTTCTCAGGTTGCGACAGCCTTACAAGCGTGACGATTGGCGACTCCGTCACATCAATCGGCGATGGGGCGTTCTACGAGTGCACAAGCCTTACAAGCGTGACGATTGGCGACTCCGTCACATCGATCGGTGATTCTGCGTTCTTCTTTTGCTTTAGCCTAACCAGCGTGATCATCCCCGATGGTGTTATTACAATTGGCGCTGATGCGTTCTACGATTGCAATAACCTTACAAGTGTGACGATTCCCGGCTCTGTCACATCGATCGGCTTAAAAGCGTTCTCTGGTTGCGATTCCGCTTACACGGAATATGAATATGGAAAATACATAGGCGATTTGGAAAATCCCTATCAGGTTTTGATCGAGGTAACCAACCCAAACCTCAGCACCTATAAGATTCATGAGGATACAAAAATTATTACTTATGGCGCATTTAGCAATTGCACTCGTTTAACAAGCATTACAATCCCCGATTCCGTCAAAACGATCGACGTTTATGCGTTCTCAGGTTGCACAAACCTTACGAGCGTATATTATAAGGGAACGGCGGAAAAGTGGAATGCGATTCATATGGATAACGGCACGAATTATGATCTCCTATACGCCACCCGCTATTACTACAGCGAAACCGCCCCTGCCGAAGAGGGCAATTATTGGCACTACGATGCCGATGGCAAGATTGAAATTTGGGAGTAAAGCCCCACAAAATAAGCACACGCCGAGGCGATCTACCTCGGCGTGTTTTATCTTTATTCGTTCGCTATCGCATCTAACTGATCGATTGCATATAGCGGCAGATTCACAAGCCATTCCTCTTTTTTATAGTCCGCCATGGATACGCGAAGCGCGATCTCGGGAGAGAATTTTTCCTGATATGCCTTCAGGCTCTTCGCTTTGAGATTCACCTCCGCCTTCACCTCGAGGGGAACGACACGCTCCCCCGTATCAACAACAAAATCCACCTCACAGGAGCCTCTGTCGTTGGTATAATAGTAAACGCCTAAGTCCTCAGCCGCTTTCAGCTGCTGACAAACGTACTGCTCCGTGAGCGCCCCCTTGAACTCAACAAAAAGATCGTTGCCATTGAGCAAGGTGCGTTGGCGAAGTCCCGCCATACAACCAAGCAAGCCCACATCCAACATAAAGAGCTTAAAAGCCTTCAGATCCTCATATGCCTTCAAGGGAATGCCCGCCGCATTCACGCGGCTGACCTTGTGAACAAGGCCACAATCGCTAAGCCACATAATTGCGGTTTCATAATCCTTTGCGCGCGCGCCCTCACGGACAAGACCGTAGATAAACTTTTTGTTTTCCTTGGAAAGCTGAGAGGGGATGCTATTCCATAGCATACGAAGTCTCGGAACGATATCGTTCGGAGCATGCTTGGAAAAATCCTGCTCATAGGCGGCAAGGATTCTTTTTTGAATGTCACGCACCTCACCAAAGTCTTTGTTTTCGGCGAAGCTTTGCACCGCCTCGGGCATACCACCCACAAAATAATAATGCTTTAAGGCATCTATATACGTTTTCTTAAAGCTCGTGATCATAGAAAAGTCGCGCTGATCCAGCAGCTCGGCAAAACGCTCCTTGCCTGTTGCCATCAAAAACTCCTTGAAGGAAAAAGGATAAAGCTTAAGAAAATCCACCTTTCCCACCGGAAAAGACGTGCCTTGATGCAAAGCAATGCCAAGCAAGGATCCCGCGCACACGATATGATATTGCGGTGCGTTTTCATAAAAATACTTCAAAGAAGCAAGCGCTCTCGGCACCTCCTGCACCTCATCAAAAATCAACAAAGAATTTTCGGGATCGATTTTGTGGCCAACGTAGAGCTCCAACCCCACAATCAGACGGTCGGTATCCAGATCGGAGGAAAACAACTCTGCCATCCCGGAATTGGAATCAAAGTTGATATATACAGTGTCAGCATACGCCTGTTTTCCGAATTCCTTCATCAGCCAGGTCTTGCCAACCTGACGGGCGCCTTCAATAATCAAGGGCTTTCGGCGTGTGCTTCGCTTCCATTTTAAAAGCTTTTCCATTGCAATGCGATACATATGCGCACCTCCGTTACATCTTATTTACGATGTAATTATAGCACATGAAAACAAAAAATGCAACGAATTTTTGAAAATAATCACACTTTTTACAGCGAATTTTGCGACAACAACAACACTTTTTACAACGAAAAAATGTTTTTACGGATCATTTCTTTATTTTTGCACGAAAAACGGCATTTCCATTGACATTGTGGATTTTATGTGCTATAATGTGGAATTGCTTGGAGGTTTGTGGAAATGCTTGCAAAAGAAAGACAAAAGAAAATAGAAAAAATGCTCGCGGAGCACGGCGCTGTGCTGGTTTCGGAGCTTGTTTCGCGCTTCGGCGTTTCGATCGAAACGGTCAGGCGCGACCTTCTCACCATGGAGGCCGAGGAAAAATGCGTGCGCGTGCACGGCGGCGCCGTGGTGAAGGGCGATATGGCACCGCCGCGCCCCTTTGAGGAAAGACATCGCAGCATGAGCGAAGAAAAAGAGGCCTTGGCCGCGGCGGCATCGACCTTCGTGCATGAGGGGGACGTGATCGGCCTTGACGAGGGAAGCACGGGTATTGCCTTTGCAAAGGCATTGGCGGCGCGCTTTTCGCGTCTTACGGTTGTCACCCATTCGCTCCACGTATTTGAGATCCTGCGCGAATGCAAGGGCTTTGAGGTGATCCTGCTCGGCGGCAGCTACCTTGACGGCGCAAACGCCCTCGTGGGTGACATCACGGTGCAAACCCTGCGCTCTCTGCATCTGAACGCCGCCTTTATCTTCCCAAGCGCGATCTCCTTGGATTTCGGCATCAGCGGCCACAATGCCGCCTTGATGCAGGTGCAACGCGCGATGCTTTCCTCCGCGGATGCGGTTTTCGTGCTGGCGGATAGCTCCAAGCTCGAAAAGAAAGCACTGTATAAGCTCTGCGAAATGAACGAAAGCTACACCTTCGTGACGGATGCGGGGCTTTCGGGCGAGCTGCAAAGGCTCTATACGGAGAACGGCATTAAAATAGTCATTGGAGAAAAACAAAATGGAACAAAATAAAAAAATCAGCTCGGCAAAAATCGCATTTTTGATCGGAATTGTTTGTATTGGAACGTATGTTGTAAACTATTATTTGCGAAATATGCTTTCCGTGACAACACCGGAGCTTTTGGAGAGCGGCCGCTATACGGCGGATGGCGTTGCGCTTCTCTCCTCCGTGTATATGATCTTCTATGCCGGCGGTCAGCTTGTCAACGGCTTTCTCGGAGATATGCTCTCTCCGAAGCTGATGATCCTCGGCGGCATCGGCCTTGGCGGTGCTTCTATGATCATTTTCCCCTTTCTTCCCTTTCAGGCACTGCGGGTGATCTGCTTTGCCCTGCTCGGCTTCGGCCTTTCGATGGTGCGCGGCCCGCTGATGAAGATCATCTCGGAAAACACGGAGGCAAAGCACGCACGCCTCATTTGCGTGTTCTTCTCCTTCGCATCCTTTGCAGGCCCCCTGATCGCCTCGCTCTTCGTGATGGCGTTCGCCGCAAAATACGCCTTTATCGCCTCCGGCTGCGTGGCCGTGGCAATGGCGCTCTTCGCCGTTCTGGTGCTTTCGGCAATGCAGAAAAAGGATCTCGTTGCCTTCCGCCCGATCAAGCCGCGCGGCCTTTCCTCAATCACGGACGTTTTTAAGATCGAGGGCTTCGCATTTTATATGATCATTGCCGCCCTCGTTGAGATCTCGGCGGCCTCGGTTTCCTTCTGGATCCCCACCTATCTTTCCTCGTATCTGCAATTTGACAACGACACTGCCAACCTCGTTTTCTCCGCGATCTCGATCTGCCGCGCCTGTATGCCCTTCATTTCCCTGATGATCTTCAACGCAACGGGCGAGCGTCCCCTGCCGATCATGCGCGTGGGCTTTTCGCTCTCGGCAGGCTTTTTCCTCGTGATGCAATTTGTTTCACACCCCGTGGCGAACGTGGTGCTGATGGTGCTTGCGCTGATGTCCATGAGCGGCGTTTCCGCGATGCTCTGGAGCATCTATATCCCCGGCCTCGGCAAGACCGGCCGCGCCTCCAGCGCAAACGGCGTTCTGGACTGCACGGGCTACGTAGCCGCCGCCCTCGCAAATCTCCTCTTCGGTAGCCTGATGACGCGCGTTGGCTGGAGCGTGGTGCTCCTCGTTTGGGCAAGCGTTGGCATCATCGGATTGATCACCACGCTTTTCGCGCACAAATTAAAAAATTAAAGGAGACAAAACTTATGCCCGCTCATGCTTTTGAAACATATTTTCCGTTTTGGAAGGACCTCACCCCCGAGGACCGCGCCCTGCTCTGCGAAAATGCGATCGAAGAGCATTTTGAACGCTCTCAACCGGTACACGGCAACACCGGCTGCTCCGGCCTCTTCATGGTTCGCAGCGGACGGTTGCGCATCTACATACTCTCCGAGGATGGCAAGGAGATCACCCTCTACCGTCTGCATCCCGGTGACGTTTGTATGCTGGCGGCCTCCTGCGTAATTCAGAGCATCACCTTTGACGTCTTTATTGATGCCGAGCTGCCGAGCGACTGCTACCGCATCAGCGCCGCTACGTTCGGTGACGTGAGCGAGCGTGTGCCCGCCGTGAAGATCTTCGCGCTGGAAACCGCCGTTGAGCGTTTTTCCGACGTGATGTGGGTGATGCAGCAGATCGTTTTTATGAGTATGGATACACGCCTTGCGATCTTCCTTTTGGACGAAGCGCGTTTGGAAGGGAGTGATACCGTGACGACCACGCACGAGCAGATCGCCCGCCACCTCGGCACGGCGCGCGAGGTGGTTTCCCGCGTGCTGAAGCACATGGCGGCAGACGGCCTTTTAAAGGCCGGCCGCGGCGGTATTACGCTGCTCGACAAGCCAGCACTTAGGCGGTTAGCAAAATAATTGCATAAAAAAGAGGATGGCGCATTTGGGCGCAAGCGAAAATGACGAAAATCAAATGAAAACTCACTTTTTTTGATAAATGAGCTAAATAATATGATCTAAGGTTGAAATTCTGCGAATTTCTCCATCAAATTTTAGTCATTTTCTATTTCCGTTTTCGAGGCTCGACGTACTTTTGTACGTAGCGAAGCGGCCGAGCGTTAGTGAATGGCGTTAATAACGCCAGAGCCGTGAGGGACCGAGCCCGCAGGCGAGACCTCACGCCTCGAAGAACGAAAATTTTCGCTCCAAATCCCCCTATCCCCTTAACGCATTCGAGGGTAGCTCAAGTTTTTGCAACTTGAGCTACCCTCTTTTTTATATTTACCCGTCGATCTCCGAAAGCAATGCGTCCTTCGGTCTTGCGCCAACGATGCGCTTGATCTCTTCGCCATCCTCCAGCACAACGAGCGTGGGGATGCTCATCACGCCGAAGCGAGAGGCAAGCTCTGCGCTTTCATCCACGTTGACCTTCGCCACGATGAGGTCATCCCTCTCCGAGGCAACGGCCTCCAAGATCGGCGCCATCATACGGCAGGGGCCGCACCAATCGGCATAAAAATCCACGAGAGCCTTGCCGCTCTTCACGGCCTCGGCAAAATTTTCCTGATTCAGCTTCAAAACACTCATTTCAAATCTCCTTTTCTTTTTTTCTTTACGTTCTTATTATACCACACTTTTTTTAATTTTTCAGTAACTTTATCACAAAATCCAAATTTATTTTATCAAGCCGATGCCCGTTGCCAGATCCGCATGGCTGAGAGCGCCGACGGCTTGTGCTACGAGCGTCCCGTTTCGATCGATAAAGAAGGTTGCGGGAATGCTCCGCACGGCGTATGCAGCGGATGCGCTTCCGGCCGCGTCATGCAGAATCGGGAAGGTATAGCCTTGGCTGTCTACAAAATTTTTCGCATCGGATACCGTGTTATCTACGCTGACGAATACGAACGCGACCTCATCGGAAAGCGCCTCGTATTGCGCCTGAAAGGCGGGCATCTCGGAGCGGCAAGGGCTGCACCAGGATGCAAAGAAATTCAACACGATGGGCTTGCCGAAATAATCCGAAAGCTTCACGGCCCTGCCGTTTACGTCATACACCGTAAAATCCGGTACGGACGGAACGATGGGCTGCACGGGCGGATCTTCTTCTGCAGGTGGGTTCTCTTCTGCAGGTGGGTTCTCTTCTGCAGGTGGGTTCTCTTCTGCAGGTGGATTCTCCTCTGCAGGTGGGTTCTCCCCTACAGGCGGATCCTGCGCCGGAGTCTGCGCGGCAGACTGCTCTTCTACGCTCCCCTCCTGCGGTGCTCCCTGCACGGGAGTGCTCTGCCCAGAGGGATTCACGCTCACGGCAGAGCCTTCACCCCCGGAAGAGGGGGATGCGCCTTGCCCGGATCCGAGAATCTGCAAATTCGAGCCGCCATTGCTTTTTTCAGCCAGCTTGCTATAGGCAACGGATGCGCCGCCGATCAGCACGGCAAACGCAAGTATCGATAATAAAAGCTTCAATTTCATATTTTTTCTCCTTTCAGTTCAGTAATGCGATCCAGCGGCCAAACAGCCCCGTAGCCATCAGCACGCCGATCAGAATGAGGATCGAGCCACTCACGATATTGATCACTCGATAATGTCTTTTAATAAAATCGAACGCGCTCTTCAGCCGATCGATCAGCACCGCGCCGATCACGAATGGGATCCCAAGTCCCACCGAGTAGCAAAGGAGCATGATCATTCCCTCAATGACGTGTCCCTGCTGTGCAACGAGCATCAACGCCGATCCGAGAAAAGCACCTACGCACGGCGTCCATCCAACGGAGAACACGATACCGAAAAGCACCGAGGAAAGAAAGCCGCCCTGCTCGGCCGAAAACGCCTTACGGCCGCCTCGGAAGAGATTCAGCTTCAGCACGCCAACAAAATTCAGACCAAATAAGATCACGATCGCGCCGGTTACGATATTCACGGCGACCTGATATTTTTTTAAAAACCCGCCAAGCGTTCCCGCCAGCGCACCCAGCGCAACGAATACGACCGTGAAGCCGAGAACGAAGCCAAGCGCTCCGAAAAAGGTTTTCCTTCGGCTACGCTCGCCGCCGCCTGCAAAATACGAGGCGTACACGGGAAGCATCGGCAAAAGGCAGGGAGAGATAAAAGTAATGATTCCTTCTAAGAAGGCGATCAAGTATTGCAGCATTTTTGAAACCTCCTGTGTTTGTTTTACGGCTTTATTATAACAAAATCTGCGCCCCTTTTCCGTGACATTGTCACAAAGAGACGCAGATTTTTTATTTTTTTCGAGAAAGATAACGATTGAGCCTATTGGCCAAAACAAAAAGCGAAATCACGCCGATGCCAACGGCCAAAACGAAGAGGATCCAGTGCCAAGGCGCCGTAAACCTCTCGTACGGAATACTGCCAAAGCCGAAAATGATGCTCGCAATGCCGATGCCGCGTCCAAGCAAAATGGACGGAACGAACCACGAAAGCCGCATCCCCATCGTGCCCGCCACCATAACGAGCGCATCGTCCGGAAAGGCGGGAAAGAGCATCATCAGAGGGAAATACACCGTTCCCTTGTCGCGAAGCAGTGCGGATGCCCTTTCACAGTCCTCCTTGCCGAGAAACCTTTCACACAGCCTGCGGCCGCCAAACCGCCCAACGAAATACATGGCAAGGCTCGAAAGCATCGTTGCGACAAATGCGATCAGAAAGGCCTGCCCAAGCTTCTCATAAAGCAGAGGCAGAAGCACGAGAAAGGTCATCGTTGTGCCGGGCAAGAAGCAAAGCACGGTGGTAACGAGCACCTGGATCCCTATGATCACAAGCACACCGTACCATGTGTTTTTCAGACCTTCAAATAAAGAAATGTTTACCTGTATGCCGTTTTTGATATACACGAGTCCCGAAAGGAGCAACGCTCCCAGGGCAAGAAGCGAAAGTGCCAAAACCACCAGGGCAATGCGCAAAAGCGAAAGCAGCATCTTTCTATAACGAACGAAAAAGTGTTTCAAAGGGTATCTCCTTTTTGTGGCATAAAAGCATCAGAAGATGGTGGGAATATAAAAGGACAGCCAATATCCAATCAGAAGCGAAGCGGCATTTGCCAAAACGGCGTATATCACCGCACGCCGCCGCACATTCTCACGCTTGGAAAGGCGCGGGGCAAAGCAGAACAAAAGCACCGCCTCGATCGCGGTAACGAGCAGCTCGCATCCGACGTATCGGATCACAAAAGCAAGGCTTCCGTTTTTATAATACGTACCTGCGAGCAAAAGATTCAAGAGGATCTGCGTGATCACGTTAAATCCGATGATAGGAACGAGCAGACGCTTCTCCTTCATAAAGAAAAGAAACGCAAGCAAGAGCTCCACCGCAAGCGTGATCACGATGCGAAAAACGAGTCCAACGAGCTCCATGGCGTAGTCATAGCTGCGCACCATCACGAGAGGATCGCTGCCACCGACATGAACGGTAAAGTAGCTGTGAAAGGCGTAGCGCTCCTCGGGCTCGCTGACGAGATAGGTATCACTCTCGGGAAAATACAAAAGCAGCTTGAACTCCTCGGGCGGGTAATAGCCCCAAGAGCATTGCCCGTTTTCCTCCACGCGCTGCTCCGTCAGCTGAAGAAAATAATAGCCGTCCGCATCCTCGTAGGTAACAAAGGCCTCCCAGATCGCATACGGCGTTCCGTAACCGTACGTTCCGTTATGCAGGGCATCCTCTTCCGTACCGTCCCAAGCCGCGTGCGGACCGTTTCGCTTCTCCTTTGAAAGGAGCGTGGCATACACCTCTCCCTCGGGCAGATCCAAAAGCGTGATACGCACAGAGGGCTTCGGCCCGGTGTCTGCGGAGGCAACGATCGAAAACACAGAAGAAATCACGAAAACGAGCAAAAAACAAGCAAAAAATCTGCGTTTTTTCATTTATACTCCCCCCTTGCTTAGAACGGTAGTTTTCCTGTTACAATGAGTATAGCATATTTTTATGAAGAATGCAAGAATACATTTTAACATAACGGTATCAACATTACAAGTAGCCAGTACAAAACATTTCAATTTAGAGGTAAAATATTTACAGGTGAAGGGTGGTGATGCTATGAACACGCACGATAGATTAGAACAACTAATGCGGGAGCGCGGCTGGAGTATGTATAAGCTCTCCAAGGAAAGCGGTCTCAGCGAATCAACGATACGAAATCTTTTTAAGCGAAATACAACGCCTTCGATTGAGACCTTGAAAATCATCTGCCAAAGCTTTGGCATCACACTGTCGCAGTTCTTTGCCGAGGGCGAAATGGTGGAAATGTCGCCCACGCTAAAGGAGCTTTTTGACCTTTGGGTAAATCTAACGCCGGCGCAGAAAGCCGCGCTGAAAAGCATGATGCAAGCCATGCAGGAAAACTGATATACGAAAAAGAGCGAGGTGCCGTTCACGTTAAACGGCAACCTCGTTCTTTTTTTCCAGTTTTATTTTTATACTTTTGCAAGCGCGCGCGGGGTTTGCTCCTTCACGTAGCGAATGAACTGCGAAAGAGCGGGAAAGATAGATCCGGCATGTTTTTTATAAGCAAAGCCGACCGTGCGCGAAAGCGGCGGTGAAAGAGAAAGCACCGAAAGCCCCTCCGTATTGCCCCGAAGCACAAGCTCGGGAAGCACCGCAATGCCAAACCCCTGCTTGACCATATGGATCACGGAAAGATCGTCGTCGGAATGAAGGTGGATCGGTCGCAAAAAGCGATCGGCCTCAAAATATCCCTCCATGCATTTTTCGTCCATACGAAGAAACGGAAGCGCATACAGCTCCTCGCGCGTGATCTCCGTACGCCCCCCGAGAAGCGCGGGCGGCGCAATGGCAAGGCAACGGTCCTCTGCAAGGGGGATCCATTCCCCCTTTTCCAGCGTACCGCCATCCGCGAACACGATGTCCGCCTTGTCCTGCTCAAGCCACCCCGTCAGATCGTCCGCCACGGTGATATAAAGCTTGATATTTGGATGCTCCTCGCTGAACCGCTTGATCAGCTCCGAAAGAAAGCTCCTCGAAATGCTGGAATAGGTTCCGATACGAAGCGTATACCTTTGCGTTTCCAGCGCCTGCCGCACGGTGCGAAGCATGCGCTGCTCACTCTCGGCAATGGAAACAAGCTCGGGGTAAATACGCTTTCCCTCCTCCGTCAGCGTAACGCCGCGGGAGGATCTTTGAAAAATACGCACACCAAGCTCGTCCTCAAAGGAGGAAAGCATATGCGAAAAAGCCGATGGCGTATATGAAAATTTTTCCGCCGCGCGGGAAAGGCTTCCCTCCTCCGCCGCAGCCAATACCGCTTTGATCTTAAAGGTATCCATACGCGCCCTCCGCTGTGAAAGTTTTTCATAGCTTCATTATAAAGCTTCACTTCCCAAATGTCAAGCGGCATGCTATAATTTTCTTGTAAAATCGGAAAACGCATACCGAGCACAAGAAAAAACGGAGGAACCGAGATGCGCCGCCTTAAAAGCAAAAAATACTATCTGATGCTTCTGATCGTTGTGGTCACCTGGGGCTTCGATCCCATCGTGAACCGCTATTTATACGGCTATTATTCGGCCGCCGCGCTATCCTCGCTCTCCACCTTTGCTTCCGCTCTCCTCTTTCTTTTCCTCGCAAGAAAGCAGCTGCATCTTCTCTCTCGGCAATTTTTTCGCATCTCCTTGCCGATCTGCCTTGCCAATTCGCTTGCCTGCGTTTTACAGCGCATCGGGCTTCAATACACAACTCCCTCGCACTATGCCTTTCTCGAGCACCTCAGCTGTGCCGCCGTGCCGCTGATCTTGTTTCTTTGTTTTCGGCGGCGGCCGCGCCCGATACAGTTGATCTCCGCCCTGCTCTGCCTTATCGGCTGTCTGCTCCTCACCGGCGTTATCCTTTCGCCGCTTTCGTTCGGTATCGGCGATATTCTCTGCGGCGCGGCAGGGCTTCTGCTCGGCTTCGGCATTGCCGCCACCTCGGAATGCACGCAGGGCTTAGATATCAAGCTCTTCACCGCCCTGCATATGTGCACCTATTTTATCACCTCGCTCTCGCTCGCGATCGCTCTGCATTTTATCAAAGTGAACGGCGCGCCCATAGAGCGCATCGAATTTTCTTTTTCACCGCTTGCCCTTGCGGCCGCGATCCTCTTCGGTCTTTTGACCGTTGGGATCTGTTGGCTGCTTCGCAACGAAGCCACGCGCCATATCCATCCCACCGCCGTTGCCGTGATCTCGCCCTTCGCGGCCGTGCTTACGGCCCTGATCTCCGTTCTCGGCGGAATGGAGCGCATATCCCTCTCCCTGGCGATCGCCTGCGTGCTGATCCCCTTAGCGGCCATTCTCGCAGGACTTGGCGATCGGCCACGGCCGAAGGAAGCCGCATCTCATCACGGTCCAGAGCACACGAGCGCATAAAAGCGGGAAAGTTTTTCTATGCACTTGCATTCTTTCGAGAGAAAATGGTATAATATAAAAAAACGAAAGAGGCGATCGGATGATATTCGAAAAGCAAGTGATAAAAATGTATAAGGGCATGGCGTACACACGCTGTGATGCGGACGGAACGGCCTTCTATTTCTCCGCCGAAGATTTTCCGGGGCTCAAAAAGGAAAGCTATCCCTTCACCGCCGCCAAGGGGCATACCCTGCAGGGCTATCTCTACTGCTATGAAAACCCTAAGCCCGATCGGCTGATCGTTTTCGATCACGGCTTCGGCGGCGGTCACCGCTCCTATATGAAGGAGATCGAGATGCTCTGCAAAAACGGCTACCGCGTGCTTGCCTACGATCACACGGGCTGTATGGAATCCGGCGGCGAAACGCCAAACGGCATGGCGCAGTCCCTATGCGATCTGAACGACTGCATCGAAAAGGTAAAATCCGATCCACGCTTTGCGGGTGTGGAACTCTCGGTCATGGGACATAGTTGGGGCGGCTTCTCCACGCTGAATATATCCGCTCTGCACCCCGAGATCTCGCGTATCGTGGTGCTTTCGGGCTTTGCCTCGGTGCCTCTTTTGATCGGCACCTTCTTCCCCGGCCTTATGAAGCCCTATCAGAAGGCGATTCTCGCCCTGGAGAAGGAAGCAAATCCGCGCTTCTTCGGCTTTGATGCCGTGAAATCCCTCGCCGCCTCGGATACGAAGGCATTGCTCATTTATTCCGAGAACGACACGATGTGTACCCGCGTGCATTACGATGCCCTCCGCGAGGGGCTTGCACACAAGGAAAACGTGCATTTTATGCTTCTCGAAAACAAGGGGCATAACCCCAATTACACCGAGGATGCCGTGCAATATCTTGGCGAATATCTGAAGGAAAAGAAGCGCCGCCTAAAGAAAAGATCTCTTGCAAGTGAGGCGCAACGTGCCGCCTTCGTCGCATCCTTCGACTGGAACAGAATGACCGCACAGGACGAAGCCGTTTGGGAAAAGATCCTGCAATTTCTCGCATAAGCCGTATAAGAGCCGCCCACGAAGCAACCTTCGGGGCGGTTCTCTTTTTTAAATTAAAGTTGACATTTTTTCACCCTTGTGCTATAATACCATTAGCACACCATGTGCCAAAGGAGGGCTCCAAGTGGCAAACGCGCAGTTTAAACGCATACAAGATGAAATGAGCGAAAAAATCATTTTAACCGCGCAGCGGCTCGCAACGGAGAGCGGCGCAGAAAGGCTGACCGTTCGCATGATCCTGCGCGAGCTTTCCATCACCGGACGCGTTTTTTATAACCGCTTTCAAGACGTGGAGGAGGTGCTTGCCATCGCGTATCAGAACACGGCAAAGAAGATCCGTGAGAGCATCTGCATCGAGCTTGACCCCGAAAAGGACTTCTTCGAGCAGGTGACAGACATTGTGGCGGGAACGCTGCGTCTATCGTACGAAAACAAAAAATCCTTCAGCCGCTATATTTTTGAGAGCGACTCCTCCTCCGAGGAAAACTACAAGTGGTGGAAGGAGAGGATCATGCGCCTGATCGCATACGGCCGTGAGGCCGGGCATCTGCGCGACGTGGATCCCGATATAACGAGCTACGCCGTCTGGTGCTTTATCCGCGGCTATAACGCCGATGCGCTGGATCGCGGGCTTCCGATGGAAAAAGCAATTTCCGATTTCAAATATTCCTTCCGTATCCTTCTGGAGGGAATGCGAGCATAAAGTATAATAAACAAAAAGGAGAGAGATCATGCAAAATCAAGTGGATCCCAAGTACGAGGCGTTATTTACACCTTGGAAAATCAGAGACGTTGAGATCAAGAACCGCATCGTGATGTGCCCGATGGGCGGCACCTCGCTTTTCGGTTGGTTTGAGCTCGGCGGCTGTCATTTTGACAAGGAGGCTGCAAAGCTCTTCCTTGAACGCGCAAAAAACAACGTCGGTCTTATCATCCCCGGCATTGCGCCCCTGCGCGATACCTTCTGGGGCAAATGGCTCTGGCAAAACCCGAAGATGTTTAAGGATCTCAAGGAGTTCATGGATGAGATCCACAAGACCGGCGCAAAGCTCTTCATCCAGCTGACCGCAGGCATGGGCCGCTCCTGGGCGATCACGGAGCTGGTTGCTCCCTTACATAAAAACCGCTTTACCCGTGCGATCCTGAAGCCCATCCTCGATACCTCGCACGAGCTGGCAAGCCCCAGCCCGCAGCCCTCCCGTTGGGCGCACGACATCGAGTGCCCCGAGATAACCGTGAAGCAGATCCACGAGATCATCGAGGCCTTCGCCAAGACTGCAAAGCTCTGCATGGATGCAGGCGTAGACGGTGTGGAGGTGCACGCCGTGCACGAGGGCTATCTTCTCGACCAGTTTGCGATCGAATTCTTCAATAAACGTACGGACGAATACGGCGGCAGCTTTGAAAACCGCTATCGCTTCGCGGCCGAGGTCGTGAAGGCCATCAAGGAGGCCTGCGGCGAAAGCTTCCCCGTTTCCCTCCGCTATTCCGTAGAGTCCAAGATGAAGGGCTTCTGCGAGGGCGCAATGCCCGGCGAGGACTACGTAGAGGTCGGCCGCAATATGGAGGAATCCGAGAAGGCCGCAAAATTCCTTGAGGACGCAGGCTACGATATGCTGAACGCCGACAACGGTACCTACGACTCCTGGTATTGGGCGCATCCCCCGATGTATATGCCCGAAAACTGCAACCTCGAGGACGTAGCGCACATCAAAAAGTTTGTGAATATCCCCGTGGTTTGTGCCGGCCGTATGGATCCCGAGATCGGTGCCTCCGCCATTGCCGAGGGCAGAATTGATGCCATGGGCGTTGCCCGCCAATTCCTGACCGACCCCGAATGGGTGACCAAGCTGATCGAGGATCGCCTGGAGGACATCAAGCCCTGCATCTGCTGCCATAGCGGCTGCTTCAACTTCTCCTCCTCTAAGGGCCATGCCAACACGCAGGATCTGACGGACACGATGGGACTTGCACGCTGCGCGCTGAACCCCGAAACGATGCAGTCGAAAAAGTTCTATCTCGAGCCTGCAAAGAAGAAAAAGAAGATCGCCGTCATCGGCGGCGGCATCGGCGGCATGGAGGCCGCTATCGTCTGTGCAAAGCGCGGCCACGAGGTAACGCTTTATGAAAAATCGGATACGCTCGGCGGCGTATTCATTGCGGCGGCCGCTCCCTCCTTCAAGGAAAAGGATCGCGCGCTGATCGCATGGTACATCCGCGAGCTTGCAAAGCACCCCTCCATTCAGGTGGAAATGAACCACGAGGTGAAGGATATAGGCGCGCTGGATGCAGACGAGATCATCGTTGCCACCGGTGCCACCGCAAAGAGGATCCCGATCCCCGGCGCAGATACCGCCGTGGAGGCCGTGGACGTGCTTCTCGGCAAAGCACCCGTCGGAGAGAGAGTCACCGTGATCGGCGGCGGCCTCACGGGCTGCGAGATCGCATACGAGCTCTACCTGCAGGGCAAAAAGCCCACGATCATCGAAATGCAGGACGACCTGATCACCACCAAGGGCATCTGCCTTGCCAACACGAGCTACCTGCGCGACTTCTTCAAAACGAACGCAGTGCCCGTATATCTTGAAACCTCCGTCAGCGGGATCGAAAACGGCAACGTGGTTGCCAAGGGCAAAAACGGTGAGGTCATCTTCATCGAGGGTGATACGGTGGTCCTCTCCGTAGGCTACAATCCCGCTCCCGTTGCAAAGAAGAAGGCACACGTGCATATCATCGGCGATGCCGACAAGGTCGGCAACCTGCGCACCGTTATCTGGGGTGCGTGGAAGGTATGCATGAAGCTGTAATTGAAAGGAGAAAACCATGATCTTAACAAGCGAACAGCAAGCCATCCTGAATGGCGAAAAGGGTGAGACTCTCGCCAAGGTAATGAAAACGCTCGTGATGTACGGCGATGCCTTTGAGGCAGAAAAGCTCGTCCCCATCACCTCCAAGTATAACCATCTCGTAACCTCCTTCGGTCTGAAGGTAATGTCCCCCGTGTACGACCTGATGCAGACCCTTCTTGACGCAGGCGTTGCCTCCGGCCAGAAGTTCTCGGTGGACCCCCGTCCCCTCGATAAAAACGTTCCCGCAAATTTCCTGCAGAATTTCGTATTCAATAAATTCATGTATACGAAGCAGAGCTTTTACGAGGATCAGCTTGAAAAGCTCGGCCTTATGGATAAGAACGCATTCTCCTGCACCTGCTACATGGACGAAGTCGGCAATCAGCCGAAGAAGGGTGACGTGCTCTCCTGGGCAGAATCCAGCGCCGTCGTATATGCAAACTCCGTTCTCGGCGCAAGATGCAACCGCAACTCCGGTATCATCGATATTATGGGCTCGATCGTCGGCTACGTTCCCTACTTCGGTCTTTTGACCGACGAGGGCAGAAAGGCCACCTGGATCATCCGCGTAAAGACCACCAAGAAGCCCGAGGCACAGCTTCTCGGCTCTGCCATCGGTATGAAGGTAATGGAGGACGTTCCCTATATTTACGGCCTCACCGAGCATATCGGTAACGAACTGAACGACGCCGCAAAGGCATATCTCAAGGACTTCGGCGCGGCTACCGCCTCTAACGGCGCGGTCGGTCTTTATCACATTGACGGACTTACCCCCGAGGCCGTAGAGCTTGGAGAAGCTCTGATCGCAGAGGGCGCAAAGGAATATATCATTGACGATGCCGAGCTTGAAAGAGTGCAGGCAAACTACCCCGTGATCTGGAAGAACCCCGATGCGAAGCCAAAACTTTGCTTCATCGGCTGCCCGCACCTCTCTCTTGAGCAGCTCAAGACCTGGACGGACAACATCGAGGCCGCTCTCAAGGAAAACGGCACCGCCAAGGTGCAGATCCCCACGGTGCTGACCGCCGCTCCCGGCGTTCTTGAGGTATTCAATAAGACCGAATATGCCGAAAGACTTAAGGCCACCGGCGTTATCACCTCGTATATCTGCCCTCTTATGTATATGAACAACCCGCTTTGCAAGAAGATGCCCGTTATCACCTCCTCCAACAAGCTGCGCACCTATACGAGCGCAAGATATTACACGGATGCGCAGATTCTCGAAGCGATCACGAAGGGAGGAAAATAAAAATGAAAAAGTTTCAAGGAAGAGTGATCACCCCCGGCGCCGTTACGGCAGAGGCCGTGGTGACGACCCAAGGCTTTAATACCCTCGCTTCTCTGCAGATGGCTCTGCAGTTTGGCGATAAGCAGGTCAAATGCGGTGACCAGAACAACCCCGAGCTGCACGGCAAGCCCCTGATCGGCAAGGCACTCTGCCTGCCGCAGACCATCGGCTCCACCACGGGCGGCCTGGTTCTCTACTGCGCTTGCGCGATGCAGAAAAACCCCGCTTGTATGCTGTTTGCCAACCACATCGACTCCCTCGCCGCCGCAGGCGCCGTCCTTGCGGACGTTTGGGTAGACGGCGTGACCATGCCCGTTATCGACTCCCTCGGCGATGAATTTCTCGCCTACGTCAAGGACGGAATGAAGATCACCGTAAAAGAAGACGGCGTGGTTGAAGTGGAATAAATCTGCGTTTTGAAGATCAAAAAATTGCGAGAGCGGTGCGCGCAACCCCTTCACCGAAAGCATCGCTTCCCTCGACGATCTTCGCGCATAACGAAAGGATACGCCTATGAAAACACTGCATTTTCAGATTTTGGTAAACTGCTTTTTACCAAATGACAGCGCCGCCACGGATACCGTGCAAGATAAAGAGGAGCTGTATGCAGACAATGGATTTATTATGTTGCCCGATCAATATTCCGATCACGGAGCACCCTGCCGTCTTGTAATCAACTGCCACGGTGCCGGCGGAACGGTCACCACCGATGACTCACAGGTCGAGCATCAGGTGCTGACGCAGTATTTGTTGGCAAACGGATATGCCGTCATGGACGTCAACGGCCTGCCCGAGGCGTATGCCGAGAAAAAAGGGATCGATCTTCGCAACAATGTTGGCTCTCCGATCGCCATCCGCAGTTACGTGAAAGCATACCACTATTGTATGGAGCATTTCAATTTAAAGCCCTCGGTGTTCGTTCACGGCGGCTCTATGGGCGGCATCACCAGCACGAATCTCGTGTTGAGCGGCTCTATCCCCGTCATTGCGCACAGTGCCTTTTGTCCCGTGCTGGATACATATAACGAAATGTTTCTGCATCCATGGATGGGGGATCTTCCCAAAAATGCACTCGCAAAGATCTACGGCTTTGCACTCGATGAGAACGGTGCATACGTTTACGATGAAAACAAGCTCGCAGGGTACAATCCCGCCCGAAACGAAAAAGCGAAATGCTATCCCGTTCCCGTAAAATTCTGGCAATGCGTGGACGATGCGGTGGTTTCTTACCCCATCACTCAGCGTTTCATCGAAAACATCCGCCAAAACGGCGGAATCGCATATCTCCGAACCTTCCCCTACGGTAGGCATGAGCCACAGCTTGTGGGTGCACCTGTCGCAAAGCCGTGCGGAAACACCGCGTATTGCGGCGAAGAACTAAAGATTACGCCAGCCGTAGAAGAGGTATTTGTCTGGATAAAAAACCTCGATTAGTAAATACTTCTTTATATTAAACCAAAAAAACAATATCCCCGAAGGGACTTTTCCCTTCGGGGACGTTTTTTAAAGGTACGCTCGCAGATCGTTTGAAAGCGCATCCTCCAAAGCGATCAGACGCTTAGCAATATTCTTTGCATCCTCATCCGCCGCCTTGTATTCATTCAAATAGCGGGAAAGCGATTTCACGCCCATATTCGCGCCATCCACCATCAAATCCGCAATCGTGGCATCCTTTTCGCACATCGCAAGCTTGATTTCCGTCTTCATCCACGACATTCCCTCGGCGATGAATTTCTCGCCTACGTCAAGGACGGAATGAAGATCACCGTTTCCGAGGACGGAACGGTTACCGTTGAGGATTAACATCAAAAAAATCAGCGATATGCAAATTTTTGTTTGCATATCGCTATTATTTATTACAAATACGCCCTTAGATCCTGCGCCAAGGAGTCCTCCAATGCAATCAAGCGCTTGGCAATTCCCTTTGCCTCCTCATCTGCCGCTTTGTACTCATTGAGATAGCGTGAAAGCGACTTGATGCCCATATTGCAGCCGTCCACCATCAGATCCGCGATGGTGCTGTCCTTCTCGCACATCGCGAGTTTCATCTCGGTTTTCATCCAAGACATACCCTTCGCGATCGGATTCGGCGCCTTGCCCTCGTCCTCAAAACGGTGCAGCTGCTTTTCAAGATCCTGCGCGAGAATCTCATGCGCCTCCTTGCAGTCGGTGAGGATCTTTTTCACGTCCTCACTCTTCACGTGCTTCAGCACGTCGTCAATCGAGGCAACGCCCATTTGTACCCCCGCATCGCATTCACGCAGAAGTCGAATCGTGTCCTGTTCGATCATACTCATGACCTCCTTTATATTTCTTCCCTTCTATTCTGCCCCGTTTTCGGAGTTTTAAGCATAAAAAGCGCGAACAAAAAACGCTCTTTCCTGCCAAGCATCAGATTCTATTCGAAATTTATCGAAATTTTATTTCACAAAAAATCTCTGCGAATATTGACATAAGCAAAAAAATATGGTATAATACTGAAAGTTAATGTCCGCAATCGTTTGATAATCGCCGTTCAGCCCGACGGGGCGCGCGGATTGGTTGCACTCCATTCCCCATATGTCCAAATTTCAAAATTTAATATTTCGAGTGTGTACAAAAGATTGCTCCGCAATCTTGGCAGTTGGTAGTGAACGAGTGCAAACAGTTGATAACTGTTTGTGCGAAGTGATCAGCCCAAAGCAAGGAGTTTTAGGAGTAGGCTTGCCTGCGACGCAAAACGACTATGCGACGGCGCGTTCAGCCCGACGGGGCGCGCGGATTGGTTGCACTCCATTCCCCATATGTCCAAATTTCAAAATTTAATATTTCGAGGTGTAGCGCAGTTGGTAGCGCGCCAGTTTCGGGTCACCATCACCGTTCTCGGCGTAGATTTTTCGGAAAGTGCCGAAAGCCCTTGAAAACACTGACTTTTTCGGCACTCCCGATTGCCGAAAATTCGTTAAATCTTTGGTCTGACCACATGTTTGACCACTTACAAAA
>JAGBCA010000042.1 GCA_017938205.1 Clostridia bacterium
AGGAGAAATCGTCGGATGACGAGCGAGAGGTGTACAAGGGTACACCGAGCGAGGAAACGGCGATAGAATAAAAAACGAATTCAAACGGAGAAAACCGTAGGTTTTCAACCTCGATACCATTTAAATACCTATATAACAAAAGTGGAGGCACTATTTCAATGTCTCCACTCGTTTTTTATTCGGTTATCCCTAAATGCGAAAGCCCCATGTTAAGAATTCTTTATTAGTCGGATATAAAACTCCACAGCCTTGTGAAGCGTTTCAACGGGAATGCGCTCGTTGTTTCCGTGGATGGTAGCGCGCTCCTCGGTCGTAAGCTTCATAGCAGAGAAGCGGTATACGCGATCCGAGATCTTGCTCCAATGGCGGCTGTCCGAGCACTGCACCATGAGGTAGGGAGAGATCATCGTGCCCTCCCAGGTCTCGCCAACGGCACTTGCCACGCGGTCGTAGCCCTCCACGTCCGTGCGCGAGATCGCGCTGGGATTTTCGCCCATCATCAGCGAAATATCCACCTTTTCGTCATTCACGGTCTTTTTGAGATAAGCAAGCGCATCGTCCACGTTGTCAAGCGGATTCAGGCGCATATTGGAAACGAGCGTTGCCTTGGGGGGCAAAACGTTCGCACCCGCCGAGCCCTCGCTCTGCGTGAAGGCAACGGTCGTGCGCAGAAGCGCGTTCAGCTCACCGCCCGTCATACGGCAGATCAGATCAAGCAGTCCCTTAAAGAGCCAGAGGTTCGAAAAGATCATGCGGAAAAGGAAGGTAGACTCTCTTGCCACGGTATCAAACATCTGCATGGCAGCCTCGTTGGGGTGGAGGGGGAAGGGGTGCTTTTCGAGCTTCAGGCAGGCCTTGGAGAGCTGTACCAAGGGAGAGCCGGGCTTTGGCGCGGAAGCATGACCGCCGCCGGAGGAAACCGTATACTGCACGTTCATCATGCCCTTTTCGGCAATGCCGATCATAGCGCAGGAGCGCTTCACGCCGGGGAAGAAGTTTTCCACAACGGCACCGCCCTCGTCCAAAACGAGCGAAGGATGGATGCCTGCCGCCTTGAAGTGCTCAACGATGTTTCTTGCGCCGGGGCCGTTGACCTCCTCACCGCCCGAAAAGGCAAGATAAAGATCGTTTTTCGAAACGAAGCCCTGAGAGAGCAGTGTGTTCACGGCAAAGAGCGAGCTGTGGAAGGTCACCTTCGTATCAAGCGTACCTCTGCCCCAGATCGCGCCGTCAATGATGTCGCCGCAGAAGGGCGGATGCTTCCAGTCCTCCGCGTGAACGCTCACGACGTCGTAATGTGCCATCAGAACGGTCGGATCGCCGTCCTCTGTACCCTTGATATGGTAGAGAAGCGCACGGCCGGGGAAGGTCGTGAGCGTTGCCTTTTCATAAACGGCGGGATACAGCGAAGGCAGTTCCTCGATCAGACGGGCAAATTCGCCCTCGTCCTCCTTGGAAGGATCAAGATCCGAGATCGTCTTAAAGCGAACCAAGGTCTGCATTGCTTGCACGTTTGCATCCTTATCAAAGGAAACCGCTTCGCCGCTATAGGGCTTGATGGCCTTGGGGCGAAAGCGCAGCGTGCGGATCAGCACCACTGCTATCAGCAGTAAAAGTGCGCCGAGAAGAGCAAAGAGAAGATAAAAATACCATTCCATTTGGACTTATTCCTCCGTGGGAGCAGGGGTGCTCTTCTTTTCGTCAAGCAAGCCCTTCTTATACATGATACGGGAAACGATCAGCGTGAATACGGCAGAAACGGGAACCATGATACCAACGGTGCCTTCGTTGAGCGCCGGGATGGAGATAAAGAGGATCAGCATCAATGCGATGGGCGCGACCGCGATCTTCCAGCTCTTGGAAATAAATACAACGCCAAGCGCGCCGAAAAGTGCGGGCAGCATCTGCGCAAAGGCGGGGTCAAGCACGGGATTTTTCAGAACGGGGGTCAGCGGGATCATCAGCAAAACGCCGAGAAAAACGATGACCGTGGTCGTGATAGAGGAAACGGCGATCGAGATCGTGGAGATAATATCGCCCTCCTCCGTGCCTGCCTTCACGTCGCATTTCTCCATTGCGGAGAGTGCACAGGGAAGCTTGAGGTTGGAGATGTTACCGGTAACGAAGGAAAGATACGAGCCGCCCGCGCCGAGCATCGGAACGTAAGTGATCACCTCGATCACACCGATCGCCCAGTACATGGGAAGCGTTGCGATCAGGCCCTGAAGAAGTCCGCCCCAATTGGGCAAAACCCGAAAGATAATACAAAGAAGTACGGGGAAAAGGAAGAAGATCGCCGCCATGGAATAGTTCCAGATCTTGCCGTCCTTGTGTACCTGTTCAAGATAAGATGTAGTCTTTTTCATTTTTGTGTCCTCCTTTCTCAGCCAAGCCACGCCGTATAGGGAATGGCGAGAAGCATACCGCCAACCATGCTGATCGGCAATGCGTAATCATTCAAGAATTTCCACCCGGTCACCTTCATCAAAGCACCGCAGCCCGCCATTAGGATCGCGGAGGAGAACATAACGAGCACGGGAACAAGACCGGCAAGCTCGCCAACGAAAACGCCGGAGAAATCGCAGAAAACAAAGCCGAGGAAGGCCGCGATCATACCCATAAAGAGTGCATCGGAGAAGATCGCGCTCCAGCGCTTGTCCTTGGTCTCCATCTTCTTGAGACCGCCCTGGATCTTCTTGCTTGCGATCGGCGTGAGCAAAACGCCCGCCATGATCGAAATGGTCATAACGAAAACAACGGTAACGAACTGCGAGCCCGTCAGTCCCGTCACCTCGCCAAGCTTGAGTCCCATGCCCGAAAGCGCGTTGTTGGCGGCCACGGTCTCATAGGAAAGCGAGCCGACAACCGAGAGGCGAAGCCAGGGAAGCGCAACGCCAAGGCTCTTCGAGAGCGTGATCACGCAGATGATGATGGAAACGGCGGGCGCGATCGTAAATATTAAGGAAGAGAGGATCGTGCCACGGATCTTTTTCCGATCCATGCCGATCTCCTTTGCTCGCTTCATTGCACGCCAAAGGAAGAAAACGGACTGCGCAAGCACCGCGACGATCGTCACGGCAACCAACGCGTAAATCACGGGATGGTCCATACGGAATGTCATGATAATAACTCCTTTTGTAAATAAATATTTGCAATTATGAATAAATATCAAATCAACGGCTGCGGATTTTTTGTTCTGCAGTCCTTGCCTTTTGATGCACGATCTTGTATAATTCCTCGGTTGCAAGCCGTGCCTTGGTCACCACATCGTGATCTCCCTTGGGAAAACAGTAGAAGAGTGCGGAGCGGTTGCCGATCGAGATAATATCTCCGATCTCATACCAGTTGTAGTCGGCATTGAGGCTGTAGGAGGCGAGCGGTCCTTGCTTATAATCCAGCTTGCCGTCGCACCCCGTGAGATGAAAGCCGAACACGTCGTGATGCAGGTGCCCCTCACCGATCATATAAAGTGCCTCGGAGTCGATCAAAACGCCAATGTCCACGTCTGTTTCCAATGCGTAGGACTTGTCGAGGATCTCTTTTTTGACGCATTCTCTCTCCCATGCATACCATGCGGGAACGTGGGAAAATTCGGTTTCTCCCTCGGTGGCGCGCATTTCGCCCTCCTCGGTCAGCTCATAGGTCTTGCCGCAGGCGAGGCATTCAAGAAGCGTTTCATGTCCGCGCATCTGTCCCTCTGCGCCGCAGTGCGGGCATTTATACAGAACGCGGCCGATGCCGTCTGCACGGAATTGCTCGGTCAGACGAATATGATTCTCCTGCTGCCAACGAAAGCTGTCGAAGGTAAAGCATTCGTGCAGAATGCCGTTGATCTCGTCTGCCGATTTTTCTGCGATCTCTTCGGGAGAGAGCATATATTCCATCTGCGCACTCACGTTCACCTTTCGCAACTGCAGATTGTTATAGAGCGGATCGCGCGCAAACGCACCGTACGTACGGATCATCACCACGGGCACACCGAGGAGCTTGATGCATTTTCCGAGCGTATCGGGGAGCAGAGTCGCCGTTCCGTCAAAGGTGTATCCCGCCTCGGGGTACATTAGTACAGAGCACTTGAGGTTTTTGAGTGAATGCATCATATCGCGTATGAGCATCAGATCGGGCACGAATTTTTGCGTTGGAATACATCCGAGATTGCGCATCAGCCATTTCTTTCCAACAAAGCCGTCCGAGGTGCAAACGATATTGTAGGGGCGTGGATAGAGGAGCTTGGATGCGATCTTGAGGTCAATGAATGAGGAGTGATTCATCAGGTATAGGCAGGGCTCGCGCTTTCCGAGGCGGTCCATGCCGATTTTCTCCGCCTTGAAATGCGTGGCACGCAGATCGGGCTGGGAGAGCACGCGCATCAGCGTGCGAAAAAGAAGATTCGGCTTCTTGGGGCGTTGATGCTGCATCGGCGGCAGCTTTAGCACCTTGTCATAAGCCATTTTCTTTGTCTTGATCTTCATAAATCGATCCTTTCGGAAGGGATTTTTGATAAGCTGCCTTATATTTTAACATAAAAGAGGCCTTTTGTCAACCTTTTGCGCATTCGCCGCCTTTTGAAATCGAAAGCATTTTTTGCCCCGCTCTTTACATTTTATAGAGAACATGCTATAATAAAATATAGATCACTTATAGGGAATACCAAGGAAAGGAATGGCAAGAATGAAAAAAATCTACTGTGCGTTTCTGTCTTTATGGATCGTATTGATCTGTCTTACCTCCTGTGACCCGAAGCACACCTGTGTGGCAGAGGGAACGGAAAGAGAAAAGGAAACGGCGGCCACATGTGTTGCCGAAGGGCACTATGATCTGGTTGCCCGTTGCTCCGTTTGTCGTAATGAATTAAGCCGAACAACGGAAACGGTAGAAAAGCAGAAGGCGCATATCTATGAAAACGGAAAATGCCGTACCTGCGGCGCAACAGAAACGATTCCGGATCCCAAGGGCTACCTTCGTTGCAAACAAAATGGTGATGCGGATCCGAACGGTGCTTACGTTTTGTTTGGAGAATATCCGCAAACCGTAAAAGCCGATAATGTAACCGTAACGGACGTGCAGGATTTTCGCGGATATTATCTCGGGAGCGACGGCTACTTTTATGCGGCTGTAAAGGCGGAGCCTTTTTTAGGCGGCTATACCTTTACAACGGGAACAAACATCGAGAAATCGTCCGTTTATTATTTTAAGGTAGAGCCCATCCGCTGGAGAATTTATTTGGAGAATGAACACGGCGCATCGATCCTCTGCGATAGCATTATAGATTCCAAAGCATATCAATCGAGCTATAAATTCGATAGTGAAGCGGGCGTATATTATGCAACCGTGAGCGATGCCCCGGCTGAAACCTTTCAAAACAATTATGCCTATAGCGAGGTGCGCGCATGGTTAAATGCGCAGTTTTATGAGATCGCATTCAGCGATCTTCAGCGCTCCGCCATTATTGCAACAACGGTGTCAAATGGCGTGAGTACCACGGGATATCCCACCAATCCGTATGTTTGCGAAAACACGGAGGATTTCGTATTTTTGCCCGCGCACCTTGTAGTTACGAAAAGTGCATACGGATTTTCGGCCGTTGCGTATAACCGTGATGAGGCGCGGCAGATGCAGACCAGTGATTATGCCAGAGCGAACGGTGCGTATATGCAAACGAATGAAGCGGATTACGGTATGGGGAGCTGGTGGCTGCGCTCGCCGTATTATGAGTATAGCAATCACGTGCGCGAGGTCAGAAGCGGTGGAGATGCAAGCTATAGAAATTCCGCCCGCGCAGAAGCGGAAAACGGCGTTGTTCCCGCATTGAAGCTTCGGTTGCAATAAATGCAAATCTTGATAAACCAAAAAGCATCCGCTTTTCGAAAGCGGATGCTTTTTCTATAAAAAACGGAAAACGGCTCAATCCTCTTTGTTTGCTTCTTTTTTCTTTGGCTCGTAGTTGAGAAGGAAGATACCGCCGCTGATGAAGAGGAGCGTGAGCAGAAGGATCGGCCAGGTAACCTTGCTGTCTTCATTTAAAAGTAAGGAGGAAAGAATAACGCCCATCACAGGGGTAGAGAAGCTGAAGATCGTTACCTTGGAAACGGGGTTGAATTTTAAAAGCATACCCCAAAGCGCGTAAGCAACGGCCGAAAGCAAAGAAAGATAGAGCATCACGAGCACACTCTTAAACGAAGGGAACTGCACGTAACCGCCGAGGATCAGACCTACAACCACCATGACCGCACCGCCGAGAATAAACTGATAGCCCGAAAGAACCACGGGATCCTCGTGCTTCGAGAAGCGCTTCATGAGAACGGAGGAGATCGCCAGCGAGATCGCCGAGAAAAGCACGAAGGCATCTCCGAGAAGGTTCATCTGAAAGGAAAGTCCGTTGATATTCACAAGAATGATGCCCGTAAAGCCGAGCAGGCAGGCCACTATCTTTTTGAGATTCAGCTTTTCCATACGGAAGATCAGACAGGAAACCAGGATCGCAAAGAAGGTAGATGAGCCGGAAAGGATCGTGCCCTTCACACCGGAGGTGTGTGCAAGTCCAATGTAGAAAAAGAGATATTGGATGATCGTCTGGAAGCAGCTGATGATGCCGACTCTGCCGAGATTCTCCTTCCTCGGATATAGCAGCTTGCGTCTTGCAACGCTGTAGATCAGAACGGTCAGCACGCCTGCAAAGAAGAAGCGAATGCCTGCAAAAACAAGTGTGGAGGGGGTACCGCCGTGTGGCATGATCAGTGAGTATCCGATCTTGATAAAGGGCGTGGCACTGCCCCAGAGCGCACAGCAGAGCAGAGCGCAAAGCGTGATCACCAGCGGGTGTGTAAAAATATTTTTCTTTTCCATGATAGGCTTCCTGTTCGTATTGTTATTCTGAAAAGTCTTTTTTGAAGGGCCTTATGCCTTGCCGAGTGCCGCCGAGATGTGCGGTGCTCCGTTATAGGCGTATCCGGTCAACACCTCGTAGAGTGTTGTTGCCAGTGTACGTACGGCATCCGGATCCGCAGGGCTTTGAAGGGAAAGTGCGGAGAGCACCTCTGCATAGGTCTTTCTGCCGGCATTTGCTGCGAGAAGCGCATCAAAGGCGGCAAAGCCCGCGCCGCTCGTCGCCGCCTCTTTTGCGTAAAGCGAAACGGCCACGTAAACGGAGGTAAGCTCGGAGAAGGTGCGGCACGGTGTGTGCAGCATATCGGCGCTGAGAAGATTTTCCGTGGAGAGGGAGAGTGTGACGGGCGCACCGTTTTGTATTTCAAAGCAATCAAAACGATCTGCCGCGCGCGCAATGATCTCGTTTATTCTATCGAGCGTGATCTCTTCCTTCCGGAGCGCATAAGCCTCCCATTCGATCTGCGTGCGCATGCACTGCGTCAGCATGATCTGAAAGGCGTTATACATTTCCTGCTTGAGAAGTATAAGATAGGTTGAGTCCTCCATGGAGCTCTCGGTCTTGGAAAGTGCCTCCTTCATGCCCTGCAGAGTGAGCAAACGGAGCGAAAGACCGTAAGCATCCGAGATCTCGGGCGCATTGAAAAGAGAGGCGAATGCGCCGTTTTTCGTGTTGTTATAGTAAAAACAGAGTGCGTCGCCAAGTGCATCGGCCGCCGTCAGATAATCTGCTGCAGAACCACCCATTCCAACGTAAAGGAAGGGTTGATTGCGATTGTAAAAATGGGCTGCAAAGGCGCCGGATGCGCGTGCGTCGGTCGCGTTTCCAATGGAGTAAAGCGAGCGGTGCAACAGATAATTGTATCCCTCAAAAAGCTTTCCGCCCTTAGCCTCATAAAAATGTGTCAGCGTATTCAGCGTCTGCTCCGCGAACTTGATCTTTTCCACCTTTCCGGTATTGGATCGGAAATAATCCGAGGAGGAAAGCTGCTGGTATACGGGCAGAAGATAAGCCTCCACCGCGGCAAGAACGGAATGCACATCCCCCGGCGTGGCACTGTAACCGAGCCGCTCGGAGGAAAGATGCGCGTAGGATTCGTAGCCCAAAGCATCGGCGATCTCACGGCGCACCGCAAGCAGAGAAAGATAAAGATCGGCACGCTTCTTGTTCGCCTCTCGTTTGTAAAGGGTCACACAGCTCATGTGTGCCTGCTGATATTCGGCAGAGCCCTCGCCGTAAATTGCCGCCATCTGCGCAAGAACGTTCGCTGCGGTATCCGTGATCTGCTTATAGGTGATCTTCACGGTGTCGTAGGAAATGTTGTCGGCTTCAAGTAAAAGCTGCGTCTCTTCCTCAAAAAGCGGAAGCGTTTGCTCCGTGTAAATGCCACCGTTTTTGTATCTTTCTACGATGTCCGAGGAAAAATATTCGGTCTCTGAAAGAGCCGCGCCGTGCGGCGATGCGGAAACGGCAGAGAAAAGCTTCTCCAGCGCGAAGGAAACCGTAGGCAGTGCGGCATACAGCCGCTTGTATTCGCCCGAAAAATATGCATCCGCACTGTTGCTTGAATAGCGGATCTGCGCATAAGAGAGCATAGACGTAAACTCCGCATATACCTGCTCTAAGGCGGTGATCGTAGCAAGCGCGCTGTCGTAGCTCGTTTCTTCACTTTCCAGCCGCTCGGTCGTGAGCGCCAATGCGCCGAGAAGCGCCTCCGTGCTCGGAGCGGAATAAACGAAGTTGGAAAAATTCTCCGTGGAATGTCCTTCAAAGCTTCCCGCCGTTGGCAGATAGAGCGCAGGCGCCTTTTCCTCGGGAGGCTGCGGCGGCGTGGCAGGCGGTGTCACGGGATCGTTTCCTCCCTTGCAGGCCGTCAGTATGAGAAGGCAGGGCAAAAGCATGGAGAAAATAAAAAAGAGTGAAAGTATTCGGCTCATAAAATCTCCGTTAACTCGAAATTTGAGCAAGTGTGGGGCGCGAGATACACGCAAAGGGCGCATTTTTCGCCAAAGGTGCATACATCTCCCATTTTGCACCTCTATTTTAGCAAAGATTTTATAACTCCTCTATCACAAAACATAAACGATTTGCAAACAAACGGTAAATTGCGTGGGATTTTTATTCCTTGCGTGCATGCGGATGGATAGCCTCCCTCCGAGAGGGAGGTGGATTTTGCGAAGCAAAAGACGGAAGGAGATAGCAAAAGCAAAGCGGAGAGACAGAAATTTGAACCTTGCTTCGCAGCCAAAAAACGACAATCTTCGACAGAAGGTTGTCGTTTTTACTTTTTCACTTTTCACTCTTCACTTTTCACTAAAACCTCTTGTCGTTTTTTGGCAGGTAATAAGTAATAGTGAATAGTGAAAAGGTGCTGATGTAGCTTTTCTCCCGTTAGTCGAAAAACATTGTATTTTACTCGGGTTCGAATCCTTATTGCGAACCTCAAGAAATATCTTTTCCGTCGCCTTTATACAAAAAACAAAACCGGATACCCGAAATGAGTATCCGTTTTTGTTTGTGAATGGGCGAAAGAGTCTAAAAATTATTTTATTTCCTCGCGAGTTCCATCATTATGAACCAATATCACGATAAATGAATTTGAATACTTATCATTGTATGCATGCTTTGCCATTTTGAAAATACTTATAATCATATCCCAATCTTTTTTGTACCGCATCTGCACATTTTCAAATCCGGAAAGCTCTATATATGACGGATCTCCGAGCATATCCGTAAGGCAATCCCATAATGCATCCGGGTTTCCGCCATAATAATCGGGAAAATCCAAATCACGTTTTAGTACCTCATGAATTTCAATGTAGTACTTAACTTTGGAAAAATCAACCGTGTATTTATCCATCTTGTCGCCTCACTTTGTTATTTCATTTCACTCATTGCATCTCCTTGATTATACATTAAAATTTTAAAGTTGTCAAATCGATTTGTACTATTATTTTAACATAAAATAAATAAGACACCATTGCGGGAAAAGGATTTGAACCTTACTCCCTTGCAGGCAAAATGCGTGGGCATTTTGGCGCGGAGCGCCCTGTTGCGCTGAGGAGCGCAACGCCTGCGGGAGCAACCTTCGCTCGCGCACTTGCAAGCGAGCTTGCAGACGCGCTTCGCTCGGTTATCTGCGCCGCCGCCCGCAGGGCGTGCGTACGGCGCAGGGTTCAAAGCCTTGCTCTGTCAAAAAAAGAACAGCCACCGCGAGGGTGGCTGTTCTTTTTTTGGCGGAGAAGAAAGGATTTGAACCTTCGCGCCGGTTGCCCGACCTACACCCTTAGCAGGGGCGCCTCTTCACCACTTGAGTACTTCTCCATCGCAGGCGGGTGTTTTTGAAGCCTGCCATAGTATTATACCAAGTCTTTTCTCGTTTGTCAAGTCTTTTTTGAGAAATTGTAGCGAAATTGTGGTGAAGCGTCGGTGTTTTATGCTTTTTTATCTTATGTCATTTACCAGAGTGCAAGCTTTGAAAGCTTTGGTAGCGCCTTGGGGGCATCCTCACCGTCGGCAAGGGGAAGGAATGCAACAGCAAGCGTATACGCATCCTTGCCCGTAGCGTCGATCACAAGCTTTTGGTATCCTGTATTGACGGTCTGCGGCTTGAAGGTGTTGCTGCCTTCGCTTCTTGCAGGCTCAACCTCGGGCGAGAGCTCGGTTGGTGCACAGTCCGCAACCGAAAGCGTAAGTTCATCGGAAAGAAGTGCCGCGTAGAGCCGCTTGCCGTCCAGCGTGAGGATCGCGCTCTTTTTATCCTCGGAAAGCAGAATCTCTGCCTTGGTTTGCGCCGCCCAAACGATGCGGTCCTCGGGCAAGCAACGGATCTCGTCCTGCACGATCACGCAGGGCAGATCGGCGGTGAGCTTCAATCCGCGCACGGATTCCTTGCCGGGGAAGGCCTCGGACATATCCGCGATCGCAAAGCGATCCTTGCCTACCTCTGCCTGCACGCGCCCAAGCGTCGCCTTAGCGGTGCGGAGCTGATCGTGCTCCTTGGAGGGATTGATCACGAGCGTGCTGTGTCCCTCCGCACGGAAACGGTAGGTGCCGGAGTAGGGCTTCAGATTGTAGTTATCCGGTGGGAAATCGTGGAAAAAGCGCGTGCTTCCCACATTCAGAATGAAGGTGCCCATATCGAGGTGGCCGTGGTAGGCGTTGTTTTTGCCGAAATGGATCGCGGCAAAGAGATCCTCCGCTCCCCAACCGGTACGGAAGGAGGCGTTGTCGTTTCCTTTGATCGCAAAGCTCGTCGGCAGAGCAAGTGCCTTATCCTCTACGCCGGGAACGTAATAAAAAAGTGTTTCGCTTCCCGTGACGGTAGGATTCTTTATGATCAAATTTTTTCTCAGCGTGGAAAGCTCATTGTCGCCGAAGCGGTTCGCGATCCAGAAAAAGAGATCGGAGCAAACGTTTGCGGATGCGGCATCACCGAAGTTGAAGGACATTTGGTCGTTTGAGGCCATGTTGATGAGCCAGACGGGAGATTTTCGCAAGCCCTCCCAATTCGTCAGTTCATAGTCTGTGCCGCAGCTGGCGCACAGCGTTTTGGAATAATATGCGAGGTACATGGTGGCATAGCCCCAATACGTCGGCCCCTCGGAATAATTGCCGTCAATGGCGGAATAGAAGGTGCGAACGGCCTCGTGCGTGTCAAGAAAAGCACAAGTCAGCGCCTCCTCGCAAATATCGGCAGGGAAGTCCTCGAAGGCAGAGAGGATCGCCATCGTAATACCGCCGTTGCAAACCATCTTCCAGTTGTCGCCGGGCTTATCCTGATACCAGCGGTAGGTGCGGGAACGCTCGTTATTGCGATAATCATCGAGCACGGCCATTACGCCCTTCTGCCACATGGCATCGCGCAAAACGGCGCGGCGCTCCTCTGTCAGATAATCGTAAAGCCAGTCGTAACCAAAGGCAAAGGCGGCAGAAAGCTCCGCCGTGTCAAGAAAGTGGCGGGGATTCCAGTTTTCCCAACTTGCCGCCTCCTCAAGTTCAAGGTAGGCACGCTCAGCATATGCCTCGTTCCCTTCGATCTTATAAAGCTGTGCCAGCGTGCGCACGCGTGCAAGCACGTTTCTGGATGCAACAAGCAAGCGAATACCGTCCGGGATGGCAAACTGCGTGCAAGGTGCTTCCATTGCCTTATTGGCGATCTCGTGCATTTTTGCAATGGCCGCAGAGATCACGGGATCGTCTTTATTTTCCTTAATGCGAACAAAGTCTGCATCGCTTAAGAGAATACGCGGATGGTTATGATCGGGATGCTTCTTTTTTGCATCCGCGAGGATCTGCTTTCCTATCATAAAATATCTCCTTTGTGCGGCATACCGCCGTGGTTTTATTGTAGCACATATGCTCGGCAAAAAGCAAGCGTTTTTGTAATAAAAACCGATAGAAAAAAACTTCTCTTTCCTCTGCTTGACAAAATGCGCCGTGCGTGCTACAATATATAAGTCAAAATATTATATTTTAAGGAAAGATAAAATGAAAAAGATTTTTGAAAAATGGAACAGCATCAATCTCGTGATCCGCATTCTTTGCGGCATCGTTCTCGGTGCGGTGCTTGGTTTGATCGCAAATCTCTGCGGTGTTGCGGAAAGGATGTCCTTTATCGGCATTCTTGGCGATCTGTTTGTCGGCGCGTTGAAGGCTATGGCCCCTATTCTTGTATTCATTCTGATCATAAGCTCGATCGCAACGGCGAAAAACAAGCTGGATAAAAAATTCGGCACGGTGATCGCGCTTTATTTGGGAACCACTCTGACGGCTTCGATCCTTGCTGTCTGTGCATCCTTTATATTTAAAGTAAAGGTGGATCTCAACGTAGACAAGGCAACGCAAAGCGCTCCTGCAGGTCTCGGCGAGGTGCTGGAAAACCTTTTAAACAACCTTGTGAAAAATCCGATCTCCTCTATCATTGAAGGAAATTATCTCGGCATCCTTTTTTGGGCGATCCTCTTCGGCATTGCGCTTCGCGCGGCCTCCGATCGCACCAAAACCGTGATCGGCGATCTTTCAAATGCCGTTTCTGCTTGCATTCGTTGGGTCATTTCGCTTGCTCCCTTTGGTATTCTCGGCCTTGTGTTCACCACCGTTTCCGAAAACGGTCTGGAGATCTTCAAGGACTACGGCGCGCTTCTCGCCTTGATCGTTGGATGTATGCTGGTCGTTTCTCTCGTGATCAATCCCATCATTGCATCGTTTATGATCGGAAAGAACGCATATCCTCTCGTATTCCGTTGCCTTCGCGAAAGCGGATTGACCGCGTTTTTCACCCGCTCGTCTGCGGCGAATATTCCCGTCAATATGCGCCTTTGCGAAAAGCTTGGCCTTGATAAAAATATGTATTCCGTATCCATTCCCCTTGGCGCAACCATCAATATGGACGGCGCGGCCATCACCATCGCAGTCATGTCGCTCACGGCGGCCTTCTCTTGCGGAGAAACGGTGCCCTTCTTCCAGGCGCTTCTTCTGTCCTTCCTGGCCACTCTTGCCGCTTGCGGCGCATCGGGTGTTGCGGGTGGATCACTTCTTTTGATTCCCATGGCCTGCTCGCTTCTGGATCTTCCCGTAGACGTTGCCATGCAGATGGTCGGAATCGGCTTCATCATCGGTGTGGTTCAGGATTCCGTTGAAACCGCGCTCAACTCCTCGGGTGACGTTCTCTTTGCCGCCGTTGCGGAAATGCGTCAGATGAAGAAGGAAGGAAGATCCATCGATCACATTCTCTACGGCAAGACCAAAAATGCCGATGTCGTAGAGTAAATGTAAACCATTGTTCTCAAAAAAGGAGAAATACATATGCGCATCGTTATCAAGGTGGGAACCTCCACCCTTACACACAGCACGGGAAATTTAAATATTCGCCACGTTGAGGAGCTTTGCAAGGTCATGAGCGACCTTAAAAATGCAGGGCATGAGGTGATCCTCGTTTCCTCGGGCGCCATCGGCATGGGTGTTGGAAAGCTTGGACTTTCGGAGCGCCCGAAGGATATGCCAACCAAGCAGGCCGCGGCCGCTGTCGGTCAGTGTGAGCTGATGTACGTATACGATAAGCAGTTTTCGGAATACGGTCATAACATCGGCCAGATCCTTCTGACGGGTGACGATATTGAAAACGAGGAGCGCAATAAGAATTTCAGAAACACGCTCCATCGCCTTCTTGCACTCCGCGTGCTTCCCATCATCAACGAGAACGATACGGTTTCCACGGCTGAGATCGCCGTGGGAGATAACGATACCTTGGCTGCTATTGTGGCCTTGGAGGCCGAGGCGGATCTTCTGATCCTGCTTTCGGATATTGAAGGACTTTATACCGCCGATCCGCACAAGGATCCGAATGCGAAGCTGATATCCGAGGTCAGGGAAATGACGGATGAGATCCGCGCCCTTGCCGGCGGTGCGGGCTCGGGCCTCGGTACCGGAGGAATGCAAACCAAGCTGCGCGCGGCATCCATGTGCATGGAGCGCGGCATTGACATGATCATTACGCGCGGTGATCGCCCCGCACTTCTTTACGATTGCGTAGAGGGAACGGCGGTCGGAACGCGCTTTTTCGGAGGGAAGAAGGGATGACGACCACTGAGCAGATCGCGCTTGCCGTTTTGGCAAAGCCGCGCATGATGGTTGCTACGGTAGAAGAGCGCAACCGTGCACTTCTTTCCATGGCGGATGCCTTAGAGACCTCCATAGCCGAGATCCTCTCGGCAAACGAGGCGGATATTGCCGCCGCAAGAGAAAAGATCTCAGAGGTTATGATCGACCGCCTTCGCCTCACCGAGGCACGCGTGCATTCCATGGCCGAAGCGGTTCGCAAGGTGGCACAGCTGCCGGATCCCGTCGGTCGCATTTTGGAAGAAACCAAGCGCGAGGATGGGCTTTTTATCCGCAAGGTCTCCGTTCCGATCGGTGTTTTGGCCATGATCTACGAGAGCCGCCCGAACGTGACCTCGGATGCCGCCGCGCTTTCCATAAAAACAGGCAACGTCTGCGTGCTTCGCGGCGGTAAGGAAGCCGCCGCCAGCAACCGCGCCATTACGGCCGCACTTCGCGCAGGGCTTGTAAGTGCAGGCCTTCCCGAGGATGCTATTACTCTGATTATGGATACGAGCCGTGCAAGTGCCACGGAATTGATGACAGCTGTTGGCAAGATCGACCTTCTGATCCCCCGCGGCGGTGCGGGACTCATCCGCGCCTGCGTGGAAAATGCAAAGGTTCCCTGCATTGAAACCGGCACGGGCATTTGCCATATTTATATTGATAAGGATGCAAATGCCGAGCGTGCGCTTGCGATCCTTGAAAATGCAAAAACCTCCCGTCCCTCCGTTTGCAACGCCGCAGAGGTCTGCCTCGTGCATAAGGATAGAGCGGCAGAGCTTCTTCCCAAGATCTACGAGCGCCTTGTCACGCGCCGCGAGGCGGAAGGAAAAACACCCGTTACGCTTCGCTTGGATGCGGCGGCCGCCGCTATTATTTCGGGCGAGAACGCGGGGGAGAACGATTTTGATACCGAGTTTTTGGATTACACGCTTGCGATCGCGGTCGTGGATAGCGTCGAGAGTGCCATTGCTCACATTGCCGCACATTCCACGGGGCATAGCGAGGCGATCGTGACCGAAAATACCGCCTCCGCCGACGCCTTTACTCTCGCGGTGGACAGTGCCGCCGTCTATGTCAACGCCTCCACGAGATTTACGGACGGAGGCGAATTTGGCCTCGGTTGTGAAATGGGCATCTCCACGCAGAAGATGCACGCAAGAGGACCGATGGGACTTCGTGAGCTGACTTCTTATAAGTATATCATCACCGGTAACGGTCACATAAGAGTGTAAAAAGCAAACAATTCTTTGCAAAAGAGGAATAAACAATGAAAAAAATCGGTTGTATCGGTTGCGGAAATATGGGCGGTGCGCTTGCTTCTGCAATTGCAAAAACAAACAATTTTCTGTATGTTACGGATACGGATACAAAAAAAGCAGAGGCGCTTGCCGAGCGCCTTTCGGCAAGCGTCTTGCCCGTAGAAGCGCTTGTTGAGCAGTGCGATATGGTTCTCCTCGGCGTAAAGCCCCAGGGACTTGCCGCACTTGCAAAGGAGATCGCCCCCATTGTTGAAAAACGCGGAAAAGCCATCACGCTCGTCAGCATGTGCGCAGGTGTTAAGCTAGAAAAGCTGCAGGCTCTTTTCGGCAAAGATGCCAAGATCATCCGCATTATGCCGAACACACCTGCCGCCGTTGGTGAGGGAATGATCCTCTACGTGCCCGGAGCCGCCTGTGAGCAGGCGGATACCGACCTCTTTCTTGAAGCACTTGCCCCCGCAGGTAAGCTCTCGCTGATCGCTGAGGATAAGATCGATGCGGCCTCTGCCGTTTCGGGCTGCGGCCCTGCCTTTGCCTATATGTTTGCGCAGGGGCTTGCCGAGGGCGGCGTGCTTTGCGGCCTTTCGCACGCGGATGCGCTTGCCTTTGCAGCACAAACGATGCTTGGCGCAGGAAAAATGCTTCTCGAAGGGATGGGACATCCCGAGGCGCTGAAGGATGCCGTTTGCAGCCCCGGCGGAAGCACCATCGAGGGTGTAAAGGTATTGGAGGATGCCGCCCTGCGCGGTGCTTTGATCGAAGCGGTTGAAGCCGCGTATTTGCGCACCAAGGAGCTTGGAAAGAGCTGATAACCATATAAAATGCCTCGGAGCACCAGACGCTCCGAGGCATTTGCTTATTTAAATTGAATTGCGTAAAGATCTGCATCAAAAAGCTCGATCTCGAGCGTAACGGTCTTGCCGCGCAGGCGCTTTACGACCTCGTCATCCTCAAAACGGATGCGTTTTTCGGTTGAATTTCCGAATACCTCCACGGAGGTATAAGCTTCATCCTTCGATTTCAGCGTAAAATATGCGTGTCCGCGCGCAGAGGTTGCAATGTTGGCAAAAAGATTTTCGCCGTCATATATGAATTCCTTCGTCACGATCGTTTTCTCCTCGCCGCCCGCATGCAGGGAAACGAAGCCGTCAAGACGGGTGGTATACTTCACGAGGCGGTTATAGCTGTTCTCCGTGGGGCGGAAGCTTTCGCGAAGGATGAGCATGTATTCGTTCTCTTCGCCGTTGAATTCGGAAGGGACCTCGATCAGCACGGGTTGCGCCGTTCCGTCACCGTAAACGAAGGCCTCGGGATTTTCGGGCGGCGGAGGCAGAAGTGCCTCGTCGTATTTTTCAAAATGGTAGCCGTCACGGCTGCACACGAAAAGCCCGTCGGATATCGCAAGTCCCATGCGCGCCATGATTTTCATTCTCATCAGACGGTCTTCCTTGCCGCATAGTTCGTCGTAGTTTTTCGTCCAAGCCTTGCGCTCCACGTAGCGGAGCGGAAAGCCGATGAAAAGATGCGGTGCTCGCGGGTAGGGAAAAATCGTGTTGAAATAAAGCTGAAAGGGCTTGCCCGTATATTCGATTTTCTGTGGCTTCGACCAATGGATAAAATCCTCGGATTCCATCACGCGCACGTCGCGCATCATGCGATAGGTGCCCTTGCCGGGGGCGCGGAGTGCAAAGGTTTCGGGATCAAAGAGCTGATTCGCATCTCGATCCGTATAGGAGAAATCGATCTCCTTGATGCTATCGTTTTCCGGCTCGTGCTCACCGCGGAAAAAGGAGAAATATTTCCCGTGCTCCTTGCTGTAAAAGGCACGGTTTTGGGAATCAAATTCTCCTTCATCGGTCATAAAGCGGCTCTTCGTGAAATGAATACCGTCCGCGCTGAAAAGCGCGATCAAAGCGGCGTGTCCCATCCACCAGCAGGTCATTTTATATTTTTCGTCTGCGGGGCAGGCGGGATTCTCGTCATAGAACACGGAAAGATTATCAAAGCCGTTAAAGTCAAACGCCTTTACCGCCTCAAGGTCAAGAATGATATTGTTTTCCTTTGAGCCGTGATAATCGATGATGCCGAGATTGGGGCGCACCCAATGCTGTCCGTCATCGCTCTCCATTAAACACACGAATTTTTCCTTTGAGGAAACGGTTGTAGTGTAATACATTTTCCACTTGCCCTCGGCAAAAACGGTGGAAAACATCGTGGTGTATTTTGCCTCCCAAGGCATATCCATCGTGAGAAGCACCTCGCGGCGCACGGGCTTGTGCAGGCGGCGTTCCGCCGTGGTCTTTTCTTCATCGATTAAATACGTGTCAAAAAAGCATTCTCTTCTGCTTCCGATATTGATCATATTTCAAATTCCTTTCGGGAAATATTTCTTTTTTTCATTGTACAATAAGGCACATATATTGTCAATCTGCTTTGCGTTGTTTGCACGCTTTCTATATCTCTTCGATATAAAAAGCATCCTTGGTATCTAAGAGCGCAAGATAGGTTGCATAGCGAATGCCGCCGATCTCGGATTCAATGCGCCTATGATCATGTCCTTGGAAAACGGCTTTCACGTTGCCGCCCTCCTCCAAAATGCGCATGATCGGATCGGCGTTATGCACGCGCCGCCAAGGCGTTGCGGCGGGATCCAGAGGGAAATGCGTGAAAATAAAGGTAGGAAGATTTTTGTTTTCGCTGAGGTTTTTTCGAAGCGCATCGAGATGCGGAAAATAGATCTCTTGCCAGTTGCCGTTTCCTCTTTGGTAATCGCTTCCGTCCTTGAAGCAGCAGGTATCCAAAAAGAAGAGATTTCTTCCTGCAAAATCGCCGTTTTTCGGGCGGTGATGCTCGCCGAGAATTTCGTAAAATTCCTCCTTTGAGAAATTCACGATATCGTGGTTTCCGAACATTACGTAAATGGGGAAGGCGTAGCTTTCAAAAAGAGCGCGCAGGGCGCGAAGACTTTCGATTTCCTTTTCATGCGAGCTTTCCTTATCCGTCAGATCGCCGAGAAATACCGCAAGCGCGCATCCTTCTTCTTGAAAAGCATCCAGTGCCCCCTTGAGGCGCTCATAGCCCGCCGCGTGCGCGGAATCCGTAGCGTAGTGCGAATCCGTGAAAATTCCGATTTTCATAGGTCTCTCCTTTAAGGTAAAACAATACTGCCGCCGATCTGCAGCGCGTAATCGCCGCTTCTCAGCACTTCGATGAGTGTCTCCGCATTTTCGGGGCGCTCTCTTGTCCGTAAAAGACAAGCCCCCTCGCCGCCCGGGTGATGCAGATCCGAGCCGCCAACGATGATGGGAAGCTGTTCCTCTTTCGCCCATTTTGCGCTGATGGCGGTGTGGGGATTATAGCCGGGGTAAAGATTGAATATCTCCGCTCCGTCCAGAAGCTCAGCATCTGCATGCACCATGCCGTCACGGTCGGGATGCGCTTGTAAAATCAAAATATCCTCATTGGCAAAGACCTTGCGAAAATGCGCAAGTCCGCCCTCCACAGCATCGTATATGCGCGAAAGATCGCTTTCCTCCACGCCGAGCACGAGATAATCGTTTTTGTTCTCCGAGAAGCGAAGCTCAATGCCGAAGATCACCGTTAGATCGTATTTTTTTGCCGCCTCCTTCAGTGCCAGATAGTCGGAAAGATATTGCTCGAGAAAGGCCTCCTTGGACGGGAAAAGATTCATATGATACGGCCCGAAATGGTTGGTCAGCGCAACGGCGTGGATCCCCTCGCGTGCAAGCGTCTGCGCGAGGATCTCTGCCGAAAACGTACTGCAGGGGCTGGCAGGCGCGGTGTGTGCGTGAAGCTCCACACGGATGGGATAGCATTCTTCGATTTTTTTCTTATATTCTTTTATCATTTTTCGTCTTTCCCTTTGAATATCCCGCTCGCTCTTTGAAGCGTTTCTCTGCCCATGCGGAGAATGTAATCATAATCCGCGCCCGTGGAAATCATATTCACGCCGAGACCACGGTAGGTTTCGAGCGTTTTTTCATCGGTGGCATAGGTGGAGAGGCCAACGATTTTGTTTTTGTTCAAGAAGGCATCGGCCGCTTTTTTTGCAAGTGAGAGGTTTTCCTCGCAAAAAACGTCGCCGAGCCGCGAGATAGAGCCCGAAAGATCGTGCATGCCGAGAACGCAGCCGTCAAGATGCGGGATCGCCGCAATGTTCTCTGCATCCAGGGCGGCACTCTTTTGCTCGATCATAACGAAGCGGCAAAGCGCCAGATGCCCCTCCTTGTAAAAGTGCGGCTCATTGTCAATTCCATAGCGCACAGCACCCTTAGGGCCGCATCCGCGCGTGCCGTACGGCGGATAGAGTGTTTCGGCAAGCAGAGCCTTCGCGTGCTCCGCATCCCGCACCATTGGGAAAAGAATACCGTCAGGCCCCATTTCGAGAATATGCTTCGTCATTGTCAGGTCGTCCACGGGTACACGCACGATTACCGAGGTGCCAACGGATCTTGCCGCCAGCAGGTGATGGTAAATATCCTGCTCCGAAAGCGAAGCGTGCTCTGTGTCAATAAAAAGATAATCGTAGCCGAGCGCGCCCAAGATCTCGGTGGCAATGGGATCGCGCAGATTCACGTGTGCGCCGACCAGCGGCTTTTTGCTTTGCAGCTTTTCTTTTAAATTCATCAATTTGTCCTCGCAAGTATAAATGTACATTTATTATAACATAGAGCGCTTCTCGGTCACAATTCGATGAAGAGACATTTTTTTATAAAAAACGGACATTCTGTTGCTTTTTATACCAAGATGTGTTAGACTTATATGTACAGAAAATACACGTTTATTATCGATTTATCTGTGTTTTGGTAGGAAATATGAGAATTTTGTTTAAGAAAACGGATCCGGCTGTACATGCGGATAAGCATACGTTTAAAGGACTTGGTATCTCGGAATGCTACGTTAAGGATTTGAACCTTTCCTCGGATAAGGCATCCACTTTGCGAACGGCGCATCGGCACGCCTTTTATGAGGTTCACATCATCTGCTCGGGCACGCAGACGTATGAAATCGGCAATGAAAAGGTAGTTGTTTGTGCAGGTGAGCTTTTGTTTATTGCGCCGCAAACGCTGCATTTGGTTGCAAGCGAAACGGATGACTATAAAAAATACGCTGTGAATTTTGCTTTGGCAGAGGATAGCGAGCTGTTGGCGGGAATTGCGCATCTTTCCTCGTATGTAATCGTCAAGGCCTCCGATACGCTTCTTCGGCTTCTTGATTTTCTCGGTGCGGAAAGTGCCGCACCTTCATCTTTTTCGGAAAATATAGCCGAGCTTTCCTCGCTCGAATGCGTTCTTTTGATACTTAGGCTCGTTGGCGCAAGGAACGAAGATGCCTATAGATTGCCGCAGAGCGATGCGCGAGTTGCGATGGCAAAGCAATTTATAGAGGATAACGTGCAATCCACTTTCACGATTCGGGAGCTTGCATCATATTGTTATATAGGAGAAAAGCAGCTTTCGCGCATTTTCTATAGAGAAGAGAAATGCACCGTTGCTGAGTACGTTCGAATGCAAAGAATGAAGCATATACAAGCGCTTCTTGCAAGCGATCGGTATTCCATTCGGCAAATTAGTGAAATGATGCATTTTTCCAGTGAGTATTATCTGAATTCATTTTTTAAAAAGCATACGGGGATGGCACCGGGAGAGTATCGTGCCGCCTGCCGCAAGGAAAATATAAAGAAACGAGACTGACTTTTTGTGTCAGCCTCGTTTCTTTATAAATGCGAAAAAATTATATTATTCGATAGGAAAATGTCGGTTAATATTTGTTTTGTTCCGTCATGATCCCGCGGATTACACCTCGGGATTTGCCGAAATGTGCTTAAGATATGCGTTGATAAATCCGTCAATATCGCCGTCCATCACGGCATCGATATTTCCGTTTTCAAATCCGGTGCGCGTGTCCTTGGCAAGCGTGTAGGGCATAAATACGTAGCTTCGGATCTGGCTGCCCCATTCAATGTTTACCTTGTTGCCCAGAATATCCTCAATGCGGTCAAGCTTCTCGCGCAGCTTGATCTCCATCAGCTTTGCCTTCAGCATCTTCATCGCGGTTTCCTTGTTCTGCAGCTGGCTTCTCTCGGTCTGGCATCCGACAACGATACCCGTGGGCTTATGCAGAATGCGGATCGCAGAGTCGGTCTTGTTGATGTGCTGACCGCCCGCGCCGCTGGAGCGGTGCGCCGTCACTTCAATATCCTCATCGCGGATGGTGATGGTATCGTCATCCTGAAATTCGGGCATGACCTCCACGGAGGCAAACGAGGTGTGCCGTCTTCCCGAGGAGTCGAAGGGCGAAACGCGAACGAGGCGGTGCACGCCGTTTTCGCTCTTCAGATAGCCGTAAGCGTTGATGCCCTCCACCATAATGGTCGCGGACTTCAGACCGGCCTCATCACCGTCCAGCCAATCCACGAGCTTAACGTTGAAGCCGCTCTTCTCGCCCCATCTCGTATACATACGGTAGAGCATAGAGGCCCAGTCCTGCGCCTCGGTTCCGCCCGCACCGGGATGGAAGGAAACAATGGCGTTGTTCTTATCGTAAGGACCGCAGAGAAGCACCTCGATGCGCTTCTTTTCGGCCTCGGTCTCAATAAATTCGGTCTCCGCAAGAACCTCGTCCACGGAGCTTTCGTCATTCTCCTCTATGGCCATCTCGCAAAGCATCAGCGTGTCCTCAAGTTTTTGGAGAAGTGCCTCGTAACTCTCCACCTTATCCTTGAGCTGCTTGATCTCCTGGAGCTTTTTGGAGGATTTTTCGGCATCGTTCCAGAAATTCTCCACCATGGTCTCTCTTTCAAGCTCGGTGGCTCTTTCCTTTGCCTCCTCAATGCGAAGCTGGTTGCCAAGCTCCTGCAGGGTCTCTTCCATATCCAATAGTCTTTTTTTTGCTTCGTCCAGCGCTATGATCATAAAAAACTCCTTTTTTCGCGATCGTTTGCACGGCGCTTCGTGTGTGATCGCAAGAGATGCTTCTCTATGCCGCGTGCCGTGCATATTTTACCAATCATAAAGTATAGCATATTTTTTAAAAAAAGTAAATAGTTTTTCGAAAAAGTCAGAAAATATCTTGACACCGCTTTTCACTTTATGGTACAATAGACCGAAGAAAAGCAAAAAAGAAAGGATTTTGGATATGAAAGTAACGAAGGATACCCTCATTGGTGACGTTCTTGATTTTAACGTAGATACCGCAAAGTTTTTCTTTGAGATCGGTATGCACTGCCTTGGCTGCCCCCATTCGAGAGGTGAGTCCATTGCCGATGCTTGTCAGGTGCACGGCACGGATGCCGATGCGCTGGTTGCAAAGCTGAACGCATTTTTGGGTGAATAAATGAAAAAGCCCGCCTTGGATGCCCGTTTGCGGGCGGCGGCGGCGTATGTGAGGCAGGATGCCGTGTTTGCCGACGTTGGTACGGATCACGCATATCTGCCTCTTTTTCTTCTCGCGGAGGGAAGAATTACGCGTGCCGTTTGCTCGGATGTCAACGAAGGTCCGCTTGCAAAAGCGAAGGAGCATGCCTCGGAATATCCTTTTCTTTCAAAAATGTCCTTTCATCTTGCCGATGGGCTGGAGGCGCTCTCCTCGGAGGGGCTCACAGATATTGCCGTTTGCGGCATGGGCGGTGAGCTGATCGCGGATATTCTTTCCCGTGCTGCCTTTGTGAAAAATAATGATATACGGCTGATCCTTCAGCCTATGTCGCGCCCCGAGCAGCTGCGCCGCTATCTTGCGGCCGAGGGCTTTTGCATCGAGGATGAAACCTTTGTGCGCGCCGCAGGGAAGTCTTACGTCTGTATGCTTGTCGCGTATAGCGGCACGCCGTACGCGCTTTCTCCCTTTGCCGAGCTTTTCGGCGCATTCCCGAATGTGCGCAACGATGCTTTTCTTTCTTACCTTTTCGAAAAGGAGCGTTCGCTCCGCTCGGCTGCCAAGGGCATAGAGCAGGGCGGTGGCGATGCCGCAACGCAGCGTGCGCTGCTTTCGGATATTGAAAAATTCAAAATGATCAATCACTTGGAGGTCGCTTATGACGGTACGTGAGCTTTATAAAAAGCTGATTGCGCGCCTGCCGGATTCCCTTGCGGAGGCATGGGATAACGACGGGCTGATGGTCTGCCCCAATGCAGATGCCCCCGTGCGCCGAGTTCTTCTTGCCCTGGATGCAACCGAGAACGTGGTGGACTTCGCCATTGAAAATCGCTTTGATCTCATTTTAACGCATCATCCCCTCATTTTTCGTCCTCTTGCCTCTCTTTCGGAGGATACGCCCGTTGGCCGCAAGGTCATCAAGCTGATCGAGAGCGGCATTGCCGTGATCTCCTTCCATACCCGCGCCGATCGCGTGGACGGCGGTGTAAACGACGTGCTGGCAGATCTGCTCGGGCTCTCTGACGTTGAGCCACTCGGCGAGGACGGTATGGGGCGCGTTGGGTATCTTGAAGAGCCCATGTCGCTGGAGGATTTTTCTGCCTTCATCAAGGCGCGCCTCGGTGCTCCGATCCTCAACGTTGCGGACGGCGGCGATCTTGTGCATAAGGTTGCCGTTCTCGGCGGAGAGGGCAAGGATTATCTGAAGGCCGCTCTTGCCTCCGAGGCGGATACCTATCTTTCGGGCAATCTCGGTTATCACGTTATGGAGGATGCGCCCGAGCTTGGCATTAACTTGATCGAGGGTGGACATTATTACACCGAGAGGGCAGTGCTCGGCTTCTTTGAAGAGCTTCTCTCGCTGATGGATCCTGCGATCGTATGCCACGCCCTGGCATCCAACAACGCAAGATGGATGTGAGGTGTCTTTTTTGTCGCGCATACTGAAAAACAGTCTTCTTTGTCTTGTCGGAAGTGCGATCCTTGCCTTCGGGCTTTGCCACGTGCACGCTATGTCCTCTGTCACGGAGGGCGGTGTCCTGGGGCTTACGCTCTGGCTCTATCATACCTTCTCGCTCTCTCCCGCACTCACGAGCCTTTTGCTGAACGCCGCGTGCTATCTCTTCGGCCTTCGCGTACTGGGGCTTTCCTTTATCGGCTATTCGGCCGTTGCCGGGGGCGGCTTCTCGCTCTTCTATTTTCTTTTTGATCTATTGCCGCCCGTGTTCGGTGCACTTTCCGCCCATCCCTTGCTTGCCGCATTGCTTGGTGCGCTGTTCGTCGGTGTCGGTGTCGGCCTTTGCGTTGTTGCGGGCGGTGCCCCGAGCGGAGACGATGCGCTCGCCATGAGCCTTGCCGCCAAAACGAAACGGGATATTCGCATCTTCTATCTTATATCGGATCTTCTCGTTCTCGCCCTTTCCTTAACCTATATACCCATCACGCGCATTCTTTATTCACTTCTGACTGTGATCCTATCGGGACAGATCATCGGTCTCGTTCAGCATCTCGCCAATAATAAAAGCAGGTAATGAATATGAAACTCACTCAAAACGCCAGGAAGGCAGTATACATAGGAACGCTTTGCTCCGTTGCATACTTTGCCGTCTATATTGCAAGAAACGCGCTCAGCGCCGCAACGCCGAAGATGCTGGAGGCCGGGTATTCTTATGAATACATCGGAAGTGTTTCTTCGCTCTTTTTTGTGTTTTATGCGATCGGTCAGCTGATCAACGGTATCATCGGTGATAAGATCAAGGCAAAGTGGATGATCAGCGGCGGTCTTTTGTTTGCCGCGATCTCCAACGCACTCTTTCCGTATCTTGGAGACTATCCCACGCTTGCCATGATGATCTATGCCTTCTCGGGCTTTTTCCTTTCGATGATCTACGGTCCGATGACGAAGGTTGTCTCCGAAAACACCGAGCCGATCCACGCCGTGCGCTGCAGCATCGGCTACACCTTTGCCTCCTTCTTCGGATCGCCCGCTGCGGGTATCCTTGCCTCTCTCTTCATCTGGGAGAGTGTCTTTACGCTGAGCTCCGTTGCAATGGCGGTGATGGCCGTTGCCGTGATCGTTTGCTTCTTGTTTTTTGAGAAGCGTGGCTATGTCAAATACGGACTGTATCAGCCAAAGGCGAAGGGCGCGGGAAATATCAAGCAGCTCTTTGAGCTTCAGATCGTCAAGTTTTCGTTGGTTTCGATCCTCACGGGAATCGTGCGCACCTCGGTCGTTTTCTGGTTGCCCACGTATATCAACGAGTATCTCTCCTATTCACCCACGCAGTCCACTACGATCTTCACGGTTTGCACCTTCGTGATCTCCTTCACTACATTTATCGCTGTTTTCATATACGAGCGCTTCGGCCGTGATATGAACAAAACGCTTCTTCTTATGTTCGTTTCCTCTGCGGTGTTCTTCCTTCTGACGTTCTTTGTGAAGCTCCCCGTATTGAATATTGTATTCATTGTTCTTGCCATCATGGCCGCCAACGGTGCCGCCACGATGCTCTGGAGCTGCTATTGTCCAAGCCTCCGCGATACGGGTATGGTCTCCTCGGCTACGGGCTTTCTGGACTTCCTTTCTTATATGGCCGCCGCGCTTGCAAACCTCGTTTTCGCAAACGCCGTCAACGCCATCGGCTGGGGCAATCTCATTCTCGTTTGGTTTGGCCTCGTTGTCCTCGGCATCATCGTCTCTCTGCCGTATAAGAAAAAGAAAAACCATATGTAATATGAAAAAAGGCTACACCGTAAAAGTGGAGCCTTTTTTTCTTTATTTCATTAGTGATCGAAGCCTCTCCTGCGTTTTCTCCGCGGGAAGCGAAAGAGGAAGCCTTACCTCACAGGTACAAAGCCCTGAAAGCTCCAAGGCATATTTCAGCGGTGCGGGATTCGTTTCAAGAAAAAGTGCCTCGATCAAGGGCAAAAGCGCCTTTTGCTCTATGAGCGCCGCCTCGCGCCGTCCCTCGCGAAAGTCTTTAAAGAGGGAAGTGAAGCGCTTTGGCACAAGGTTTGATGCAACCGAGATCACCCCTTTGCCGCCGAGTGAAAGCACGGTGTAAAATTGGCTGTCGTTGCCTGCGTAAAGCGCAAGATCCTCCACCGCCGAAAGCGCAACGAGCCGCTCTGCCGAATCGGAGGCTTCTTTGATCCCGACAATGTGCTCGCACGCCGCAAGCGAAGAAATTTGCTCTAACGAGAGATTCACGCCGGTGCGCCCCGGCACGTTGTAAAGGAGGATCGGAAGGTCGGAGGAATCCGCAATTTGCAAATAATGATTTACAATTCCTTCCTTTGTGCCCTTGTTATAATACGGAGTGACGACCAAAATTCCATCGCATCCGATGCGCTTTGCCATCCGTGCATGCGCCACTGCCTTTTTGGTATCGTTTGTGCCCGTGCCAAGGATCAGGCGAGAGCGCCCATCGATGTAGGCGGCACTCTTTGTGTAGAGCTGCTCACGCTCGGCATCCTCGAGCGTTGCGGCCTCACCGGTCGTTCCTCCGATGATCAGTGCCTGCACTCCGGCATCGATCTGGATATCTATCATGCGAAAAAGGGCGGGATAGTCGATCTCGTTTTGCAGAAAGGGAGTAGCGAGAGCCGTTCCCACCCCTTCAAAAATCACCCTTTTTTTCATTTTGTCAAAAGTCCTTGCAAAACCGTAAGAATTCGTGTATAATAATTACACATTATTATTTTATGAAAAAAGGGGAGCGCGCGTCCGCCCCTTTTTACGGAAAGGCTCTGGAAAATGGAGAAAGTCATCCCGCAAATCACGAATGAGCGCCCCGAGACTGCGCTTTCCACCCACGATTTTTATTACGATCTGCCCGAAGGTCTGATCGCGCAAACGCCTGCCGAAAAGCGCGACGAATGTCGCCTCATGGTTCTTGACCGCAAGAAAGATACGGTGGAGCATAGGATCTTCCGCGATATTATGGAATATATCCGCCCCGAGGATATGCTGGTGGTGAATGCCTCCAAGGTCATTCCCGCGCGCCTTCTCGGAGAAACGAAAAACGGCGGCGCAATGGAGCTTTTGCTTCTTCGTATGCAGGAGGATTTTCGCTTTGAAACTCTTGTTCGCCCCGGAAAGAAGGCGAAGGTCGGCGCAACCTTCACCTTTGGAGGTATTTTGACCGCCACGGTCGAAGAGATCGTCGAGGGCGGTAACCGTATCGTTGCCTTTGATTATGATAAAGAAAAATATAAAAGCATCTATGAGGTGCTGGACGTCGTCGGTCAGATGCCCCTGCCGCCGTACATCACCGAAAAGCTGAAGAATAAAAGCGATTATCAGACCGTCTATGCAAAAACCGAGGGCTCTGCCGCCGCCCCCACGGCGGGACTGCATTTCACGGAAGAATTGCTCGCCGCATTGAAGGCAAAGGGCGTTGGCTACGGCGAGGTCACCCTTCATGTCGGCCTCGGTACCTTCCGTCCCGTGAAGGTGGAGCGCATCGAGGAGCATCTGATGCATGCAGAATATTTTGTGATCACGAAGGAGGTCGCCGACGAGATCAACCGCCGCCGCGCCCTTGGCGGCCGCATCATCGCCGTGGGAACCACCTCCTGCCGTGTTCTGGAGAGCGCCTCGGACGAAAACGGCATCCTCCATCCCATGACGGCTGAAACCTCGATCTTCATCTATCCCGGCTACAAATTCAAAGCCGTGGATGCCCTGATCACCAATTTCCATCTCCCCGAATCCACCCTCATCATGCTCGTCAGCGCCCTCGCGGGCAAAGAGCGCGTGATGAACGCCTACGAAGAAGCAGTAGAGCAGAAGTATCGATTTTTTTCCTTCGGCGACGCGATGCTGATTGTATAAAATCCGCAATACTGCGTTAAAGCTTCGACTTGTCGCCCTCGATGTAGGTAACTACGCCGTCGGGCTTCGCGCTCGCTTTGCCTTGTCTTGCGAATTTTCTACTAACCAGCATTTGTGTCTTCGATGATCGTATAAAAGAAATTCCCGCCCGAGATCCTTCACTGCGCCGCCACGCGCTGTCATTCTTGAGCGTAGCGAAGAATCTCGCGTGGCGTCTTCGTTCGAGGATGACACGGGCGGGGTTCTTATATCGCATACACATTGGAGACGCAATGCTGATGATATAATTCTAAAAAAAGCCTTGACAATATCACGATACCGTGATATAATATGATTGAAGATAAAATCAAAAGGAGAATAACAATGCCTGTATTATCGAGATTTTACGGAATTATTATCAGAATGTATTTTTTACAGAGCGAGCACAATCCGCCGCATATCCACGCAATTTATAACGAAGATGTTGCAGCAATAGATTTTATGACGGGCGAAGTTCTCGAAGGGCATCTACCAAATAAAGCAATGAATATGGTGCAGGAATGGATTGCGATGCACAAAGACACTCTGATGGAGATTTGGAGAACTCAGGAGTTTCAGAAGATCCCACCGCTTGAATAATTGGAGGTAGTATTATGTTTCACAAAATCAAGAATGTTTTTGCACTTCCCGAATACAAATTGAGTGTTCAATTTTCGGAGGGTGTAACCAAGATTTATGATGTAAAGCCTTTATTTGAAAAAATACCTTTGTTTGCTGAATTAAAGGATGATCTGGTGGATTTTGCTTGCGTTTCTGTGGACGTCGGTGGCTACGGTATCGTTTGGAATGATGATCTTGACCTCTCTTGCGACGAGCTTTGGGAAAATGGCGTTCAGGTGGATACACCCTTTGACGGACTGATGGCGTTCAGCGATGCCACCGAGCTTTGGGGACTCAACGAAAGCACGCTTCGAAAGGCAATCACTTACGGAAAGCTTGTCAATGGTGTTGATGTTTGTAAATTCGGGAAACAATGGGTTGTGTCTGTTGATGCAATGAAAAGGGAATACGGAAACGGTCACAAAAGGGTATGATTACCGATTACTTTGTGCACCGATGCCAATTGGTAAAATCTTATATAGCATCAGCATCGTAGACGCAATGCTGATCGTATAAATTCCGCAATACTGCGTTGAAGCATCGACTTGTCGCCCTCGACATAGGTAACTATGCCGTCGGGCTTCGCGCTTGCTTCGCCTTGTCTTGAACGATTTCTCCGAATCAGCATAATCGCCTTGTCTTACTTTTGCTTTATTTCAATAAAAACATTTTAGGAGTCCACTATGAATTTTGATAACGTAAAATTTGATATTATCCTGCTTGCAGGTCAATCCAACGCGCAAGGCTCCGGCTATGGGCCGCTTGTAGAGGAGCATCTGCCGGATGGCGTTTTATACCGTATGTCCGGTCTCGGAAAGGGCGATGGATATATTGAGGGAAGGTGGCATCTTTCTCTTCCTGTAGACGTCACGATCGAGGAAGTGGATTCTCGTGAAAAATACGATTTCGCCGTTTCCTTTGCGCGCGAGTACCGCCGCTTGGGACTTCTCGCAGAGGATCGCAAGCTCCTCATTCTCCACACCGCGCTTGGTGCTACGTCGTTTATGGCCGAGCAGTGGACGCCGATGGGGCTCTGCTATCGCCGTATGCTCTATCTTCTGGACTGCGCCTTAAATCTGAACCCCGAAAACCGCGTGGTTGCGATGCTTTGGCATCAGGGCGAATCGGATGCCTCGCGCGGTGCTACGGAGCAGATGCATTATGAAAATCTCTGCTATCTTTTTGAAAATACGAGAAAGCGCGTAGGCAATAATATCCCGATCATCACGGCAGACTTCTGCGCCGATTGGAAGAGCGAAAATGCGGAGGCCTGTGCTCCCATCGTGGCGGCCATTCGCCGCGCAACCGAAGCGTTCGGCGGTGTATTCATCGAAACCGCAGACCTCCCCTCCAACGCGCAGGACAAGGCCGATCCCGAGGATCATATCCATTTTTCCAGAAAATCTCTTGAAATTCTCGGAAAACGATATTTTGAAGCCTTTGATAAAAATTGCCGTTCATTTTAATAGGAGAAAATCATGCAAACCATCTATATCTGTCCGAAGTGCAAAGCCCCTCTCGTGCTTGCCGATCGCACGGCAAAATGCGCCGCAGGGCATTGCTATGACCGCGCAAAGGAAGGGTATTTTAACCTTCTTCTCACAAGCGTCGGCGGCACGCACGGGGATAATAAGGAAATGATCGAGGCACGCCGCGCCTTTTTAGATGCGGGGTATTACGCGCCTCTCTCGGAGGCCTTGAATGCGCTTGCGCTTCGTTATCTTCCCATCGGCGGCATCGTTTTGGATGGTGGCGCGGGCGAAGGGTATTACACGGGCAGACTTGCCGAGTCGCTTGCGGCAGAAGATCGCGGCGCGAAAATATATGCCTTTGACATCTCCAAGGATGCCGTGCGCCGCCTCGCCAAGCGCCGCGCGGATCTGCATCCCGCCGTCGCAGGGGTGTACGATATGCCCGTGCAGGGCGAAAGTGTGGATCTTTTGCTCAATTTCTTTGCTCCCTTTGCAAGAGAAGAGATTTTGCGCGTTCTGAAAAAAGGCGGTTATCTCTGTATGGCCGTGCCGGAGAGGGAGCATCTCTTCGGCCTTAAGGAAAAGATCTACGAAGATCCGTATTATAACGAGGTGTCCGAAAAGATCCCCGAGGGCTTTTCGCTTGTCGAAAGCATTGAGATCAAAAAGGAGATCGAGATCACCGATCCTCTTCATATCCGCGCTCTCTTCGCGATGACACCCTATGCCTACCGCACAGGCAAGGAGGGAAGAGAAGCCGTTCTTGCTCTTGAATCTCTTTGCACACCGATCCATTTTCGATTGTTCCTTTATCAAAAAAAATAAAACAGAGGCCGGCGTTTGAATGCCGGTCTCTGTTTGCTTATTCCTCGATATAAACCTTCTTCATGCGCATCGCGATCTTGGGACGGTCGCTGAAGTCCGTGGGAATGGAAGCGATCTCGTCCACGGTCTCCATGCCCTCAACTACCTTGCCGAAGGCCGCATACTGGCCGTCAAGGTGCGGTGCATCCGCGTGCATGATAAAGAACTGCGAGGAAGCGGAGTTTTTATCCATCGATCTCGCCATCGAGATCACGCCACGCGTGTGCTTCAAGGGGTTGGGATGACCGTTGGCGGCAAATTCGCCCTTGATCCTTTTCTCTGCGCCGCCCATGCCGTTGCCGAGGGGATCTCCGCCCTGGATCATGAAGCCGGGGATCACGCGGTGAAAGATCAGCCCATCGTAAAAGCCCTCCTTCACAAGGGAAAGAAAATTTTCCACGGTGAGAGGTGCCGCAGAGGAATCCAGCTCGAGGCGGATCTTCTTGCCGTTTTCCATTTCAATAACAACCATTTCATTTTTCTCCTTTGGTATAAAATAATATTTTCAGAATAATAATGATAATAAAAATATAACTGTCACGGAGTGCGATATGAATAAAGAAAAGCTTCAAAGCTATGCATATCTGACGATCTGCGGCTTTGGCATTGCCGCCCTTCTTTTTTTGTTCTTCCGATATGCACTGATCCTTCTGCTTCCGTTTGCGATTGCGTTTTTTATATCGTATATTCTGCGCAGTCCTGCAGAAAAAATCGCAAAGCGGTTGCATATATCCAAGCGTTTTTCGCGCATGATATTCTCTTTGCTCTCGTTGCTCCTGTTGTTTTGCGGGATCGGCTTTCTTGTGTATGCCGTTGCCGCCGAGGCATGGCGCTTCGTGAGTGGGCTCTCCGAGTCGGGTACTCTGCAGCAAATGCTTTCCGCCGTTCTCCGATTTCCGCACGGCTTTTTAGGGAACGGTGCCTCTGCGGCAGAATGGGAGGAAAAGCTTTCCTCAGCGATCAGCACGGCCGCCTCCTCGGCTCTTTCGGGCGTGCTCTCGTCCATGACGGCGGTGGCAGCCTCCGTGCCGCGCATCCTTCTCTTCCTTTTGGTGGCGGTCGTCTCCGTCTTATATATATCCTGGGATCTGGATCGCATCGTTGCCTTGATCAAGCGGCTTTTGCCACCCGCTGCAAGGGCGCATACCGCCGCCTTTAAAAACGGCTTTTTAAAAACGCTGCTTTCGTACGTCCGCTCCTACGGTATACTGATGTTGATGACCTTCGTGCTCGTTTTGGTAGGCCTCTTGATCCTGCGCGCGGAATACGCCGTGCTTCTCGCCGCACTGATCGCCCTTCTGGACGTTCTTCCCGTGATCGGTGTCGGCACGGTGCTCGTTCCGTGGAGCATCGTCTCCTTCCTGATGGGAAACACCGCGCGCGGCATAGGCCTCTTGGTGCTTCTCGTGGCGCATGAGATCATGCGCCAGGTGGCAGAGCCGCGCATTCTCGGGAAGAGCCTCGGCGTGCATCCCCTCGTCACGCTGATCCTGCTGTACAGCGGCTATTCGCTTTTTGGACTCGGCGGTCTTCTGCTCGTTCCCGCCATCGGTGTGCTGATCAGTGCCTTAGTCAATAAAAAGAATGCCTCCGAGATCGCATAGCGGCTCGCTTGAAAGCGATTTCAGCGAAAAGCCCGCCTCACCTGCGAAGCAGTGCATCGCCTCGGCATCCGGATGGCTTGCGAGATCTCCGAAAAAATATACCGTGCTTTGAAAGCAACCCGATGCACCGCCGATAAAGCCGTGCGCATACGGCACAAGAGCAATGTGCCCCTCGCGGATCGTGAGCACGGAGATCCCCTCGCGCGTAAGCGCCGCCGCCATGCCGCGATCGGCCGTGATCGCATGCCGCTCTCCAAGGGCACACACCGTGCAGGCCGCATAGCCTTGGCGCGTGTGGCAGGCATATAGCCCGTTTTTTGAAAGAATGCGTGTAAGGGTAGGGGAAAGTCCCTTGGGATTGAAAAACGCCCTCTCGCCCATTTTTAAAAGATTGTAGGCACAGTCCGAAGGGTATTGCGCCCCCGGCGCATCGGAAAGCCCAACCACCCGTATATGCGGGCAAAGCGCGGATAGCGCAGAGAAAAACGCACCGTTCTCGGAAAAATACCCCTCGTGGCAAAAAACCGTTTCTCCGAGCTTTGCCATCACCATATCGGGGTGGTGGGCGATCGGCGCGGGCAGATTTCGCGACGGAGGGCAGGGAAGCACGGCAAAGCCCTCGCTTTCGAGGGCATTTCGATGTGCTATGCTTGTTTGTTCGCTCACGATCGCGATCGGCATACGCATCCTCCCAAATTCTTTGAAATTCAATATCTAAAAGAGGCTCTCTCAAAAGTCTTGAGAGAGCCTCTTTTAGAACCCATAGCTTAAGCGCGCTCGATCTTACCGGAGCGCAGGCAACGGGAGCAAACGTAAACGGTCTTGTTCGTACCGTTAACAACTGCCTTTACCTTGCGGATGTTGGGCTTCCAGGTTCTGTTGGTCTTGCGGTTAGAGTGGGAAACGTTATGACCAAAGGTCACGCCCTTGCCGCAAACGCTGCAATTTGCCATTTTGACACCTCCTAAAATCTCGCCCTTACGAGCGGAATTTTATATAATTTTTTTGTAATCACAGATTGACACCGATTATTATACCACACGAATTGCAAAAATGCAAGAGGTTTTGGAAAAATATTTTTGAAAACCCCGCCTTTTTAAAAAGGAAAATAAAATGTTAACGAAATATAAATAAAATATAATATTTTTGGAGAATAGGCTTGACTTTTTCATGTACGTGTGCTAAAATTTGGTCGTAGCTTATTTTAAATACTTTGGGCGATGCGAGACTTTGATCGAGCACGGTTAAGATCGGAAGGCGAGAGTCGCTCTTCGCTATTTAAAAAAACGCACAAAAATTTAAGGAGGAAATCCAAAAATGAAAATCAAACTTTTCAGCACCTTCATTGCACTTGCATTGCTTGTAACCGTTGGCGGCGTATACGCAGCATGGGTATACGGTCAGGATGCATCCGGCGTGAGCAAGGAATTTGAGCTTACGTCTGCAAACACGATCGTTGTTCAGACCGGTGGCGCCGTAGGTGAGCTCACGATCACGGCGAGCAACCCTAAGATCACGGTCAAGGAATCCGGCACTCAGTACATCCCTGCGCTGGAAACCTCCGGCAGCTTTGACGTAAAGTTTGTACCGAGCCCTTCCGCGAGCGTAGCATATCTTGATGAGACCAAGGTGAAGCTGGACGTTACGATCACGCTTCCCGCAGGAACGGCATACGAGGCAGCCACCACAAGCTTCCAGCTGACCAAGGACACCTTGGGCTATGATAAGAGCGGCACGGCGGAAGCACCTGTTTACACCTGGACGGGTGTGAATCTTGATGGCTTCGGTCTTTCGTTTGTTAGCGAATGGGAAGATCCGATCATGAGATACGAGGATTACCAGACCTTTACCACTGCAGCGAGCAAGGTTGGTAAGATCACCGTATCCCTGGTTCCTGCAGCCTGATTTTTTTGGATAAAAGGATTTGCCGGGATCGCTTTTGATCCCGGCAAAGAAATTGGAAAAGAGCGAGAATGAGTAAGTTAGACGTTTACGTATTATTCCTTTGTATCACTGTGTTTGCGATCTTCACGGTGCTCTTCAGCATCATGATCACGTACATACTGCGCTCCTCCGTGCGGCTGATCCGCGTGGGCGCAGAGGATGCAATGGTGCAAAAGGAAGGCGAAAAAATGAAAAAGCATCCCTACGGAGAGCGTTCTGCTCTCGGCAGGATTTTTTCTATCGCCCTTTGCGTGATCCTGACCGTCATTTTCGCCTTTTCCATTTTTCTTTCCTGCACGGAAGACCGCTATAAGGATTCTCTTTCCACGCTGAAGGTGGTAAAAACCTCCTCCATGGAAAGGCGAAATCCCCTGAACAAATATCTGGAGGCAAACGGTCTTGATAACCAGATCGGAACCTTCGACCTGATCGTCACCCATCCTCTGCCGGGAGAGATGGAGCTTGAGCTCTACGACATCGTTGTATACGAGGTGGACGGTATGCTGATCATTCACCGTATCGTTGAGATCGAGGAGCCAAACGCAAAGCACCCCGGCATAAGACATTTCAAACTGCAGGGAGACTCCATCAGTGCGCCGGACCGTTATCCGGTGCTCTATGAGCAGATGCGCGCGATATACCGTGATGAGCGCGTGCCCTTTGTTGGCAGCTTGATCGCCTTCCTGCAGTCTCCCGCAGGTTGGCTTTGTATCCTGCTTGCATTTTTCGTTATCATCATCACTCCCATTGCCGAGAAAAAGCTCGGAAAGGAGATCCTCGCACGCTATGAGATCCTGCTTAACGCCCCTGCAGAAGAGGTAAGTGAGCCGAAGGAGCGTATCGTAGAGGTAGAAAAGGAAAAGATCGTCGAGATCGAGAAGGAAAAGATCGTGGAGCGCTTGCATATCAAGTGCGCTCCGGTATACGTTACCCGCAAGGAGCCTGATGTGACGGTTTCGCGTGCGCCGCTCGTGGTCGAGCCGGTAGAAAGCCTCGTGAAGCTGCACGTGCATTATCCCCCTGCCGAAAGCGGCGAGGGAAAAACCGTTCCCAAATACGTGGGTATGAATATCGCAGGCAAGAACGCGGTATACCGCGCTTCCCGTCCTGCACCCAAGGAAGAAATTAAAGTAGAAAATAAAGAAGAAGTAAATATAGAAGCGCAAGCCCCGGTAGAGGACACGCAGGCACGTGAAAGAGCCGAGCAGCTTCGCCGCACGCTTGCAGAAAAAAGAGCCGAGCTCCGCACCGCACAGCCCGAGGCAGAAGCCGTTTCTGTGGCTGAACAGATGTTAGAGGAGACGCTCGTTCCTGTCGCCGTTGTCGCGGCTGAGGAGGTCCTGCCGATCGCACCTGCAGAGGAGACCGCTCCGTCAGAGGCTGTTCTTCCCGAAGCGGAGGAAGAGGAGGAGATCCTCGTGGATCGCTTTGGCCATATCCGCTCCCGCAGCTTTGCCGAAAAGCGCGAGATGCTCTCGGATAAGATGCGTGCGCGCTATGAGGCCGTAGACGCGCATATCGAAGCCTATAAGCCCATCCGCGTAACGGAGGGCAAGAAATACCGTACCTATAAGAGCGGCCGTGCGCCGATCGCTAAAATGGCCATCCGCGGAAAAACGCTTTCCGTATATCTGCCCTTGGATCCCAAGGAATATGAGGAATCCAAATACGTCTTTACGGACGAGGGCGAAAGTGCCGCCTTTGAAAAATATCCGATGCGCCTGCGCCTCTCCTCGGAGCGTCAGACGCGCTGGGCTAAGGAGCTTGTGGACGAGGTCGCAAGCCGCGAGGAGCTCAAAAAGAAATAATTAGAAAGAAAAACGAAAGGAGGAGCGGTAATGGGTATTTTAAAAATCAGATGGCTTTTGCCGACGCTTCTTTTGGTCGTTTCTCTTTCGGTGGGGAGCTTGTATGCAGCGTGGTCGTATCCCACGAATGAAGACATATGGAAAGACGAAAGTATTTTGCTCCACAATGAATATTCCTGGAAGGAAATTTCCTCCGAGCAGGCCGGCATTTCGCACCGTCTGCAGATGATCCTGAACAACGAGATCGATGAGCCCGTTACGATCAACGGCGTTGCCTATACGGATTCGGACGATGCGCTGATGGCCGCCTTTGATTACGCCTCCTCAAATAAAAGCAACAGCTGGTGGGGCGGCGGCGGTGTGATCACGCTTCACGACTCCTCTTATATCGGAACGATGCAGCCCACCGGCTCGAACGCAAATACCGGTGACGTGGAAGCGGTGAGAACGCTGTTCGGTGAGTCGCTGAATTCCGAGCTGGAGACCAATCAGCACTATTCGCTGATGATCAAGCGCGAGAATCTGGACGGAAGTACAAGCACGGGCATGGCCTTCTATAAGGAAAGCAACTATGGATATGGTGGCGGTATGCAGCAGGGTGCAGAGATCGCTCTGTTCTCCACGGTGAAGCCTCTGACGAGCGCAGGAGCATCGGTAGAGGTCGTCGTTACCGTCTTTGCCGCTACGATCAAAACAGATGAAAACGGCAATTACATCCAGAAAAAGGATGAAAACGGCAATCTTCTTTATCTTAAGACCAACGATGTCGGAACCACTACCACGAGAACGAATTATCCTGCCTACGAATACACCTGGGAAAACGTTTATGAAGACGGTTTGTTCGTCGGAACGGCTACGGTAAAGTCCTATGACGGCTCGAGCGGTACAGGCTCGTTTGATACGAGCACCTGGCGTTCCACCGAGGCGTACGGAACCGGAAGCAATAAGGTGAATGCAGGGGCAACGCTTACGCGCGTCGTTCAGGCGGTTCTTAAGAGCCAGGCAGCATCCTGATAAAAAAGTGATCTCCCCGAGGCATACAAGCCTCGGGGAGATCTTTGTTATAAAGAAAGCAATCAATCGGCAATACCGATCACGTCCTCGATCGGCAGGGAAACAACAACGCCCTTGGCGTCGCTCTTAATGCCGCAGGCATCCGAGATCGCCTGCATGATGTTGAGCTTGTTTTCGCTCTCTGCAACGATCAGAACGATCTCTCGCTCATCTTCAACGGCAAAGCCCCATGCGCCGGAGATCGCCTCATTTCCAACGCTGCGGCTGTGGATCACAGTACCGCCCGATGCACCGGCCGCGCGTGCGGCTACCATAACGTTCTCGCTATAGCCCTGGTTTACAATGGCTGCAATCATTTCATATTTATTGTTGCTCATACGTTGGATTCTCCTTCTGTCGGAATTTTCGGCTTCAGCCGCGGCACTCTCCATAATGCGGAGCGCAAGCTTGCTGACGGCCGTGATCGGAATGGTAAAGGCGATACCGCTGTTCGTGGTATCCATCTTGAGGCTGCGGCGCAGCTTCGTCAGCGTTTCCTTTGCGATATCACGGGGAAGAACGCTGAGCAATGCGGCCTTTTCCATGCTATCCAAGCCGAGAATGTCACGCATTTCGCTGGATGCCGTGCCACAGGCGCTGATACGGTAATGGAGCGGAACACTATCGTCCGCGTAAAGCTTTGTGGCACGCTCCGCAAGCTTTGGATTGCAGATCAAAAACAGGATGCGCGCGAGAATTTTCTTTTCTGTCATGGTCGCATCTCCTTTCGTCAGGCCTCGAGCGAAACGATAACGTCGCTATCCTCGGGAACGGTAATATTGCTGAGTCTCTTCTTAAGGGCGTTTGTCTTAATGCGGAAGGTGATGCCCATGATCTGAATGGCGATCAGAGGCGTAAGCGCAACAAGTGCAACCGCGCCGAAGGCATCCGTCATAATATTGCCGCCGAGCGTGGTGCAAGCGCCGATACAAAGCGGAAGCAGGAAGGTGGAAGTCATTGGTCCGCTGGCAACGCCACCGGAGTCAAACGCAATACCAACAAAGATCTTGGGAACAAGGCGCGACATTACGAGCGCAATGATATATGCGGGGATCACGATCCAAAGAATGGAGATCCCGGTGATCACGCGCAGCATTGCAAGGCCCACGGCAACGGAAACACCGACCTGCAGGCAGGCGTTCATCGAAGCGGCAGAGATCGTACCGTTCGTGATGGACTGCACCTGCTTGTTGAGAATCTGAATGGCAGGCTCGGCCTTAACGATAAAGTAACCGATCAGCATACCGAGGGGGATCAAAAGCCATTTGTTCTGCACGGCAACCTCGCTGCCGAGCATCGTGCCGACCGGCGCAAAGCCAACGCTGACGCCGCAAAGGAAAAGCACGAGCCCCACGTATGTATAAATAAAACCGAAGATGCAACGCAAAAGCTGGCGCTTGTGATACCGCTTTGTCAGAAGCTGGAAAAGGAAAAATACGAAAACGATCGGGATAATGGAAATAAATACGTCAAGCGCATAATGCGGGATCTGCTGTGCGAAGGTGAGCACCACCTCGCGCATATCGGTGGGATTTGCAAGGATCTCCTCGGTCGTACCGGATGCACCCTCGCCCGAAAAAATGCCAAGCAGCATAACTGCCAAGATCGGACCCACGCTGGAGAGCGCAACAAGACCGAAGCTGTCGCTCGAAGCATCCTTGTCGGTACGGATGGAGGAGATACCAACGCCGAGTGCCATGATAAAGGGCACGGTGATCGGGCCGGTGGTAACGCCGCCGCTGTCGAAGGCAACGGCACGGAAGGTTTCGGGGATCACAAAGGCTAAGATCAGCATCACGCCGTAAAAGCCGATCAAAAGATACGAAAGATCAACCTTGAACATGATTCGGAGCACGGCAAGAGCAAGGAAAATGCCAACGCCGATGGCAACGGTGAGGATCAGAGTCCAGGTATCAACGGAGGGAACTTTGTCGGAAAGCACGCGCAGATCCGGCTCCGCAATGGTGATCAGCGTTCCGAGCAGGAGCGTTGCCGCGCCGATCAGGGCGATCTTCTTTGAGCGTGCCAGAGAAACGCCGATGCCCTCGCCGAGCGGACTCATGGACATCTCAGCACCCAGCTGAAACAGGCCCATACCGATGATCAGCATGACCGCACCGAAAAGGAACATCATCATGTATCCCGTACCCATCGGTGCAAGAACGATCGATAGGATCAGCACGATCATTGTGATGGGAAGCACGGAGGAAAGAGACTCGTGCATCTTCGCTTTTAAATTTGGATTCATACGTGTCCTCCGCCTTCATGTTTTTGTTCTTTGCGTATGTGAAAAATGCATTTATATTTTATTATAACATATATACAAAGATAAAAGCAATGTGAAAAGTATGAACAAACGGATATTTATATAATTTCATATTTGCTCCCAAAGAGTGAGCCTATAACATTGTAGGGACAGGCGTCCCCGACTGTACGTTTGAATGTAACTTGAGAAAAAGGACAGTTGAGGCAGCGAAGCGGCCGAGCCGCAGCGAGACAGGTGGATGCCGAAGACAGACGGAGAGGGCACCCTAAATTTTGTTAAGATTTTCCCTTGCTTTACCGATTGACGGCTGCGCCCATCTCATATATAATAATATTATTAAACCTAAAATATACCAAAGACAAAAGGAAAGGGAAAACTATGTACGAATACGTAAAGGAATTTGAAGATCTCGGCTTTGGAATGTTCGTCCATTTCGGACTTTATAGCATCCTCGGCAAGGGCGAATGGGTGAAATCCAAATATAATATCCCGGATGAAAAATACGAGCCGCTCATGAAAAAATTTAAGGTCAAAAAGACCTGGGCAAAGGAGTTGGTTGCCACGGCGAAGGCCGCAGGCTGCAAATATATCACGCTCACCACGCGCCACCACGACGGTTTTTCTCTCTATGATACCAAAGGGATGAATACCTACGATGCGCCCCACAGTGCCGCAGGCCGCGATCTCGTGCGCGAGTTTGTGGACGAATGCAACAAGGCAGGCATCCGCCCCTTCTTCTATCACACTCTGATCGATTGGCGCAATAAGGATTGCGAGGAAAACTTCCCGAAATACATCGATTATCTTATAAAGAGCGTGGAGCTCCTTTGCACGCAGTACGGAAAGATCGGCGGCCTCTGGTTTGACGGTTGGTGGGATAAGCCCACCGCAGATTGGCAGTTTGACCGTCTGTACGCTATGATCCGGAAGAATCAGCCCGAGGCCATGATCATCAACAATACGGGCATGGATGAGGGTAAGATCGGCACGGTCGGCCACCCCGAGATCGATTCCGTCACCTACGAGCGCGGCGTAGCCCGCCCCGCCCCCAAAACCGAGCGCCCCGTAGCAGGCGAAATGTGCGAGGTCCTTTTTGACCATTGGGGCTATTCCTCCCACGACATCAACTATAAATCCCTGCCGTATATTTTAGAGGAGCTTGTGCGCACGCGCGCCTGCGGCTGCAATTTCCTTCTCAATATCGGCCCGATGGGCAATGGCGCGGTGCGTCCCCTCGACAAGGCTTACCTTGCGGAAATAGGGAAGTGGGTAAAATACAATAGATCCTTTATCTACGAAGCAAGACCTACCGACGTTAAGGCCGAAAATGCCACCGTACTGAAGGGCGCGGACGGCGCGTACTATGCTGTCAGCATCTGCCCCACGCAGGTGCTCGTCGAGCACGAGAGCCTCGGCGGTCATATCGAAGAGGTGAAGATCTACGATCACAAGATCAAGCGTGCCCGCTGGCTCGATAACGGCAAAGCCATCAAGGTGAGAAACGGCGCTTATACCATCACCCCCTTCCCCTACGGAGTGAATATGCACCTGCGCGTTGCAAAGCTGATCCTTGAATAAAGATCCTTGTATCATAGCCTCACATTTGGGGTAGAGTTGATTTATACCGTAGGGCGGGTATTGCCCCCCGCCGCAAGCCTCCCTCGTTGAGGGAGGTGGCACGGCCTACGCCGTGACGGAAGGAGTTATTCTCCCCCTTTTTGTAAACAAAAATTTACCGTCCTCGGACATTTCTGCCCGAGGACGGATTTTTTAATTTGTTTTTGCTATTAAATTTTTGTAAGAGATTTTAAGGATTTACATACGTACCGATCAAGTCAATGATCTGCTCGTAAGTAACAACGCCTCTGCCAACGAGAACCTTGAGGTAAGGACCGTTGAAAGCAATGAACTGCTCGTACGTTACGTACTGTGCGAAGTCCTCGTAAGCATACAGACCGTATTTTTCAATGTCAGCCTGCATCTTTGCCTCGTCGTACTTCATACCCTCGCCGATCTCGAAGTAGTCGAACCAGCCTTCGTAGTGAGGAATGGTGAGAGAGAACATACCTTCAACCATAAAGTTGTTGTGCATTGCGCTCTGGATCGAGTAGCAACCTGTGTATTCCTCTGTCATCTCATAACCGATCAATTCTACTGCAACGGTATTCATTCCATCAACTTTTGTAAAATGATGTCCGATAAATTCCGCAACGTTGTCTGCTGTGATAAACACGAACTGATCCTGTTCAACATCGTAGAATCCGTGGTTGTTGATAACCTTAACTACAGTACCGTCGGAGAATTTAAGGTTGAGAACGTCGTAGTTTGCATCGCCGTGATAGAAGATGATCGCGGAAGAAACTGCATCATAAGTGCCGGTGAAGAAATTCCAAACGAGAAGCTGATCCTCATACGATACTTGATCAATTCTCTTTTGCGTTCCATCTGCCAACATTACAAGCGTATCGCCGGTAACGCAGCTCTTATCGGGGAAGGTAAATGTAACACCGGTGTTGTTGGAAATCGTTTTTCCGTTGGTTCCCTTGAAGGAATAAGAGGTGACCGTCCAGGTGCCGCCGGTTGCAGACTTGCTTGCAACCTTTGCTGAAGATTTAATGGTACCGTCGTTTGCGTAGGTGATTTCCTTTGAAGAACCGGGGGCGTTCAATGATGGTTTACCAAGAACGATAGTCAGTATGCGTCCATCGTTATAGGTAACAGTAATTGTAGTAGTCCCCGCAAAAGCGCTGGAGGACGATGCATAAACAATGTTCGTTGAAGCAATATTGGTAGTCAGATTTACGGTTCCTTCGGCATCGGTAATGGTGATTGCATCCAATGGGTTGAATTTATAGGATCTATCGCCAAAACTCTCATTGTATCCGCCATCTATAGCGGTTTTGTCTACCGTTATAACTGCGTCCTTGATCGTGGGTTCTGCAACGACAACGCTCAACGGCACTTCATATGTTCTCGTTACACTCTTTTCAACCTTTGCACCATCAGGTGCATAAAATTCATTGTCTTCCACGGTAAAGATGAGGGTATAACTGCCGGTGGCATTGAATGTAATAACACCATTTGTCACAACAATATTACCATTTACATCTTTACATACAGCAGTTACAGTATAATCCACACCTGCATACTTGTAAACCTTCATAAGATTGGTTATATCAAGCCTGATCGGTGTTTCGCCTTGCATATAACGCACCTCAACGCCGTTAATATCGCCTTTGAGGTATCGATCCTCGCCGGATACGGCTTGATCACCAAGGCTAAACTCGGGTGTTGGCAGATAATCGCCCTGCACACCGGATTTGTGGGGATCATTTTCTTCGGAGTAAGCGTTATTCACAGTGCCAACGGTATTAAGCTGAGTATATACAAAGCCTTTGATATTATTGATGGTTACACTCTGGCCCTCATACCCTGTATTTACATTGTCTGTAATACTGCTTCCATCGAAATTGGGTGTCATGGAAACAATTCCTGCATTTACATAACGATTAGGTTCTGTACCAAAGTGATACATACTGCAAGACGAACCGAACATTGCATCATAGAGTGCTTTTGCGTAGGTATCGGTGGGAGCATTTGCCTCGCTGATAAAATTATACTGCGTAAGCGTTCCATTTAAAACAAGCTTAGCGGTTTCTGTTGCATCCGAATGCACAACGATTCCCAAACCAACAAGATCGCGACCGTCATCAAAATTTGCGGTGGTTACGTTTTCCAAAGTAACGGTACCGGATTGAATTATGAGGTTAGCAACGGTGCCGCCGTAAAGGGTGGTGTCGATAATTGTTGCATCGGCTCTGGTTTTGATGGGGGCGGCACAATTGGCAATATAGCAATTCTGTATTACCGTCGGACCCTGTACATCGATTGCTGTATTGTAGTAATCGTTATCCTTATATGCGCCAAATCCTTTATAAACATCACCAACAATTACAAGGTTGTCGAGTGTTGCGTTTTGGGTGATAATAATACCGTGTCCATTCGATTTATTATACGTTGTCGGTGCGCCGTTGAGAGAATAAGTAAATCCGTTTCCGTAAAGCGTGCAATTCCAGTAGTTTACATAGCCGGAGGTGCTGATATCGCAAAGAAGCACAAAGTTTTCTCCGGTTATTGTTCCTTTTGCAGAAGTGAGGTTTGTTGCCTCCACGACCTCAACCGTCAGCGTCTTTGCGGTGGTAAATGCATTGCTGTCGATCGTGATCTGTGCAACGCCCGTGCCGGTGAACTTGATCGTTCCTGCATCCCAAGCAGCGTTTGCAGTGTAAGCTCCGGTAACGTTCCTGGATACAGCGTTGAAAGCAACGGTTGCAGTCGCTCCGGTGGGAAGCGTAGCACCAAACAGGCTCGAAAGCGCGATTGCGTTGCCATTTCCAACGCGGTAGAGATAATCATTTACGTTGGGGAATTTGATCTCGAAAAGATCCTGCTCTGCGGGATCCGCAATTTTTACCGTAGCGGTAGCAATGTTGCAGTAATCCTCGTCCGTGATCGTGATCACCGCGATTCCGTTGTCTACGAAGGTCAGCGTGGATTTGGTCCAATCGCTTGCATCCTTGGTATACTCACCGTTATCAATCGTAACCACAACGTTTGCGCTGTTGATGGAAACGCCGTCCACAGGAGTGAAAATATCACCGAGCGTCGTGGAAATCGTATCGCCCTCAAGCGTGTGATAGAATGTAAGATCATCCTTTGCGGCAAACTTATCCACTGCGGGATGGTCGGTGACCGTCAGAGCCGCAACGGCTTCCTTGCAGTACGTGTAGTCGGTGATAACGATCTTCGCGGCACCAATACCGTCAAAGGTGAGAGTGCCTTGCGTCCAATCGCTGCCGTTCGGTACGTATACCGCAGAAACGGTGCTTTCGTTGCCTATGGGAGAAACGAATACCTTCAGATTGTTCTTGTTAATGTCTGCAATACCGGTTGCTGCAAAGATTTCACCAAGGGTAAGCGTGGTTTCGGTTTCGATGCTCGTATCCTCAAGCACAACCTCAAACTTATCCAAGGAGTTCGCGATCTCTCTGTCAAGAATGGTAATTCCGTCAAAGGCGTATTCCTCGCCGTTATAAACGGGAACATGCTTCACGCCCCATCCGTCACCTTGGAAAAGCTGGTTAAACGGAAGATAAACGACCTGCTTATCCTCCTTGAGAACGGTCTTGCCGTTCACGGTCTCTTCACCCGCATCCTCGTGGAGGTGGCGGACAAGAGCACCGTCCTTGCTCACGATGTGGTAGCACTCACCCGCAAGGAGGAAGTTTCCGGTTTTGGTCCACGCTTCGCCGCTCTTGATCTCGCTAAGGCTGTCGATCACGGTCAAGCGGCTGAACTGGTGATCGTGCGTATAGGATGCAAGAGAGTTTGCAACCAGCTCGCAGTAATAGTAGTCGTTCCAGTCGCCGAAATGCACGGTGCAGCCCTCTGCCGTGATGCCCGTCATGTCGGGAACGGTGTAGCCCTGTGCATCCGTGGTGTTTCTGCCGCGAAGCGAGCCGATCACCATACCTGCGTATCTGTACCAATAATACTGATAGTTACCGCAAACGTCGTTGTAAACGTCGATCTGCGCCGCAACGTGGCAGTTTGTAAACTTAACTTCACTATATCCGCGGAACATACCCATAAGTCCGCCGCAGGCAACGTCCCATGAGCCCCAAAGCGCGGAGATCTTGTTGGAGTTGTCAACGGTGATGTTCGTGAAGGTCATTTTCTTCTCGGAGGTGTCCGCGGAGTTGCCGCCAACGCCAACGATACCGCCGTTTCCTGTGTTGTAAACCCTGGGGTTGCAGTTCGTGATGGCGATGTTCTCAAAGCTTGCGTTCTCGGCATACGCCGCGATCACACCCGTGGGCGTGAATTCACCGTCGGAGGAGAAATTATCAACGGTCAGATTCTTAACGGTACCGTCAACCACGTAGCCAAAAAGGCCGAATCCGTCGCTGTAGTGGTTTGATCCGGCAGGATAGCCGTTGTTGTAGTCGCCCTTGATCTCCCAGGTGTTCTGATAGAAGTTTGCGATCGTGTTTCCGTTTCCGTCAAACGTACCCTCGAAGGAATAAATCGTGCTGTAAACGTCATCCTCCACGCCGTCCTCGTTTTTATCCAGCGTGAAATAGTATCCGATGGGATGGAAAATGGTATAATCGTGATTTTCAACGCCGTAGCCAAGGTTGATATCGGCAACGAGCTTCACAAATTTTCCGTCAAAGCTATCGCGCGTATATCCGCCCATACCGCCAACAACCTTGCCAAAATATGCAAGCTGGTCTGCGTTTGCGATCAGATAGGGATTTTCCTCCGTGCCGTCACCGCCGGCAAAGTCGGTCGCAACGCTGCCGTTCCAAGCATTCTCAGTATCGGCAACGATCGCCACCTCGGAGAAGGTCGCCATAGAGAGAATAACGTCGCCGGTTGCGGGATCGTAAACGAATTCGTTGTGTGCATCCAGCTCTGCAAGGCTTGCAACGCGCGTCATAGCAACGCGAATGCCGCCCTCCACGTGATACAGCGTAAAGTTGCCAAGGTTGAGTCCCGGCATCATCGCCTGCTTGATGGTGATCCGAATCGGCACGGTGTTCGTGGTTGCAACACCCTCAATATGTACGTCGAGAGAGCGAAGAATTTCTTTATCTGCAAGCGTAATGTTTGCGCCGCTGCTTTCCATTTCGGAAACCGAGAAGGAAAGCTCGCCTGCCTGCTCTGTCAGCTGCACGTCTTCGGGAACCTCGGCAACGATCGTTTCGTCCGCATCCTTGATCACAACGTCGTTTGCAAGCTTGCCGTCAGCATCCGTGCTTACGCTCTCGGTAATGCTGCCGGGCAGGCGCAGAGCAGGGAAGCCAACCTCCTTGTCAAAGTCCGAACCGAAGGAGTCGCCCTCCTCGTCCACCTGCGTTGCAACGAGGCGGAGTCCGAGATCGATCTTCGGGGTAGCCTCTCCCTTTTTCGCGTTGGCCTCGTTGCCAACGGATTCAGGAATATAAAGCACGAGTGCAACGTAGTCAGCCTCGTTCTTTGCAAGACGATCCACCTTGGTATAGCCCTCGCGCAGACCCTTCACGCCGGTTGCGGCGGTCTTGGCCTCACTTCTCGAAGCGTAGGGCGTCTGTACGTCGTCCACGCCGCCGATCTTAATAAAATCAGAAAGGCGGAAGGCAACGCCGTTTACGTTGATCGAGGCGGTTTCCTCCAAGATCTTAACGCTTAACAGATATTTCAGCGCAAGCGTGCCCGCATTGGTCACACGCAGATATACAACCTCGGTATATCCGGGCTCCCATTTTGCGTTTTTAAACACGTTCGTGTTTTCATCCACGGTTTTCCATGCGCCGCCATCCTTTCTGTATTCCAGCTCCACGTCAAGATTGCCGGCCTCGATGGTGTTGCGGTCGCTTGTCGCGCTGTCCGTAAACCAGGCCCAGGTCAATCCGAGAAGCATGGAAAAGCAGAGCAAAAGCGCAATCACGCTCATAAAAAGTGATCTTCCTGCGTTTCTCAAAATTCTTCCTCCTGAAAATTCTTTTTTATATATTTTTTTGTTTTTACCGTAAAGCAAATGCCCAAACAGCAATCAAAGCACATAAATGCCCTTCCAACCGTCCGTTAAAGAAAAGATTTATGTGCTTTGATTGCCGCCCGATCCCAAAAGCGGGATCGGGAAGCGAAAAAAGTTAGAAATTACTCGCCAACTACGGGAGCAGAAGCCTCGAAAACGTGCGTGATAACTGCAGCATCGTGAGTATCGGCCTCGTTCTCGGGATTGGTGAGACGGAGCGTAACCGTGAAGGTAGCACCTGTAAGAGCATCGTCAACGTCGCTGACGCCGCAAAGGAACTCGCCAACGCTCTTAACTACCTGCTCGTAAGTCCAGGGGTTGTTGGTAACGCTGCCAAGAAGCGGAATCTCGGTGTCTGCAGGGAGCTCAAGATCGCCGTTGTGGAAGCCGATCCAACCGAAGGAGCCGTAGTTACCGCCAAGGAAGATCTCGTTTGCACCAAGATCACAGTCAAGCTTTACGTAGAAATCGCAGTACCAGTCTGCATACGCGCTGGTGATAATGTTTGCGGCAGTGTGCGGAGCCTTGAAGGAGTAGATAACGTCAAGACAGGGATTTTCTTCAACTTCGGGGTTGGGGGACCACTGACCGTAGCTGCCCCATTCGATCTCTTCATCGTAGGTGTCGGTAATATCGGTAACGATCGCCTCAGGCTTCGTGGTATCCGAGCCGGGAGTGGCGGGGCCATCCTTATAAACAACCGTGTAAGGGCTGAAGGAATCGGTCTCGAAAATTACGTAACCGGACGTTTTATCGTAGGTAACCACATCGGAATTAAGAGCTACGCCCTCGTGATAAACAACGACGCTATTGAGCTCGGTGCCGGCCTCTGCGATCTTGATGTAAACCTTGATCATCTCGGTGTTGCCGTCCTTAAGGCCTTCCACCTCGATGTCATAGGACTTCGCGTTTTCGCCATCGTTGATCACGATATTTGCATCGATCTCATCGGTTTCTTCAACGGAGGTCTCGATCTTGGTAACACCGGCAGCAAGAGCGGCAGCAGGAATGTTGAAGGCAGCGATCTTTGCGTTGGTTGAATTGCTTCTTACCTCAACCTCGTAAGCAACTGCGGGAAGAGTGATCGTGTAAGAACCGGTTCCGGAGAAGTTAGGAAGCGTAGCGCCTGCATCATAGCCTTCATCGTCGAAGCTGTCCTTCTCGTCCTCGTCATTGAGCTGCGTTGCAGTGATGGAAACGCCGAGGTCGAGCGTGGGAGCGGCAGTGCCGGGCTTGGTGTTGGCAGCGTTGTCAACGTCGGTGGGCATCCAGAGAACAACAGCAACGTACTTTTCGCTTACGTTACCTTCGCCTACGGGCTCAAGCTCTCCCTTAACGAGACCGTCCTCGTTGATATTGCCGATCAGAGACTCCTGCAGCGTCTTTGCATCGGTGGTAGCAGCAATTGCGGCTGCACGGTCTGCAAAGTCGCCGGGCTTTTTATCCGCAACGATGTCAAACATAAGATAGTCGGAAAGCTTAAAGGTCTCATTCTTTACGTTGGTAGCGGCGGTCTCACCGTTCAGGTTTACTGCGAGAACGTACTTGAGAGCAAGCGTTCCGGCGTTGCTTGCCTTGAGGTAAACAACCTCAGTGCGGCCGGGCTCCCATTTTGCGTCGGGATCGAAGATGTCACTTGCACCCTCAACGGTGGTCCATCCACCGTCCTTGTAATACTCGAGTTCAACGTCCAGATTTCCTGCAACGATCTCATTGTTGTCACTGGTTACGGAATCGGTAAACCAAGCGTAGGTCGTGCCGATCAGCATGCAGAAACAGAGCATGAGTGCGAGTACGGAAAGGATGAATGCGTGTCTTGCGTGTCTGCTTTGATACATTGTGTTTGTTCTCCTTTTATATTTTTTTATTGAACACAAAATCCGTGCTGCAGTATGAAAAAATTCCCAAATTACAGCAGTATAATTCTATCAAAAAATATACGATTCCGTCAATTCGTCAATTAGCCAAAAAAAAAAAAAAAAAAAAATCGATTTTTCGTTACATTGCACAAAACAAAAAGGAAACGACAAAAATCGCCGTTTCCTTCCAAATATAATAGACCCGATTTCATGCAATATTCAGCCTCCCCTGTGTAAGGGGAGGTGGATGCCGAAGGCAGACGGAGGGGTTGTTTTCAAACTCCGTTACAAACCGTTAAATTCTCGCCGCACCGGTGGCCTTGGCCGCCGCCGCAACTGCCGCCGCAACCGCCTTTCCAACCCTCTCGTCAAAGGCGTTGGGCAGAATATAATCCGCAGAAAGTTCCTCGTCCGAAACGAGCTCCGCAATCGCATAGGCGGCCGCGCGCTTCATTTCCTCGTTGATCTCGGTGGCTCTTGCATCCAGCGCACCGCGGAAGATGCCGGGGAAGGCAAGCACGTTGTTGATCTGGTTGTTATAGTCGCTCCGTCCCGTACCGATTACGGCCGCGCCGCCCTCCTTGGCAAGCTCAGGCATGATCTCGGGCGTGGGGTTTGCCATCGGGAAAACGATCGCTCCCTCGTTCATCGAGGCGATCATTTCCTTAGAAACGATGCCGGGCGCGCTCACGCCGATGAAAACGTCCGCACCGCACAGAGCATCGGCAAGCGTTCCGTCAAGCCCTGCCCGATTGGTTTTTGCGGCAAGCTCGGCCTGTGGCACGGTCATACCGTCCTTGCCGGTGAGAAGCGTGCCGATCCGATCGCAAACGATCATATCCGTAACGCCGAGTCCGAGCAGGAAATTCGCGATCGCAATGCCGGCACTGCCCGCACCGTTGATCACAACGCGCACCTTTTCGATCTCCTTTTTAACCACCTTCAAGGCGTTGAGAAGCGCCGCCGCAAGCACGATGGCCGTGCCGTGCTGATCGTCGTGGAAAACGGGAATGTCACAGATCTCCTTCAGCCGTCTCTCCACCTCAAAGCATCTCGGTGCGGAAATGTCCTCTAAGTTGATACCGCCGAAGCTGCCTGAGATCAGATAGATCGTGCGTACAAGCTCGTCTACGTCCTTGGACTTGATGCAGATCGGAATGGCGTCCACATCACCAAAGGCCTTGAAGAGCAGAGCCTTGCCCTCCATTACGGGCATACCTGCCACGGGGCCGATATCGCCAAGGCCGAGCACGGCCGTTCCGTCCGTGATCACGGCAACGGTGTTCCATCTGCGCGTCAGCGCAAAGGATTTATCCTCATCCTTCTGTATTTCAAGGCAGGGCTGTGCAACGCCGGGGGTGTAGGCCAGCGAAAGATCCTCGCGCGTCTTTACCTCCACGCGCGCATTCACTTCGATTTTGCCGCGCCATTCATAATGCTTCTTCAGCGACTCTTCTGCGTAATTCATTTTTTTCTCCTTATTCTGTTATTCTGCAGTCAGGCTCATAAATTCCTGAATGCTCGTGATTCCCTTGAAAACGAGATCCTTGCAGCAGCCGGCAAGCGGCGTCATGCCGTTTTCAATGGCAAGCTCGCGCAGCTTTTCGAGATTTCTCTCCACCAGAACCGCGTTTCTCATTTTTTCATTCATATACATCAGCTCGTGCACCGCAACACGGCCCTTATAGCCGGTGTTGTTGCAGAATTGGCAGCCCTGCGGCCGCGCAATGCTCACGGGCTCGGCAATATCAAGGATCTCCATCTCGCGCGCATTGGTCTTGCCGCGCTTTTTGCAGGCGGGGCAAAGCTTTTTCACGAGTCTTTGCGCGATCACGCCCACGAGCGCATCCGCAACGAGATAGTCCTTCACCTTCATGTCCTCAAGGCGCACGATCGCACCGGGGGCATCGTTGGTATGCAGGGTGCTGAAAACGATATGGCCCGTGATGGCGGAGCGCACCGCGATCTCCGCGGTCTCCTCGTCACGGATCTCACCGATCATGATAATATCGGGGTCCTGTCGAAGAATGGAGCGCAGCGCCGTGGCAAAGGTCATATTTGCCTTCGGGTTCACCTGCGTTTGGTTGATGCCGGGCATGGAATACTCCACGGGGTCCTCGACCGTAACGATATTCACAGAAGGATCGTTTACCTCCTTTAAGAAGGAATAGAGCGTGGTGGATTTACCGCATCCCGTGGGACCCGTCAGCAGAATAATGCCGTGCGGGTGAGCGAGCATCTTGTCAACGACCGCGTTCTCTTCATCGGTAAAGCCGAGGTCGGCACGCGTGAACTGGAAGGAGGTCTTGTCAAGAATACGGATAACGAATTTTTCTCCGAAAACGGTTGGCAGCGTGGAAACACGGAAATCGTACTCCTTGTCGCCGATCGTCATATTGATACGGCCGTCCTGCGGAACGCGGCGCTCTGCAATGTTCAGCCCAGACATGATCTTAAGGCGCGCCGAGATGGCAGAATATGCCTCGATGGGGAACTCCGCGCGCTCCTGCAGATCGCCGTCCACGCGGTAGCGCACCTTCACCTTCTGCTCGAAGGGCTCAATGTGAATATCGCTGGCGCGGAAGGGGATCGCCTCCTTGATAATGGAGTCAACGAGTCGCACCGCAGGGTTATTGATCACGTCGTTTTCGGTGGAGAGCGTGGAATCTCCGCCGAGTGCCATGATCAGCTTGTCGGTTTTCTCGGAATTGAGGTCGTAAAGCGCGTTTTTCGTCGATTCCACCGCAGAGCGCGAATCGATATACCGATCGATCTGCGACGGCGGAACGAGCACGAAATCATATCTGCCGGGGATCTGCGTGGAGAGGGCGGAAAGGGCGTGCGCATCCAGCGGCTTTCCCGTCGCAACGGTAACAACGCCGTTTTTGTCCTCCCAGATGGGGATCACCTTGTGCTTCTTCATGAAATCGTAGGAGAAGAGCGAGAAAAGCTTCTCGTCAATATCCAGCATATCGATCTCCACGGAGGGCATACAGTAGTAAGCGGCGCGCGCCTCAAGCTCGGAGGTCTCGGTGATCGTCTCGCCGAGCAAAAGGTAATCTCTCGCGCCGATCTTTCTTGCCTCGCATTCTGCAAGAATATCCGGGATCTCTTTTCTTTTGATCAGCTTCTTGTAAGCGTAAAACTGCAAGAGCTCTTGATTTATATTCATAGGATTCCTTTCTTCCGTAGCGGAGAGCGGCTTAAAATGCGCCCATAATAGAAAGCATCGGAGAGTAAACGGCAATAAACATCGTGCCGACAACAACGCCCATGATCACGATCATGATCGGCTGGATCTTGGAGGAGAAGGAGTTGAAGGACTCCTCCAGCTGTGCGTTAAAGAAGGAGCAGGAGCGTGTCAGAACGTCGTCAAGTGAGTTGGTCTTTTCGCCGATGGTGATCATCTTGATCATCATGGAGGGAAAGATATTGATGCTTTCAAAGGCGTTGGTCAGCGTCATGCCGTGCCGCACGTAATCTGTGGCCAGATGAAAGCGCTTTTTCATGTATCGGTTGGTAATAACGACCTCTGCCGCCTCCATCGCGCCCGTCAGATCCATGCCGCTGGAGAGCAGAAGTGCAAACGCGCTTGCAAAGCGCGCGGTCACCGTGTTGATCTGTATCGTGCGAACGAGCGGCAGCTTGAACAGCAGAACGTCGAGGGTGTATTTTCCCTTTTCCGTGCGCAGGAAAAGAAAGATAATAATGCCGAGGATCAGCACGCAGGAGAGAAGCAGCTGCCACCATTCGGTAACGAAATCCGAAATATCGTACACGACCTTGGTGATCCCCTCGATAGGGACGTCCATATCCGCAAGTGCTTCCTTGAATTTCGGGATCACGAGCGTCAGCATGAGAATGGCAATGCCAACCGTCATAAGGATCAGCATGATCGGATACGCCATCGCGCCGCGAAGCTTCTGGCGCATCGCAGAGTCGCGCTCGTAATAATCGGCCAAGGAATTAAAAACAAGCTCCAGCCTTCCGCTCATCTCGCCAACGTAAACCATACTGCGGAAGAAATCGGGAAAGACCTTCGCGTGCTTCTTGAGCGCCTCGGAGAGCACAAGTCCGCTCTTCACGTCGTCGTAGATCACGTCGAGTATCTTTCGGAAATAGCCCGAAAACGGCTGGTTTTTCAGTATATCCAAGCATTCCAGCAGAGGAATATGCGTCGTAAGCATGATGGCAAATTGACGGCAGAAGGTCGTCAGCTCGGAGAGCGGAACCTTACCCGTTCCGAGGGTGAAGAATGCCGAGGGGGTATTGCCGGAATAGATCTTTGCGGAAATGAGGTAAAGGCTCTGCTTTGCAAGCTGCTCGGCAAGATCCTTTTCATCCTTTGCAATAAACGTGCCCTTGATCTTCTTGTTTTGTAGGTTGGCCGCTATATATTTATATTTTTGCAAGGAAGCGCCACTCCTTTCGTGTTGATTTCAAAATTAAAATGCGAGCAGGGAAAGATACCACTCAATGATCGGATCTCCGATAAGAAGCGCGATCGCCGCGCCTCCCGCAATAAAAGGGCCGAAGGGATATTCCTTTCCGTTCTCATCATCACGCACCCTTTTGAGTATAAGCAGAACAACGCTCGCAACAACGGATGCGATCAGCATCGCAAAAAGCATCTTCATCCATCCGAGCAGAAGCCCCGTCACGGCGGCAAGCTTCACGTCACCGAAGCCGAGCCCCTCCTTGTCAAGCACCCAGATGGCAAGATAATAAATGAGCAGAAAAACGCCGCCCGCCGCGACCGCACCGATCAGATGATCGTACCAAACGGTGTGCGTATCAAAGAAAATTGCAACGATACCTGCCGCCGCAAGGATCAAAACAAAACGGTCGAAAATGAGCATATGCTCAAGATCAATAAAGAAAATGCAAATAAATGTTGACAAAACGACTGCACAAAGCGCCGCGTACACGATATTCTCTTTCCAAAACAGATGCACGGAAAGAAGCCAAAGCAAAGCGTTTACAATCTCCACGATCATGTATCTTGGCGAAATGCGTTCTCCGCATTTTCTGCATCTGCCGCGGAGAAAAAGATAGGAAAGCACGGGGATATTGTCATAGGGGCGAAGCGTGTAGCCACAGCGCGTGCAATGAGAAGCGGGCTTTGCAAGGTTCATGCCGTTTGGCACGCGATAGATCACCACGTTGAGAAAGCTGCCAACGCAAAGACCTAAAACCCCCGCAAGGATATAAACGCAGAGCATAATAAATTCTTCGGGTTGCATAAGGATCTCCTAACTGCGTTATTTTTTGCCGCCGATCGGGGTGGTCGCGATCCTTTTGATCGTGTCGAAAAGCGATCCGGAGCTGCGCTCAGCCGCCTTCGTCTTGAAGCTGTCCAGCTGGGAAGCGTGGAAATTGTTGGATCTGTTGAATTGCTTTGCAAAGAAGCCGCCGTAAAGCTCCAAATTCTTTCGCACGAGCTCGTTTGGCTCGTTTGAAAGCGGCTCAAATCGGATGCCGTTTTCAGCCGCCTCGGCATTCACCATATCGTAAAGGAAGGAATACTCCTCAGGCATATTCACGTAAACGGCCTCGGGCGCACCGAGCGCCGTAATGCTTGCGTTGCTTGCAATAAATTCCAAGGTCCATTTAACGAAAAATCTGAAATTCTCGTATACGCATTCCGCCTTGCTCGTGGGATCGGGGCGCTGCATATATTTCGGAAACTTTCGCGGCGTTTTTTTGCGGAGTCTGCCACTGTAAACAATCGGCTCTTCGATCTCCTCGTCCTCATCCTCATCGTCGTTTTCGCCTTTTGCTTCCACGGATGCATCCTCTTCCTCTTCATCGTCCGCAGAAAGCGTCATAAAGTCATCCGCCATCGTAAGTGCCTTTGCCTTTGCCTTTTCCTTGGCGTTCAGCACGATCAGCTCCGCAGGGGAATGATCGAAGAGCATATTTTCCGCCTCCACGGAGGTGGTTTTTAAAATGCCCGTGCCGAAGGGCAGGGAATAAAAGCCGAAGGTGCGTCCCTTCACAACGAGAACGATCCTCGCAAAATCCTCTTTCAGATCCAAAAGTGCGAAGGATGCGTTTTTTAACTTGGGATTGAGCATCATGGCCGCATTGGTGGCCGCCGCCGCTCCGTAGGTCACGTTGCCCATGCCGATCTGATTTTCGGAAAGAACCCCCTGCAAGCGCACGAGGATCTCCTTTCTCATGCCTGTAACGGCATAGGTGGCAAACTGCTTGTTCTGCATGGCAAGCAGGCGGTTAAACTTAATATCGGTACTGCCGTAAAGATTGGCAAGCGATGCGCTCAAAGAGGTGTCCATTGCGCGCTTGTTGATGATCGGCAGGTTCACGGTGTCGGTCAGCACCGAGGAATCCGAAAGCACGATAGATACCTTCTGCAAAGCGCCCGAGGGCTGGCTTTCGCGGAATTTCTCGATCATACTGCTGATCTTTTCATAAAATGCCTTGCTGAAGGGCTTCGCCTTAAAGCTGCCAACAAAGTAACTGATGGCGTTCTTGTTGCCCTTTTCGGCGGAATAAAAATGGATCTTTCCTCTGTCGCTGTCGATCCCGATTACCGAATCAAAATTTTTATCAAACACGGCCTTCGTCCTTTCGTTTATTTCCAGGATGCAATTTTGTTGTCAACTGTGATCTCAACCGTAACAACGGTCTTTTCGCCATTTTTAATTTCGTAGGTATTGCCCGATTGTGTCACGGTATACCCATTATCTTTCACGGCATCAATGCCGTCCTCATCGATCGTATCTAAGATCCGATAGATCTCGATCCTTTCGTTGAAATCCGCAAGATCCTCTCTGCGGTGGCCGGATTGAAGCCTTGAAACCGTGAGCAGAATGATGGAGAGCGCGATCATGATCAGCATCATGCCAACGGCCATCTCAATCGCAATACCGCGCCGAAAGCGGTTGCTTTGTTTTCTCACGCATCATCCCTCCCTTGTTTATTTCTTGGTATACGTTATTTCTTCAAATATAGCATCGCCTGCGAATGTGGCGTTGACTGTCATGGTATTTCCGGTGATCCGGATGATCACGGTCGCACCGTCTTTTTTTATGATGTACGGATCTGCCTCGGTGCCCTCGCCTGTTGTCGAGGAAGCGTAACCGAATACGCTTTCAAAATCCGTCCCTGTATTCTGCGCATAGCGGAAGCACTCAATGGCATTCTCCGCAATATTCGTTGCCTCAACGGTAGCAACGGACTTGGCCTCCGTGCGTGCCTGCACGCCGATCAGCGTCATAGAAGCACTGCTAACGATCACAATGATCGCAATTGCCACCACGACCTCTGCCAAAGAAAAGCCGCGGCGCGCGTTTATTTTTCTCTCAAAAATACGCTTTTTCATCCTGCACCTCCTCCAACCGTCTTGCCAACGTAGGGATATACGCAGAAGGTGTAGATCTGCAGGGCATCCTGCCCGGGAATTGTGTATTTCAAGGTGCAGTAATATATTTTATCCGCATCACCGCGGGAAGAGACGTTGACCTCTGTCACTCTCTCAAGCGATACGGTCCTCTCTCCAACCTTCAAAATGTGGTCAGCGTAGGATATGTCATCGGGATTTCCGTTATCGTCAAATGTAATTCCGTTTTTCTCAATATGATCCTCGATCACGGCCTCGGCGATCTTAATATCGTTCAGCGCATCCAGCCGCGCTTGGCTGGCGGCTCTCCGATTGCTGACGAGCGAGTTAAAGGTAATAACCATCGTACTGATGATTGCAAGCACCGCGAGCACAACGGCAAGCTCCGTGATCGTAAAGCCGCGCCTGTTTTTCATTCTCTTTCTCATAGCTTGCCTCCTTCCCGCAATCTCGCGTTTTGTAGTCAAAATTATGTATCTGTATTCTTGTCTTTTTATGTAGAACACCACAACACCCCAAAAAGAGCGTTGTGGTGTCCCAAAAATCGTTCCGAGTGATTTTTAGAAAAGGGAATTATTCGTTAACAATCGTAACAACTTTTCCGCAGTTTGTGTGATCGGGATCGGCATCACAAGTGATGGCCTGAGCCTTTTTGCCGGAGGGGATTGTATATTTTTCTGCAACGCCGTTGGTTACCTTATAAACATCATCCTTGGTGGTGGTGTTGCCGTCAAGATCAACGTATATGGTGTCCTGCTCAACGGCATCGGTATGATCGGACATATACTGCGTTGCAATTGCTCTTGCATCTGCCTTAGCAGCGGTCTCCTTTGCTCTGGTAGTAATGCCCGAGAACGTAGGAATCAAAACAGCAGCAAGAATCGCAATAACAGCGATAACGACTACAAGCTCTACGATAGTAAAGCCCTTTTTGTTGTTTCTTTTCATGGTTAAAATCTCCTGAAAAAAAGTTTTTTTGAATGCGTGAGAAGCGTATGTAAGAAAATTGCGGCATCCACTCGGAAGGTGCCGCACGCCATGCGTGCTTCATAACGCAAGATCAACGTTTTTGGCGTAGGCGATAGCCAACGTTCATTACACTATATAATATGTATGCGCAAAATTATATAGCCTTGGCTATAGTATACAATTTTTTTGTTATTTTGTCAATAAGATTTTTTATATTTTAACTTTTTTCACCTTTCCCCTATTGAAAAAACAAAAAGAAACGGCCAAAAAACAAAGAAAAAAGAGAACAAAAAACGGTGGTACGCATTCTATCAAAAAAAGAACGAAAGAACGGTTTTTGCGTAAAATGTAAATTACTATAGTCAAAAACTGCGTTTTTATAAAAGAACCCCCCCGAGACATTTCGCCTCGGGGGTAACGATATTTAAATTTGAATCATGTAAGAACAGGAATCATCAACTGTCCGAATCAGAACTTAAACTTGCTGTCTGCGATAGCCTGAGCAGCAGATGCGCCGTCGCCGTCAACCTTAACAGCGGCCTCGTTGAAGGTGTTGCCGGTAAGAGTAATTGCAGAGCAGTTCAGAGCAGTCAGCGACTCGTGGATACGAACTACGATGTCGGAGCACTCGAATACGTTGTTCTTTATGGTGATCGCGTCAGCGGTCAAGGAATGGATTGCCTTGCTGCCTGCAAACTGGATGAAGGGTCTGTTCAAAGACTGATTGGTGCATACGAAGGTGTTGCCCTCAAATACGATGTCACCAAACTTGTTGCCGTTTGCAACAGTGCCTGCACCACCGATAACGATACCGCGTCCGGAAGTGATGTAGCAGTTCTTGAAGGTTATGTCAGTTGCACCGTTCGTTTCGATAAATACGTTTGCATCATTCATGTTGATTACGCAGTTCTCGAATACGTAGCTATCAGCACCCTTGAAGGTTGCGGTTGCATTGTTGCTGCTTGCAGTAAAGTCGAGCGTGGTGTTCTTGAATACAACAGCACCGGTAGATGTATAAGTCTTGTTCGAGGTGGAAGCGATTACGGCATCCTTAACCTCGCCGGTAATTGCGTTGTTAGCAGGAGCATAAACGGTCTTCTCTGCAACATCCGTTCCCTTGGTGAAGCTGGAGCCTGCTTTAACGGTACCGTTTACAAGCGTAACGTTTGCCTTGCCTGCAAGGCCGATATAACGGTTGTTCAGGTCAAGAGTGTACTGCTTCGTAGTGCCTGCAAATGCGCAGTCATCGCCGCCGAAGGTTGCATCATTGCTGATAGCGGAAAGAGCAACGTACTTCGTAACGGTCGTGATCACGTCAGCCTTGGAGTTGTTGAAGAAGCCCCAAAGGGTGTCAGCCTCAACGTCTGCGTTCTTCGGGAAGATAATAGCATCGTCCTCGTCGAGCAGATAGAACGTGTTGGTTTCAAGGCTGTAAGCATAGTGGTGATCCTTGGTAAATGCCTGGAGCTTACCTACGTTGTAGCCGTGCGCATAAAGTGCATTCACTGCGTCGCCAGCATAGTCAAATTCATCAAGAGACGCTTCCTCTGCAACGACCTTGTTCATGTTGGCGATCGCCTGCTGATCCTTGGAAAGGTTCGCCTTCTTAATAATACCGCTAAAGGTAGGGATCAGAACTGCGGCGAGGATTGCGATCACGGCGATAACAACCACAAGCTCAACAATCGTGAAACCCTTTTTGTTGGTTTTTCTCATTTTTGTTTTCTCCTTAAAATGTTTGTGATTTGTTTTGAGTTTTCAATGGGTTGAGATTTTGGATTACAGCCAGAAAATCAGCGCAAGGGCGATTGCAACGACGAGAACGCCGCCGAAAACACTCCAAGCAACAACAGGCTTCACGTTGTCATTACGCTTCTTCCAGATGTTGACGATTTTTGCCTTCAGTTTTTCCATTGA
>JAGBCA010000043.1 GCA_017938205.1 Clostridia bacterium
ACACCACATTCGGAGGTATATAATTATGGCTAAGAAAATTACCGGTTATATCAAACTTCAGCTTCCCGCCGGAAAAGCTACTCCCCAGCCCCCCGTCGGCCCCGCTCTCGGTCAGTACGGTGTTTCCATTCCTAACTTCACGAAGGAATTCAATGAGAGAACCAAGAACGATATCGGTCTGATCATCCCCGTTATCATCACCGTTTATGCAGACCGTTCCTTCACCTTCATTACCAAGACTCCCCCTGCAGCCGTTCTGATCAAGAAGGCTTGCGGCATCGAGACTGCTTCTGCCGCTCCCAACAAGACCAAGGTTGCAAAGCTCACCAAGGACCAGGTTCGCAAGATCGCTGAGACCAAGATGCCCGACCTCAACGCCGCTTCCATCGAGGCTGCTATGAGCATGGTGGCCGGTACTGCCCGTTCCATGGGTATTACCGTAGAAGACTGATAGGAGGACTGAGTAAATGAAAATGGGTAAGAAATATAAGGCAAGCGCTGAGCTGATCGACAAGACCAAGCTCTACGACGTAGACGAGGCTGTTGCTCTCCTCTGCCAGACCGCCAAGGCTAAGTTCGACGAGACCGTTGAGCTTCACATCCGCCTGGGCGTTGACTCCCGCCACGCTGACCAGCAGGTCAGAGGCGCAATCGTTCTCCCCAACGGTACCGGTAAGACCGTTCGTACTCTTGTTTTCGCAAGAGGCGACAAGGCTGAGGCTGCTAAGGCTGCAGGTGCTGACTATGTTGGTGCTGAGGATATGGTTCAGAAGATCACATCCGAGAACTGGTTCGAGTTCGACGTTGTTATCGCTTCTCCTGACATGATGGGCGTTATCGGCCGTCTTGGTAAGGTGCTCGGTCCTAAGGGACTTATGCCCAACCCCAAGGCAGGTACTGTTACTCCTGACGTTGCTAAGGCTGTTACCGAGGCTAAGGCAGGTAAGATCGAGTACCGTCTTGATAAGACCAACATCATCCACTGCCCCATCGGCAAGGCTTCCTTTGGCCCCGAGAAGCTGACCGAGAACCTTTCGGCTCTCGTTTCGGCTGTTATCAAGGCTAAGCCCGCTGCTGCCAAGGGTCAGTACATTAAGAGTTGCGTTCTGGCTACCACCATGGGCCCCGGCATCAAGCTCAACTATGCAAAGCTTGGCTAATTCCTATATATAATATATAAGGATAAAAAATCACCGTGATCGACAGGTCACGGTGATTTTTTATAACGTGCTTATCAAAAACAAATGGACTTGACAAGACTTTCCTTTTCCTATATAATTATAATGAAAAGAATCGCAGTATAAGGGAGGTATGACCGTGGAAGAAAAAAAGAGCACCCCTATGCGCAACGTTTTTATTCTTTATCCGCTACGCGGCTTTGTGATCGCGCTTGTTCCATGGCTGACACACGTTTTCACGTATCGGCATATAAAAGAGTTATCCGAGGATGCTGATATAATGGGAATACCGGAATACGCTTTTTTCCTTTTTTCTCTCTTTATTCTTGCTTTGATCTATAATTCCTTTACGCTTTATTTTGCAACCTATGACCGAGAAGAAATGGATCGTTTTTTTGAAAAGGAGGACGGCAAAACGCTTTCCTTCTTTGGCGAAAGACGGCATGCGCTTTCGCAACTGCCGTTTTATCTTGAGCTTGGCTCTTCTCTTTTGTTTACGGCGGCACTCGTCTTTCTCGGTGGCTTCGGGGACATTGATTACTTCTTTTTCCGTCTTCCGATAGAAAGGAGAGCGGCCAGGCTGCTCGGATTTCTTGCACTTGCGCTCTATCTCTTTCTTCTGATGCTCGACCGCCGCTGTGAGGCACGCAAATATTGGGAGCAGCTTTCCGAGCGCAACGATCTGAAGCGTTTGGAGTCCAAAACACGTATGGCTCTGCGAGGCCTTGTGATCGTTCTGATCTATCCGATCGCAACGCCCATGCTTCCGTTTCTCCTTTATTTTGCGATCAATCTGATCACTATCATTTTAGGAATTGCGGATATGCTGACGGGCGTTGGATTTATCCTCACCGTAGCGGCCATCGTCGGCGCGATCTGTCTCTTAAAGCGATTGCACTTCTATAGGATCACGCGCAAGATTGAAAAGCAGATAAAAGCTGCGGCAGAACGCTTTGAATACAAGCTTCGCCTCTATACAAGAGAGGAACGCAAGCTGCACGGCTGCAACGGCTATCTTGAAAAGGATGAAAGACGCTATTATTTCAAGATCATGGCTTCTCCCTCACGCTTTACGCCCTTGTATTTTATGCAAGGCGGCGCATATTATCTTTATAAATTCGGAACGAAGAACCACTATCGCTCTTTTGAAAGACACGTTCAATACGGGTATGACGCTCCGGGGCCAAAATCCATACTTCTCCCAAGGATCACAAACTATATCTTCGTGAAGGAGGACGGAAGCGTGCGCCGCATTTGCGAGGGCGATGTCTTCTGGAATTATATCATTTATAACCCCGCATCCTTCCTTGGTAATCTCGAAAGAGAATGCATTGGACGGAGCAACGCCGAACGATAATCACAAAAAATGTAAATCATTATAGACAAAAGCACTCATTTTTCGCACCAATACCGGCACGAAAAGAATGAGTGCTTTTATTTTTTATATGCCGGCTTTTCAAACGGAACATACGGATCCTTATAAGCAATAGCAAAGCAAACGCCCACGATCTCCTTTGCACCCATGCCTCGCAGAACAAATGCGGCACTTCCCATCGAGGCACCCGTGGTGACGATATCATCCACAAGAAAAACGCGTTTTCCCGAAAGATTTACGCCATAACGTGGCATGAAGGAGGCGTTTTTCCTTCTTGCAGTAGCACTGAGCTTTTTCTGCGGTGCTTTTGCCAAGGAGCGAAGTGCGCACACCGCCGGGATCCCAAGCAGAGCGCTCAAATGCTCGGCAAGGATCTGCGCTTGATCCACACCGTATTTTCGCTTTGCCTTCGGGCGTCTTGGCACGTAGGTGAGAACGAAATCCTTGTAATTTTCCACCTTCGCGCGAATGGCATCCGCAAGCTCCGCGGCGCAAAAACGCGCAACGTCTTCCCTATTTTCTCTTTTCAAGCTGAAGATAAGACGGTTTTGCGGCACATCCTGCAAGCTTGAAACGTAGCGAATGACCTTGATGAGCCGATGCACGAGGTGGGTATCCAGATAATCATTCACACAAGTACAACGTGATAGGATCTCGGAGCACTGTGCGCAATTTCTCAGCTTTGCGTTGCGGTAACGCGAATAGCAGCTCGGGCAAAACACCTCTTCGTCTCTTGATAGCTTTTTCTTGCAATGGACGCATCCCGGCACGCTGACGAAATGCCAAAAGGATCGGATCCAATCGGATAGACTCATACTGCCCCCTTCCTATCATATAAAAACGAAGGTGAGCGAGCGGATATCGGACACCTTCGTTTTTCAAAAGCTTTATTTTACGGCCTTCGGGAAACTATCCTTCAGACCAACGATACGGTTAAAGGTATTTTCGTGCTTGGTATCCTTCACGAAATAGCCCGTACGCACGAACTGGAAGCGATCGCCTGCGACAGCCTCGGAGAGCGCGGGCTCGATCTTCGCATTCTCGATCTTCGTTACGGAATTGACGTTGAGATAATCGTCAAAGGTCTTGCCCTCGGGAATATCCGAAACGTTTTCAATGTCGAAGAGAAAATCATAGAGCATGACGGTAGCATCCTTCGCGTAGGCGGAGGAGAGCCAATGGATCGTGCCCTTGATCTTACGGCCGTCTGCGGGCATACCGTTTCCGGTTTCAAGATCGGCGGTGCAGCGGATCTCGGTTACGTTGCCCTCTGCATCCTTCACGATCTCATTGCACTTGACGATATACGCGCCCATCAGGCGAACCTCACCATCGGGCTTCATACGGAAGAACTTGGGCGGCGGAACCTCTGCAAAGTCCTCTGCATCGATATAAAGCTCACGCGTAAAGGGGATCTTGCGCGTACCTGCCTCAGGCTTTGCGGGATTGTTGGCTACCTCGAAATACTCTACCTTATCCTCGGGATAGTTGGTTACCACGACCTTGATGGGGTGCAGAACGCTGATGCGGCGGGGCGCCGTTTCGTTCAGCTCCTCGCGGATGCAGTGCTCAAGAAGCTCGTAATCCACCACGCTATAGGACTTTGCGACACCGGCGCGGGCAACGAAATCGAAGATCGCGGCAGGCGTGTAGCCACGGCGGCGAAGGCCGCAGAGGGTGGGCATACGGGGATCGTCCCAACCGTCAACGAGGCCGGTTTCCACCAGCTGACGGAGGTAGCGCTTGGACATAACGGTGTGCGTTACGTTCAGACGGGCAAACTCCCACTGATGGGGGCGCTTTTCAAAGCCGATATTTTCGATCACCCAATCGTAGAGCGGGCGATGGTTTTCAAACTCGATGGAGCAGAGCGAATGCGTGATGCCCTCCAAAGCATCCTGGATGGGATGCGCATAGTCGTAGAGAGGATAGATGCACCACTTATTTCCCTGTCTATGGTGATCCACGTGAACGATACGGTAGATCGCGGGATCGCGCAGGTTGATATTGGAGGATGCCATATCGATCTTGGCGCGCAGGGTTTTTGCGCCGTCGGCAAACTCGCCGTTCTTCATTCTCTCAAAAAGATCGAGGTTTTCCTCCACCGTGCGGTCACGGTAGGGGCTGTTTTTGCCAGGCTCGGTCAGCGTGCCGCGGTATTCGCGCATTTGTTCCGCCGTCAGATCGCAGACGAAGGCCTTGCCTTCCTTGATCAGCTTTACGGCGAACTCATAGCAGGCATCAAAATAATCCGAGCCGTAGAAGATACCGCCCGAGGGCTCACAGCCAAGCCACTTCAGATCCTCGTAGATGCTCTCAACGTACTCGTTGTCCTCCTTGGAGGGGTTGGTATCGTCGTAGCGGAGGTTGAAGAGACCGCCGTACTTCTTCGCGGTCATTGCATTGATCCAGATCGCCTTGGCAGAGCCGATGTGCAGATAGCCGTTCGGCTCGGGAGGAAAGCGCGTGTGGATCTTGAGCTCGGGATTATTTTTCAGATCCTCATCGATAATGTCATGAATAAAATTGTTTCTTAATTCTTCCATATACAGATCCTTCTTAGGAATTATTTCAAAGTGTAAAGGCTTCGCCGTGGCCGGGATACAGAGTGATGCTCTTGGGGAGTTTTTGCACGCGGCGGAGCGAATCGACGAGCCTTACGTAATCGCCGCCGGGCAGATCATACCTTCCGAAGCCGCCGCCCGCAAAGATCAGATCGCCAACGAAGGCGATATCCGATAAAAGATACACAAGGCTGCCCAGAGAATGTCCCGGAACGGAGAGAACGGAGATCTCTGCGCCGCAGAGGGAGAGCCTGTCCCCTTCCTTGCAGGTTACGTGCGGAACAAGATACGTGCGATCCGTGCCGTAGAAAAGACGGTGCGCATTCAGATACGGATCCGAAAGCATCGGGGCATCGGCCTCGCCGATATAAACGGTGGGGTGATAAGCGGAAAACCATTCGGGGAGAGTTTCCACGTGGTCAAAATGCCCATGTGTTAAGAGAATGGCGCGCGGAGGCAAAAAGCTTTCTCCGAGGGCGTTTTGAATTTCACTGGTGCCGACAGAGGGATCCACGAGAAAGGATTCCTTTCCGTCGGTTACGTAATAGGTATTTGAGCCAAAGGACTCCTTCGGTGAAAAGGTGAAAACGCGATACACAGTCCTTCTCCTTCCGACAAGCATGATATGCCTTTTATATTTTACCATTGAAGAGAAAAAAATGCAAGGGCTTTCTCGAAAATATTTATATTATATATGCTGTTTTTATAGATTTCGCGGCGTGGGACTTGCATTCCTTTTGAAATTATGCTACAATGAAAGAAAAAACGGAGATATTTTATGAAGCTTTTGATTGGATCGGACATTCACGGTGATCTGGACGGCGCAAAGCGCCTGATCGCCGCTTATGAAGAGGAAAAATGTGACAAGCTCGTTTTGCTTGGAGATATTCTCTACCACGGCCCGCGCAACGATCTGCCGAAGGGATATGCGCCGAAGGAGGTTATTGCCCTGCTGAACGGCTACAAGGACAAGATCCTCTCCGTGCGCGGAAACTGCGAGGCCGAGGTGGATCAGATGGTGCTCTCCTTCCCCGTTCTGGCGGAATACGCACTGCTTTCTCTCGACGGACTGACGGTGTTTGCAACGCACGGACATATCCACAATATGGAGAAATGCCCGCCGCTTGCGAAGGGGGATATTTTGTTGCACGGACACACGCACGTGCAGACTGCTACGCCCTTCGGAAAAGAAAACACCTATATCAATCCCGGCTCGATCTCCCTGCCGAAGGAAGGAAATCCGAAAACCTATATGATCTACGAAAACCGCACCTTTACCTTGAAGGATTTTGAAGGCAAAACGGTTTGGGAGAAGAAGTTTTAATGCACGAAAAAAGAGCAAGCACGAATGCTTGCTCTTTTTATGTTTCCCCGCGATGGCCGTGTAAAGCAATTTTTAACCCTGTTTGTACAGGTGGGTATCCTCTCTGCTGCTTTGCGCTTTCAACGTCCGCTTACGGGGGGTACGAAGACAGCCCCGGGCGGGAGACCTGCATCCCGTCAGCCGAAGTCCGGAT
>JAGBCA010000044.1 GCA_017938205.1 Clostridia bacterium
CCAAATTTCTCGTTGTGCCGATTACTTCTGAATCAGGCTTCTGTAGATAGGAGCGAAGCTCTCGCTGAGGATCGCGCCCTTACGCAGACCTCTCTTGCGCTTGGAGGTCTTAATTCCCAGGTTGTGACGGTGGTTGTTGTGCGACATCTTTATCTTTCCGCCGCCGGTAAGAGAAAATCTCTTGGCAGATGCTTTATGCGTCTTAATCTTTCCCATGTTTTTACTCCTTTTCTTTGGGGAATCCCCATTTTTTATCATAGCGATCCGCGACGCGGATCTTATAATAACGAAATTATTTTTTCTCGGGCTTCAGCGGTGCCAGAATTACGTGCATGAAGCGGCCCTCAAGCATGGGCTTCTTCTCTGCACTGCCACATTCCGCAAGCGCCTCACAGAACTTTTCGATCACCTCGCGGCCAAGCTCCATATGCGTCATCTCTCTTCCCTTGAAGCGAACAACGGCCTTGACCTTGTTGCCCTCGGCGAGAAAACGCTTTGCGTGGTTGACACGGGTATCAAAATCATGCTGCTCGATACGGCAGGAGAGCTGAACCTCCTTGACCTTCACGATCACCTGCTTTTTCTTTGCTTCCTTTTCTCTTTTGTCTCTCTCGAAGCAGAACTTGCCGTAATCGATCGCGCGGCATACGGGGGGTGTGGCATTGGGCACGATCAGCACTAAATCAACCCCATGATTATAAGCGTACGTCCTTGCATCATCGATCTTCATTATGCCGAGCTGCTCGTTCTCCGCCCCGATCACGCGGACCTCTGCCGCCTTGATCTCCTCATTGATGGGCAAATCCTTCGTATTGTTGGTGCTAATGGCTTTGTACCTCCATGAAAAATAAAAAAGTGCGTGCAGAATCCGCACACACAACACTGCCCCATCAGAAGAATGAGGTGAAAGTTATGAACCATACGCACCCTTGTGGTATGGTGAGAACGGAGTCTGCTTGTTTTAGAAGCTTACACTTCTTACGGCGATTATTATATCACACATTTTTTCGTTTGTCAACACTTTTTTTGAAGATTTCTGTTTTTTTGCATTTTCTCTCATTTTGACAATTTGCAAGAGAAAAAATTGTGAAATATTCCATCTTTACAAACAGGGGCGTTTGGGTGTATAATAACAAGGCACGCATCGGTGCACCCATGCACCTCGGCGCTTCTGACGGCCGGATCCATCAATCTTATGATGGCCACCTCCCCCTTGGCAACGCCGCAAATATTTTTAAAGCTCGCGCTCACTCTCGGCCGATCCACGGCAGAGACGGAGGCGGGCTTTTTGCTTTTTAAATTATTTATTAAATATACTGAAAATATATAGATTTTTTTGGAAAGTTGTGCTATACTATTAAATTGAGATTTAATATCATTTGAAAGCCCCGTATATTCGGTGCTTTCCGACATTTCAAAGCAAAAGGAAATCCGCATGAACAACGAAGAAAAGAACAACGAACAAATTGAAATATTTTCCGAGGTGACCCTGCCGCTCATTCCCCTGCGCGGCGTTGTTGGCTTCCCCGGCGTGCAGCTAAACGTGGAGCTTGCGAGAGGCTTTTCTCTCAAGGCCTTTACGGAGGCGGCGACCTCCGCCGAAGCGCGCATTCTGCTTGTGGCACAGAAGGATCTCTCCGTGGAGGATCCCACTCCTGCCGACCTTTACGGCATCGGCATTCTGGCAACGATCAAGCACGTGGTTAAAAACCCGCAGGGCAACCTCTCCGTGGTATTTGAGGGAATGGCGCGCGCCAAGATCCGCGAGATCTATGCGGGTGACGGCTTTATGATGGCCTCCGCCGTGACGAAGACCGATAGCGTTAGTTTCCAAAAATCTCCGACAATGGAGGCGCTGATGCGCGAGGTGAAGAACCATCTTCTCACCGTTAAGGATATTCATCCCACCTTCACCGAGGAGATGCGCATTGCGGCCGAGGCGATCACCACCCCCGGATACCTTGCCGACTTTGTGGCATCCGCCGTTCTCATTGATTATAAGAACAAGCAGCAGGTTCTTGAGGCGCTGACCGCTAAGAACCGCCTTGAAAAGCTTCTCGTTTCGCTCGGAGAAGAGGCAATGCTTCTGCACTGTGAGCACGAGATCCAGATGCAGGTGCGCGACAAGATCGATAAAAATCAGAAGGATTATTTCCTCCGTGAGCAGATCAAGGCGATCCAATCCGAGCTTGGCGAGGAGGACGATGATGAGATCCGCGAGTATGACGAGCGCATCCAGGCGGCAAAGCTGCCGAAGGACGTGGAGGAAAAGCTCTACAAGGAGCTTTCAAAGCTCGCAAAGACTCCCTTCGGCGCGGCCGAGGGCACGGTGCTTCGTACCTATCTTGATACCTGCCTTGACTTCCCCTTCGGCAAGCATACGAAGGAAAGCCCTACGGTTGAGAGCGCGAGAAGGATCCTCGATGCCGAGCACGACGGCCTTATTAAGGTTAAGGAAAGGATCCTTGAATTCGTGGCGGTGAAGCAATTCTCTCCCGATGTGAAAAATCAGATCCTCTGCCTCGTTGGCCCTCCCGGCGTTGGCAAGACCTCGGTTGCGGCCTCCGTGGCAAATGCGCTGGGGCGCAAATATGCACGCGTTTCGCTTGGCGGTATGCACGACGAGGCCGAGATCCGAGGTCACAGAAAGACCTACGTTGGCGCTATGCCCGGCCGTATCGTTACCGCGCTGATCAATGCCAAGGTAGAAAATCCCGTGATCGTGCTGGACGAGATCGATAAGATAGCAAAGGACTTCCGCGGCGATCCGACCTCTGCCCTTCTTGAGGTGCTTGACCCCGAGCAGAACAAATTCTTCCGCGATAACTTTATGGAGATCCCGATCGATCTCTCCGACTGTCTTTTCATTGCTACGGCCAACAGCTACGACGGCATTCCTCTGCCTCTGCTTGACCGTATGGAGGTCATTGAGCTTTCCACCTATACCGATACCGAGAAGATGGCGATCGCGAAAAACCATCTTCTGCCGAAGCAGCTGAAGCGCAACGGCATGAATAAGAGAAGATTCCGCATCACGGACGAGGGGCTTGCCGCCCTGATCCGCGGCTACACGCGCGAGGCGGGCGTTCGTAATCTTGAGCGTGAGCTTGCCTCTCTGATCCGCAAGGCGGCAAAGAAGATTGCAGAGGGCGAGGCCAAGAGCGTGACCGTTACCGAAAAGAATCTTTCGAGCTTCCTTGGCAAGGTGAAGGTGATCCCCGAGCTTCCCGAGGAAAAAAATCCGATCGGCATCGTGAACGGCCTTGCCTACACGCAAAGCGGCGGCGATCTTCTCAAGGTAGAGGTTGCATCCATGGAGGGCACGGGAAAGATCGAGCTGACCGGCTCGCTTGGCGACGTGATGAAGGAATCGGCCAAGATCGCGCATTCCTACGTGCGCACCATTGCGAAGGATTTCGGCATCGATACCGAATTTTATAAAAATCGCGATCTACATATCCACTTCCCCGAGGGTGCCGTTCCGAAGGACGGGCCTTCTGCGGGCGTTACGATGATGAGCGCGATCGTTTCGGCGCTCGGAAACATCCCCGTGAAGCGCGACGTTGCAATGACGGGAGAGCTGACACTGCGCGGAAAGGTGCTCCCCATCGGAGGCCTCAAGGAAAAGACGCTGGCGGCCTACCGATCCGGCATCCGCACGGTTCTTATTCCCGCACAGAATGAAAAGGATCTTGACGAGGTAGACACGGAGGCGCGCGCACATCTGACCTTTATTCCCTGCCATACCGCACAAGAGGTTCTCTCACACGTTTTAGACCGCTGAAATCGGGGTATACTGTATGAAATTCAACGTGAACAACGTATCTCTGCGCCTTTCGGCCGGCAAGCTTTCGCAATTTCCGCGTGAGCCGAAGCCGCAGATCGCCCTTTCCGGGCGCTCCAACGTTGGAAAAAGCTCGCTGATCAACACGCTGCTTTGCAGAAAATCCTTGGCGAGAGTTTCCTCCGCCCCCGGAAAGACGATCACCGTAAACTTCTATGACATAGACAAAAAGCTCTATCTCGTTGACCTGCCCGGCTACGGCTACGCACGCCGCTCGCAGGAATCGAAAAAGAGCTGGAGCACGCTGACGGAGGATTATTTTCTCAAAAATCCTTCCGGTGATGCTTTGCGCCTCGTTTTGCAGCTGATCGATATTCGTACCGGTCCGACGGATGACGATATTATGATGATCAACTTCATGGTGGAAAACGAGATCCCCTTCGAGGTCGTAGCCACCAAAACGGATAAGCTTTCGAAGGCGCAGCTTGCGGCGACGCTCGACGAGCTTGAAAAGACCGTTTTCAAGGGAACGGGCATTCGCCCGATCCCCTTCTCCGCCGTGAGCGGTGACGGCCGCGACACGCTGATGCGCATGATCGAGGAGGCCATCGAGGGCTGATCCACTCGCGCGCTTTTATTATAAGGAGGCGTTCTCTTTTTGGAAAATTATATTTTCGCGGCGCTTGCCGCACTGATCGCGCTGACCGCGCACGAATACTGCCACGGCTATGCCGCCTACCGAATGGGCGATCCGACGGCAAAAAGCATGGGGCGGCTCACGCTCAACCCGATGAAGCACCTGGATCCGATCGGCGCGCTTTGCATGATCCTTTTCCATTTTGGGTGGGCAAAGCCCGTTCCGATCAATCCGCGCTACTTCAAGAATCCGAAGAAGGGCTTCGCGCTCGTGGCGCTGGCGGGTCCCGCCATCAATCTTTTGCTTTCTTTTTTTGCGGCAGGCGCCTATCTTTTGCTTTGGGCACTCCTGAAGGGCGTTGCATTTGAAAGCGAGCTTTGGTTCAATATAGCAAGGAACGGACTTTTATTCCTTAATATCTTTCATTCGGTGAATCTCGGCTTTGCGATCTTCAATCTGATCCCGATCCCGCCGCTCGACGGCTCGCGGCTTCTCGGCCTTATTTTGCCGCCGAAGCATTATTTCGGGCTTATGAAGTATGAAAGATATATCTATTTCGGACTTCTCGGATGGCTCTTTATCGGAGACTTCCTCTACAGCCTTTTGCTCCGTATCTCCTTTATCGCACAGAGTGCTCTGCTCTCCTCCGTGCTGAAGGTGATCTCGCTCTCCGAGCTTCTCGGCAGTGCAATGCAGCTGATTTCCGATGGAATGCTTTGGCTCTGGCAGCTGATTCCATTCCTCGCTTAACTTTTTTGAGGTGACTATGTTTGAAACGATTACCTATCGGCTCGATCAATTTGAGGGGCCGCTGGATCTGCTTTTAACGCTGATCAAAAAAAACAAGGTGAATATTACCGACATTCCCATTGCGCTGATCTGCGATCAATATATGGAATACATTGAGAACGCAAAGAGGATGGACCTTGAGATCGCAAGTGAATTTATCGTGATGGCGAGCGATCTGATGCTTATCAAGAGCCGAATGCTCCTTCCTCACGAGGAGGGCACGGAAAATGACCCGAGACGCGAGATCGCGGATGCCCTGCGCCTCTACCAGCAGGCAAAATGGGCCGCAAAGGAGCTTGCGCCGATGTACGAGGAGTTCGGCGGCCGCTTCGTGAAGGGTACGGATGACGTTCCGCCCGAAAAGGGACTGCCTCTTAATCTCCAGACCGATATGCTGATGAAGGCCTTAAACGCCGTGATGCGAAGAATGAAGATCGCAATGGCGGAAAGAAAGCCGGCCGACCTCGTAAATCCCCTGATCAAGCATCACGTGGTTTCCGTGGAAGAAAAGATCGAGGAGATCTGCATGACGCTCGCCGACACGGGCGAGTCCTCACTTTACGATCTTCTCTGCGTTTCTCCCGACCGCGCGGATCTCGTGGCGCGCTTTATGGGCATTCTTGAGCTGATCAAGATCGGGCGCATTCTGATCACCACGACCAAGATCATTGAGGACGTTGTGGAATACGAGAGTCTCGGTATTGATATGCGTTTTATTCTGAACGAGGACTACGTACCGCCCGCAGAGGGATCGGCAAGCGAATTTGATGCACCGCCCGAAAGCGAGGAAAAGAAAGACGATGAAAAGAAGGAGTGACGATTATGAGCGAAGAAACCAAGCCTATCGTAGATGAGGGCGCTCCCCAAAGAGATATTGTTTTTGAGGAGGCCATCGAGGCCATTCTCTTTGCGGCAGGCCACCCGATCACCTATACAAATCTTGCAAGAGTTCTGAATCTTACCCCCGGTAAGGTAAAGGACATGGTGGTGGAATACGCGCGCACCTACAATACCACGGACATGCCGCGCGGCGTGATCCTTCTGGCATACGAGGATTCCTGCCAGCTCTGCACCAAGCAATATTATCTGCCCGAGATCCGCGAGGCGCTCGGCATCAAGAAGAGCGGAACGCTCTCGACCTCCTCTATGGAGGCGCTTGCGATCGTGGCCTATAATCAGCCCGTGACGAGAATGTACGTGGATACGCTGCGCCGCGCAGACTCCTCTTACGCAATGAACAATCTGATCGACCGCGGACTGATCGAATGCAAGGGGCGCATGGACGTTCCCGGCCGCCCGATGCTTTACGGCACGACCAACGACTTTTTGCGTTGCTTCGGTCTCGGCTCGCTTGCGGATCTTCCCGGCACGAGCGAGGAGCTGATGGCACTCTTTGCGCAGGGCAAGAACGTGCCCGACAAGCCGCAGGAGGAGAGCACGGACGGCGAGCAGATCGAGCTTGCGATCGATGAAGCGGTTACGGCGGAGGCACAGACCACCGATGCTCCCAAGGAAGAGGCACCCACGGAAGATGGAGTCCTGCACGAGGATGAGGTCTCTGCAGAGGACGACGTGATCGATTACGAATAAATACATAACTGCAGAGCGAGGTATGGGCCGATGCTTTTTTTAGCCCTTTTCTTTGTTCTACTTTGCATCGGACTTACTTTGCTTTTCTCCCCCGTCGTTATACGGTACACCAAGGATGAGCGCTCTTATCTGGTGGTGCATTTCGTTTTCTTCTCCGTAACGCTTTCAAGAAAGACGGCGGCAGGGAAGGAAAAGGAAAGAAAAAAGAAAAAGGCGAGCGGCCAAAAATCCGGCCGAAGCGCAAAAGGGCGCGCAATTCTGCGCGCCGTGCGATACGCTGTGCCGCGTGCTACAGTATGCGTCCAGAGCCTGCCCATGCCCACGGCGCTCCCTCCCTTTTGGGTTGGGATCGGCACGGGGGCTTATTATTCCGTGCTCGCTTTTTTTCTATCGCATTTTGAGCGTTACACGAGCGAGCCGCTTCTCTCCTTGAAAAAAGAGGAAACGGCGGCGATCGACCTTTGCTTTCAGATGCGGTTTTACACTTTTTTGCATACTTTTCTTATCTATTTGGTACAATATAGGAAAGAAAAGGAGGCAAGAATGAGCCATGTCGGAAACGAAAATGAGTGATATTATACGCACCTCGCTTGAGGGCGTTAAGGAATTTGCGGAAAAGGACACCTTTATTGGAGACGTGATCGTTACCCCCTCGGGCGTGAGCATTATTCCCGTTTCGCGCGTGAATATCGGCTTTGCGACCGGGGGCATCGATTATGCAAACAAGCGCATCTCTCCCACGCAAAATTTCGGCGGCGGAGGCGGCACGGGGATCAGCATTACGCCGGTTGCCTTTCTGACCGTTTCGCCCGATGCACAGGTCAATCTTATACCCTTGGCAGAGTCCTCGCTTCCCTCTGCCGTGGATCGCGTGGCAGACGTGATCGAAAGCACGCCGCGCCTGATACAAAAGATCAAGGAAGCGCTGTTTTAACATTTTTTGCAAGCAAGAAAACGGAATATCCTTTCTTTTCGAGGAAAAACTAACGGCAGAAGCACTGACCGCAAATATTCAGAGCTTTAAGAAAGGATAACGGACCATGCGTTTTCACGGAAAATTCCGCCTGATCGCCACGGCGCTTTTGGCAGCGATCCTCTTCTCCGTTTTTACACTTTTCGCTTTTTCGGAGGAGCCGATCCGCGTGAGTGCCAAGGGGGCGGCGCTCTACTCTCCGGACACAAAAAGCTTCCTTTATGAAAAAAACGGGGACGTTCGCTCGCCTATGGCCAGCACCACGAAGATCATGACCGCGCTCGTTGCGGCAGAGGCAGGAGACCTCACGGAGAGGATCCGCATCCCGAAGGAGGCCGTGGGGATCGAGGGCTCTTCTCTGTATCTGCGCGAGGGCGAAAGCTTTACCTTAGAGGAGCTTTTATACGGCTTAATGCTTCGCTCGGCTAACGATGCGGCTACTGCCATTGCTCTCACCGTGAGCGGATCGATCTCCGCCTTTGCCGAAAAAATGAACGAAAAGGCGGCATCGCTCGGCCTTAACGACACGAATTTTGAGAATCCCCACGGGCTTGACAGCGAAAATCATTATACCACCGCAAAGGATCTTGCCCGCCTTGGCGCGGCGGCAATCGAAAACGAGACCGTGCGAACCATTGCCTCTACTTATAAAAAGATCATTGGCGAGGGAGAGAGCGCGCGGCTGATCGTGAATCACAACAAGCTTTTGCGCTCCTATGACGGTGCGATCGGACTGAAAACCGGTTTTACCAAGAAATGCGGCAGATGCCTCGTTGGAGCGGCAGAGCGAGAGGGCGTTACGCTTGTGAGCGCGACACTCTCTGCGCCCGATGATTGGACGGATCACAGAGAGATGCTGGACTACGGATTCTCCATGCTGCGGTCCTATATCCATCTTGCGCCCGAAGAATCTACGCACAAAATTTCCGTGCTTGGCGGAAAAAACAGTACCGTTCAGGTTGCAAACAAAGAGGGCTTTTCGCTTGTTGAACGCGCAGGGCTTGCCGACGTTTCGATGCGCGTTTGCCTCAACCCCTATGCGACCGCGCCGATCCGAAAGGGCGACGTGCTCGGTCAGCTGCTCTTTATCCGTAACGGAGAGGTTCTCGGCACGATTCCTCTGCTTGCAAAAACGGATATTGCGGCAATTGAAAGCAAGCGCCGCAGATTCTTTTTCTTTTGATACAACCTTACCACGCAAAAGGAGACCTTATGAAAAAAGTTCGCTTACAGAAATTTTTGGCCGATGCGGGGCTGATGTCCCGCCGTGCGGCCGAGGAGGAGATCGCAAAGGGCCGCGTCTGTGTGAACGGACACGTGGCAGAGATCGGAACACAGATCGATCCTGCGGCCGACCTCGTTACATATCGCGGAAAGCGTGTGCTCTTTGAGAAAAAGGAGCATATTTATATCATGATGAACAAGCCGCGCGGCTACCTCTGCTCTACGGAGGACGATCGCGGAAGAAAGTGCGTGACGGATCTTCTGGACGGAGTGACGGCACGCGTATATCCCGTTGGCCGTCTTGACCTGATCTCTGAGGGACTTCTTCTGCTGACGGATGACGGTGAGCTGAAAAACCGCCTCACGCACCCCTCATATTCCCTACCGAAGATCTACCGCGTGAAGGTTTCGGGCGAGGTGAGCGAGTCGCAGCATCTGACCTTGACCTCTCCGCTTGTGATCGACGGATACAAGATCCGCCCCGTTGACGTGACGGTCGGTGAGAGTGACGAGAGCGGCACGGTGCTGAAATTCACCTTAAAGGAAGGAAGAAACCGCCAGATCCGCAAGATGTGCGAGCAGGCGGGCCTCTGCGTGAAGCGACTTTCGCGTATTTCGATCGGCAACTTGAAGCTGGACGGCCTGCCCGTTGGCAAATGGAGATACCTTGATGCAAAAGAGGTGGAATATTTATATAAGGCAACGAAGGTGCAGAAAAATGTTTAAGATCTTTCCAATTCAGGACGAGGAAACAAAAAAAATATACGCCGAGGCCTGTGGTGCAAGCCTCGTGGACGGTGCGTTTTCCTACGGAATGGCAGATGCCGAGAGCCTTGCCATTATGGGATTTTCACAGTTTGATCTTGACGGCGAGGAGGCAACGCTTTACGATCTGAAGGAAAAGATCGGGCAAAGCGATTTTGAGGCGATCTTCATCCTCGGACGTGCTACCTTGGAATTTTGTGAGCGTTGCGGCGCGACCTCTTGCTTTGCAAAAAAGGATGCGGCGGATGAAACGCTTCTTCGCGCGATCGGGCTTCGCACCGAGCGTGACGGCGGCTTTTATGGGCGCATCGAAGGAATGTTTGACGGCCATTGCGAGGGTGAAAACAAGGAGAATACATAATGACGCTGAATTATAATAAGGCGCTTGACGTGCGCTACGACGTGGACGTTTTGGTTGCGGGCGGCGGCCCGGCAGGCGTTTCTGCGGCGGTGATGGCGGCTGAGGCGGGCGCTACCGTGGTGATCATTGAGCAAAGCGGCAGCTTTGGCGGCGCTTCCACGCTTGGGATGGTGCCCGAGATCATGAACTTCGACGACGGCGAGAATTTTCTTTGCGGCGGCTTTGGCAGACGGGTGCACGATGCGCTCTTCCCTCCCTGCAAATACGAGAGAGAATGGGTGATCACGAGCCCCGAGAAGCTCAAGCGGCTTTATGACAAGATGATCACCGAGGCAGGCGTTACCTATCTCTTTTTCAACAAGCTTACCGATGCGGTGACGGACGGAAAGCGGATCACGCACGTGACCGTTTCTGCACCCGAGGGCACGTACGCCATCAAGGCAAAGTATTTTATTGACACCACGGGAAACGGCGCGCTTTCTGCGCTTGCGGGCTGCGGCTTTGCGTATGGAGATGAGAGCGGCGTTTGTATGCCCGCAACGCTTTGCAGTCTTTGGGGCAACGTGGATTTTGACGTGCTTGATATTGAGCAACAGAGAGAAAACGTGGAAAAGGCATATCGCGAGGGCGTTCTTTCGCAATATGACACCATTCTCCCCGGCATGAAGCCGATCTTTCCCGAATGCGAGGTTGCGGGCGGTAACATCGGACACGCCTTCGCCGTGGATGATACGAAGAGCCGTTCGCTTTCGGATGCGATGGTACAGAGCCGCAAAATACTCGCGGAATATGAAACCTATTACAAAACCTACGTGAAGGGATGCGAAAATACGGTGCTGCTCCGCTCTGCGGATCTGCTCGGCGTGCGCGAATCCCGCCGCATTCATACGGACTACACGCTGACAAAGGAGGCGTTCTTTGCAAAGGGATCCTTCCCCGACGAGATCGGGCGGTATTCCTATCCCGTGGACATTCATCCGATGAAGCCAAGCGCAGAGGGGATGGCGGATTTTGAGAAGAGCATTCAGCTGCGGCACGAGAAGGGACAATCCTACAGTATTCCCTACGGCGCGATCGTGGCGAAGGATATGGACAATCTTTTCGTTGCGGGACGGCACGTTGGCGCTGACCGCGCGATGCAGGCCTCCGTGCGCGTGATCCCGGGTGCTTACATCACGGGCCAGGCAGCAGGCATCGCCGCCGCGCTTTGCGCGAAGGATGGGTGCGATACGCATAGTCTTGACGTGAAGGCCTTGCAGGCAACGCTCAAAAAGGTCGGGGCGTATCTTAGCGTATAATAGCCCTCTCCGTCACGGCAAAGCCGTGCCACCTTCTCACTGAGGTTCGGTCACGCTCAGGGGGGAAACGATTCTTAATCGTTTTCTAAGACCCTCGCGCAGCTTCGCTACCCAGAGTGGGAGGCGAAAGGTTGTTTTTCGATCGCATATATTTATATAGAAAGATTTCGCTCCGAGGGCAGAAATGCGCTCGGGGCGGTTTTCTGTTTTAAAGTGATTGTGCGTTTATTATAATAAAAAACCGCCCGAAGGTGGCTTTTATGCCATTCTTCGGGTGTTTTTCTATGTATTTTGCTTTTTATTCGTAAAGCGAGAGGAACTCGAGGACCTTGGCAAGCGGCACGGCGCAGCCGTAGCCGAAGCTTTCACCCTTTTCGGGGGCGGTGCCTGCGTAGTTTACGCCAACGAGCTCGAGATCGCCGTTCAGAAGCGGGCCGCCGCTTGAGCCGTTTGTGATGGCGGCGGTATGGTAGATGATCTCAAAGGTGACGTTGCTCTCTTCCTTGGCACTTTCCGGGAGATCAACGGTGCGAAGGCCGAGCATTTCACCGAAGGTGATGGCGTGGCTTTGATTTTGAGGCGAGCCAAGCGAGATGACCTCCTGCCCTTCCACGGCCTCTTCCGTGGCAAAGGGGATCGCACAGAGCTCATTGCCCGTATAGGGGAAGGTCAGGATCGCAAGATCGTAGTCTGCCGAAATTGCAGGATCGGAGAGCAGCGTTTTGCGATAGAGAGAGGCGGTGTACTCTTCTCCCTGGAAATCCTTTACCTTAATCGTTTGAAATCCGCCCTCGGCATAGGCCACGTGGCAATTCGTTAGCACAAAGGCGCGGCCGTTCTCGATCTTATAGAGAAAGCCCGAGCCTTGCGCAACGGTCTCCGTTGTGGGAGAGGTGCGGTAGACGTTTTCCACCGTGACGAGAGCGGGCATCACGTCCAGAGTGATCGCGTTCGTGATGGCGGCGCCATCCAAAACAAAATCCGCATAGAGCGTTATATCCGTGAGGACGGGGGTGGAAAAATCATATTCCCTTTCGCAGGCGGCATCGGTATACCAGCCGCTGAAAATGCGATCCTCTGCCTTGGGCGTTTTTGGCGGAGATACCACCATACCGAGAGGCACGCTGACCGTGCTTTCCTCTTCACCGACCACGAACGTGACCGTGACGCTCTCTCCTGCACCCATTGCAAAATTCAGAAGCGAGCATCCGGAAAGAGAAAGAAGCAGACAAGCGCAGATCAGCAAGACGGTCAAGGGGCGAAAAATACGTTTCATAGAGAGACCTCCGTATTACATATCATCGGGGAGCTTGCGAGCAAGGCGATCCTTATATTTATGATAAAATTCCTCGTATTTTCCCTCGTCCAAGGCATCGCGGATCTTCTGCATCAGCTCGTTATAGAAATAGAGGTTATGCAGAACGGCAAGGCGCATACCAAGCATTTCCTTTGCCTTGAAGAGGTGGCGGATATAGGATCGCGAATAATGGCGGCAGGCAGGACAGCCGCAACCGGGGGAGATGGGGCGATCATCCTTCAAGAAGCGCTCGTTCTGAATGGTGATCTTCCCTTCCCAGGTAAAAACGTTGCCGTGGCGCGCGTTGCGGCTCGGCATTACGCAATCGAAGAAATCCACGCCGCGATACACGGCCTCCACGATATTCTGCGGTGTGCCGACACCCATGAGGTAGCGCGGCTTATCGGTTGGCATATAGGGCTCAACCGTTTCGATGATGTGATACATCGTATCTGCATCCTCGCCAACGGCAAGGCCGCCGATGGCATAGCCGTCGCAGGGGATCTTTGCGGTTTCGATCATATTTTCGATACGGAGATCCTCGTACGTGCCGCCCTGGTTGATGCCGAAGAGCATCTGATTCGGGTTTACCGTGCCGGGCAGGGCGTTCAGCCGATCCATTTCGGCGCGGCAACGCTTCAGCCAACGGATCGTGCGCTCCTGAGAGGCCTTGACGTATTTATACGGTGCGGGATTTTCCACGCACTCGTCAAACGCCATGGCGATCGTTGAGCCGAGGTTAGACTGGATCTGCATGGATTCCTCGGGTCCCATGAAGATGCGCTTACCGTCAATATGCGAATTGAAGGAAACGCCCTCCTCGGTTATCTTACGCAGAGAGGCCAAGGAAAAGACCTGAAATCCGCCCGAATCCGTGAGGACGGGGCGATCCCAATTGAAAAATTTATGCAGGCCGCCCATATCACGGATGAGATCGTCGCCCGGACGGATATGCAAATGATAGGTATTGGAAAGCTCGACCTGGCAGTTAACCTCCTTCAGATCCTGTGTAGAGATACCGCCCTTGATAGCGGCCGACGTTCCAACGTTCATGAAAACGGGAGTTTCGATCGTTCCGTGCACCGTTTCAAAACGGCCGCGGCGCGCTTTTCCCTCTGTTTTCAGTAATGTGAATTTTCCCATAAAAGCTCCAAGTTATTTGATTCTGTCAAAATGTCTGTCCAGCTCGCGCTTGGATAGGCGATAGGCGATCGGACGGCCGTGCGGACAAACAGTGATGTCCGGAAGCATAAGCACACGCTCGATCAGCCATTTTGCGATCTCGGGATCGTATTTTCTGCCGCCCTTGATGGCCGCCTTGCAGGCGATCTGATACAGAGCCTTTTCGCGGCGAAGCGCCTCCGTGAGGCTCGGATTTCCGCGCCCACGCACAAGCTCGTCTGCCATCTTGGCAAACAGCGTTTCCGCATCCGATGCGGCAATGGCATCTGGAATCGCAGTAATTTCTGCGTTTTTGCCGTTTATATCAAAGCAGAATCCAACAGCTTCGAAGTCGGATTTATATTCCTCTGCCGCTGCAAGGCTCTCGGCATCCAAGGAAACGGAGAGCGGCAACAAAAGCGACTGCGAGGCAACGCGGCCGTCCTTCTCTCTCATGGCCTTCAGATCCTCGAAGATGATGCGCTCGTGCGCGGCGTGCTTATCGATGACCAAAAGCTCCGTGCCAAGCTCTACCATAAGATAGCAATCGAAGGCCTCACCTACGAATTTATAAGTGGGGGGCTCAGCGATGGGAGCGGCCGCCGGCTCGGCGGAAACGGTCTGCTTTTCCTCGCTCCTTGCGGTCTGCACAGGTGGGATGAAGGGCGCGGCAGGCTCAGACTTTTCTACCATATCTGCCGTGAAGGATGCAACGCGCATGGGCGCGTCCTGCGCCTCGGCTCTTTTGTATTTTTCAAGAATATCGATCGAGGCCTTGGGCGAAAGCTCCTCTGCGCGGCGCTCCGTGCGCTCGGCGGTGTGCGAGGTGCTGCTCTGCTTGATATAAGGCGGCAGGCGGTCTGCACGCAGCGATTGCGTGCTCTGCGTATACGCTTCGCGCTTGATCGGCTCGCGCATGGATGCAGCAGCGGGCATTGCGATCTGCTCTCCCGCGGTTTTCTCGCCAACGGGAACAAACGCTCCGCTGAGGCGCTTTTCGGATGCTTTGGAGGAAAGCTCCAGCTCCGGCCGCCATGCGGCCTCCTCCAGCACGCGGCGCACCGCGTGATACACCGCCTCAAAGATCACGCGCTCGTCCGAAAACTTGACCTCAAGCTTTGCGGGATGCACGTTTACGTCCACGAAGGCGGGATTCATCGTAAGAAATAGCGCGCACACGGGAAAGCATTCCGGTGCGATATACGAGGTGTATGCCTTTTCAAGAGCGGCCATCACCGTCAGACTTTTCACGTAACGGCCGTTGATAAAGATGTTTTCAAGATTGCGGTTCTTGCGCGCGTTATCCGAGCGGCCGATAAAGCCCGTGACCTCGATTCCCTCAGCCTTGGCATCCACGGGGAGCATTTTTTTGGCAAACTCGCGGCCGTGAATGGCAGAGATGGCGCTTTTAAGGTTGCCGTCCCCGGGAGTTTTGAAGCGCTCCTCACCGTCCACCAAGAGCTGAATGCTGACGTCGGGACGCGAGAGTGCAACTCTCTCGATCAGAGCGGCAACGTTCATTGCCTCCGTTGCGTCTTTTTTTAAGAATTTGCGGCGTGCCGGTACGTTATAGAAAAGATCCTCTACTACGACGGTCGTTCCCGTGGAAGCTCCAACAGCGGATACATCCAGGATCTGACCGCCCTCGGAGGTGAGCATCGTTCCCTCCTCCGCTTCTTCGGTTTTCGTGATGATGGTCACCTTGGAGACCGAGGAGATGGCGGCAAGCGCCTCACCGCGGAAGCCAAGCGTCATGATCGTGGAAAGATCCTCTTTTTCACGAATTTTGCTTGTTGCGTGGCGCTTCAAGGCAACGGGAAGATCCTCTGCCGTCATGCCGCATCCGTTATCCGTCACGCGGATCATGGCAACGCCGCCGCGCTTGATCTCGGCAACGATGCGCGTAGCACCTGCATCTATGGAATTTTCAAGAAGCTCCTTTAAGACGGACGAGGGGCGCTCCACGACCTCGCCTGCGGCAATGAGGTTTGCGATCTCAAAGCTAAGTACGTTGATTTTTCCCATATAAATTCCTTTTCTCTCTTTTAAGAGAGCAGTTTTTTCAGGTTGAAGAGAAGATTCATGGCCTCAATGGGCGTCATGGTATTCAGATCTGCGGATCGGATCTGCTCGGCGGCCTGCGCTTCATTGCCTGCGGCGAGCACCGAGAAAAGATCCGGCTCGCTTTCCTTTTTCACTACGGGTGCGGCCTTCATGCCGCCGCCCGATTCGATCTCGGCAAGGATCTCTCTTGCACGCTTGATCACCTCGTTTGGCAGGCCTGCAAGCTTTGCGACCTCAATACCGTAGGAATCGTCCGTTCCGCCTCTGACGATCTTGCGAAGGAAGGTAATGGTATCCGCGCGCTTCTTGGCGGCGATATTGTAGTTTACGATACCTTCAAACTGCTCTTCCATGGCGGTGAGCTCGTGATAATGCGTGGCGAAGAGGGTTTTTGCGCCGATCTTCTTCGAATGCGTGTATTCCACAACGGCGCGGGCAATGGCCATACCGTCAAAGGTGCTCGTTCCTCTGCCGACCTCGTCATACACGATGAGCGAGCGCTTGGTGGCGTTTTTGAGAATGGCGGAAACCTCGGTCATCTCCAGCATAAAGGTGGACTGACCGGATGCAAGATCGTCCGATGCGCCGACACGCGTGAACACCTTGTCTACGATGCCGACACGTGCCTCTCTTGCAGGCACGAACGAGCCGATCTGCGCCATCACGACGATCAGGGCAACCTGACGCATATAGGTGGATTTACCTGCCATATTCGGTCCGGTGATGATCATCATACGGTTTGCCGAGGTATCAAGAAGCGTATCGTTCGGCACGAAATAATTATCCGTCACGAAGCGCTCCACCACGGGATGGCGGCCGTCCTTGATATAGAGATCGGTGGAAAGATCCACCTCGGGGCAAACGAAGCTGTTTTTATCCGCAACCTCGGCAAGACTGCGGTACACGTCCACGGCGGCAAGCACGGAGGCGGCGGCGCGGATGCGCTCGTTCTGCTGGCAGATCATCTCACGCAGCTCGGAGAAGAGCTCAAACTCCAGCGAGCAGAGCTTTTCCTCTGCGCTGAAAATGGTGCTTTCCATCTCCTTTAATTCCTGGGTGATATAGCGCTCGCAGTTAACGAGGGTCTGCTTTCTTACATAGCGATCCGGCACGCTGTCCGCAAAGGACTTGGAGACCTCGATATAGTAGCCGAACACCTTATTGTAGCTGACCTTAAGGGTGCGGATGCCGGTCTCCTCCTTTTCCCTCTCCTCGATGGAGGCCATGATCTCCGTAGAATCGTTTTTGATATGGCGATAATAATCCACCTCGGAATGGAATCCGTCACGGATCATGCCGCCCTCGCGCACGGTGAGCGGAGGTGCATCGGCAATGGCACGCATCAACAGATCGCAAATATCCGTTAAGGGATCGAGCGTGGCGGCGAGAGACACAAGCGCCTCGTTTTCGGATTCCATCAGCATATTCTTCACGGCGGGCAGGCAGGCGATGCTGACCGCGATGGCGCGAAGATCTCTTGCGTTCGCCGTGCCGTATACGGCCTTGGCCGTGAGTCTTTCAATATCCAGAACCGTGGAAAGCGCTTCTGCCATATCGGCACGAAGCTCGGAGTTTTTCACAAATGCACCTACGAGCGCCTGCCTGTGCGTGATCTGGACGGGATCGAGAAGCGGCTTTAATACAAAGGAGCGCAAAAGACGTGCGCCCATTGCGGTTTTCGTTTTATCAAGAACCCAGAGCAGAGAGCCGCGCTTTTCCTTGGTGCGCATGGCCTCGCAAAGCTCAAGATTGCGGCGCGTATTATAGTCAAGCTCAAGATATTGACCCTTGGAATACACGCGAAGCTCCTTGACGAAGGCCACCTCGGTCTTCTGCGTTTTCTGTATGTAAAGGAGAAGCGCGCCGACAGCCATCACCATTTCGGGGGCATCCAGCTTTTCGCTTTCCTTCGGATAGAAGCGAAGCATGGCGTTCTTCGCTTTGTCATAATCAAAAAGTGCGGTTTCGTTATCGGTGATATAGGTGTTGTATTTATCCTTCAGGGAGTGCGTAACGGCACCGCTTTCACCCGCCTCGTCGAAGAGGATAAGCTCAGCAGGCTGATACACCGCAAGCTCGCTCTCTAACATCGAGAAGGGCGTTCCCTTCTGAAAAAAGGTGACGAACACCTCACCCGTGGAGACGTCCACGGCGGAAAGAGCAACACCAAGCGTGCCGTAGCAAAGAGAGGCAAGGAAGTTGTTTTTGCCCTCGTTGAGCATATCCCCATCCGTTACCGTGCCGGGCGTGACAACGCGGGTGACGTCACGGCGCACGAGCCCCTGTGCACTCTTCGGGTCCTCCACCTGCTCGCAGATGGCAACCTTGAAGCCGCGCTCCACAAGCCGCGCAACGTATACGTCCGATTTATGAAAGGGCACGCCGCACATCGCCGCGCGCTTGCCGCCGCCACAGTCTCTTGCCGTGAGCGTCAGCTCCATTTCCTTCGAAACCAGAACGGCATCCTCGAAAAAGCACTCGTAAAAGTCCCCGAGACGGTAAAAGAGGATAAAGCCCTCGTACTGCTCCTTGACCTCGAGATACTGCTGCATCATCGGGGTTACGGTTTCGAGATCCTTTCTGTTGTCAATCACTTCCGCCATTGGTATCACTCCTTAAATTGCATAATCATGGCATTGAAAGCCAAAATGCCCTTGTCCTCTCCGTTAAAAAGGACAGTCGAGGACGCCTGTCCCTACGGGAATTGCCGCCTTTAAAACCAATCAGTGGCTGCAGCCGCCGCAGGTCGAGCAATCGTGCGTGCAGGTAGAGGGGCGCTCACCCGTGATGCAGAACTTGATCTCCGCATTGACCTCGGCCATCAGATCGTTCAGCGCCTGCTGTGCGTTCGTGAAGGCAACGTACTTTTCATTCACAACGATCTCGGCGGCAAGCGCCTCCATATGATCGCGCAGCTTCTGCACGGCGGCCTGCTTTGCTTCCTCGTCCACGTCTTCCTTGACAAACTCCTCGGTGAGAAGCTTTCTGTCCGTTTCATATTCCGAAAGTTTTGCCTGCAGGGCGGCATCCGCCTCATAGGCATCCTTTGCAATCTCAAGCGCCTTGATCTCGTCGCTCTCTGCGATGGCAAGGCCCAGGGTGTGTGCAAGCTCAATAATCTTCGTCATTTTTATATCCTCTTTTCTTATATATATCTTTTTTGCGGGAGAAGCAAGCCCCTCCCCTACCGTGTAAGACTATGGGGCAAGATGCCCGATCAATCCACGGCCTCGCCGAACAGATCAAACGGCGTGGCCTTTGTTATTTTAACCGAGATAAATTCTCCGATACGGTTTTTCGTATCCGTGAAGCGGACAAGCTTTCCGCCCGCCGTTCTACCGATATAGTTCCCCTCACCCTCGCGCGCGTTATCGTCCACAAGGACGCGCTCGGTGCGATCGAGATAGGGGAGATTTTTCTTCAGCGCGATCTCCTTTTGCATGGCAAGCAGGCGCGCCATGCGGTCATTCTTCTCCTCTTCGGTGATCGTGTTTTCCATTTTTGCGGCCTTCGTTCCCTCGCGCGGTGAGAAGATGAAGGAGAAGATCATATCGAAGCCGACCTCCTCCACGATTTTAAGCGTTCCGAGAAAATCCTCCTCTGTCTCTCCGGGAAAAGCAACGATGATATCCGTCGTCAGAACGATCTCGGGAACAGCCTCGCGAAGCTTTTTCGCGATGGAGAGATAATGCTCTGTATTGTAGGTGCGGTTCATGGCCTTCAAGATACGGTCACTTCCCGCTTGAAGCGGCAGATGGAAGCAGGGGGCGATCTTGCCCTTATATTTTTTCATAGCCGCGATCAGCTCGTCCGACACGTCCTTCGGGTGGCTGGTCATGAAGCGGATCAGAAAATCTCCTTCCATTTGTGCGATCGCAGAGATCAGGGCGGCAAAGCTCATATCCGAGCAATAGGAATTGACGTTCTGGCCAAGGAGGGTGATCTCCTTCACGCCGTTTTCAATGAGCGCCCTGCACTCGGCAAGTACGGCGGCACTCTCACGGCTTCTTTCCCTACCACGCACGTAGGGCACGATGCAGTAGGAGCAGAAATTGTTACAGCCATACATGATCGAAACGTAGGCGCGGTGGTCGCTCGTACGGCGGATCGGAAGCCCTTCGGCAATTCTTCCATCATCCTCGCCGAGAACGAAGCTGCGGCGCTGCTCCATCAGCGCGGTTGCCACCAGCTCCGGCAAGCGGAAGAGGCGGTTCGGCTCCAAGGTGAAGGTGACGAAATGGAAATTCTTTTTGATATGCTCCACCATGTGCGGCTCTGCGGCCATGCATCCGCAAATGCCGATCACCGTTTCCGGCCGTTCGGTTTTGATCGCCTTGAAGCGCCCAACGATCGAAAGCGCCTTTAATTCCGCATGGCGGCGGATGGCGCAGGTATTGACAATGATCAGCGATGCCTCCTCCGGCTCGGCGGCGGGGGCATATCCCATAGCCTCGGCCATACCGCGGATACGCTCGCTGTCTGCCTCGTTTTGCTGGCATCCAAGGGTGAGAACGTAATACCTTACGCTCTGCCCTTCAATCAGACGGCGAACACGCTCTATGCCCGTTTCGGGATAAAAGGTTCTCGTTTCCATAGCTTGTTCCTAAATAAAAAAATATTTATTCATGTTATTATATCACAAAGTAAAGAGAATGTCAAATGTTTTTACTCAAATGATCAAGCAGTTCAGATTTATAAAAATCTTGACAAGTAAACCAATATCTGCTACAATATAAGTAGAAATACCCCACACACAGCGAAGGCTTATGTGACGGTTTAACAATATTATATATCAACAAGGCACACAGGCTTTCAATTTCGGAAATTGAGGGGCTTGTGTGCTTTTTTAATGGAGGCGTGCATTATGCGATTAAAAATATCAAAAATCCTATGGATCATTCGTCGGCAGGTGTTGAAATTTTCTACATAACAGTCCATACAAAAAGTGTGGGCAAAACGGTGAATGTATATCTGATAAAAATCATAGGAGGAGCATTGCAATGATGAAAAAAATAATTTCTTTGGTTCTTGTAGTTTGTTTTTTGTTCAGCTGCTTCGTTGTTTCTACATCTGCCGAAGTATCAAATATTATTCCCGAAACGGAAGAAGATCTTATTCTTTCTCAAAATACTTCCGAGAGCGCCTACGATACGATTAAAAACGTATCGGAAACGCTCGATAATACGAAATATTTCTATGTGGCCCCAAACTACAAAACGCACTATACAAAAGGTGATGCATTATCCTTTCGGTTGAATTTAAATTCTTTCAGCGAATATGATCGTTCAAAAACGTTTTTCTCGTCCACGGAAAATATAATACTGAACGATTATTCTCCGAAGGAATATAGTCAATCAGAGGATTTGAAAAATTTAAACGTATCGTTTGATATAAATCCTGTCATTATATCTAAAGCACCGTTGTTAAATTTCAAAGAGGTTTCCTTTGAAAAAATTTATGCAACAACGAAGGTATACGCCGGAGAAAAGATCGTAGATAGCGAATTTACTCAGCTCTCGGTTTTGCCTACGGTACATGGCGTTTTCGTAAGTGAATTCGGTGATATATATGCTTATGATCAATATATCTCGTATCTGTATAGCAATGAACTTATTACGGATGCGGAGTATAAGCTTGCCGCAAAGAAAGCAACGGAATTAACAGAGGTAGAGGAAACGAAGCCAACCATCGGAGTTATAAATCAGCCAAAATTACGAGTTTACAATGAGAAGACGAACAGCATTGAATTAAAAGCCGATTACACGTTGCAGGAAATATCGGCAATATCCGGAGAAACCAGAGAAAACGCATCGGAATTGGAAGTTAATAATAGTATAATGACCCCAAGTGTTGCTATTTCAAGAACCATTGAAGCAATGGACTCCGGGCAAAGACTCCGCATTTACGGTAATGTATCCTGGATAGATATTGAGGGCAATTGGCATCCGGCTAGAGACGTTAAAGTTGAAATATTTGATGAAAACGCTATCAGCGATACATCGCTGGCAACTATGTATACACTTCTCGACGGTTCCTATAGCGCCACGCTCTACAATCAACTTGACATTCTTGAAAATGGCTATGATATATATATCAAAATTACTACTAAAAATGATAATTTTGAAATAGCCACCGACTGGGTAGACTCTTTGTTCTCGGAAGGATATTTTTTTACAACGGCAACAATGAGCAATGTAACCGGCTCACACGCGCAAGCAAATTATGCAGAGTACTCTTCCGATACGGCTAAGTCTATGAGCATACATCAAGCGTTTGTTGTAGGATATCACTACTACGAAACGATGAACAATTATGCCACAGACCATACAGTCGCATATTTTCCTGCCAATCCGAGCCCGATTTTTGGGGACGTTTCGTATGCAATTACCATTACGAATACGATTTATATTATAGCTAGCGATTATTGCGATTGGGATGTAATAATACACGAGTTAGGGCATCAAGCTGCCGCTCATATAAACGTTGATGCCTTGTTCTCGGGTTCTCATTATCTTCTCGAAAATTTATCCGAAAGATACGGAAAGCAATTCGGGGTGCAAGGAGGATGGAATGAAGGCTGGGCATCATATTTTAGCATGGCGGCTCAATTGTACTATAACGATAATGTCGCGATAATATCCAACATACCATATGTAGCAGATAATATGTATACGGATTTAGATGGTATTAGCCTTCCGATTACAAATGAGAATGATATAGATTATACTATAACCAGTGCACAATCCGGTTTCACAGATGGAAATGAATATGCCGTAACCGCCGTATTGCTTTATCTGGTTCTTAACAGCGGCATGAATTTAGGCCATCAAACAGTCTGGGATATTTGCAAGCAGAGCGAAGCCAGTAATTTTTCTGATTTTATGGAAACATTATATAGCAGTGTTGACAAAAGACTCCATTCAAGAATCGGCGAATATCTTGAAAGGCATAATATTTGTGACGAACCAACTTTTGGAACAGCATTGTTTAGCAGAACACAACCCGGAACATTTTCCTGGACTGCTGCCGCGGTTAGAGATAATATAGATCGAAATGATGATGAAGGAAATTTTAATGCGTACATATATTACAACCAATTGAAGTTAACTTTTTACGACGAAGACTTGAATATTATTTTGCAAACTCAAAATATAGATTCATCTACAGAAGAAATAACGTTAACAAATGATCAATGGGCAACTCTGACAAATGCAATTGGAGTGGGAGAGCCGTTTTATTGGGGAATTGCAACGTATCAAAACGATTCTCCTGTTACCGGGCCGTATTATTCGAGCATCAAAAAGTATCATTTTCTTGAAGATTTCCCATCCATTCCATCGTTGAACACCGGATACACCTATACTCTTGATGAAGGCGATTCTCATTTTTACAAATTTGATGCTCCCGAAACCGGAGATTACGTTTTCTTCTCCGAGGGCGATACAGACGTCAGATTAACGTACTATGATTCCTATCAGTTTAATTACCCATGCACCGATGACGATTCCGGTACAGGCTTGAACTTTATGTACAGAAGAAACGTTTCATCAAGCACTACGGTATATCTCGTGGTAGACAGCCCTACTTCCGATTCGGGACAATATAAAATCGCAGTTTCAAAAATAGCGGATCTTACAACCGCGCAAAGTGGAAATCTTTCCGGCACTGCGGGAAATTGGTATCAATTTACTGCTCCATATACGGGAACGTATCATTTTGTTTCACCAAATGATAGCGGTGCGTACGGAGAACTCTTTAGTTATCCAACAACCGATGGTTCTATTGCCAATCGGCTTGCATATAACGGTACACCTATTGGAAATTATAGTTTTAAACTAACGTATGCATTAACGGAAGGTCAGATCGTCTACTTACGCGTTCGCGGACAAAGCAATTCATCCAACAGTTCATTTAAAGTTGCCTACTCTTTAACGCTTTCAGAGCTAGACACTCCAAAAACAGCACGCCTTGAGCGATCTCTATATTTTATCTATGAATTTACGGCTCCCTATGCCGGAAACTTCACGTTTTATACAGAGGGATGGACGAACACCTATGCCGACGTATTCAACGAGATGGTCTATGACAGATCAATCACAACGGGGCGTATTGCATATGATGACAATTCAGGAGATCAAGACAATTGTTCCGTAACGTGTGCTTTATCAGCGGGGCAGGTTATTTACGTGAGAATCAAAGGAAGTAGCGTAGCAACCTCGGGAATGTTTGATATACTTGTGATTGGAGAATAAAATATGAAAATCAGATTTTCGGCACTTATATTATTGCTATTATTTTCATTATCCTCCTGTCATTCATCACCCAGCATAACAACCGAATTAAAGGTTGTGAAAGTAAATTCGGGCATTTACTACAACGATCTTATTATGTCGGCCGAAATTCAAACGAAACAAGTCAAGAAGGGGGACCCCTTCGAGATCGAAGTTGGATTCGGTCAGCTTTTTGACACGTTCGTTTATAGCGAAGCAACGCTTATAATAAAAGCCCCTGATTTAAAAATTATATTATTGGACGGCACGAGCTTTGAAAATACGTATGAACGCAAAATTATGGATTTTTCCGAGGATAAATACGGCTACGATGGCGAAACAATGATGCCCTATCAGATAGAATCCTTTCGTTTTGTTTACATCGGAGCAGAGGAAGAGCACACCGGAAGTATTCTCTTTTGGATTACCCGACTACTACCGGAAAGAAATGACGGTATGCCAGGGCGGCAAGCCATTAACATGTATTACAAGGTTAGCGAAGACCATATAACGCTTACTACAACGCGCCCCAAGTAATAGAGGGCAAGCACCCCCACGGGCAGAATTTTCTTTGCCCGCGGGGGTGCTTTTTGTATTTTATTTTCCGAGATATGCTTCGCTTCGGAAGGTGATCTCGCCCTTGCATTTTTCGGTTTTGGTGAGCTTTATTTCCTTAACGGTCTTTTCCGTGGGGATCAGAATGCGGTAGGCGATGCTCTCATTTTCATCCAAATGGACGAGGGCGGTGCCGGCGGCCTCCATAATGCTCATAGGCGCGGCGTTGCCATCATCGGCGGCGGCACCTGCGCAGGAGAAGCTTGGGCCGATGTTTTCGCCCCAGATGATGGGATATGTCATTTCACTGCCATCCGTGAAGGTGATGTGATAATCTCCGATATGGAAGTCCTCACTTTCGATCCAATAGCCGCAGTCAAACGAGATATGTGGCATATCAAAGTCGCAGGAATGCTCGATGGCAAGGCAATTCTTCTTCAGCGTTTCGCGGTTGAAATGCTCGAACATCCATTTTGCAGAGGCGAGCATATTTTCGTTTTTCTTTGCCTGGTCATAGTCCTTGCTCCAGATCGCATAGGACACCTCGAAGAGCTTATAGTATGTAAAGGCTCTTTGCATAGAGAGCGGATCGAGGCTACCCCAGTTGGAGGTGCAAACGCCGTGGATGAGGCTCTTTTGCATACGCTCACGAAGATTTTTGAAGTTTCTTGGCTGCCAGTTTCCGTAGATCGCATGCCAGCCCATTTCGCGGTATTCGTCCTCAATGCCGTCGCCCAAGGAATAATACCAGTTCACGATTTCGATGTCCTTCGGCATTTTTTCGCGGCAGGAGAAGGTTTCGTGAACGTACCAAGCCTCCACGTCCGGATGCTCCTTTTTATATTCCTCAAATTGCTCAGGGGAATAGCAACGGAAGGCGTGTACCTCATAGGCTTTCCCATCAATGGTATTATGGCCCATCAGCTCGGGATTTTTAACGTGATAGGCACCCGTTCCGCCGTGGAAATTGGAGCAAAGCTTATCGCCCCAGAACATGGTTTTCACGCCGTGCGAGGTGAGATGACCGTGTATTTTCTTAATATCCGACAAAAAAAGCTCGGCAGTCGTCTTTTTTCTGCACTTTTCACAGAGCCCGAAAACGTAGCCCTCATCGTGGCCGACATTGATTCTCTTCGGCTTGAATACGCGGATAACGTCATCGAAGAGATCAAAGAGAAGCTTGTAGTAATCCTCGTTTGAGGGGCAGGCAAAGGAAGGCAGAGGCTCCTCGGAATCCTCGGCAAATTCGGGATGCGCATAGAGTATGTAGTCAGCGTGGGAGAGGCTGGGCATTTCGGGAATGACCTCGATATGGCGGGCTTCACAGTAATCAAGGATCTCTCGCATCTGCTCTTCGGTGAGGAAGTCCCCTTCTCCGACCTCGATATGGATGGAGTCCTTCGGGAACTTATAGCTTCTCTGCGTTGCGATCGCTTTTCCGTTCTGCGCCTTGAAGATCTTGCAGTATTCGATCCAGCCCTCATTGATCTCGGGGTGGGACTTATATTCAAAGCCGCCGCCGAGCTCCAGCATCAGCATATTGTAGCCGAGAAGGAGGCAAAGATCGATCTGCGTTTTGAAGTATTCGATCGCGCTTTTGTGCGGCAGATAGCATTTATAGCCGCGCACCTCGCAGAGCGCACGCGCATAAAACACGCCCGTGGGAAGGCCCTCGTCATAGAGAGAAAGCAGCTTATGCGCGGCGTAAAGCTTGCTGATCGAGGTGGAATAATAGATCTCTACTGCCGTTTCGCTTACGAAAACAAGATATTTATCAAAGCCGTCTTCAAGTGTTTCACCGAGAAGGGACTCTGCGCGAGCGATGCGCTCTGCCGTGATGGGCAGAAAGACAACCTCTGCGCCGCTCCCCGTGCAAAGGGGGCGAAGAAGATCCTCGGCAATTCCCTCGCCCGAAACGGCGGCAAGGGTGATTTTTTCATCATATAGAAGCTTATTCGTGATATTCATTGTATTCTCCTGAGATGGATTTTTCTTTTTCATAATAACATAAAAATGTTTGCGTGTCTATATAGATATTGCTTTTTTTTAGCATAATCTTGCTTTTCGAGTTATTTTTCAAGAAGCCGATGCGCGAGGGCTGCAAGCCTTGCAGGGGAAAGCCCTACGAAGTCATAGAGATCGCAGGGAGAGGCGGGCTTTGCAAAGCCGTTCGCGATCGCGGCCACAGTGATCTTTTTCTCGGGAAGGAGAGTGGAAAGGATCATACCTGCACCGCCGTTTTTGATTCCTTCCTCCACGAAGATCACGCGCTCGGCATCCGCAAGATAGGGGCGCAGGCGCTCGGCCGTTTTTTCATAGGGAGCAAGAGCTTCAAGAAGGATCGTGCCGCAAGAAATACCTTCGGCCGAAAGAATAACCTCAGCCGAGAGAACGCGCTCTGCGATCTGCCCATAGGTGATAAAGAGGACTTCGAGCGTTTTCCCACTCTCAAAATTCGCGCGAACACCAAAGCTCTCGTAGTCCCCATCCTTATAAAAGGTATCGCGGACGAGGGGGGACTCGGCGGCGTTGGGATAGCGGATCGCAACGGGAGCTTTCGCATCCTTTGTTTTTTCAAGAATGGCGCGAAGTGAGCCGAAGGTGGCAGGTGCGTAGATCGAAATGCCCGGAATGTGCGAAAGAAACGCCACGTCAAAAATACCGTGATGGGTGGCACCGTCAGAGACTGCAAGTCCCGCGCGGTCGATCATCAGATGCACGGGCAGATTTTGCAAAGCAATATCGTGAAGAATGTTATCGTACCCTCTTTGCAGGAAGGTGGAATAGATCGCCACGTACGGAACCATGCCTGCCGCAGAAAGCCCTGCGGCGAAGGTGAGAGCGTGCGGCTCGGCGATACCAACGTCAAAATAGCGCGACGGATATTGCTCTCCGAAGGATGCAAGCCCTGTGCCGATCCCCATTGCCGCGGTAACCGCGACTACGCGCTCATTCTGCGAGGCATGCGTGGCAAGACTACCTGCAAAAACGCTGTGAAAGCTTTCCGAGCTCTCCTTATGAGACACGCTGTGAAACGCCTCAGGGTGCTCTTCTGCCAAGGAATATCCCTTTCCTTTTACAGTTTCAATATGAAGAACTACCGTTCTCCCGATTTCCTTTGCTTCAAGAAGCGCGTTGGAAAGCGCGGCGTAATCGTTGCCTACAACGGGGCCGAGATAGGTAAGTCCGAGGCTTTCAAAGTAGTTTGATTTATAAACCACACGCTTCACAAGCGACTTGAATCCCGAAAAAAGCCTTGTGAGCGGCTTGCCGATCAAGGGCAGATGCGCAAGGAAGGATTTCGTGCCGCGCTTGAAGCGGCGGTATTTGCGGGAGAGGCGCACGCCCGAAAGATAGGAGGCAAAGGCACCTTGATTTTTGGAGATAGACATACGGTTTTCGTTGAGAATGATGATCATCGGCAGATCGGGGCGGCAATTGTTCATCGCCTCGTGGATCATACCTCCGGTATATGCTCCGTCTCCGAGCACGCAGACAGTGAAGGCTTCCCTGCCTGCAAGCTTATCTGCCACGGCAAAGCCGAGCGCCGCGGAGACTGACGTGGAGCTATGCCCTGCGCCAAAGGGATCATGCTCGCTTTCCGCGCGCGAGGTAAATCCCGAAAGTCCGCCCGGCTTGCGCAGGGTGGAAAAGCCGGACTTACGCCCCGTGATCAGCTTATGCACGTAGGCCTGATGGCCAACATCGAAAATAATGTGATCCTTCGGAGAATCAAAGATGCGGTGCAATGCCACGGAAAGCTCAACCACACCGAGATTGGAGGCAAGGTGGCCGCCGTGCTCTTTCGCGTTTTCGATCAAAAATGCCCGATATTCCTCGCAAACGGCGGGCATTTCGTTCTCCGGGATGGCGCGCAGCTCTGCAGGTGAACTGATCGCATCGATATATTTACTCATCTGCGCAGTCTCCTTTTTTCTGAATGGTAAGCGGAGAGTGCCCCGTCACCTTCAGACAAGCGCGATAAAACGCGCTGTAATCCCCAAATCCTACGCGATAGGCTGCACCTGATGCCGTTTCGCCCGACTCCATCAGCTGCTTTGCATACATCACGCGCTTTTGCGTTAAGTAGCCGTGGATGGAAATGCCGTTATGCCGCTTGAAGGCACGGCAGAGATAATATTTACTGACGAAAAAATGCCCTGCGATCTTATCAAGAGACATATCCTTTTCAATATGCGTATTTAAATATTTGATCACACGCGCACCCAAGGCCTCGTTTTCCTCCGCCTTCGTGGTATCGGCCGTGGAAAGCAGAATGAGAATTTCAGAAAGGATCAGCTGGGCATAGGTGGCGTGATGCGATTTCGGAAGCGCGGCAAGCACCTCAAGCTTTTCAAACACCGAGGAAAGCGAGGGGGAAAGCGATGCTGCCGTATAAAAAAGGCCTCCCTCGCACAGATCAAAGTCCTCCATGATCTTAGCGATCTCGGGCATCGCGGAGGGCGAGAAATTGATAATAAAGCGTGCATACGGCACGCCCGGATCGATCTCTACCGAATGATAGGTATATGGCGAGACCAAGATCAGCGTGCCGGAGCGCATTGCGTAGGTATTTCCTTCTATAATATAACGGCCGCGGCCGCCCACAACGTACAAAATTTCATAGGTATCGTGCAAATGCCGATGAAAATTTTCCGGCGAGGGCGTGGGGTCAGAGGCATAGCCGAGAGTCATGCTCGGAAAATGAAAGCCACAGGGTTTCAGCATCGGTTACTCCTTTTATTTAAAATAAAAGTATTATTTTTATAATTTTAGCACAAAAGAGCAATTTTTGCAATAGTTTTCACAAAAAAAGCAAATAACTTTGTCTTGCAATGTAATTCTTGCTATGATATACTATATACAGTAATGATTGATTCTCAAAGGAGACTATGTTATGAGACTGGGTGCACAGTTTTATTCTATTCGAAACCATACGCAGACACCTGACGGCGTTGAGGATGCCTTTCGCGAGATGAAGGAGATCGGCTATCAGACCGTTCAGCTTTCGGCGATCTGCCAAATGGATGCAGGCGAGCTGAAAAGGATCAGCGAAAAATACGCACTCCCCATCGTTACTACGCACACACCCGCCGCACGCATTCTGAATGAGACCGATGCGGTGATCGCAGAGCATAAGCTCTTCGGCTGCCCTGAGATCGGCATTGGATCGATGCCGCCGGAATATCACGGCTCGGTCGAGGGTGTCAGAAATTTCATCAAGGATTTCACGCCCGCGATGAAAAAGATCAGAGCGGCAGGCCTCCGCTTCGCTTACCACAACCACGCATTTGAATTTGACGATCTTGGCGGCACGAATGCATACGAAATTCTGATCACCGAGATGCCTGACCTTTTCTTCATTGTTGACACCTATTGGCTTCGCTATGCGGGGCAGGACATTGAAAAAACGATCGAAAGACTGAAGGATAGGATCGTTTCCGTACACTTCAAGGATATGGCAAGTGAGCCTCAGGGAGCGATCTGCCCCTGCGGTGACGGCGTGATCGACTTTCAGCCGATCCTCTCTCTTTGCGACCGTCTTTCCATTCCCGAGGCACTCGTTGAGCAGGACAATGCACCCGACACGGACTCTTATCTTTGCATGAAGAAGAGCTTTGAGGGGCTTCGAAGCATCTTCGGACTTTGATCGGAGGAAAACAAAATGGCAGAGTTTTTCTTCTCCGCCTTTGCGGATGAGGCGGCAGATGATCTTGCAGGTCAGATCGCGGCACTCAAGCGCAACGGCATTGGCTATATCGAGCCGAGATTTATTGATAAAAAGGGCATCCTCACCCTCACCGAGGAAGAGCTTTTTGATATGAAAAAGCAGCTGGATGCCGCAGACATCAAGGTTGGCTCTCTGGGCTCTCCGATCGGAAAGTATCCCATTGAGGATCCGTTTGAGATCCATCTTGAGGATTTCAAAAAGGCGCTACGCGCGGCTAAGATACTCGGAACGGATAAGATCCGTATGTTCAGCTTCTTTCACAAGGAGACCTCCCTTGCAGATGCACGCGCAGAGGTCATACACCGTCTTAGCGTGATGGCAGAGATGGCGAAGGCCGAGGGCATAACCCTCTGCCACGAGAACGAATCGCATATTTACGGCGAACAGCCCACGGAGGTCAAGGATATACTTGAAAGCGTTCCTGCGCTTGGAGGCATTTTTGATGCCGCCAACTTCGTTATGGAGGGCGCGAATGCAATGGAAGGCGCAAGGGCAACGCTTCCCTCTCTTCGGTACATTCATATCAAGGATGCGCACCATGCGAGCCAGACCATTCTGCCCGCAGGCGAGGGCGAGGGACAAATCCTTGACGTTCTGGATCTTGTGAATGAGACCTATGACAGACCGATCATGCTGACACTCGAGCCGCATCTCAACCAATTTACGGCGTTTGCAAGCATTGATACGCATGAACTAAAGGGAAAATATTCCTTTAAGGATAACACGGAGTCCTTTGATTTTGCAGTGAAGGCCTTGGAGGCGCTGCTTACAAAGGGTGGATATAAAAAGGAGAACGGACGATGGAAAAAGTGAGATTTGGCGTCATCGGATGCGGAAATATTGCGCAGAACCACACGAAAAACTTTGAAACGGGAAAGGTGAAGGACGGTGTTATCACCGCGATCTGTGACATAAATCCCGAAAAATACGAGGCGTTGAATGCCGCCTACGACAACAAATTTAAAACCTTTACCGATGCAAGGGAGATGCTTAGCTCCGGCCTTGTGGATGCCGTGATCATCTGCACGCCGCACTATCTTCACCCCGAGCTTGCGATCGCCGCTATGGATGCAGGCATTCATTGCATCGTTGAAAAGCCTGCGGGCGTATATACCTTGCAGGTTAAGGAAATGCTTGAAAGAGCGAAGACAGCAAAAACAAAGCTTTCCATGATGTTCAATCAGAGAACCAATCCCGCTTTCAAGAAGATGCGGCAGATGGTGGCAGACGGAGAGATCGGCGACATCAAGCGAACCAACTGGATCATTACCAACTGGTATCGCACGCAGGAATACTACGACAGCGGCTCCTGGCGCGCGACCTGGGCCGGCGAGGGCGGCGGCGTTCTTTACAATCAGGCCCCCCATCAGCTCGACCTCTTCCAATGGATCGCAGGCATGATGCCTTCTCGCGTGCACGCCTTCTGCCATTTCGGAAAGTGGCATAACATTGAGGTAGAGGACGATGTTACCTGCTACGTGGAATATCCGAACGGTGCGACCGGCGTTTTCATCACCACGACGGCGGATGCGCCCGGCACGAACCGCTTTGAGATCACGGGAACAAAGGGCAAGCTCGTTTTTGAAAATGACAAGCTTTATTTCACCGAGCTGGAGCTGAACGAGCGCGAGCATTGCTTTGCTACCAACATTGCCTTCAATGCACCGCCCGCAAAGCCTATGGTTGAAATTCCTATCGAGGGCGACAATCCTCAGCACGCAGGCGTTTGCAACAACTTTATTGATGCGATCCTTGGCAAAGGCGAGCTTCTTGCTCCCGTGGAGGACGGTATCAACGGCGTTATTCTCGCAAACTCTATGCTTCTCTCCTCTTGGCTTGGAAAAACGATCGATCTTCCCTTCGATGACGAGCTTTTCTACGAGGAGCTGAAGAAGAGGATCGCCGTTTCGAAGCCGCATCCCGTGAAGGATAAGGTTGCGCAGTACGGCGCATAGCCCTCTCAGTCACCTACGGTGACAGCTTCTCGCTGAAGCTCGGTCACAGAACGGCTCTTGCGTTATTAACGCAATTCACCACCGTTCTGTCGCTATGCTACCCAAAGGGAGAGCCTTAATCAAAACACTATAAAAAGAAAACGAAAGGAAATATAAATATGAATCTTCCATTTTCTATTGATCTGAAGGATAAGGTAGCTGTTGTTACCGGTGCAGGCGGTGTTCTCTGCTCTATTTTTGCCGAGGCCATTGCGGCTTGCGGCGCAAAGGTTGCGCTTCTCGATCTTAACGAAACGGCCGCAGAGGCAGTTGCGGAAAGAATCAGAAATGCGGGCGGCGAGGCCATCGCGGTTAAGACCAACTGTCTTGAAAAGGAAAGCATTGAAGCGGCAAAGGTTGCCGTTGACAAGGCGTTTGGCGCTTGTGACATTCTGATCAACGGTGCAGGCGGCAACAATCCCAGAGCGACTACGGATGATGAGACCTTCAATCCCGAGAGCCTTGACAAGCTTGAGGGAAAGAATTTCTTCAATCTCTCTGCCGATGGCTTCCGCTTTGTATTTGATCTGAACGTAACCGCCGCCGTGCTGACCACGCAGGTATTCGCGCTGGATATGACCAAGAAGGGCGCAGGAAATATCATCAACATCTCCTCGATGAACGCATACCGTCCTCTCACAAAGATCCCCGCTTACAGCTCCGCAAAGGCAGCCGTTTCCAACCTCACGCAGTGGCTTGCCGTTCACTTTGCAGGCACCGGCATCCGCGTGAACGCCATTGCCCCCGGCTTCTTCTGCACGAATCAGAACAGAGCCCTGCTCTTCAACGATGACGGAACCCCCACCGCGCGTACGGGCAAGATCCTTGCCGCTACGCCCATGCACCGCTTCGGCGAAAGCGAGGAGCTGCTTGGCGGTCTTCTCTTCCTTCTTTCCGACAAGGCAGCAGGCTTCGTTACCGGCGTTGTTCTTCCCGTTGACGGAGGCTTCTCCGCTTATTCGGGCGTATAAGTTCAGATTTTTCCGATATAGAGATAGAGGGTGGCTCAAGATGAGCCACCCTCTATCTTCGTTGCGACGGGAGCAAAATTTCTCGCCTGCGGCGCAAGATGCTTTGCATCTTTTGGTCACGCCGCTTCGCTACCCCGCCTTACAAGGAAGGCTTGCTTCCTGCTTCGTTTGAGCATTTTTTCGGCGGGAGCAAAGCCCCCGCCCTACATAATAACGAAAGAACGAATCGTTACTCCTCGGCATACAATTCATCGTAATACCAACACAACGGATTTTCTTGAATATACTTTGCATGCACTTCATAATCCTTGCGGTCGCGAACGACATGCTCATAAAACGATGTTTGAAACAGTTTTTCGGTTAAACCAATTTTTTTACATTCTTTTGTCGTCAAAGACTTATAAGCACAAATAATATCCTCAACCGTAGGGCGGGGGCTTGCTCCCGCCGTTTTATTATCCAAAATCAAAATCACATGTATATGGTTAGGCATTATAACATATTGGTCTACCTTCAAATACGGATATCGCGTTTCCAACGATCGTAATTCCCGCTCCGCAACGATACCGTATTTTGTGCATGAAATTTTGGCCAATTCTGCGGGAGGATCGGAAGGTTCAGACTCCTCGCATTCACTCCTTGAAACACTTGACAGAATACATTTTTGTTTTTGCACGCATATCGTGATAAAATATGCACCAGGAGAACTATAATCATAATTTTTTAATCGTGGATGCTTCCGCCTTGGAAATTCGTTTTCCATTTTATGCTCCTAAAAAATTTTGAGTTTTAACAATACGGCGGGAGCAGAGCCCCCGCCCTACAAGGAAGGCTTGCTTCCTGCTTCGTTTGAGCATTTTTTCGCAGGCCGCTACGCTACATGCCCTACAAAAATTGAGATAAAGTTTTAAGGAGAGGTGACAAGCACCTCTCCTTATTATTTTAGCACAAATGCTTTTATCCGAGAACGGAAGCAAGGTTCCACAGCGCTTTTGCATATGCAGCTGCAGTGCCCTCGTTCTGGGCGGTTACGCCACAAACGTAATCCTCAAGCGAATAGGTCAGGGTCTCAAGGACAGCGCCCTCGGCATCCTTCACGGTGAGGGTGATCTCCTCGCCGAGATCCGCAAGAGATACGGTGGTGGTCGCATAGAGACGGTCAAAGCCTTCGAAGGGCTTGGAAAGAAGAGCTGCTACGCCGTCGATCTCAATGCTGCCGTCAAAGTCATTCTCTACACGGAATGCGAAGGTCACCTTCTCATCCGCTACGAGCACAACGCTCTTTACGTATGCCGAGGAGATCTCGCTCTCTGTGGGAAGTGCAGCCTCAACCTTATACTCTGCGTAATCCGCGAGAAGGTTGTTGATACGGCCGAGATTCTTCATACGAACGTCGCCAAACGTGAAGCTGTAGTCAAAGTGGGAAACGAGCGCGCTCACGTAGCCTGCAACTGCGTACGCCTGCTTTGCAACCGCTTCCTCGGAGGTAGCAAGGAGCGTTCCGAGATAGTCGTGGAGAGCGGCAGATGCCGTAACGGTAAAGGACTCGTCACCATTTACAAGATCCACGGAAAGCTCGCAGTTGCCAAGAGCATCCGCAAAGGTCTCAAAGGTCACGGGAATCACGTAATAGCTCTTCTCATCGATCAGGGTCTGCTCGAGAGCGGCAAGATCCAGTGTCTTACCATTCAGCGTAAGATTCTGAAGTACACCTGCAGACTCTACACGGAGGTAGTAGATATAGTTCAAAGCATCGGTGAGGATCACCTGCGCCTTAAGCTTTGATGCATCGGCGTGGAAGGTGCATTCGATCGTTGCACTTTCGGTCAGAGCAACCTCGCCAACGTATTCAAAATAATACCCCTCGGTCAATTCTTTATAGAAGTTTGCGATACTGCCGTAGTAATACTTCTGCGTGCCGCGAACAGCCTCCTGATACATATAGGTCAAGGTGATCGCCTTGACGGCATCGTCGGTAGCGGCTTCGGCATAAGCTACGGTGTAGGTCTGTCCGAGAACAGTGACGGTCTCGGTATTGTTGTTAACGATAAGACCCGAGATCACACCATCTGCGTAAGCATTGCCGGCAAAGGTGCCATCGGTACCGAGAACAGTGCCGCCAACAGTTACGTTTGCACCGAGAGCAACGCCCTTAATTTTGGCATCGGAAAGTGTTACCGAAACACCTTCTGCCGCCATAGAAGCAGAAGCAAGGTTATAAATATCAACATTCTCACAAGTTACTGTGCCTGCGCCACCGAACACAACGGTTGCATCCGAAAGATAGATCTTTGCCGATGCAGAGAGCGAAAGCGTTCCGTTCACTACAAAGGGAGTTGCCTCGGCAGAGAGCACTTCTCCGCCTTTCACGTTCAGGGTTGCACCCGCGGAGACGGTGATAGCGCCACCCATGGTCAAGGTAGCATCCAAGAGCTCCACAGTCGTATCCTTTGCAAAGGTGAGCGCGGGAGCGGTGAGATCGCTATACACGTAAAGCGTTGCGGCATTTGCCTGTGCGGAAAGCGCTGCAACAAGCTCTGCGATAATCGTTTCACTATCTGCAAACGCATACACATACGTTCCTGCGGTTTCATCATAGAAAACGAAGGCGAGAGGCAAGAGATTGTCTTTGGGAGCTACGGTTATGGTCTGACCACCGTAGGATGCATCCAAAATAACGCCATCAGCAGGAACGTTTTCCCATACCTCGGGAATATTGACCGTGCCCGAAGTAATATCTACGGTTACGGTGTAATATGCGCTATCCATAGGAACGGAAGTAAATTCCTTACCAACAAGATATGCCTTCGTTACATTCGCAGCACCGTAGGTTACGGTGAAAACAGAGGATGCGGACGCATAGCAAATGAGATCCATGGCTTCAAAGCTGCCATCCGATTTGGGTATCTGGAATCCAAAGGTATACTTTGTAGTTCCCGCGGGAGCGGTAGCGTGGATCACGGCAAGATTTGCCTCGGTGTTTGTAAGGTTCACACCGTTATAGGTTACCTCGGAAAGCTGCGTGCTCGTTGCCGTGGTGGAAGGAACGGTGTTTACAAATATGCAATCGGAAACGGTTGCAGTATACGCATTCGAGCTGCTGACCGGCTTAAATGCAACAGCCGCTGCGTTTGCGGAGGAAAAGATCACGTTCTCAAAGGTGAGCGCACCGGTTCTGTATCCATCCAAATAGATCAGCTGCGCAACGGAAGCACTCGTGGAAATCAAAGTTGCGTTCTTGATCGAGGCACCGCGGGAAATCTTGAATACAGCCGTGCCCGAGCCGCAGATATACGTACCGCCATCTACGCCAAACAAAACGTCCTCCGGTTTATAATCACGGCTGACCTCGCCGGAGTTCAAGATAAGCCCCTTAGGAGAAACGATGGTGAGATTCTCGCCCTCGAAGAAGATCTTGGTTTTTTTACCCTCGCCCGTTCCGAAGAGGTGCGCGGAGGACTCGTTTACGATCTTACCTCCGGGAGCGGAGGACTTAAGCGTGAAGGTATTAGTAGTCGTGCCCTCGAAGCCGAAGACAGTATCGCCGGAATACGTAGCACCCGCACCTGTAGCAGTAAGCTTGCAGTTTGCGGCAGCCATTTTTACAAGGCCGGTAACGGTGGAGGCCACCGTTACCGTAGTACCATTAAGATCCCAGACAATGTTACCGTTAACAAAAGACTTAAAAAAGTCACGGTTGTGTGCGTCCGTTTCTCTATCCAAGGTAAGCGGACCAAAGGGTACGGCCTTGGAAAGGGTCATATCCTTATACATGGTGATCACATATGCGGATGCGGGATCGGCAAAGAGCTCATGGAACTTTTCGCCAACGCCTGCGGCTGTACCGCCGCAATCGGTCTGATAATTCACACTGAACGTCTCCCCCGTCTTGGTATCAAGATACGTGAAGGCGAGGTCATCGTTTGCGGCAGCCGCACCGTCCGCCGCGAAGGCGGCGACGGTGAGCGTGCTTACGAGCATGACGAGTGACAGAAGGAAAATGAGGAGTTTTTTATTCAGTTTCATATTTCTCTCCTTTTCTGATTAGTATGCGGCGGCAAGCGTTGCAAAGATATACAACGTCTTTACGTACGAAGGAACGTAGCCCATGTTCTGCACCGTCATTGCATCGGTATAGGTTGCAAAGGAATAGGTGAAGGTTTCAACAACCTCTTCGGCAACGAGAACCTCCACAACGTAGTCCAGGGTGATCTCGGAGAATGCAAGATCCTCAAGGATGATGTAGGAGTTTCCGTCTACCGGAGTGATGTTCTCGGCCGTGTATGCAACGCCGTTCACCTTGACCGTGCCTGCAAAGTCGGGATCGATACGAAGCGCGAGATTTACCTTTTCATCTACGATATAAAGGATACCCTTTACGTAATCGGAGGTGATCTTCTCTCCCTCGGGTGCAACGTATGCGGTCTCATACTCTGCATTTTCTGCGAGAACGCTCTTAATTTCGCTCTCAACGTCATACTTAAAGTAGTCTACGATGGAATCCACGTACGCAAGGAGCGCATATACCAGCGACTTATCCTTATCGGTGTAGATCTCGCCATCGAGGATCTGCTCCGCGTAATCAAGCAGGGATATCTCGGCGCTGACGGTTTCAACCGTTTCACCGAAGTCAACATCAACGGCGAAGGTTACTACCTTCAGGCTATCGGCGAAGGTATCGAATACAACGGGAAGAACATAGTATTCCAGGTTTTCAATGGTATCGATCGCAAGAGAGGAAAGATCCTGCTCTACACCGTTCAAGCGAACGGAGGAGAGACCTTCCTGCTTCTGCAGATAGAATACAACGTTGAGTGCATCCGTGATAACGAACTGCGCCTTCAGCATAGCGGAATCTGCTACAAGCAGACATACGAACTCGGAATCCTCATAGATCTCCTCGGTCGCCGTGTAGGAGAAGTAATAGCCGGGAGTGGCAGAGGAATAGAAGTGCGGGAAGCTGCCCTCGTAGTAAGAAACGGTTCCCTTAACTTCGCCTTTATAGGTGAAGGTTGCAACAAAAACCTTAGAAGCATCGTCCGTTGCGGCACGCGAGAACTCGATCTCGTGCACAGCATCGCCAACGGTGAGAAGCTCAAGGTTATTGTTATAACCCACGTTGCCCTCTACGCCATCCGCAAAGGAGGATGCATTCGCATCGGTATAGAATACCGTGCCGGAAAGGGTTGCCTTATCGGCAAGAAGAAGGTTATATACCTTGGAATTCTTTACAGTTGCGGTCGCGGCGGTCAGATCTGCCTCGGCGGCTACGTTATAGATCGCAGCGTCTTCGATGGCTACAATACCACCAAAGAGAGCATCCACGTCAGCGGCGAGGATCAGAGAGCCGTTTTTCACGGTGAGTGCGGCGGTCTGTGCAAATGCTGCGTTCACGGTCAAGGTCATGCCACCAAGATCCAGCGTAACGGCAGCGACATTCTCGATCGCATCGGCACAAGCAACGTCTGCATAGAGACGGATGACTTCACCCTCGGCGGCAGCCTTTACGGCGGCAACGAGGTCAGCGCCTACGTTCTCGGAGGCGAGGAGGCCGTGTGCTACGGCAAGCTCACCGGAGAGAACGACAAATGCAAGAGGCTTTTCTACATAATTTATATAGGCGACCGCATCGTAGGTCCTGCCGATCATTTTCTCGGTAACAACGAGGCTTGCCATATCGCTCTTGTAGCCCTCAATGTCTACGAAGATACCGGCATTCAGCTTGTAATAAGTATCCTTGAGATCCTCAGCCGCTACAGGCGTAAAGAAAGAGCCAACAAAATAATACTCCGTGGGGGCAAGCGTACCGTAGTTCACGGTAACGACCTCCTCCGTCTTACCGTAGCCAAGGAAGGTCAGGGTCTCGCCATACAGATCTATAATGTACTTTGCAAGATTCGTTCCTGCAGGCTGAGTACCGTATGCGGCAAGGAGAGCCGCCTCGCTATCTGCCTTGGTGATGCCGGAGATCTCAAAGGTATCGAGATGCTCATTCTTTGCAAAATCAACACCGGAGAAGGTGCAATCGGTCAAGGTCAGAGAATAGGTTTTTGCTGCATCTGCGGGAGTGGCCTCGCCGTAGGCTGCACCGGTAATGGCGAACAGTTTTACTTTGTTCTTGGAATAAATTATGGTATTTTCAACGTTAAAGGATGCATTGCGCTTCCAGTTTGTCGTTGAGAATACAGAGAGCGGCGCATCTCCAAGGAGAAGGATCTGCGCATCCTTGATGGTCGTTACGCTCTGGAAAGAAAATGCAGGACGGTTAGACTCGATCACGTACGTTCCGCCGTTCACGGTCAAGGTAGGTGTCGTACCAACCTCAAAGGCATGCGTTACAGCGCCCTTGCCAACGTAGGTAATATTCTCACCCTCAATCACGATATGCACGCAGTCACTCTCGCCAACAGCGAAGAGCGCGAGGGAAGATGCGTTCAGGATCTTCGCATCGGGACGGGAGGATTTCAAGGTAAAGGTGTTTTGGCTTCCCTGCTCGAAGCCGAAGACTGCCGTAGAGGAGTGCGGATACGAGCCGGTATGGTTGGAGTTGGAAACGTTGATTCCCTGCTCCAGGTCAGGAATCGAAAGAACGTGACCGTTGAGGTCAAGCGTTACGTTACCGCCGATGAGGGATTTGTATTCGATCGCACCGTTATCATTGGTATACGAGGGTCCCCATGCCATTGCATCATAAAGAACAAAATCCGCATAGACCTTGATATCGGCTGCATAAGCCAACTCTTTGAACATATCGTAGAACGACATACCGATTCCTACGTCCGTCATTCCGTTGATCTGTTGAACAGAGAGCACGCCGTTGGTCGTCCAAGTGAATGCAACCGGCTCAATGCTTTCAAAAATCACTTCCACATCCAGCGTTGTACCGAGATCGCTCTCGGTTACCGGGCGAAGTATCGAGTAATCAATCGAAGGAGAGGAATAAAAGGTTGCCGTACCGTCCGCATGCTCTATAATATAGTTCAATGCGGCAATGTTGCAGGCCGGAGTTGTACCTACGGCCCAGTAATCGGTGTACCGACCGCCCCAATTGACAGCCAAAGCAGAGGATACGTCCGTAACGAACTTCGAGCTGAATTGATAATATTCACCGTCTGCAACGACCGTGGTCGGCTGCACGTGTGCAAGAACCTCACCCGCAGGACGCTCGGGAATCGCGCCCGTGAAGGTTGCCAGCGTTTCGCCGGAATATTGGATCTCCTTGCCGCCGTGCGCATATGCAGGGTTCGTATTATAGAACTTGCAGTTCGTAATCGTGTTGACTGCGTTCATGGTTTCATTCGCAAAAATGTTCGCCATGCCACCGGCAGCATTGATGAAGGTACAGTTCTGATACGTACGCGCCGCGCTGGTGAAATGCCAAACGAAGCCCGCAGTCGATTTATTCAAAACAAAGGTACAGTTGCGGATCCTTTGCACGTGGCTCTCGTTGGATGCCTTACGGCCGATCATGAGAAAATAGTCAGCCGTGCTGTTCGTTGTCTGAACATACGTACCGCCGTTAAAGTATGCGGACGAACCGTACATATCGGAGTTCAGGCACTGCGCATACACCGTGAGGTTCTTACCGTAATCCGTGCGGGTATCATCATATTCGCCGATATGAAGGTCACCGTCGATACGGATATCATTGTATGTACCGTTGTTGGTACGGAACATGTGAGATACCGCGCTCGTATCAAGAACACCGCCCTCCTTCGAGGAATAGAGGAAGAACTCGTTCTGACGAACGTCAAACGCGCCGCCGCCGGCATTGCTGGTCAGCTTCCAGGTATGACCGTTCAGGTCCAGACGGTAAACCGATTCCTTCTTACCGACAACAGCCATACCCTCGGAGGTGATGTCCGCATAGAGCACCGTTGTGGAGCCTGCGGCATTCATATTCGTTATATATGCTTTAAGATCCTTACCTGCGGTATCGGCGTTGGTGTAATAGATCGTATCACCGTCCGTTACCTCAACCGCGAAATAGACCTTATCGTAGCCGGAGGCAACAACGGTTTTACCGAGCATTGCTTCCGTTACCACCAGGCCGGAAAGCGGCGTTCCATCCAAGCTATATGCCCAGCCGGCGCCCGCATTCTTATATAAGGTATTGTCCTTACCTGCGTAAGTACCACCGACGGGCGAGACAATCGTTTCGCCAACGGCGTACTGCACCTGCGTACCGTCCGGGTAAGAGACGGTTACCTTATCGGCACTCTCTGCAAACGCAACCGTGGCGAACACGCCAACAAGAAGCATCAAAGAGAGGACGAGGATGAGGAGTTTTTTGCTGTTTTTCATACTTTTCTCCTTAGGTTTTTATAATTTAGTATTATACGTATATATTGTAGCATTTTTTTTACAAAATTTCCATTGATAATTGCAACAATCTTTTTTGTATAAATTGTATAATAATGCGCGTGACGGGGAGAATATAGGGGAATACGGAACGCGGGGCGTTCATGATACGGACGGTTTTAAACCGTCGTGATAGAAAAGGAGACACGGAATGATGAAAGGAATTTTAGAGGGCGTTGCGGTGATCTTATTTGCGGCGGTGCTGATGGCCGCGATCCCGACCGAAGCGGAGGGCAAGATCTATGAGGACACGGTGCGGCTACATATTTTGGCGCATTCGAATGCAGAAGAGGATCAAAAGGTAAAGCTTTATATACGGGATCGGCTGCTTTCCGTTTACGGCGAGGCGCTTGACGGCTACGAAAATGCCGAGGAGGCGGCCGAGGCAATGGAGGCACTTTTACCGAAAATAGAGCAGGATGCCTGCATTTGGCTTGCCGAGGCGGGATTTTCATACGGAGCGCACGTTACGCTTGGAGAGGAATGGTATGAGCGGAGGGAATACGAGGACTGCGTTTATCCCGAGGGGCGATACACTTCCCTGCGCGTTATCCTCGGCGACGGTGAGGGAAAGAATTGGTGGTGCGTGATGTTTCCGCCGCTTTGCTTGGATATGGCGCTCGGCGAGACGCTTCCCTATTCCGATGAGGAAAAAGGGCTGATCGGCGGAAAATATAAATGGAAGCTCAAGGGCTTAGAGCTTGCGGCGAAGGTATGGGGATAAAAAGACAATCGGGGACGCCTGTCCCTACATAATAAGAGAGAGTGGGTAGATAAGCGCAATTTAGGGGGTTGATTTTTCCGCATTCCTATGATAAAATATAGGTGAAAAACAGGTATCGGAGATTATTATGGCACAAAACAAGGGTGACAGCCGCATCATTGCCGAAAACAGAAAGGCGCGGCACGATTATTTCGTGGAAGAGACGTACGAGGCAGGCATTGCGCTTTACGGCACGGAGGTCAAGTCCGTTCGCCGCGGCGGCGTGAACCTCAAGGATTCCTATTGCGATCTGCGTGACGGCGAGCTTTTCGCGCTCGGCGTACATATCAGCCCCTACGAGCAGGGAAATATTTTTAACAAAGAGCCTTTGCGCGAGAAAAAGCTTCTGATGCACAAGCGAGAGATCATGAAGCTGCTTGGTCTTGTAACGAGAGACGGCTATACCCTCGTGCCCCTTTCCCTTTATTTCAAGGGATCGAGGGTAAAGATGTGTATCGGGCTTTGCCGAGGCAAGAAGCTTTACGACAAGCGCGACAGCATTGCAAAGCGAGATGCGGAGCGCGAGATGGAGCGCAGGATGAAGGACAGATAATGAGAATAAAAAAGGTTGCTCTGCGGCTATGGCGGAGCAACCTTTTTTATATTATGTGAGCGTGAGAGCTGCAATTTCTTCTTTCGTGAGCGGGCGGAGCGCACCAAGGGGGAGATCTCCGAGCGATAAAGGGCCAAAGGCGATGCGTTTCAGATAAATCACGCGGCCGCCGACGGCAAGGAGCATTTTTCGCACCTGGTGCTTTTTCCCTTCCGTGATCGTAAGCGTGCCAACGGTGACCATATCACCTTCGTGGCCGCGCAAGCGCTTTTGCTCGTATTCCGAGAGTTCGGAGCGAAGCTCGGACAAGGGGCATTCCTTCAGAACGCAAAGCTTTGCCTTCGCGGTACGCACCGTTTTATCCAGATCGATAAAAACGCCGTTCTCAAGCGCTTGCCGATCCTCATCGGTAAGGTGTCCGTGCGAATAAAAGAGATAGGTTTTCTCCACGTGATGGCGCGGATGCAAGAGGCGTGCTGTGAGAGAGCCGTCATCCGTAAACAGGAGAAGCCCCTCGGTTTCCTTATCGAGCCGTCCTACGGGAAACAGATCCCGATACTCCTCTGGAAAGGCATCCATCACCGTTTTTCTGTTTTGATCCTTGCGTGCAGTTAACTCACCGCGCGGCTTGTGATACATCAGATATCGATACATTTTTTCTCCGTTTTTGGCAAATTTGCAAATGATTATTTGCATTTAGTGCGTTATTTTGCTTTTTTATCCCTTGCGAAGCGTGCGCATGGAATTGAGAATTGCGAGAACGGCAACACCAACATCTGCAAAAACGCCCCACCACATTCCAACAAGGCCAAACGCGCCGAGGATCAGAACACCAAGCTTCACGGCAAGGGCAAACGCGATGTTTTGCTTCGCGATACGAACGGTCTTTTTTGCAATGCGAACGGCATCGGGGAGGCGAGAAAGCACGTCCGACATAATGACGATATCCGAGGCCTCCATGGCGCTGTCCGTTCCTGCACGGCCCATGGCAATGCCGACGTCCGCACGCGCAAGAGAGGGCGAATCGTTGATTCCGTCTCCCACATAGGCCACGCGATTTTTCGGGTCTTTGAGAATTTCTTCAAGCGCCGCATATTTATCCTCGGGGCGCAGAGATGCTGAATATGAATCAAGACCGAGAGAATCTGCCACACTTTTTGCGGCAGCTTCGGCATCTCCCGTGAGCATATGAAGCTCTTTTACACCGAGCGACCGAAGATCCGCGAGTGCGGCCTTGGCTTCGGGCTTAACCGTGTCCGAGAGATGGATCTCTCCGAGAAGCACACCGTCACGCGCGATAAGGATCGCTCCGTTTGCAGCATCAACACGGGGATCTCTGATGCCGCATTCAGCCATCAGGCGCGCATTGCCGACAGCGACTTCCTGACCGCCGATCCTTGCGATAATGCCTTTCCCCGCAAGCTCACGCACCGCATTTGCCTGAAGGGGTGTTTGCACGGCATTCTGCAATGCCTTGGCCACAGGGTGATTAGAGCCGTATTCCGCGGCGGCCGCGAGAGCAAGCAGCTCCTGCTCTTCCCCGTGGTAGGCGATCACGTGAGATACGGAAAAAGCACCCGTAGTAAGCGTTCCCGTTTTATCAAAAACAAAGTGTGTTGCCTTTGCAAGGGGTGAAAATACGTTTCCGCCCTTAAAAAGCACGCCGCGCGAGGCCGCGCCGCCGATGCCGCCAAAAAACGCCATCGGAACGGAGATCACGAGCGCGCAGGGGCAGGACACAACGAGAAACAAAAGTGCGCGGCGCACGCATTCAACAAGCGGCGCAAGTCCAAACAAGGGAGGAACGAGAGCAAGCATAAGCGCCGCGCCCACAACGAGCGGCGTATACCAGACAGCGAATTTCGTAATAAAGTTCTCTTCCTTGGATTTATTCTCCGAGGCGGTTTCCACCAGGGAGAGAATACGCGCGGCCGCGCTTTCCTCCGCAGGGCGCAAGGCCTCTGCCGTCAGCATACCGCTGACGATCACGGTTCCGCTATCCAGGGCATCCGAAACGGTGACGGCACGGAGACGAGATTCACCCGTTAAGGCAGAGGTATCCACATCGGCAGAGCCTGTGAGGATCTTAGCATCCAGGGGCACACGGTCACCTGCGCGCAAAAGAAGCGTTGCTCCTACGGGCACCTCCTCGGCATCCATCTCCTCTTCCCCCTCTGCGGTGAGGACGGTGGCGGTATCGGGGCATATTTCCATTAAGGAACGGATGGAGCTGCGCGCTTTTTTCACGGCACGCTCCTGAAAGTATTCTCCGACCGAATAAAAGAGCATGACGGCAACGGCCTCGGTATATTCTCCGATGCACATAGCACCGATTGAGGCGATGCACATCAAGAATTTTTCATCCAGAAGGTCGCGGCGCAGAAGTCCGCGCACGGCATCAAGCGCCACCGGCCAACCAACGAGCGCCAAAGCCGCTATAAAGAGGCAAAGTGCGATAGCGAACGAGATCGGCCGCAGAAGAAGTGCCACGATCAGGACGAGCATGGACGAAAAAACAGGTGTGAGCGGATGCGAAACGATGGATTTTATTTTTTTCTTCATAATCTTACCTATGATTCTTTTTCGAAAAATGAGCAGCTCTTTTGCGCGAAGGCGCAAGGAGAGCTGCTCTCGGGTTATGCTTCGATCACAACGTTCTTAGAAAACTTTGCGGCGGTCTCCTTCACAAGCGCAAGGGCGGCATCGGCATCAAGGCTCGTTTCCACCGTTACCTTCTCCGTGAGAAAATTGATCTTCGCGCTCTCGATCCCCTCTTCCTTTTCAAGCATAGCAGAAAGCTTTGCGGCACAGTTCGGGCAATCAAGACCTGTGATGGTGTACTTACATTTCATGGTGGTTTTCTCCTTATCTATTATATTTATTAAAATTCATTCTTCAACGTGTGCGAGGGCGGTTTCTATGATCGAGCCAACGTGATCGTCCGCAAGCGTGTAATACACGTTTTTCCCCACCTTTCGATAGGAAACGAGATCGCTTTGACGCAGTATCTTCAACTGATGGGAAACGGCGGATTTCGTCATTCCCAAAAGATCCGCAAGATCGCAGACGCAGAGAGGCGCGCCGTCCAAGGCGAACAATATACGCATTCGCGTGCTGTCTCCGAGGATCTTAAAAAAATCCGAAAGCTCGTATAGCGTTGTTTCCTCCGGCATTTTTCCGAGGCTTTCTGCCACGGCTGCATGGTGATGCTCTTCGCGCTCGCAGGTTGGCAATTTTTCAACTTTGTGCTTCATTTTTGCTCCTAACGGTTGAACGGTTGTTCAACTGTTTGCATTATATCATAAAATTCCGAGAAAGTCAAGCGGTGCCTCAGTTTTTTTCGAAAAATTTCTCAATATTTTTTCAAAAAGGGGTTGACAAACGAATTTCAATCGTGTATAATATATACCGTGCTCCGCGGGAGTGGCGGAACTGGCAGACGCGCACGTTTGAGGGGCGTGTGGTTTTACCGTACGGGTTCAATTCCCGTCTCCCGCACCAATATGAGCCTAAGTTGAACCATCAGCTTAGGCTTTTTTATTTGACAAATTGCAATAAAAGTGGTATAATAATAAAAAACATTTTAGGGGGTATTTTTTGTGTTGAAAATTCATAAAACAATTTGTTCGCATTGTGGCAAAGAATATGCTTATGAAAACAGAGGCGATGTTTATGCTGGTGGTAAAGATAGTGAAAATGTAAAATGCCCGTATTGCAAAAAAACAGATTTCTCAGAAATGACAAGCGGCTATTTTTGTAGTTACAAACTCGACGAAAATGGGAAGCCCGACCTTTTAGGGAAAATAAAGTAATCGGTTAACATTAGTATACAAAGCAACAAGGCGAGCCATAAAAACTCGCCTTGTTTTCTTAATTTATTGCTCGCTTAAAATATTTGACAATATCAACAAACCAACCAATATAAAATAGACCTACTGTAAAAATATACAGAATTCCCATACCAACTTTGCCTTCTGCAAATTTGTGCACACCAAAATATCCTAAAAACAGACATAAGAAGAATAAAAGCCAATCATTTGATTTTGATGACTTTGATGTGCTTCTATGTGAAGAAGTATAGGAACTTACACTACTACTATATGATGATGTCGAAGAAGACTCTCTACGTGGCGTATGTGTAGAAGTTGTGTGAGTTGCTCTTTCCCTCGTATGCTTCACTTTGTATGGCTCATCTGTATAATAATGATACAGAAGCGTATGGCATACTTTACAAGTGTACTCATCAGCTTTATAATTAAATTCATATTGTTTATTTAGCAGAGAACCACAATTCGGACAGTAAAACTTTTGAACTTCGCTTCTGCTTTCGCTGTGTGTTGTCTTACTTCTGCCATAGTCTGAGTAGGAATATCCACTGCTACTATGTGAATGTGAAGAAGTGTAACCGCTAGAACTATGTTCTTCTTTTTCTTCGACTACTTCGTATTCATCATCACAATAATCGTGATGAAGTTTTGTACCGCAAGAACTACAAGTCCAATCATCATCGTATTTATTAAATCCCAATTGGTCATTTAACTCATCACCGCAGTTAGGACACTCAAATTTATCTTCCTCGTCCTCGTCAGAGGATTCTTCGTCTTCGACCACCGAAAAGCCATCGCAAGTATAATCACGATGAAGTTTTGCACCGCAAAAAGAACATTCGCAATCATTATCATATTCGTTAAAACCGAACTGTTTATTTAGCACACCATCACAATTAGGACATCGAATGATGTCACTTTCGTCTATGATATCATCTTCCGTTATGCCATTAGTATGTCCGCATTCAGTACAAGTCCAAGAGCCTAAACTATCAGAAAATCCGTACTGTCTATTAAGAAGAGCATTACAACAATCGCAACGCCATTCAACACCCTCAAATGTATCTCCATCATAAATATCATCATCCATTAAATGTTGACCACATTCTGTGCAAGTCCAAGAGCCTTTGTCGGGGTCGAAACCATATTGATCGTTCAATGTTGCTCCACAATTTGGGCAATAATATTCATCACCGTAACTCATAAGTCCTCCCAAAGTCCTATAAAATCAAAAAGGTGCGCAGCCGAAACCACGCACCGAAAAACGCAGTTTCGCTTCTGTTGCGACACAGTTCACGTCCGAAGATATGACAAGCAAAGCCTACGTTTTTACCAAGCATAGACTTCGGACGAAAAAATATTCAACTGTGTCGCACGATTATTATACCACGTTTTTATAGATATTTCAAGTAGTATTAAATAATAAAAAATAGATTTTGGCACCGTGGCGTGTGCTTGTCTTGATACAAGTCGGCTCGCTACGCTCGCCAGCTCCCTCCCGGAGGGAGCCTTTGACACAAGGACATTCTGCCCTGACTTTTTATTTGTTTTCTGCTTATCGGCAATAGCCTTTATTGAACCACGCGACTATCGCGTGGTTTTCGTTATACAACAAAAGGCAAGGCCTATCGGCTTTGCCTTTTTGTTTTGCGGGAAAGCCATCACTCTGCCGAGTATAAAACTCGCCAGAGTGATACCACGGGAATTGAAGGTTCCCCACCACCGTCGCATAGTCGTCGATCGTCGGGCCATAGCCCTTCTCCGACTCCTTGCTTTGGGCGGTTTCGGCTTCGCGAAAACAGTTATCAACTGTTTTCGCTCGCCTACCCGTCTCCCGCACCAAAAAATGACTGTAATTTTGATACAAAATTGCAGTCATTTTTTTATCCATTACGGAGTAATGGTATATCATCACGCAACTTGTTTGCGTGCATATCATCAAAAAGAGCGAGAAAATCGCTCTTTTTTGCATATCATCACGCTTTAGCGTGTGTTAAAACTCCGTAATGATGATATACAATGCTCCGCATTGATGATATCCAGCCACTTCGTGCCTGATGATATACACTTTCTGCGAAAGTGATTAAAGTTACAAGCTTTTTTTGTTTTTAGCCGTAAAATACAAATCGTTCACTTTATACCCTTTTCGTTCAATTTATGAGGTATCGTTCAATTTGTGTTTTACTGAAGAAACACATTGATTTTAGTTAGATTTTGTGCTATAATAAACTCACCGATAAACCTGTTACTGTTTGTCAAGAGCTTTTTGAAAAAATACAAATAAAAAAGGCGTAACAACAAAGCCGAAAAGCTCAAACAATTTTGAGTGTTGAAAAAAGGGCATGACTAAAAGACCACCG
>JAGBCA010000045.1 GCA_017938205.1 Clostridia bacterium
AGCCATGGCCTTCCCGTATTTAGAACCCTCGCGGAATGTACCGACGTTTTTGAAATCGTTGGTTATGCGCTCCCCGAAAACGAAAGAGAAAAATTTCCCGATCAGGTAAAGGTGTTTGATACTTATAAGGAAATGACGGTGGAAGAGATTCTTGCGGATGAAAGCATTGATGCCGTTGCTGTAGAGACCGAAGAAATTTATCTCACGAAATATGCAAAAATGGTGGTAAATGCAAAGAAACATTTGCATATGGAGAAACCGGGCGGCCTTTCCTTGCCCGATTTTATCGAAATGGTAGACGTTGCAGAAAAGAATCAAACCGTGTTCCATACGGGATATATGTATCGCTACAATCCCGTGATCCTTTCGCTCCTTGAAAGGATTGACAAAGGCGAACTTGGCAATATCGTCAGCGTCGAGGCGCAGATGAGCTGCGTGCATCCCGATCCCTTCCGCGAGTGGCAAAACACTTTCCCCGGCTGTGGAATGCTTTTCTTCCTCGGTTGTCATCTGATCGATCTCGTGTATCGCATCCAGGGTGAGCCGCAGGCGGTGCATACCTTTGTTAAGGAATCCGGCAAAAACGGTGTGATGGCGCCCGACTATGCTTTGTCGGTGCTAGAATATGAAAACGGTGCCTCCTTCGTGAAGACCACGGACGTGGAGTGCGGCGGATTTTTGCGCCGCCAGCTTGTGGTAACGGGAACGAAGGAGACCTTCGTGGTCGAGCCGCTGGAAAAGGTGTTCGAGGGTGATCTTTTGACTACGGGCTATCGCAGTATCACGGATGAATCCTGGAGCGCAGACGGCGAGCGCCTTGTTTCCGAGCCTTACCATCGCTATAAGGATATGATGCTCGGATTTGCTTCCTTCGTGCGCGGAGAGAAGAAGAATCCTTACGATTATACTTACGAAAAGAATTTGTACCGCCTCGTTCATAAGTGCTGCGGCCTGCAGAACAAATAAAAAGGAGAAAATAAATGAAGGCTATATTGGTTGGAAAAAATAAGGAGCTCCTTTGGAGCGAGGTGCCGGATCCCGTTCTCGCAGAGGACGAGGTGCTCGTTAAGGTGGAATACGCCGCTTTGAACCGCGCGGATCTGATGCAGAGAGACGGAGATTATCCGCCCCCTCCCGGCTGTCCCGAATGGATGGGACTTGAGGTTTCGGGCGAGATCGTTGCTATGACCGAGGGCGCAAAGGCAAAGTCCGACTATAAGATCGGCTCGAAGGTTTGCGCACTTCTCGGTGGTGGCGGCTACGCGCAGTACGTGGCCGTAAAATACGATATGTGTATGCCCGTGCCCAAAAACACGAGCATGATCGAGGCGGCGGCGATCCCCGAGGCGTATGCAACCGCATATCTGAAGCTCTTCGTGGAGGGCAAGGCCAAGGCAGGCGACACACTTCTGATGCAGGCGGGCGCAAGCGGCCTTGCCAGCGTGATCATTCCTCTTGCAAAGTCCTTCGGCCTGCGCGTGATCACCACCGTGATCCGCGATCCCGAGTCCATCGCACATCTCGGCGCGGATCTCGTTGTTAACACCAAGGAGGAGAGCCTTGCCGAGGTTCTCAAAAAGGAAGAGGAAGCGGGCAGAGCCGTGGATATCGCGATCGACTGCCTTGGCGGAAAAATGCTCGGCGAATGCCTGCCCTACGTGAAGTACGGCTGTCGCTGGATCGTGATCGCGGCGCTTGCGGGCGCAGAGGCCACCATCGATCTCAAGACCATCTATAAGAAAAATATCCGCATCGTCGGCAGCACCCTTCGCTCCCGCACCCCCGAAATGAAGGCCTCCATCCTCGCCTCTCTTGTAAAAGAGGTTTGGCCCCGCGTTTCAAGCGGCGAGGTAAAGCCCACGATCTATAAGGTTCTGCCCATTACCGAGGCAGAGGCCGCCCATGATATTTTAGCTAAGGGGCAAAACGTTGGCAAGGTAGTCCTCTCGGTGGAATAAATGCCATGATACTGCGTTGTCGGCTGACTTGCTCCTCTCACCGTATGTGAATACGGCTTCAAGTCGCGCGCATCCTTACGCCTTGTCTCATGAAATTTCTTCTCACCGAGGGTGAAATAAATGCCACGATACTGCGTTGTCGGCTGACTTGCTCCTCTCGCCGTATGTGAATACGGCTTCAAGTCGCGCGCATCCTTACGCCTTATCTCATGAAATTTCTTCTCACCGAGGGTGAAAAAACTCCATGATACGGCGTGAAAGCGTTCGTCCTTTCCTGCCCTTGGCACAGTGCTTGTGCCGAGGGCTTTTTTATCTTGATGCATTGTTTTTAAATAATACTTGCATTTTTTTAAAAAAGGTGCTACAATAGAGAGGATAGCGGAGGTTTTGTATGACGCTTATTTTGGACTTTTTGAAAAACTATATTTTAATGGCGGCGCTTTGCAGCTGGCTGATCACGCAGGTGCTGAAATTTTTCGTTGCCTGGATTGCGGACGGGCATCCCGATCCACGGCGTCTTTTCGGGGACGGCGGTATGCCCAGCGGCCATTCTGCCACCGTGGTGTGCACGGCGGTGATGGTGGGCTACACCTGCGGCTTTGCCTCGCCCGTCTTTGGCCTTGCCTTCATTCTCGCGATCATCGTGATGCACGATGCCACCGGCGTTCGGCGCGAGACGGGAAAGCAGGCTGTGGTGCTTCTGGATATTTTTTCAACGCTGGGAGATGCGATCTTTGAGGGAGACAGCATCCGCCGCCGCGAGAAGCTGAAAACCATGGTGGGACATACGCCGATGCAGGTCTTTTTCGGCGCGATCGCGGGCGTTGTCATTGCGATCCTCTATATTTGGATCTTTGGTATCACGTATAGGGCATACGCATAAAATCGTTATTATAATAATATATATAAAGGTAAGGAAAAAGAAAAATGAAGGTTTTGGTTATCAACGCAGGCAGCTCCTCTCTGAAATTCCAGGTCATGGATATGGATACGGAGAAGGTGCTCGCAAAGGGTATCTGTGAGGAGATCGGCGGAAAGTCGAGATTCAAGTTCAAGGTGGAGGGCAGAGAGGATTACGTAACTGCCGCTACGCTTCCTACGCACGCAGAGGCACTCGTTCTCGTTCTGAATACGCTCGTGGATGAAAAGCTCGGCGTTCTGAAGTCCGTAGACGAGATCGAGGCAGTTGGCCACCGCGTTCTGCACGGCGGAGAAAAGCTCTCCGGCTCGGTGCTGATCACCGAGGAGGTTAAGGCGATCATTGACGAGTGCAAGGATCTCGGCCCCCTGCATAACCCCGCAAATCTCACGGGTATTCTCGCTTGTGAAAAGGTAATGAACGTGCCGCAGGTTGCGGTGTTTGATACCGGCTTCCATCAGACGATGCCCGATTATGCTTATATGTACGCGCTTCCTTATGAATACTACGAGAAGTATAAGATCCGCCGCTACGGCTTCCACGGCACCTCTCACAGATACGTGAGCGCACGCGCTGCCGCTATGCTCGGCCGCGAGGACATCAACGTGGTTACCTGCCATCTTGGCAACGGTGCTTCCATGGCCGCCGTTATGAACGGCAAGTGCTTCGATACCACGATGGGCGTTACGCCTCTTGAGGGTATTATGATGGGTACACGCTGCGGCAGTATCGACCCCGCCATCATTCCCTATCTGATGCGCAAGGGCGAGCTGACCACCGCAGACGAGATCGACAAGATGATGAATAAGAAATCGGGTATGCTTGGTGTCAGCGGCATCAGCAGCGACAACCAGGAGATCACCAAGGGCTCTGCCGAGGGCAACGCCCGCTGCCAGCTCGTGGAAAAGATGTACGTGCATCAGCTGGTTAAGATCGTTGGCGGCTATATCGCCGCTATGGGCGGAACGGATGCGATCGTATTCACCGGCGGTATCGGCGAAAACAGTGCGCTGTACCGTGAGAAGGTTTGCGAGAAGCTTGCCTTCCTCGGCGTTAAGATCGATGCAGAGAAGAACAAGATCCGCGGCGAGGAGATCGATATTTCCACGTCCGATTCTCCCATCCGCATTCTCGTGATCCCCACCAACGAGGAGCTCGTGATCGCAAGAGACACCAAGGAGATCGTAGAGGCTTTGTAATCTCTACGGGACATATAATAGAAGATAGGGATGCGCCGGAAATACCGCCGCATCCCGCTCTTTCTAATTAAATGCAAAGCATTATTTACATTATGGAGGTCTTATGTACGACGAGCTGACAGAAGTTGATATAAAAAAGATGGAGGAAGAGATCAAATACAGAAACGAGAAGCTTGCGCCCGTCCTCCGTGCGGAGATGCGCCAGGCGCGAGAGCTCGGAGATCTTTCCGAAAACGAGGAGTACAGAGAGGCAAAAAGAGCCAAGCGCCAAAACGACGGGCGCATCCGCTATCTCGAAAACATGATCCGCACGGCGAGAGTCGTGAGTGTGGAGAAAAACGACGGTGTGAGCCTCTTTGATTACGTAACGATCCGCAATCTGGATCGCGGCGCAGAGAAGCGCATTCAGATCGTCACCACGCTGCGCCAGGATGCCCTGCGCGGCTTCGTTTCCAAGGAGTCGCCCTTGGGCGCGGCTCTGATGGGGCACAAGGAGGGCGAGACGGTGGAGGTCCTGATGCCTGAGGGGCGCTCCTATCGGGTGCTGATTTTGCGCGTTGAGCGCGGAGAGGACAATACGGAGCTGCCCATCAGCGGTTATTAAACGAAAGAAAGGAAGGGCGTATTGCCGCAAGGATCTGCGGCGAGCCCTGTGAGATATTTATGGCAGAGCTATCCATTACCCGATTGAATGAGGCGATCGCCCGCGGCGCAGAAACGGTGGCCGCGGACGAGGCGTTATATGAAAAGCAGGTCGCAGAGGTGGCCGAGCGGATCACGGAAAGTCAGATCAAGGTGCTTTTGTTGGCCGGCCCCTCGGGCGCGGGCAAGACCACCACGGCCAATCTGATCGCGGATGCCATCCGCACGCGCGGCTTTGACGCGCTGATCGTTTCCCTGGATAATTTTTATCGCGATCATGAGGATCCTGCCTATCCTCGCCTGGAGAGCGGCGCGCGGGATATGGAGTCCGCAGATGCGCTGGATCTTGCGCGCGTGCGGGATTGCCTCTCTCACATTTTGCTCGGACGGGATTTTTCCATTCCGCGCTATGATTTTAAGCTTGGCCGTGCGATCTCCGAGACCGCGTACGAGCCTGTGCGGCACGGCTGTGTGATCGTGGAGGGGCTGCACGCGCTCAATCCCGCCATTGCACATCATCTGCCCGAGGGGGGCGTTTTGCGCCTTTTCGTCAGCGTTTCCACCAACATCGTGGATGAAGCGGGGGAGAGGGTCCTTTCGGGGCGCAAGATCCGCTTTTTGCGCCGCCTCGTGCGAGACAGCATTTTCCGAGGCGCGGACGTATCGCTGACACTTTCGGTCTGGCAATCGGTGCTGGACGGCGAGGATAAGTATTTGTATCCTTATAAGAGCAATGCGGACTTTTTCTTTAACACCTTCCACACCTTTGAGCTCGGCGTTCTGAAGGATATGGCTGCCGCGCGTATTGCTGCCGCAGGGATCGACGATTCTTATCTTTCGGTGATCGAGCGCGCGCTTGCGCGTATTGCTCCGCTCTCGCCCTCGCTCGTGCCGAAAACCTCTCTGATCCGCGAGTTTATTGCGGGCGGCGTGTACGAGGATCGGTATTGACCGCGCACGCCTGCACTCCCTTTCGCATACAATGAAAACGAAGGCATCTTCTCTCTCTCTGCGAGAGGGAAGGGCGTTTTTGCGGGGCAGGCCTTGCCGTGCCCGATCGCGAGGAAGAGAGGAAGGATCATGAAGATCGTTGTCATCCGTTCGCCGAAGCTGTTGGCGCCCTTGCTGGCGCGTCTGTTCGGCGTAAGCAAGAAAAAAGGGAGCTGAGGACTTCGGTCTCGGCACCCGCGGTTACGATGTAGAATACATTTTTCGTTCCGATGAAAAAAGAAAGAGCGCTTACGAAACGGTTTTCGTTCCATAAGCGCTTTTTTTATTTGGCTTCGGAGAATTTACAGGATCTTATTGTAAACGCCGCCTGCAGTGTCCCCTGAAAGGGGCATCTTCTGCAAAGCGGAAAGCTTTTCCTGATATGCCTTTGCCTCGTCGAAGCGGTTTTCGTGCTCCATGCGAAGCAGATTGGTCAGCAGGTAGTTGTGCGACTCACAGGTGAAGAGGTTGCGAACCTTGGATACGTTTTGCAGAGTTTCGTAATCGTGTCCGCTCTTCTCGTAATCCTTGGTGTAGACAAGATGCTGCGCGTAAGAAACGCCCGAGCCGAGACACCATGCATCGAAATATTTATGAAGCTCGTCCATATCCGCGATCGGAGCGGAGATCTTTTCAATATAAGCGAGAACCTTTTCCTTGTCCTCGCCGGTCAGCAGATGCAGGGTGTTGCTCTCCGTCAGACGGTAGGGATGCAGAGCGATCTTGGCCTGTGCGCCCTTTTCGAGCGTCAGCTCTGCCATGTAGCCGAAATTCCAGCCGGATTGTGCAGGGGTGTTCGGCCAAGGGAAGAAGAAGTTGCCGAGGCTGTATACAATGGGCTTTCCCTTGTAAAATTCGTATCCCTGCATACAGTGGGTATGTCCGCCGATCAGCGCATCTGCGCCGAGATCGAGGATCAGACGGTAGCGGTCACGCGCTCTGGGGGCAGGGAGGGGATTGTATTCGTTTCCGCCGTGGAAGACAACGATCACGAGATCTGCCTTTTCCTTTTCCTCTGCAATGCGATCGGCCAGCAGGCGAAGATCGTAAGCGGCCGCGCCGGGGGTCGTCTTGGTGGCACCGCCGAATTCGTTTTCGCAAACGGCGATGAAGGCAACGCGCAGGCCGTCCTTCTCATAGGTTACGGCCGCGTAGGCAGAAGCAAGATCCTTGCCGCCGCCGATGTGCGCAAAGCCGTTACGGTCAAGAAGATCGATGGTTGCCAGGGCGGCTGCATGATGGAAGTCACCGAAGTGGTTGTTTGCTAAGATCGCGCAGTCAAAGCCGCCCGCCTTGAGAAGATCGATGTTTTCCTCGTCGCCGCGCAGATTGGGGCCGCTCTTGGCGATCGCGTAGCCAACGCCCTCCTTGCAGAGCACGTTTTCCTGGTTCACAAGGCGGTAGTCCGCCGTATCAAGAATGGGCTTCAGCTCGGCAAGTGCCGCCTCGGCAGCCTTGCCCTTGATTTCCTTGGCGTGATGGGTGCTGATGTCACCCGCAAATATAAGCTTCATAGGCGTATTCTCCTTTTGGGATCGTTGTTTACGCCATGAGTATAACAGAACGCGCGAGAAAAGTCAATAGGCAAAAAAACATTTATTGCCCATTTAGGGGTTTGCTTGAAAAACTGCGCGAAGGGCGAAGATCCGACGCTTTGAAGCGCAAGCGGAAAAAGAAAGAAAAATGTAAATGATTATTTGCTTTTTTAAAGAAAAAAGGCGGATCTTGGACCGCGAACGGGAGAGAAATCAAAAAAATATTTGCAGTTTTTTGCTTTTGTTTTTTTGCACATGGAACGTGATGAAGAGATCCACTTGTAAAAAATAAAATATTTTTTCGTTTCCCCCTTGCGCATTTAAAAAATATATGGTATAATATAATACGCTTATTTTATTTTATGCGAGCGATCGTTTATATATAGATTTTTTGAATGCCCTGCTTTTTTGGGTGCTTACAGAGCTTTTTTGCGGAAAGGATGCCAATGGACGATATTTTTATCAGCCTTCTTTATCCCACGAAGGAGGCACGCGAGCTTCATAGAGATGCGGCGGCCCGCCCCGATATTTCCGATAGGGTATGCGATGCGCTGGGGTTGACCGAGATCTTTTCTCTGCGCACCTCGATGCTCTCCGATTTCTTTACGGAGGATGAAGAGATCCTGCGCTATCGCCAAAAGACCTTTGCGGATATGCTTGCCGTGCAGGAGCTTCGGCAGACGCTGGACGCCATCTATCCCGTTTTGGCGGATATTCACGAGCTTCGCCATATGGAAAGTGAGTCTAACCCTGCAGAGTCCTATCTCTACAGCATCACCGAGATCGAGCTCTACGTGTCCTGCATCGATACGCTGACGAAGGGGCTTTCCCCTGTGCGTGACCGTCTTTCGGACGGTGCGTTTGCCGCCCTGGCAGATGCGGTTTGCGGGCTCTCCGAGTCCGATTATTATAAAGAGCTGAATAAGAAGCTCACGGCGCTTTCGCAGCGTGTGCACGAGGTGAAGAGCGTGACCATCGGCGTGAATCTGGATGCGGGCATGGTGCCTGCCTCTGCGGGGGTGATCTCCGTAAATGCCGAGCCCTTTAAATCGGGCAAGATCCTGGATAAGATCCTTCGCCTCTCCTTCCGCAACGATGCGAGCACCTGCATTGCGGCGCTCTCTCCCTTGAAGAAGGGCGGGCAGAGCGACAATGCCTCCGAGGCCATGACGGCCGCGCTGCACGGTGCGCTGGAGGAGATCTTCCGCGCTTCCGTGAAGGGGTGGCGCTCGATCGTTGGCGAATACGTTCTGGATCATACGGATTTCCTTCTTCAGCTTTTGCCCGAGATCGAGTTTATTTGCAAGGCTACGAGCGTGATCGAGCGCTTGAGAGAGCACGCGGGCTGCGCCGCTTCGTTCCCCGAGATCCGTCCGAAGGAGGAAAAGGCCTTCCGCACGGAGGGACTCTATAATCCGCGCGTCGCACTTGCTATCTCCGATGAGATGGTGACCAATGACGTAAGCTTTGATGAGGCGGGAAGCATTTTCGTGCTGACCGGGCCGAACCGCGGCGGAAAGTCCGTGATCACGGTGGCTGTGGGCGCATGCCAGGCTATGCTGCAGCTGGGCTTGCCCGTGCCGGCCGAGAAGGCTTCGCTTTCGGTCGTCAGCGGGATCTTTACGCATTTTCCCGAAGAAGCGGACGATACGATAGATAAGGGGCGTCTCGGCGAGGAATGCGCGAGACTGCGCGAGATATTCAACGCCGTAGACGGATACGGCATGGCGCTTCTGGATGAGTCGCTTTCCTCCACGGGTGCGTATGAGGCAACCTACATTGCGGAGGAAATTCTTTGTGCACTGGCCGTGAAGGGCGTGCGCGGCATTTTCTCCACGCATCTGCACGATCTGGCGCTTGCGACGGGGCGCATCAACGAGCGTTCGCTTGCGCTTGGCGGCGGTGCGGTGGATACTCTCGTTGCGGGCATGGAGCAGGGAAAGCGCTCCTTCAAGATCCTGCGTGCGAAGCCGGACGGAAAGTCCTATGCACGCGATATTGCGAATAAATACGGCCTCTCCTTTGAAAATCTGATGGGAGAGCATCTGAAATAAAGCACGCCTCGGCTTTTGGCGGCGCGGAAACGGAGGATGCCCGATGGGCGTTGTTGTTGGAATCGACGTGGGAGGGAGCACCACGAAAATCATGGGCTTCAAGGAAGAAAACGGAGAAAAAAAGGCGCTTGCACCTCTTTTCGTGCGGGCGAACGATCCGGTGACCTCGGTGTACGGTGCGTTTGGAAAATTCACGTATGAAAACGCCCTGTCGCTGAAGGATATTGCAAAGGTGATGATGACGGGCGTCGGCTCCACCTTCTTAAGCGCGGAGCTGTACGAGCTGCCCTGCAGGCACGTTTCCGAGTTTGACAGCATCGGTCTTGGCGCCATGTATCTTTCCGGGCTTTCGGAATGTCTTGCCGTGAGCCTCGGTACGGGAACGGCGATCGTGCACGCATCCAAAACGAAGGGGATCGAATACCTCGGCGGTACGGGTGTTGGCGGCGGTACGCTGATGGGGCTTTCCAAGCTTCTTCTCAAGGCGGATAACATAGAGCACATCGTGGAGATGGCCGAGGAGGGTCAGCTCTCCAATATCGACCTTTGCATCGGTGATATTTCAGCGAAAAAAAGCATGGGGCGTATGCCCGCGGATCTGACGGCGTCCAACTTCGGAAACGTCTCGGATCTTGCAACCAAGAGCGATATTGCCAAGGGGATCCTCAATCTCGTTTTCGAGACGGTGGGAATGGTGGCTATTTTTGCCGCAAGATCCCGCGGTGTTCGCGACATCGTTCTGACCGGCAATCTGACGAATCTTTCGTACTGTCGGCAGAAGGCGGATTATTTCAACGCCCTTGAAGAGGCGTATGGGGTTCATTTTGTGATCCCCGAGCTCGCGCAGTTTGCCACCGTGATCGGAACGGCACTGCAGGGATAATTTTGTTTATTAAATTTTGGACTTTATAGATTTTTAAGTTGGGGGAATTTGCAATGGCAGAAAACAAGAACGCACTTGCGGGCGCGACGGCAAACGCGACCGACAACGTGGCACTCACGGAGCGCTTGGACAATGCAGCCGAGCGCGTGGCCGAGGCGGAAAAGGTGACCGCGGCAGTTGCCGAGGGGCAGAGCCTTCGTCGGGCCGAGCAGGAGCAGAGCATAGAGCAGCTCCAGAAGGCGGAAGAGGAAAGGCGCGCACAAGCGAAGGAAGCGGCAAAGAGCGTGGCGGATCGCCGTGCGGCCGTTCTGGATTATACGGAGAACTATCGCCAGAATCAGAAGATCGAAAAGGCGGCAAGAGCCACCGTTTCCAAGGCGAAGCTTGAGCGCTTGGCCGCAGAGGCTGAGGCGAAGGCAAGAGCCGAGAGAGAAGCGGAGGAGCAGCTTCGCCGCGAGCGCGAGGAGCTGATGGCACGCCGTCAAAGAAGCTCTGCGCTGATGAAGAAAATGGAAAATGAGAGCGAGGCAGAGGCACCCGAGGCAAATGCGCCGGTGGCCGCCCCCGCAGAGGAAGCTATGCCCACACCTGCGGCCGCACCGAAGGAGGCGCCCAAGCCCGAGGTGGAGGAGCCTAAGGCGGATGCACCCGTTGCCGAGGAGCAGACGCCGGAAGAAACCCCCGATTTCTTACATAATGAGGAAGATCTCGCAAGCGCGGATGATGCCGCATCTGCTGAGGAAGAGATCGAGATCGATATTTCGTCGCAGGCATCCGTGGCCGAGGGGCCGATGTCTGAGGCAGAGCGTGCGGTCAATCTGGATTTGATCGGCGCAAAGGCCGAGGTGCAGGCGCAGAGAATGCGCGAGGCAGAGGCCGCAAGAGCGGTGGATGAGGATATCGTGAAGCTTCGCGTTTCGCAGATGATGCCCTCGTATATGATCCCCGATTCGCTTCGCTTCGATCAAACCAAGCATCCCCGCGTCGCAGAGGCGGAGACTGCGCTTAGCGATGCCGCGCGCAGATTGGAGAATGCAGTGGCTGCTTCGGACAGAAGTGCCGAGGCGCGTATTGCCGCCGCGCTTGCACGCATTGAGAATATCTCGCGCCGTTCTGAAGGTGCGACTGCGGATGCGGGTGCCGCCACAGTCGCCGCAGC